>NZ_PCOT01000012.1 GCF_002979415.1 Microbacterium sp. MYb72 | reverse complement strand
AGTGCGCCGCGAGGGCGCGGGGATGACCGTTCCCCTGAGTATTGTCGTGACGTCGCCCCGGACTCTGGTCCGGGGCTGGACATCTAAGCCGAGCCGATCGCGTGGAGCGAGGCCGTGACGTGGTGACGTGGTCGGCACGGTGGATGCTGTCCGTCGCCGTGATCGCGTCTGCGCTGACTCTGACGGGGTGCGCTCTGCGGAACATCGCCTACGACGTCGATGAGCGCGAACTGGTGGGAGTCTGGGGGCAGGAGTCTGGAGATCACGCCGTGAGTCTCGTCATATCGGCGGATGGGACGTTTGTGGCCTCGTCGTGGCCCCGGAATCTCGTCTGCTCGGCGAGATCTGCAGACACCGTTGAGGATCTGAACGGGGACGATCTCGTCGATTTCGGTGGCTCATGGCGAAGCGTCAGCCCGGATCTCGTCTATTCGTTGGTCTTCTCGATCGAGAGTGGCGACTGTGCGCGCACAGGCTGGTCGTCTGACGTCTGGGACAGCGGGTCGGGGGAGCTGGAGCTGAAGATCTTCCTCGACTCCGTGATGGACCCGGACAGTGCGACCGACAGTCAGATCTTCTGGATGCGTAAGGACGCGCGTGTCTCCTGAGGTCATCATCAGTCCGATCATCGTGTTCGGCGCCTTCATCACCGGAATCGGGTTCTTCGGCGGATGAACACCGTCCCGGGAGATCCAGCTTGTCGATGAGTAAGCGCTTGATGCGGGTATTGATCATGATTGCGTTGGCCGCGAGCGCGTCGGTGATCGCAGTTATCGTGATCGTCGGCTCCACGCGTAGCGGGCCCGGAGACCAACTGGTGTTCCCGATCAGATGGACGGCCGCGACGCCGGAGCAGGGCGTGCCCTGGGAGAAGTCGACGATCGAGTTGCGTGAAGACGGTTCGGCTCGCGTTGCAGACCTGCTCGTCGGGGAGATCGGCGAAGGGGATGCCGGGGATCGCTGCGTCGCCGCAGATCCGACGACCTTCTCGGGAACGGGGCGATGGGCGATGGATGCGGATGGTCATCTGAGAATCGACACGGACGCGGGCGTGGCCCTCTTCGCACCGTGGCCGGGGCGATTCGACGGCGTCGATTGGGGGAGCATCCATGAAGAACTCTGCGATGGTTCGCCAGCAGACTTCGCCGCTCGGACTCCGAGCAGACGATGATGTCGTGACCGGGTGGGGCCCTTCGGCGGATTTCCAGCAGACTCAGGGGTGCCTCTCGGCAGTGTGCCGTGAGGCTGAGGTGATGACCGTTTCGCTGAGATCCGCTGATGACTTCGCACGGGGCAGAGACGACGCCGCCGTCTCCATTCCGCCCGTCGATGCGGGAGTCCGAGGGTGAACCCGCGACGGATGCCGTTCACCTCGATGCTGCGTCAGGTCGGGCTCACGCTGGCGATCGGGGCTGTCGTGCTCGTTCTCGATACGTGGATCTTCGGGAGCATCCCTTGGCAGGATGTCCCGGCACGGAATCTCTCTGCGCTGCGGGGCTGCATCGGGGTCGTAGGTATCGGTGCTGTCCTCACGCTGGCGTTCGCACTGGTCGTGCAGGGGTGGAGCCCGGCGACCCCGAGGGCGGCGCTCTCCGCCTGGCTTGTCAGCGGCGCGCTCGTGAGCCTGACCCCGACGGCGGTCTGGCTGGCCGTCGCTCCCGGCTATCTCGGCTCGGAGGGATGGACGGTGAGCTCACTGATGCTGACCGTCCTCCCGCCGGTCGTCGCGACATCGGCATTCATCGCCCTCATCGCCTGCGGTCTCGTCGCCCGAAGGCGGGGGATCTGATGGCCTACGCATCCGATCAGCGCAGCCGAGCATTCGCCGTCGTCATCGTCACGCTCGTCGCCCTCCTCGCGGGGATCGTCGTCGCGTCATCGATAGCAACCGGGGCGTCCAGAAGTCGCATCGAGGAGCTGGCAGGAGTTCCGGTCGAGTTGGCGCCGGAGGACTCCGGCGGTGCCGCAGGCGGGGCGACCGGGCGTCTCACGCTCGACGATGGCGGCGTCGCCGTTCTGCAGGGGTTCCCCGTCGGCTCCACGCGAACGACAGACGGAGACACGTGCGTGGAGTGGGACGGGTCTTCCGTCTACAGCGGTCGGGCGACGTGGCGGCAGATGAAAGGCCAGATGATGCTGGTCGACACCCCTGACGGCGTGGTCGTGATCGGGCCGTACCTGCCGCCGAACAGCGACGCGGTCTGGTACCGGTTCGGGGTCCCCCTGTGCGACGGCGACCCGCTGTGGTACCGGCCTTCGGCCGGATAGAGACCCGTCTCCCATCCCGCCGAGATCGCTCGCGAGCATCACACGCTCTCGCGGATGGGCACTTCTCCCCATTCAGGATCGTGCGTGCGGGTCGATAGTCTCGACGGTGAGACCGGGGGGAACGGCATGAGCGCACAGGACGTCATCATCGACTACGACCTGCTCGACGGCATCCGCTCGTCGATCAGGACGGCGATCGGCGAGTTGGAGGATGCACCGGAGCGCAGTGCCGACATCGCCGGTGCGATCGACCTGCCCTACGACATGGCCGAGCTGAGTGCGGCTGCCGCTGACTTCTGCGGGGCGTGGGAGCCGAAGCGCGAAGACCTGATCGCGACGCTCGAAGACATCTCGACGTACATCTCCGACGTCATCGACTCCTACATCGGCCTGGACAGGTGGTTCTGACATGGGAGGTCAGCAGGTCGCACCGGGTACTGCGGGCGTGGCTCCGGGGCTCGGCGAGGAGATCCGCTCGATGGCGGGCGAACCCGCGACCGTCTTCTCGAGCGGGCGCAAGATGGCCGACCACGGCAACGTGATGAGCCAGCTCGCCACCCGGCTGCGCGCGATCAAGGACTCCGAGATGTCGCAGTGGCGGATCACGGGGCAGGCGGCGGAGAAACTCCGCTCGTCGATCGGCGACACCGCCGATCGGATCGCGGTCGCCGGCGCCATCTACGGACCGGTCGGCCTCGCGCTCGTCAGCTACGGCTCGCAGACCGCCGACTGTCAGGAGAGCCTCGACGCTCTCGCCGTGCAATGCCAGGAGCGCTGGAAGGCGCTGAAAGAACTTCAGGGCGACTACGCCGACGGCGAGGCGCCCGTCGAGGGCTCCGACGACTACGACACGGAGCTCGCGAAACGGCAGCAGCTGGAGGCCGACATCTGGGCGGCGCGCGAGGCGTGGAACGAGGTCGCGACCCAGTGGAACAACAAGGTCGTCGACTGGCGCTCCACGTATGACGAGGCCGTGGCCGCCCTCTCCTCGCCCGATCTCGATGCGATCCGGTCGGGGGAGAAGCTCCCGGGTGACGGATCCTCGAGCCTGTTCCCGAACGGCCAGCCAGAGCCCGGCGACGTCCACCAGGGAGGAGCCGGCGACTGCTACCTGCTGGCCGTGCTCGCCGGTCTCGCCGACGGCGACCCGCAGAAGATCAAGGACATGATCACCGTCAACCCCGACGGCACCTACACGGTGCACTTCGCCGACGGCGACATCACGGTCAGCAGCGACCAGTTCCTCGACAACAGCCAGGCCGACTGGGTGCGCGTCATCGAGGCGGCCTACGTCATCCACGAGGGCAGCTACAAGGAGTTCGAGGGCGGCTGGCCGCAGGATGTCATGGAGGACATCTTCGGGCACGGAGCCGACACCAAAGACGACGACGCCGGATTCTGGGACTTCGTGACCGGAGGCAACGACATCGATGACAGCTTCGGCGAGATGAAGGACGCGCTCGGGAACCACCGACCCGTCGCCGCCTGTGCGACCAACGGCCAGCTCGGCTTCGAGGGCGGCGGCCATGCGCTGACCGTGACCAAGGCGTACGAGGTCGACGGCACGCAGTACGTGGTGATCCGCAATCCGTGGGGTCACAACGCCGGGCACGAGTCGGCGATCACCGATGCCGGAGGCGTGCTGAACAACCCCGACGATGGAAGTTTCACGATGAGCATGGAAGACTTCGCGAAGTCCTTCTCCGACGTGGCGATCGCGAACCGATGAGAAAGTCCCCGTGGCAGGGCTTCGTGGCGGTCATCGCCGCGCTGGTGGTCCTCACCGCGTGCAGTCCAGATCCTGAGGAGGACGCAATGCCCACCCCGCAGCCGTCGACGACGCAGTCCGTCTCCGCACCGAACCCGGCCGAGACCATCACCGAGCTGGTCGCGGGAGCCGACGCGATCCTGTTCGGCACCGTCGAGTCGGTCGACCCCGCGGTCACGGATGCCGACGGCGCCGACTTCCCCGCGCAGACCGCCGTCGTCCGCGTCTCGGACAGTCTGAAGGGTGACGCAGCGGCGACGATCACGGTGACCAAGCCGGCCGGCACCGCGTACTACCTCACAGAGCAGACGGAGTTCTCTTACGACGCCCGTCACGAGGGGATCTTCGTGCTCACGGGCGCGGGCGACGAGGGATACGAACTCCTCGGCTACCTCGGCGTGCACGACGACTGGGGTGACTGGCAGAAGTTCGAGCGGGTCCTCGCCGGCCTCCCCGAGGCGGCCCCGGCTGCGACCGCGGAGGAACTGGCCGCATGGACGGACCAGGCCGACATCGTCGTGTTCGCGAGTGCGCGAGGCGACGAGGACGACATCGTGCTGCACACGTCTCGGGCCGACTATGCGGCGTCGGCGACGCTCTCGCCCATCGAGGTGCTCAAGGGAGAGATGCCGGAACCGCTCGACGTGGTGCAGGGGCCGCAGCCGGACGTGGTCGGCGGCACCTGGGCGTTCCCCGTGACCGACAAGGGTCAGACCGGCGTCTTCTTCATCGACCTGTCCAGCGGCACGCCGACCGTGATCAACACCGTCAACCCGACCTCGATCAGCACGAACAGAGTGCCGCTGGGCTGAGGGGCCCGGGAGCGTCGAGGTCGGCGTCAGCCGAGCATCCGCTCGATCACCCGCGCCACCCCGTCGTCGTCGTTGGATCGTGCGATCTCGTCTGCTGCGTCCCGCACGACATCGTCAGCGCCGGCCATCGCGACCCCGTGACCGGCCCAGCGGAGCATCTCGACGTCGTTGAGCGCGTCGCCGAAGGCGATGACGTCGGACCGTGCGACGCCGAGATGCGCGCACAGGCGCGCGAGCCCCGTCGCCTTGGTCACGCCCTCGGCCATGACCTCGACGAACGGGGCACCGGACAGCGTGGCCTCGAAGCCGCTCAACCCGAGGTCGCGGAGGGTGTCGTACAGCACGGTCGGCGTGAGCTCGGGATGCCGGATCACGAGCTTGAGCGTCGGCGCGGCCAGGACGTGGTCGAGCGGCACCCCGCCCATCGTGAGAGGGTCGCGCTTGTGGTCGGAGTAGTCGGCGACCTCCGCGTAGCCGTGCTGCGCGACGAAGGTCTCGCCGCCCTCGCGCACGCTGGCGAACAGCAGCCCGGGGATGCTGGACCGAAGAGCCTCCGCGAGCGCGCGGATCGTGTCGGCCGGCAGCTCTTCGGCGAACAGCATCCGTCCGTCGGCGAGATGGATCGCGTAGGCCCCGTTGCCGCACAGCGCCCAGCCGTCGAAGCCGGCGTCGGCCGCGATGGCCCGCAGACCGATCGGCTGCCGGGCGGTCACGGGCACGACGTGGATGCCGCGGGCTCGGGCCGCATCGAGAGCCGCGCGCGTGCGCGGAGTGACCGCGGGCGAGGAGTCGAGCAGCGTGCCGTCGAGATCGGTCGCGATCAGTCGGATGGTCATGGACGTCCTTCCTGTCAGCGTGCGCCGTCTCTGCGTTTCGTCTCTGCGTTTCGTCTCGCTTCGCTCGCTCAACGACCGTCGCTCGCTCAACGACCGGGTTGCGAGTCTCGCTCAACGACCGGTGTGAGCGACGACCGGGCGGGTCAGGAGAAGATCATCGGCAGGTCGTCGTCCTCTTCGGCCGAGCCGAAGTCGAGGTCGACGACCACCGGGACGTGGTCGCTGGGCTGCTCGCCCTTGCGCTCGTCGCGGTGGATGGAGGCCCCGGTGACGGCATCCGCCAGGGTCTTCGATCCGAGGATGAAGTCGATGCGGATGCCCTCGTTGCGGGGGAACTTGAGGCGCTGGTAGTCCCAGTACGTGTACCCCTCGGGCAGCAGCGGCCGCACGACGTCGGAGACGCCGGCATCCGCCATCGCGAAGAACGCGTCGCGCTCCTGAGGGGAGACGTGCGTCGAGCGGCCGACGACGATGTCGGGGTCTCCGTTGTCGGCGTCGAAGGGGATGATGTTGAAGTCGCCCACGAGCGCCAGCGGCAGCGCCGGATTCGCCTGCAGCTCGGCGGCGGTGGACTTCTTCAGCTCCTCCAGCCAGTGCAGCTTGTAGGCGTAGTGCGGGTCGTCGAGCGCGCGTCCGTTGGGCACGTAGAGGCTCCACACGCGCACCCCGTCGACCATCACGCCGAGCGCGCGGGCTTCGAGCGGAGCATCCGGACCCTCGTGCCCCTTCGCGAAACCGGGCATCCCGTCGAACGCTGTGCGGACGTCGGTGACGGGCAGGCGGCTCGCGATGGCGACGCCGTTCCACTGGTTCAGGCCGTGGACCTCGACGTGGTACCCGGCCTCTTCGAACGGCCCGTACGGGAACTGCTCGGGCTTGCACTTGATCTCCTGCATCGCCAGCACGTCGATGTCTTCGCGGACGGCGAACTCGACGGTGCGGGTGACACGGGTGCGGATGGAGTTGACGTTCCAGGTGGCCAAGCGCATGAGAACAGCCTATGGGGGAGCGCCGACAATGACGGCACTCCCCGCGGCTCAGGCCTGCTCGGCCTTCTTCTCGCGACGCAGACCGTGCAGCAGCGGCTCGGTGTAGCCGCTCGGCTGGGCGGCCCCCTCGACGATCAGGCGGCGGGCCGCCGTGAACGCGATGCCCGGCTCCGCGTCCTCGGCGAACGCCAGCGGCTCGTAGTTCGGGTCTCCGGCGTTCTGCGCGTCGACGACGGGCGCCAGTCGGCGCAGGCTGTCGTCGATCTGCTCCTCGGTGATCACGCCGTGGGTGAGCCAGTTGGCGAGCAGCTGGCTGGAGATCCGCAGCGTCGCGCGGTCCTCCATGAGGCCGACGCCGTTGATGTCCGGCACCTTCGAGACGCCGATGCCCTGATCGATCCACCGCACCACGTAGCCGAGGATCGACTGCACGTTGTTGTCGATCTCGTTCGCGACGATCTCCGGGGTGAGGTCGCCATCGCCCGCCAGCGGCGGGACCAGCAGGGCGTCCAGCGCGCTCTCGCCCACGGCGGGCAGCGTCGGGCGCACGGCGAACGCATCGACCCGGTGGTAGTGCAGGGCGTGCAGGGTCGCGGCGGTCGGAGACGGCACCCAGGCGGTGGATGCTCCCGACTGCGGGTGCGCGATCTTCTTCACGAGCATGTCGTGCATGAGGTCGGGCTCCGCCCACATGCCCTTGCCGATCTGCGCGCGCCCGTCGAGACCGGAGGCCAGGCCGATCGCCACGTTGCGGTCTTCGTAGGCCTTCATGAACGGCTGCGCCTTGATCGCGGCCTTCGGCAGGAACGGCCCTGCATGCAGCGAGGTGTGGATCTCGTCGCCGGTGCGGTCGAGGAATCCGGTGTTGATGAACACTACTCGATCGGATGCCGCGGCGATCGAGGCCGCGAGGTTCGCCGAGGTGCGGCGCTCCTCGTCCATGATCCCGACCTTCATCGTGAGGGCGGGCAGCCCGAGCAGCTCCTCCACCCGGCCGAAGAGCTCGGCGGCGAAGGCGACCTCCTCCGGCCCGTGCATCTTGGGCTTCACGATGTACATCGACCCGGTGCGGGAGTTGCGTCCGGCATCCGCTCCCTCGAGCTCGGGGAGGGAGCCGAGCGCGGTCATGATCGCGTCGAGGATGCCCTCGAAGATGGGGCCGCCGTCGCGGTCCAGCACGGCATCCGTGCGCATGAGGTGACCGACGTTGCGGACGAACAGCACCGAGCGGCCGGGAAGCGTGACCTCGCCGCCGTCGGCGGTGCGATACGTGCGGTCGGCGGCGAGCGTCCTGGTGAATGTGCGTCCGCCCTTGGTGACGGTCTCGGACAGCGTGCCGTCCATGAAGCCGCGCCAGTTGCGGTAGCCGAGCGCCTTGTCGTCGGCGTCCACGGCGGCGACCGAGTCCTCCAGGTCGAGGATCGCGGTCAGAGCGGACTCCAGGATGATGTCCTGCACGCCGGCGCCGTCGGTGCGGCCGATGCGTCCGTCGTGGTCGATCACGATCTCGGCGTGCAGGCCGTTGTGCACCAGCAGCACGGCGGTGGGCGCATCCGCGTCGCCGGTGTGCCCGACGAAGGCCGCGGAAGATGCCAGGCGGCGATCACCGGATGCCGTCTGCACGATCAGTCCGTCGGCGTCGACGCGATAGCCGGTCGCATCGCGGTGCGAGCCGGTCTCCAGCGGGGCGATCTCGTCGAGGAGCTCGCGGCCGAACGAGACGACGGCGGCGGCGCGGGTGAAGTTGAACTCCGCACCGGGCGCGAGGTCCCCGGTCTGATCGATCGCGTCGGTGCCGTACAGCGCGTCGTAGAGGGAGCCCCAGCGGGCGTTGGCGGCGTTGATCGCGAAGCGCGCGTTCAGGAGGGGGACGACCAGCTGAGGGCCGGCGATGGTCGCGATCTCGGGATCCACGTCCACCGTGGTGACCGTGACCTCGGAAGGCACGGGTACCAGGTAGCCGATCTCCGTGAGGAGCGCGCGGTACGCATCGCGGTCGGGCACGCCGGGATTCGAGCGGTGGAACTCGTCGATGCGCTGCTGCAGTTCGTCGCGCGTGCGCAGGAGCGCGGCGTTGCGGGGGACGAGGTCGTGCACGATCGCACTCGCCCCGGACCAGAACGCATCGACGTCGCGTCCGGCATCGGAGAGCGACGCCTCGGCGAACTCCACGATCGGGGCGGCCACCGAGAGGTCGGCGCGGGTGAGGTACTCGGTCATGATTCCATTCCTTCTACTCGTGCGCCGAGGCGCCTCAGAGTCTCGAGTGCGATGTCCGCATCCTGGGCGGGGCTGCCGCCGGCGACGCCGAGCCCGCCGACGAGGTCGTCGCCGAAGAAGATCGGCACGCCTCCGTCGATCGTGGTCAGCGCTCCGCCCGTGCCCAGCGGCAGGGTCGTCGACAGCGCGTCGGGGATCCGCCCGGTCCGACGGCGCGTGGACGCCGAGGTCGCGGCCTTGCGGCGGCTGGTCTCCGAACTGTGCGGCGTCGCCCCGTCGGCCATGCCGTACGCGATCAGGGTCATCGACGGGTCGGCGACCGAGACCACGGTCTTCACTCCGTGCCGCTCACCGACCTCCATCGCGATGGACACGGCTCGCACGGCCGTCTCGTAGGTGATGGCGACGATCTGGCGGTGGGTAGACATCGGCGTCTCCTCGTGTCGGGCAGGTCGGGGCGTGCGTTCTGATTCTTCACATAGCGAATATTTGATTTCGCATGATGGAATCATATGACATGACACCGAGTCCTGTCCAGACGCGCCCTGCAGCACCGCCCTGCAGCATCGCGTCGGGGGTGGATGCCGGTCGTTCAGCGCTCCGACGGGTCGGCCGTCCCCACGAGGACGCCCCGGGCCAGTGTGTGGAAGTGGCGGTGGAAGCCGAGGGTCCCCGGGGTCTCGTCGCCGGTGAGGTCGAGGTGATCGACATCGAGCGCGTCCACCACGAAGAAGTAGCGGTGCACTCCGGTGCCCGCGGGGGGAGCGGCGCCGATGAAGCGCTGCAGCCGAGCCTCGTTCGGCATGACCTTGGCGCGGGTCGGAAGGCTCGCCGCCGTCCCGTCGATCGAGTCGAGCTCGGTCAGATCGGCGGGGAGGTCGAAGGCCGCCCAGTGCCAGAACCCCGAGCCCGTCGGCGCATCGGGGTCGAAGCAGGAGATCGCGAGGCTCTTCGTCCCCGCAGGGGGAGTCGACCACTGCAGCCGCGGCGTGAGGTCCGCGCCGCCGCGCTCCGACGACCAGGCGAAGACGGGCAGCGCGCCTCCGCCCGCGAAGTCGGGGCTGGACAGTTCCAGGGCGGCGGTCGGACGCAGCTCGGCGAGGGCGGCATAGGGGTCGTATGCGAACACGGGGTCTCCTTCGAGTCGGTCACGGCCACGATAGGGGGATGCCGTCGGCGAATCCATACCCGCCGCATGCGGTTCTCGGCTCCGCTCCTTCTACACTGGATGCCGTGACCGCACTCGACGCAGACCGCCAGACACTTCTCGACCTGATCACGGACGAGGCGGTGTTCCACGGCGACTTCACCCTCTCCAGCGGCAAGAAGGCGACGTACTACGTCGACATGCGCAAACTCACCCTCGATCACCGGGCCGCGCCCGCGATCGGCCGCATCATGCTCGATCTGATCGGCGACCTCGACGTCGTGGCTGTCGGCGGACTGACCCTCGGCGCCGACCCGATCGCGAACTCGGTGCTGCACGCGTCGGTCGCCGCCGGAACGCCGCTCGACGCCTTCGTCGTGCGCAAGGAGCCCAAGGACCACGGCCGCGGCCGGCAGATCGAGGGCGCCGACGTCAAGGGCAAGCGCGTGGTCGTGCTGGAAGACACCTCGACCACCGGGCAGTCCGCGCTCAAGGCGGTCGAGGCGCTGCGCAAGGAGGGCGCCGAGATCGTGGCCGTCGCCGTCATCGTCGACCGCAAGACCGGTGCGCAGGTCGCCATCGAGGCCGAGGGCCTGGAGTGGCGCGCGGCGTTCGATCTCGACGACCTCGGACTCGACCCCCAGTGACTCGCTACGCGCTGGCCGTCGATGTCGGCGGCACGAAGATGGAGGCCGCCCTCGTCGGCGAGGACGGCACTCTGGTCGACGGCAGCCGCAGTCGTCAGGCGACGGGGCGAGAGGCCACGTTCGCCTCGCTCACGGATGCCGTCTCCGCAATCGTCTCGCATGCGCTCGCCGCACTCCCCGCAGGCGCCGAGCTCGTGGGCGCGGGCGTCGGCAGCGCCGGCCCCATCGACCGCGCAGCGGGGGCGATCATGCCGGTGAACATGCCGCTCGCTCGAGGCTTCGGACTCGCGGAGGCCGTGCGCGTCGCGGCATCCCGCGTGCTCGGACGTGAGGTTCCGACCGTGCTCGGGCACGACGGAGGAGCGCTCGCGCTCGCCGAGTCGTGGCTGGGAGCGACGCAGGACGCTGGTGCATCTCTGTCGATCGTGGTGTCGACCGGGGTCGGCGGAGGGTTCGTCGCGAACGGCGCGTACATCCCCGGCGCCACCGGCAACGCCGGTCATCTCGGTCAGGTGCGCCGCGAGGGCGGGCTCACGCTCGAGGAGATCGCCTCCGGGCCGGCGAGTGCCGCCTGGGCGCAGCAGCAGGGCTGGACCGGGGCGACCGGCGAAGACCTCGCCAGGGACGCCGCGGCCGGCGACGCCATCGCGCGCGCGGCGATCGAGCGCTCGGCGCGCGCCGTGGGCGAGGCGCTGGCGGATGCCGCGACCCTCGTCGACCTCGACACGATCGCGATCGGCGGAGGCTTCTCCCGCGTCTCCGCGGACTACATCGACCTCGTGCAGCAGGCCCTCTCCGCGAGCGCGGCACACGAGTACTCACGTCGCGCGCGGGTCGTGCGCTCGGGTCTCGGCGACGAGGGTCCGCTCATCGGCGCCGCGGCTCTCGTTCTGCGCTGACGGCTCACTCGCAGCCGAAGGTTCCGGCTCAGCGGCCTGCCACGACGAGGTGCCGTGGCGGGCCTTCGAGGCGCGCGACGGCGATCTTCACCTCGACGACATCGCTCGCGACGGCATCGATGCGTGCGGTGAGTGTGGTTTCGACGTCGTCGATGCGTGCGGTGAGTTTGGTTTCGACGACGTCGATGCGTGCGGTGAGTTTGGTTTCGACGTCGTCGATGCGTGCGGTGAGTTTGGTCTCGACTCCGTCGATGCGGTGGGTGAGTTTGCTCTCGACCCCGTCGATGCGGCGGACGATCCATCCCGCGCCGGCGAACATGCTGGCGCCGATGCTCACCACCGCACCTACGGCGCCGATGAGGACAGTCAGGGTGTCGAGGGACATCTTCGCCTCCGTTTCGAGATGGGTGGACGAGGACGAATCTACGGATCCGCGACTCCAGCATCCCTCCGTCTCGCGCCTTCGTCCACGATCTGGGGAGAGATCCGTCAGATCGATCGCTGAGGACGACAGGTCTCCTCGGCCGGCGGCGGACGATTCCGTACGCTCTCCTTACAAATTCGTCGTACCCTCGTAGAAGACCCCGGAAGGAAGCGCATGCGCGTACTCGGCCTGCTCTCTGGCACCTCTCATGACGGCATCGACGTCGCCGTCGTCGACTTCGCCGACGCAGACGGCGCGCTGCACGGCACCGTGCTGCACGAGGACAGTGTTCCGTACAGCCCCGACCTCCGTGCCCGACTCGTCGCCGCGCTCCCACCCGCGCCCACCACGCTGGCGGAGGTGTGCGAGCTCGACACCCTGATCGGGCAGGAGTTCGCAGAGGTCGCGGCATCCGCTGCGGCATCCGTCGGCGGAGTCGACGCCGTGTGCACGCACGGCCAGACGGTCTTCCACTGGGTGGATGCCGGCCACGCCCTCGGCACCCTGCAGATCGGCCAGCCCGCCTGGATCGCAGAGCGCGTCGGGGCGCCGGTCGTCTCCGACGTGCGGATCCGCGACATCACCGCGGGCGGGCACGGCGCGCCCCTCGTGTCGTTCCTCGACGAGCTGCTCCTGCGCGGCCGCCCCGGCGTCTCGGCCGCCGTCAACCTCGGCGGCATCGCGAACATCACCATCACGGGGCCCTCGGGTCTCGTCGCCTACGACATCGGCCCCGCGAACGCCCTGGTCGATGCGGTCGTCGTCGCCGAGGGCTTGAACGAGCGCGGCTACGATGCGGATGCCGAGATCGCCCTCGCCGGCACCGTCGACGAGACCCTCCTGGCCGCCCTCCTCGATGATCCGTACTACGCGCTTCCCACCCCGAAGAGCACCGGCAAGGAGCACTTCCACCTCGACTACGTGCGTGCGCACGTCGGCGACAGGGACATCGCGGACGCCGATCTCGTGCGCACCCTCACGGAGCTGACCGTCCGCACCGTGGCGCACGACGTCAGGGCCGCGGGCATCGGCTACCTCGCGGTGTCGGGCGGCGGGTGCCACAACCCGCTGATCATGAGAGGCCTGCGCGACGCGCTGCCCGGAGTGGAGGTCGTCCTCGCGGACGAGCTCGGGGCATCGGCTGACAGCAAGGAGGCGATCCTCTTCGCACTGATCGGCTGGTGCACCATGCACGGGGTCGCCGCGGTGATCCCCGGCGGCACGGGGGCGCGGGAGCCGCGCATCCTCGGAACGATCACGCCGGGCGCAGGCCCGCTGCGGATGCCGGAGCCGGTCGCCCGCGTGGAGAGCCTGACCCTGAGCTGATCGGCCCGCTCCGGATCAGCGTCGTCGGTCGTCGTCGTCCCAGGGGCCTTCCCACCAGCCGGCGCGGCCGTCGTCCGACCCTCCGCGTCGTCGCGACCGCGCGAACTGCACGATGATCACCACGAGCGAGGTCACGAGGATCAGCGTGACCACGAGGAACAGCAGATCGCTCTGATTCACGGTCGCCTCCCTTCTGCGGCATCGGCCACGATCTTCGCGATCCGGGCGCGACGGGTCTCGTCCCGCTTGGCCATCGCGATGTTCGTGAGCCCGAGCTTCTTCACCGACTTCGGGAACGCGTCCCAGTTCTCCCTGGCGGCGGGCACGGCGTCCAGCGCCTGAGTGAGCTCGGGCGGCTCGATCCCGGCCTCCGGGCCGTCGAGCACGCTCCACGAGCCGTTCGCCTTCGCCGCCTCCAGCACGCGGATGCCGGCGGGGGCGAGGAGCCCCTCGGCCTCGAGCTCTGCGATGCGCGCCTTGTTCGTCGCCGCCCAGCCGCTCGACGGCCGTCGCGGAGAGAACCACTGGCCGACGGTCCGATCGTCGAAGGTCCGCACGGGCCCGTCGATCCAGCCGAAGCAGAGCGCCTGGCGCACCGCGTCCTCATAGCCGACGCCGACGTCGTTGTTGCCCCGCACGCTCAGCAGCCAGACGCCCGCCGCGCGCTCGTGGTTCTCCTGGAGCCACGCGCGCCAGACGACGGCATCGGCTGCGGTGACGCGCTCACCTTCGTCGAGGACGCCCATCGCTCACTTCTTCGTCTTGACCGTCGTGATCGTCTCGGTGATGCGCGGGAGCAGGTCGGCCACCGACTGCACGATCTCATCCGGACGGAACGGGTACTTCTCGATCTCGACCTGGTCGCTGATACCCGTGAGCACCAGCACCGTGTGCAGCCCCGCCTCGATGCCGGCGACGACATCGGTGTCCATGCGGTCGCCGATCATGCCGGTGCGCTTGGAGTGCGCCCCGATCTTGTTCAGCGCCGAGCGGAACATCATGGGGTTCGGCTTGCCGACGACGTAGGGCTCCTTGCCGGTCGCCTTGGTGATGAGCGCGGCGATCGCCCCGGTCGCCGGCAGCGGTCCGTCGGCGCTGGGGCCCGTGGCATCCGGATTCGTGACGATGAAGCGCGCACCGTCGTTGATGAGTCGGATCGCCTTGGTGATCGCCTCGAAGGAGTAGTTGCGCGTCTCGCCGACGACGACGAAGTCGGGGTTGGTCTCGGTCATGATGAACCCCGCGTCGTGCAGGGCGGTGAGGATGCCGGCTTCGCCGATCACGAAGGCGGACCCGCCGGGCAGCTGCTGCTTCAGGAAGTCGGCGGTCGCGAGGGCGGACGTCCAGATGCGGTCCTCCGGCACGTTCAGGCCGCTGGTGCGCAGCCGCGCGGAGAGGTCGCGGGCCGTGAAGATCGAGTTGTTGGTCAGCACGAGGTAGGGGATGCCGGAGCTCTCCCATCCGGCGAGCAGTTCGGACGCGCCCGGGATGGCGTCGTTCTCATGGACGAGCACGCCGTCCATGTCGGTGAGCCAGCATTCGATGTCGTCGCGTTGGGCCATGTGCACAGCCTATTGGGCGCGTGTGTCGCGCAGGTGACGAGGTCTGCCGCATCGGGTCGAGGGAGTGCGCGGCGCCCGATGACCGAAGGCCGCCCTCCGGGGGAGCGGAGGACGGCCTTCGTCGGGGAGGTGCGACGGCGGGCCGGGGTCGGCCGTCGCACCGGCTCAGTCGGCCCTGTTGCGGCGGTGGCGGGCGGCGGCCGCGACCGCTGCGGCAGCGGCGCCGGCGGCGAGGAGTCCTCCGCCGATCAGCAGGGCAGCGGTGGGCGCGGTCCCGCCCGTCGTGGCCAGAGAGCCGCCACGGGAGGGCGACGAACCGCCGGCGCCCGTCGCCGGGCCTGCGGGACCCGCGGGATCGACCGGGTCGACCGGATCGACGGGGTCGACGGGGTCGATCGGATCCACCGGGGCGGCGGCGGCGACGGGAAGGCTCTCCACCGCGGCGGCGTCCAGCGCGGTGACGACCCAGGTCTCCCCGGCGGCGGCCGCGACGGTCGGCGGAAGGTCGTAGCCCAGCTCGGCGGACCCTCCGGCCCAGAACGTGTCGATGAGCGTGCCGCCGGTCGCGACGACCTGCGCGGGAGTCCCGGTGCCGCGGTAGATCGCGTACTGGCGTGCCTCCGCGGCATCCCCGGCCTTCCAGGTGATCCGCCCGTCCTTCAGCGTCACGTCGGTCGGGGCGGCGACGACGCCGTCCGACAGCCAGGGCTTGGCGGGGACGATCGTCGGCCGGGCGAAGGCTTCGGACTTCAGCAGGGCGATCGCATCGTTCTTCGCCTGGTTGCGCGGCTGCTGATCGGCCGGGAGCGCGGCGACGGCGCTCGGCTTCATGTCGTTGTAGCTGAACAGCACGCTGCCGTCGATCCCGTCGAGGGTCTGGTTGAACCGGATCTGGTTGGGGACCTCTTCGGGGTTCATCCATGCGGGGTCGAAGCCCCCGTTGCTCACGTGCTTGTAGAGGGCGTGGCCGGTGTAGATCTGCGTGCGGCTGTCGGCGGTGGTGTTGCTCCACCACTGCGCGAGCTCTCCGTAGGGGGCGGCTGCCTGGTCGAAGCTCCAGTAGATCTGCGGGGTGAGGTAGTCGACGAGCTCGTCCTGCACCCAGCCGCGGGTGTCCGCGAAGATCGACTTGCTGTAGCTCTGGGACGAGCCGGTCGGGGTGTGAGACCCCGCGGGGTCGAGGGCGCTGTGCTCCCAGATCCCGAACGGGCTGACACCGAACTGCACGGCGGTGCCGTCCTGGTCGTTGTGGTCGTCGATCGCATCCCCGACCTCGGTGATCAGCGCCGTGACGTTGTCGCGTCGCCACTGCTCGACGCCGGCGACGGTGTCCGGGTAGCCGGCGGCCAGGCCGTACTGCTCGAACGTCGCCCTGTCCTCCCCGGCGTCGCCGAAGAACACGTTCGCTCCGTTGACGCTGATCCGATACGGATAGAAGTAGTCGTCGAAGTGGATCGCGTCGACGTCGTAGTTCGCGACGATCTCCGCCACGGATGCCGTGACGTAGTCCCGGACCTCCGGTCGCCCCGGATTCAGGAAGAGTTTCTCGTCGAACGACAGCACGAGGTCGGGGTGCTGCACGGCGAAGTTGTCATCGGCCAGGACTCCGGCCGCGTTGAGGGCGGCGATGTACTCGGTCGTCGTGAGCGCCTTGACCTGATCCGCCGTCAGCTTCAGCGCCGACAGGATGCTCGCCGCCGTCATCTTGGTGTTCGTCACGCGGTAGGGGTTGAGCCAGGCGTGGTACTCCATGCCGCGGGCGTGGGTCGCCTCGACCATCCGGGCCAGCGGGTCGTAGCCGGGATCCGTGCCCTGAGCGCCCGAGACGAACTCGGACCAGGGGTTGATCTCCGAGGGGTAGTACGCATCGAGGAGCGGGCGCACCTGGAAGATCACGGCGTTCATGTTCCACGCCTCGAAGTCGTCGAGCACCGCGTCGTACTTCGCGTCGAAGTCGGCTGCGCTCGTCGGCTTGCCGAAGTTCAGGTTGCCGATCGTCGCGACCCACGCGCTGGAGAAGCGACGGTTCTCCGGGGCGAGGGCGGCGGGAACCGCGACCTGGGCGCCGGAGCCCGGATACGTGTACACCGGCTTGTCGCCGTAGCCGTATGTGCCGTCGGCGTTCTTGACGTAGGAGTAAAGGAGTTCCGTGTCGGGGGCTGCCGCCGCCATGGCAGCGGGCGCTCCGACCATCAGCAGCGCGGCTGTCGCGGCGACGAGGGGGCGTCTCTTCATCGAGTCCTCTTTCGAGCAGGGTGATAATTGTTTTCAGAGTCTTGCACAAAAGTGGAAACAATTGACACCCCCTGACCTGACGGTACGCGGGGTTCTCGGGCGTGGTCTCAGGACGTGAGCCAGATCACATCGGCCGCGTGGGCGATCTCGGCCTCCGTGCCATCGACGGAGAAGCCGCCGGCGGTCACCGACACCTCGACCCCCACCGCGACGCCGGCGGCCTCGACCGCGCGCAGGATCTCCGGGTCCTGGTCGCTGACCCGGAGGACGCGACCGACGTGGCCCTCGACGGCATCCGCGAGCAGGACGAACGGCTCGCGGATGACCGCGCCGTCGGCATCCGGGATCGCGTCGCCGTGCGGATCGAACCGCGGGCGTCCGAGCCGCGCATCGATGCCCTCGAGCAGCCGGTCGCTGATCGTATGCTCGAGCACCTCGGCCTCGTCGTGGACCTCGTCCCAGCCGTAGCCGAACTCCCGCACCAGCCAGGTCTCGATCAGCCGGTGCCTGCGGATGATCGACAGGGCGCGTGCGGTACCGGCATCGGTCAGCCGCACCGCTCCGTAGGGCACGTGCGAGACGAGGCCCGCCGCCGCGAGCTTCTTGACCATCTCGGTGACGGACGAGGGGGCGATCCCGAGCTTCGCGGCCAGCACCGACGGCGTGATGGGAGCATCCTGCCATTCGGTGTGCGCGTAGACGGTCTTGAGATAGTCGTCAGCTGCCGGGGATGCCACGGTCTCAGCCTACGCGTCGGCGGTCAGTTCGCGACGTCGACGAGGATGCCGAACGCGACCTGTCCGGCGAAGAACACCACGAGGAATCCGAGCAGTGCGGCCGCGAGCGACAGGCGGCCGTCGAAGCCCTCGATGTCGGCGATGCCGATCTTGCGCGCGCGGAACGCCAGCACGAGGGTCGCGATGCCGAGTCCGAGCTGCACCCACGGGCCGCCGACCGGGAGCGTCTTCGGGAAGGCGATGAGGAGTCCTCCGGCCAGGCCGGTCGCGATGCCGATCCAGGTGAGCAGGCGGACCTTGGCTTCGGCAGTCATGGCTTCGAGCCTAACCGCCGAGCGCGAGCCGGACTCACGCCCCCGTGAGCACCAGCCAGAGCAGGGCGCCGTTCAGCGCGATCAGGAGCACGGATGCCGTGACCCCCGCGACCGTCGTCCACACGCGGTTGGCCCACGGGCCGAGGGTGCGCCGCTGCGCGGTGAGCGCCACCAGGGGGATGAGCGCGAACGGGATGCCGAACGACAGCACCACCTGGCTCAGCACCAGCGCGAGCGTCGGGTCGACCCCCGCCCACAGGATGGCGAGCGCGGGGATGAGCGTGACGAGCCGTCGGGCGAGCAGCGGCACGCGCACGTGCAGCAGGCCGTGCATGATCTCCGCGCCCGCATAGGCGCCGACCGAGGTGGAGGCGAGACCGGAGGCGAGGAGCCCGACGGCGAAGAACGTCGCGACGACGGGGCCGAGGCTCGCGGCGAGGGCGGCGTGCGCTCCCTCGAGGGAGTCGGTTCCCGCGACGCCCGCGAGGTTGGCCGCGGCGAGGAGGAGGATGCCGAGGTTCACGGAGCCGGCGATCACCATCGCGATCGACACGTCCCAGCGGGTGGCGGTGAGCAGCCGGCGGATGCGGGAGGTCTCGGTCCGGACCGCCTCGGTCTCGGCGTGCGACGCCGCGGAGCCGAATCGGTCGCGGGCGAGGGAGGAGTGCGCGTAGATCGCGTGCGGCATGATCGTCGCGCCGAGGATGGATGCCGCGAGGAGCACCGAACCCGTGCCCTCGAACCGGGGGACCAGTCCGCCCACGACCCCCGCCGGGTCCGGGGGCGCGACGAATACGCCGGCGACGAAGCCGATGGTGATGATCGCCATGAGGCCGATGATCACGAACTCGAAGTGGCGGGGCCCTCGACGGCTCTGCACCGCGAGCAGGACCATCGAGACCGCGCCGGTGATGAGGCCGCCGAGCAGCAGCGGCACGTTGAACAGGAGGTTCAGCGCCACCGCCCCGCCGATGATCTCGGCGAGATCGGTCGCCATCGCCACGAGCTCGGCCTGCAGCCAGTACGCGCGCCGCGCCCACGGTCGACGCAGGCGGGCCCCCAGCATCTCGGGGAGGCTCTGCCCCGTGACGACGCCGAGCTTGGCGGATAAGTACTGGATGAGCCACGCCATCACGTTGCCTGCGATCACGACCCAGACCAGCAGGTACCCGTACTGGGCGCCGGCGGTCATGTTGCTCGCGACGTTGCCGGGGTCGAGGTACGCGACTCCGGCGACGAGCGCCGGCCCGAGGAGCCAGAGGCTGCGCGGAGCGGTGGTCCGTACGGCGGGGGCGTCGTCGATCGCGGAATTTTTAGGCATGCCGAAATCGTAGCGGATTTTTCGGTCTACCTAAATAGTCGGTCGCCGCGGGACGTCGACGGCCTCAGTGCCGGATAACCTGGCGGGATGGACGAGCAGAGTGCCGAGACGCCGACAGGATCGGCGACGCAGCCGGGATACGGCGTCGGGCCCTGGCCGGATGGTGAATCGGCGTGGCCGGCGGGGGAGCAGTACGACCCCGAGCTGCTGGCCGTCGGCGACACCCGCAACGTCGTCGACCGCTACCGCTACTGGCGCATGGAGGCGATCGTCGCCGACCTCGACACGCACCGGCATCCGTTCCACGTCGCGATCGAGAACTGGCAGCACGACATGAACATCGGCTCGATCGTGCGCAGCGCCAACGCCTTCCTCGCAGACACCGTGCACATCATCGGACGCCGCCGCTGGAACCGGCGCGGAGCCATGGTCACCGACCGGTACCAGCACGTCGTGCATCACGAGGATGTGCAGGCCTTCACCGCCTGGACCGAGGCCGAGGGCCTCCCGATCATCGCCGTCGACAACGTCGACGGCGCCGTGCCCGTCGACCACGCCGAACTTCCCGAGCGGTGCGTGCTGCTCTTCGGGCAGGAGGGGCCGGGGCTCTCCGCCGAGGCGCTCGCCGCGGCATCCTCGCACATCGAGATCACCCAGTACGGCTCGACGAGATCGATCAACGCGAGCGCCGCGGCCGCCGTGATCATGTACGAGTGGTGCCGGAGGTACGCGGGCTGAGTCACCTCACCGGAATCAGTCGCGGTCGATGCCGAAGGTGTTCTTCATGAGCGAGTTGACATCACGGTCGAGGGTGCGGATATCGCCGCGCAGGGAGGCGATGTCGCCCTTCACCTCGGCGCGGAGTTCGTTCATGTCACCGCGGATCTCGGCGCGGAGTTCGTTCATGTCACCGCGGATCTCGCTGCGGAGTCCGCCGATCTCGGTGCGGATGATGCGGACGAACATCGTGGACATGATCGTCAGCATCCCGAACAGTCCGGCGGCGAAGACGCCGATCAGCGTCCAGACCTGAGGTTCGTTCATCGCGAGCACCCTCCCATTCTGTTGCGCTCACGACGAGCGTGCCAGGGATGCGCGGTACACAGATATGACGGATTCCGGACATCCGCGAGCGTGTGGAGAAGTCGTGCGTCGGCCCCGGCTGTGGGCGAGGAGTCGGGGCCTCAGGCGTCCACCGCGACCCAGCGCCCCGACCGCACCCGCCAGCCCAGCGTGCCGAGGCGGGCGAGGAGGTAGACGCCGAAGAAGGCGACCGAGAGCCAGACGAGCCCGGCGCTGCCGTCGACACCGCTCGCCGAGATGATCCACAGCGCGGGGAGGAAGGGCACGAGGTTGAGGCCGCCCGCGACCGCCAGATACCTGGCGTCGCCGGCGCCCATCAGCACGCCGTCGAGGACGAAGACCACCCCGGCGATCGGCTGTGCGACGGCGAGCACGATGAGGGCGGGCTGGACCAGGGACGCGACCTCCGGGTCGCCGGTGAACAGGATCCCGAGCACACCGGACAGCGCGCCGATCACGGCGCCGACGATCACGCCGAACCAGGCGCCCCACGCGACGGTGCGCGCGAGCACGCGATGCACCCTGCGCTCGTCTCCGGCGCCGAGCTCCTTGCCGATCAGTGCCTGAGCGGCGATCGCGAGCGCATCGAGAGCGAACGCCGCGGCGGAGAAGATCGTGAAGACGATCTGCCAGCCGGCGAGTTCCGTGGTGCCGATGCCCGTCGCGATGCCCACGGTGGCGAGCAGGGCCACCCGCAGGCTCACCGTTCGCAGGAACAGCCAACCGCCCGACCTGGCCGTGCCGCGGATGCCGTCGCGCTGCGCCCGCAGGGAGGCGCTGTGCCTCGTCGCGAGGCGCCGCACGACCAGCACGTAGGCGGCGACCATCCCCCATTGCGCGGTCACCGTGCCGACGGCCGATCCTGCGATGCCCCAGTTGAAGCCGTAGATGAAGAGGACGTTCAGCAGGGCGTTGGCGCCGAACCCGAGCCCCGCGATCCACAGCGGCGTCACCGTGTCCTGCATGCCGCGCAGCAGCCCGGTCGCGGCGAACACGATCAGCATCGCCGGCAGACCCCACATCGAGATGCGGAGGTAGTCGTCGGCCTGAGCCGCGACGGCGTCGCTCGCCCCGAACAGGGAAACCAGCCAGGGCGACGACACGGCGCCGATCACGGCGAGCACGGCTCCGAGTCCGAGGGCCAGCCACATGCCGTTCACGCCCACCGAGACGGCGTCTCCCGGCGCGCCAGCGCCGAACCTCCGGGCGACGGCGGGGGTGGTCGAGTAGGCGAGGAAGACCATGAGCCCGACGATCGTCTGCAGGACGGCTCCCGCGATGCCGAGCCCGGCGAGCGGTGTGGTGCCGAGGTGGCCGACGAGGGCGGCGTCGACGATGAGGAAGGCCGGCTCGGCGATTAGAGCGCCCAGCGCGGGCACCGCGAGCCGCAGGATGTCGCGGTTCAGAGAGGCGGGCCTGGTCACCCTCAGAGCCTAGGCGCTGGCGGGGACACCGCGTCTCCGCGCCCTGACTGCGCGGCCGTCGTACGCTGGAGAGCAGTCGGAGGTGCACATGAGCGATCCACGAGAAGCGGCAGCGAGATATCGAGCGCGTCAGCAGAGCGGCGAGGCGGTCGCGGATGCCGAGGCTGACACCGGGACGCCACCCGGAGCCGCCGCGGCGGTCGACCGGGCCGCCTACATCGAGAGCGCGATCCAGGTCGCGATCCGCCGGGGCGACTTCGACGACCTCCCCGGCGCGGGGAAGCCGATCGAGGGCCTCGGCGACCACCACGATCCGGACTGGTGGATCCGCCGGAAGATCGAGACCGAGAACCTCACGGGGCTCGGCCCTCCCGCCATCCTCCTCCGCGCCGAGGACCGCGAGCTGGACGATCAGCTCGACCTCCTCGGCCGCGAGGCCGATGTGCGCGACGTGCTCGCGGACTTCAACCGCCGGGTGCTGGAGGCGAGACGGCAGCTGCAGGGCGGCCCGCCCGTGGTCACGCAGCCGCGGGACATCGATGCGGAGGTCGTCGCGTGGGCGGAGCGCAGGGCGGCGCGCCCGATCCCCCAGGCTCCCGCGATGCCGAAGCGCCGCCGCTTCGGCATCCGACGCAGGGGCTGAGCGCTCAGTCCGGGTCCCGTCGAGAGGCGTTCCGACGTCTCCGCCACCAGCCGTCGACCCCGAACCGTCCCGCCGCCGGCAGCACGAGCACGAGCGCCGACAGCAGCACCATCACGGGATACTGGGCGATCAGCTGGTCTGACGCCCAGTAGAGCATCAGCGTCCCGATCGACGCCAGCGCGACGGGTCTCGTCATCAGGCCGACGAGGAGAAGCGCGCCGAGCAGCGTCTCGAGCGCCGGTATCACCACCCCGAAGAGGCCCGCCGCGCTGTCCATCGCGCCGCCGAGGGGCGCGAACCACCAGGGCGTCCTGCTGTTGCCTGCGGTGCTCCTGGCGACGAGCTCGATATCGGCCGCGCCGAACCCCGCGCGGTACTTCAGGATCCCCTCCAGGAGCCAGAGGACCCCGACGGCGACCCTCGCCGCGCCGCCGAGCAGCGACGAGGCGAGGGCGAGGGACCGTCCGGCGCCGTTCATGACAGCTTCGCGGCGCCGAACACCGCCTTGGCCTTGTCGCAGTGGATCACGACGTAGGTGTAGTCGGCGATGTCGGCGCCCTTCAGGGTGAAGGTCTGCGATGCGGTGTCGAAGGACACCGCATCGACCATCACCCCTGCCGAGACGGCGGCCTCGTCGGTCCCGTTCGTCAGGTAGACGTGCAGGTCGGGTCCCTCGTCGGAGGAGAAGTCCGACAGGACGAGCATCCCGTCTGACACCGACACCGAGCCCTTCACGGTCTTGTCGTTGAGGCCGGCGAAGTCTCCGGTCCGCTCCATCCCCATGGAGGCGCTCTGCGACGTCGAGGGCTCCGGCTTCGTTCCGCTGTCGGCGCCTGGCGAGCTGCAGGCGCTGAGCGAGAGGGCGAGGGCGAGTGCCGCTGTGGCGGCGAGAGCGGTCGTGCGCATGGGATTCTCCTGTTCGCTGTACGGCGGGTGCCGCGGCTGATTGCACTGCCGAGCACGCTACGGAGCGGGGCCGCGCGAAAGGGGAGTCCTTTCAGGATCGTAAGGAACGGGCTGGCCGTGCTCGCCCCGCGACTAGTGTCGACCGCATGGAGGAGGCCGCCCGCGTCGTCGTCGTGGAGGACGACCCGACCGTCAGAGGAGCGGTCGACGCCTACCTGCGCGCCAACGGGTACGCCGTCGCCGCCTACGGCGACGGGATCGCCGCGAGGAGGGCCATCTCGGCCGGCCCTCCCGACCTCGTGATCGTCGATCGGATGCTGCCGGGCATCAGCGGCGACGAGCTCTGCCGTGAGATCCGCTCGATCTCCGACGTTCCGATCATGATGCTGACGGCGCTGGGGCAGGTGGAGGACCGCATCGACGGGCTCGAGGCCGGCGCGGACGACTACCTCGCGAAGCCGTTCTCCCTGCGCGAGCTGCTGCTGCGTGTCGGCGCGCTCGTGCGTCGCGCTCGCGTCGCGGGGTCGGCGGCGGAGATCATCGCCGGGGATTTCCGGGTGGACCCCCTGCGCCGTCGCGTGTGGGTGCGCGGGGTCGAGGTCGTCCTCACGGCGCGCGAGCACGACCTCCTCGTGTTCCTCGTCCGCAACCCGGACCGCGTGATCGGTCGCGACGAGATCCTGCGCGAGGTGTGGGGGTGGACCGTCGGAGACGGCGCCACCGTCACCGTGCACGTGCGGCGCCTCAGGGAGAAGATCGAAACCGATCCGCAGAGTCCGCAGCACCTGCACACCGAGTGGGGCGTCGGCTACTTCTTCTCGCCGCAGGGGAGGGCGGGATGATGGGGCTCGCGGCGGGAGACGTCGCCCTCATCGTGGTGACCGGCATCCTGTGCGCGGCCGTCGTGGCCGCCGTCGCGCTCCTGGCGCTCCGACTGCTGCGTCGCCGCACCATGACCGCCCAGTTCCTCGTGGTGGCGTGCGCGGGTACGGCGGCGATGACGGCATCCGTCCTCGCGATCTCGATCGAGATGTACATCTCCGTGCACGACCTGACGGTGCTCGTCGTCGTCCTCGGCGTCTCCCTCGCACTCGCGCTCGCCGTGGGATGGATCGTCGCCCGCGCGGCGCGGTCGTCGCTCGGCAGGTTCGCCGCGTCGCTCGATCGCGTGGGCGGCGGCGACGTGGTGGAGGCGGAGCCGTCGGGGTGGAGCGAGATCGACGATCTCTCCGCCCAGCTCGCGGCCGTCTCGGCGAAGGTGGAGGCTGCGCGCACGGAGCTGGAGCAGCTGGACTCGGCGCGGCGACGGTTCTTCGCATGGATCTCGCACGATCTGCGCACGCCGCTGACGGCCGTCCGCGCGCTCGCGGAGTCTGTCGAGGCGGGGGCCGCCGATGCGCCGGAGCGCTTCGCCGGAGAGGTGAGGGCGCAGGTGGAGACGATGAGCCGCATGGTCGACGATCTCTTCGAGCTGTCGAAGCTGACGGCGGGCGCGGTGCAATTGCGCACCGAGCAGGTGGGGCTCCTGGACATCGTGTCGGATGCCGTCGCCGATGTCCGCGCGGCGGCCGAGCGTCGAGGGCTGCGCATCGTCGAGCGGGGGATCGCCGGTCAGGTGCTGTGGGCGGATCCGCACCAGCTGGGGCGGATCATCGGCAATCTGCTCACGAACGCCGTCGCCCACGCCCCCGCAGGGACCGACATCGTCATCACGGCGTCGGAGGGAGCCGGCCGCGGCCTGGTGCTCGGGATCCTCGACCACGGGGCGGGGGTGGCCGTCGAGGATCTGGACCGGATGTTCGACATCGGCTGGCGTGCGGATGCCGCGCGCACGACGTCCGGCGACGGTCTCGTGTCGTCCGGGTCGGGGATCGGGCTCTCGATCGCCCGCGGTCTCGCCCGCGCCCACGGCGGGGACGTCGTCGCCGAGCTGACCGCGGACGGGTTCCGCATGAACGTGCTGCTGCCGTACGGGGCGGCGCAGGAGCGGGAGTGAACGGCGCCCGATGTCGGCGTCGCCGCATAGGCTGTTCGCATGACAGACGTCCTCCCCTCTGGCCTGGCCACCGAAGAGTTCAGCTCCGACATCCGTCCGCAGGATGACCTGTACCGCCACGTCAACGGCGCGTGGCTGTCCCGCACCGAGATCCCGGGCGACAAGGCGCGGTGGGGGTCCTTCCACCTCCTCGCCGAGCAGGCCGAGAAAGACGTCAGGGCCATCATCGAAGAGTCGCAGGATGCCGCCGACGGCACCCTCGCTCGCAAGATCGGCGACCTGTTCGCGAGCTTCATGGACACCGACCGCATCGCCGCGGCGGGCGTGACCCCGCTGGCCGACACCCTCGCCGAGATCGACGCGATCGACGGCGTCCCCGCGTTCCTGCGCGTCGCGGGCGCGTACGACCGCGACGGTCGCGCCCACCTGATCGGACTGTACGTCGACGGCGACCCCGGTGACCCCGAGCGCTACGTCCCGGTGCTGCTGCAGGGTGGTCTGTCGCTGCCCGACGAGAGCTACTACCGCCTCGACACCTTCGAAGACACGCGGGCGAAGTACCGCGAGCACCTCGAGCGCCTGCTCGCTCTCGCCGGCGTCTCCGACGCAGCGTCCGAGGCGGAGCGCTCCATCGCCCTCGAGACCGAGCTCGCGGGGCACCACTGGGACAACGTGCGCAGTCGCGATGCCGTGGAGACCTACAACCTCAAGACCTGGGCCGAGCTGCAGGAGCTCGTTGGCGTCGATCTCGGCGCGTGGCGAGACGCGGTCAGCCCGTCCAACCCGGTCGCGCTCGCCGAGGCGGTCGTCTCGCAGCCCAGCTTCTTCGAGGGACTCGGCACGCTGCTGACCGACGAGCGCCTCGACGACTGGAAGGCGTGGCTGCGTGCGCAGGTCGTGCACGCGGCCGCCCCGTACCTGACAGACGACCTCGTGCAGGAGAACTTCTCGTTCTACGGCACCGAGCTGTCCGGCGTCCCGACGATCCGCGAGCGCTGGAAGCGCGGAGTGTCCGTCACCGAGGGCGCGCTGGGCGAGGCCATCGGCAAGGTCTACGTCGAGCGGCACTACCCGCCGACGGCCAAGGCCGCGATGGACGAGCTGGTCGACAACCTGATCGAGGCGTACCGGCAGAGCATCGCCGAGCTCGAGTGGATGACCTCAGAGACCCGTGAGCGCGCCCTCGCCAAGCTCGACGCCTTCACCCCGAAGATCGGACACCCCGAGGTGTGGCGCGACTACTCCTCCCTCGCGATCGACCGCGCCGACCTGTTCGGCAACGTCCGCCGCGCCGCGATCTTCGAGCACGACCGCCACATCGACAAGGTCGGCACGCCGATCGACCGCACAGAGTGGCACATGCCTCCGCAGATGGTGAACGCGTACTACAACCCGTCGATGAACGAGATCGTGTTCCCCGCGGCGATCCTGCAGTACCCCTTCTTCGACGCCTCGCGCGACGCGGCGGCGAACTACGGCGGCATCGGCGCGGTCATCGGCCACGAGATCGGCCACGGGTTCGACGACCAGGGCAGCCGCTACGACGGCGACGGCAAGCTCGAGGACTGGTGGACGGATGCCGACCGCTCGGCGTTCGAGGAGCGCACCAAGGCCCTCATCGCGCAGTACGACGCGCTCGTCCCCGAGGGACTCGACGCCGAGCACCACGTCAACGGGGCGCTCACGATCGGCGAGAACATCGGCGACCTGGGCGGACTCGGCATCGCGCTGAAGGCGTACGAGCTCTCGCTCGGGGGTGCCGAGGCGCCCGTCATCGACGGGTACACCGGCGTGCAGCGACTGCTGCTGTCGTGGGGCCAGGTGTGGCAGCAGAAGAGCCGCGAGGCGGAGACGCTGCGCCTGCTCACGATCGACCCGCACTCGCCGAACGAGTTCCGCTGCAATCAGATCGTGCGCAACATCGACGCGTTCTACGAGGCGTTCGGGGTCACCTCCGACGACGCTCTGTGGCTGCCCGAGGGCGACCGCGTCACCATCTGGTGAACGCCCGCGTGCGCAGCGTCACAGACTTCTGACGCTGCGCACGCCGCGCATGTGACGATCTGATGACCAATCTCCGGAGTTTGTGAGGGTTCCTCACTCGCGGGGGTTACGATATCCGTGCTGCGGGGGAGTGCATCCCGCGGCTTCCCGCCAATCCACCCCCCGTAAGGATCACGCGTGGGCGCTCCCGAGCCTGTCGAAGGGCCGTCGCAGGCGATGCTGCGCCGCTCTCAGCGCACCAGTCGGCGCCTGCCGCGTCGTGCCGCCGCCGGTCGGCGGTCGTTCACCTCGACGCTGCGCGCGCTGGAGGCGCTGGCGGATGCCGGGGCGCAAGTGTCGGTGCACGTCGTCGACCTCGACAGCCACGTGCACGTCCTCTCCGGAGACGACCATGTGACGATGCCCGTGGCCGGGCTGGGCGTGGTGCCCCTGCTGATCGAGGTCGCCGCGGGGTTCGAGGCCGGAACGCTCGACCCGCTCGAGATCGTCGATCGCACCGCGGTGGATCAGGTGTCGACATCGGGGCTGTGGCGTCATCTGCACGCTCCCGCTCTGCCGCTGGAAGACCTCGCCGTGCTCGCCGCCACGGCCGGTGACCCGATCGCCGTGAACGCGCTCCTGCAGAAGGTCGGACACGATCGGGTGCGCGAGCGCATCGAATCGCTGGGGCTGCGCCGCACGGCGCTGCTCGATCGGTTCCGTGATGAGCGGGGCCCCGATGACGCCCCGCATGTCTCCGTCGGCTCGGCGCGCGAGCTCGCCGGGCTCTTCTCGGCTCTCGTGAACTCCCAGGTGGTCGATGCGGCCGTCAGCGCTCAGGTGTCGGAGTGGCTCAGCCTCAACCAGGACCTCAGCCTCGTCGCCGCGTCGACGGGCCTCGACCCGTTCGCCCATGACCACGACGCGCACGGCCTGCTCTTCATCAACAAGACCGGGCGTGATCGCGGCGTCCGCGCCGAGGCGGGAGTCCTCGCGGGGCCCCGCGCCGGCGTGGCCTACTCGCTCATCGTCTGCTTCGACGATCTCTCGATCGCGCACCGGCTGAGGGCGCACGACGCCTTCCGCGTGCTCGGCGTCGAGCTCATGGAGTACACGCACTGACGTTCTGCCGGCCACGGCATCCGGCGGTTAGCATCGGGAGATGCCCTACGCAGACTGGACCCCGCACCGCCGCGACGACGGCGAGCTCCTCGGATGGATCCACCCCGAGGGAGACGACTGGGTCGCCGTCGACGTGCTGGGGCGCACGGCATCCGATCCCGTCGAATGGCTGGACGCCGAAGTCGCGCTGGAGGACCGGGGGATCGCCTGGCTCGCGGACCCGTGGATGCTGGAGGGCGAAGCCGACCGCCCGCTGCGGGTGCGGATCCTCGAGGTGACACCCGACGAGGTGGGCGCTCCGGGGCGGATCGTCGTGAAGATCGACGACTTCGGCGACATGACCCGTCCGGCGACGGCGCAGTTCACGCTGGCGTGGCCGATCCCCGATCGGCTGCGTCCACCGCGCGACGGCGACCCCGACCCGCGCACGATCGGCTGATCACCGACGCACGGCAGGATCCGTTCAGCCGGGAAGCGACGGATGCCGCTCTGCCGCGCGCTGCCGCGGGATGAACAGGGAGAGCACGACGGCCACGGCTCCGGCGGCGATCGCGAGCCAGAAGCAGACGTCGAAGGCCGCGCGGGTCGGCACCGCGACGCCGTCGACCTGCACGCTCATCGCGGCGAGCACTCCGCCCATCACCGCCGAGGCGCTGGACGTGCCGACCGAGCGGAACAGCGCGTTCAGTCCGTTCGAGGCGCCGGTCTCGTTGGCGGGCACGGAGCGCATGATGATCATCGGCATGGCTGCGAACGTGAAGCCGATGCCCACGCCGATGAGGATGTTCGCGACGAAGATGTGCCAGACCTCGCTCGACCACAGCAGCACGAAGACGTAGGCGAGCACGATCGCGACGGCGCCGACGGTGAAGAGCGGGCGCGGGCCGACGGTGCGTTCGAGCCAGCCGGACAGCGGGGAGATGACCATCATCACGAGACCGGCCGGCATGATCACGAGAGACGCCGCCACCATGTCGAGCCCGAACCCCGAGCCGGAGCCGACCGGCATCTCGAGGAGCTGGGGGAACGTCACGTTCGAGGCGAACAGCGCGAAGCCCATGCCGATCGCGGCGATGTTCGTGAACAGCACCGCCGGGCGGGCGGCGACGCGGAGGTCGAGCAGCGGATCCTTCGTGCGCAGCTGGTACCAGCCCCAGAGGAGCAGAACCAGGATGCCCCCGATGATGCAGGTGAGGGTGAGCGGCGCCGTCCATCCCCACTGCGCGCCGCGGGAGACGAAGAGGAGGATGCCGGTCAAACCGATCGCGAGCCCGACGGCGCCGAGGACGTCGAGCCGACCGGGGAAGCGGAGCACGTCCTGGGGGACCGTGACGAGGACGAGCACGAGGCCGATGGCGCCGAGCGCGGCGGCGAGCCAGAACAGCCAGTGCCAGTCGGCGTTCTCGGCGAGGACCGCGGCGACGGGCATCCCGATCGCGCCGCCCACTCCCATCGTCGCGCTCATCAGAGCCACGGCGGTGCCGAGTCTCTCGGGTGGCAGCGCATCCCGCATGACGGCGATGCCGAGCGGGACGACCCCTGTCACGGCGCCCTGCAGGGCGCGGCCGATGATGACTCCGACGATCGATCCGGACAGGGCGGCGATCGTGGAGCCCACGATGAGGAGGGCGAGCAGAACGATGATGACCCGACGCTTGCCGTACATGTCGCCCAGGCGGCCGGAGATCGGCGTGGCGACGGCGGCGACCAGCAGCGTGATCGTGACGACCCACGTGGTGTCCTCGCGAGAGGAGTTCAGCAGGTGCGGAAGCTCGGCCTGCAGCGGGACGACGAGCGTGAACATGAACGACGAGCAGAGTCCGGCGAAAGCCAGCACCGCGACGATCGCCCACTTGGGCGGTGTGCGGGAGAGCCGTTTTCGCGCGCGGTCGTCGTTCTCTCCCATCGGCTCAGGCTATCGGCGTTCGACGGGGGCGAGGCGCGTCGTGAGCGAATCCGTCGCGGTCATTCCGGAAGCACGAACGCCCCGGTCTCGCCGGGGTTGACCGCGATCTCCCAGCGGAAGCCGTCGGGGTCGGTGAAGTACCCGGAGTAGCCGCCCCACACCCGCTGCTGCCCGCGGCTCACCGGGGCGCCGAGAAGCGCGGCCTCGGCGAGCACGTCGTCGACCTCAGCGGGCGTGGCGAGGTTGTGCGCGAGGGTGATCGGGGCAACCCCCGCGGCCGGTGCCTCGCCGATCTCGGCGGTGAAGCCCTCGACCGACCACAGCGAGAGGATCACCTTCTCCGCGACCGGGAACATGAGGACGTCGTCTCCGGCGAAGATCGGCTCCCAGCCGAGCCCGTCGACGTAGAACGCCCTGCTGCGGGCGAGATCGGCGACGGCGAGGGTGATGAAACTGACGCGCTGTTGCATGACACGAGTGTCGCACCGGCATCCGACATCCGCCTGTCGTGTGCAGCGACCGGCTCGACGGCGTGCTTGCATGTGGGGATGAGCGCAGACATCGAGCAGCATCCCGCGGACACCCCCTTCCACCGGCGCCTCGTCTACGGCGAGCGGCCGGACGGATCGTGGATGACGCAGGGCCCGGCCGGTGCCTACGAGTCCGTCGTCATGCGCCCGCTCGAGCCGATGCTCGTTCCCGAGAAGCCGCGCAGCGGCGAGCTCGATCCGGAGAACTGCGGGAGCTGCAAGGCAGACGAGCACACGATCTGGCACGACGACCTGTGGCAGGTGCGCGCGGGCTGGGAGCCGGGTGGTCTGCCGTTCATCGGCGCCATCTCTCCGCGCGATCACTGGCTGCTGGAGGACGCCCCCGTCGAGGTGCTCGCCGCGCTCGGGCCTCTCCTGCAGCGCATCTCAGAGGCCGTCAAGAGCATCCCCGGTGTCGCGCGGTGCCACTTCAGCCGCTTCAACGACGGCTCGGCGCATCTCCACCTGTGGGCGTTCGCCCGACCGGCGGGCATGATGCAGGGGCGCGGCGCCGTGCTCTCGTACTGGGACGGCATGCTCCCGGAGATGAGCGTCGAGATGATGGAGGAGTTCCTCGACATCGTCTCGGAGTCCCTTGCGGCGGGCGGCGGCACCGCCTTCCCGCGGGGCGCGGTTCCGCGAACCGCGTGAGAGGGGGCAGACTGGACCCGTGCGCAGCATCCGTGATCTCGACACCGTTGAACTCATCATCGACGCCCAGGGCCTGCTGGACTCCATCAGGGGCCCCGAACGCGTCGTCGACGCGGGCACTCTGCGTGCCCTGCAGCAGTCCGGCAACTACGTCGTCGGCCTCTTCGACGGCGACGGCGACGAGGAGCGCATGGTCGGAGCATCCATCGCCTTCTTCGGCGAGCCCGGTCGGCGCGCGATGCACTCCCACATCACGGCGCTCGTTCCGGAGTACCGCGGTCGTGGGTGGGGGCGCGAGCTCAAGGAGCATCAGCGCCAGTGGGCCTTCTCGCGCGATGTGGGCCGCATCACCTGGACGTTCGATCCGCTGGTCGCGCGCAACGCGCACTTCTTCCTGACCGTCCTCGGCGCCCGCGCGACCGGGTACTCGGTCAACGTGTACGGCATCTTCGGCGGAGGAGACGCGGGCGACGAGAGCGACCGCCTCGACGTCGAGTGGGCGCTCGCCGACATCGCCCGGCCGCCGGCCGCCGAGACGGTCGTCGAGACGCTGGCGATCCCCGCCGACATCGAGGGACTGCGAGAGTCAGACCCCGCCGCGGCGCACGAGTGGCGCCTGCGTCTGCGCACCGAGATGGAGGCTCTGCTCGGCCGTGGCCTGCGCCTTGCGGGCTTCGACGTCGAGCGCGGCTACCTCTTCACCGCATGAGGGGGTCGTGCTTGACGGTGGGCACGACGCTCGATACCGTGCACGCGGGGGAATAACAAAAACGATCGGAGAAATCATGCGAAGCAAAATCGGGGGATTTGTCGCAGCAGTGGCGCTGGCGGCAGGAGCATTCGTCTTGACAGGACCAGTCGGTCCGGCGGCGGCTGCCACCTGCGATGTCACAGGCTCCTACACGGGAACCACGTCAAGCTACGCGCGCACCGGAGGCACGTGTTCACAGGCGAGGGCCTTCATCTCTCGGCTGAACTCGTCGACAGGAGTCGTGTCGACGTACTACGGCTCGTGGCGGGCGAGTGGGTACTCGACGGTGAGCGCCTCGAATGGCTACCCGTACAACGGCGGATTCCAGATCCGGTGACATTCGCACCATCACTTCTGCGTGGACTGACGCTCGCCCTCATCTTCATGGGGGCGGGCGTCAGCCTCGCCGCATGCGCTCCCGCGGACGACGTGGGCAACGATCGAGTAGACCGCGTGGTCAGCGGGTACGACGGCGTCGAACTGTCGGAGTTCGAATCTGGTGTCCTCGAGGACGGGACGGTTACGCAGGCGGAGTACGACGAGGCGTTCGCAGCGTGGAAGACCTGTGTGGAGGGGCGCGGCCTCACCGCCACCGACGAGCGCGACGAGTTCGGCATCTATCGTCAGGCGATCAACCGCCCCAAGGAACAGGCGACCGAAGAGCAGATTCGGGCTGACGGCGAGGTCGCAGGCGACTGCGGGAAGGGCACTCTCCTGATCGTCGACGCGGTCTATCGGGATCAGGTCATGAACCCTGCATCGCGCGACTGGGACCAAGGCGTCGTCGACTGTTTGATCCACGAGAAGGTCGTGGAACCGGATTTCAACACCGAAGACCTTCTGTCGGGCCAACCACCACTGCCCGAAGCCGCATACGCCACGACGTGTCTGGACAATCCCTTCGGCGTCAGGGCCGGGTCGTAGGGCGGGATCGATGAGAGCGAGCAAGTCGTCTTACGCTGTCGTCGCGGCGGCGCTTCTCTGCCTGGGGGCCGCTGCAGGCATGCTCGCGGTCACCCTGCCGAAACCTGCATCGCTGGAGGCACCCGCGGAGACCACGGTGCTACCGGTGTCAGAGCGGTCCTTCTCAGATGAGCGCGCAGTCGGCGTCGCCGTCGAGTACGGCCCGGCTCGTGCTCTGACAAGCGGCCGCACGGGAATCGTCACAGCATCCACCTGTGAAAAGGGCGCGGCGCTCACCTCGGGGTCGGCCCCCTTCTCTGTCGATGGCTCACCGGTGATCGCACTGGCGACGAGCGTTCCGCTCTGGCGTGATCTCGCGATCGGGGCGAAAGGCTCCGATGTCGTGGCGCTCCGCACCGAACTCGCCCGTCTCGGCGCAGGCGTCGAGCCCGGCGATACAGTGAATCGCGCCACCCTTCTGGCCTTCCGTCAGTTGGTCGTGAATGCCGGGGGCACTGCGGCGGGCGTCGAATCGATCTCGCTCGGCGCAGTCACGTGGCTGCCTGCGCCGTCGATCATCGCCACGGAATGCCCTGTCGCCGTGGGCAGTCAGGTGGGTCAGGGCAGCGCTCTCGCGGGCCTTCCGTCGCTCGTGCTTGGTGCACGGGTGTCGCCGCTCCCGGATGATCTGGCGGAGGGGCAGCGTCTCGTCAGAATCGACGACCAGGAGTTCGCGGTCGACGCGGAAGGCGCCTTCGCACCCGTCGACCTGGACCGCCTCGCAGCCACTCCTGCGTACGCGGCCGCACGGCAGGTGTCCGACGCGGAGAAGATCAAGGCATCGTTGCTGCTGACCGAACCCGTGCAGGTGTACCCGGTGCCGCCGCGCGCGATCATCGAGGCGGGAGGTTCCTTCTGCGTCATCGACGGAGGATCCCCGACGAAGGTTGATGTGCTGGCGTCTCAACTCGGACAGTCCTTCGTCCGTCCGACCGGCGAAGGTGCCGCATTGTCGGAGATAGCCCTCGATCCGCCCTCGAAGACGACATGCGGTTGACGGCGACGGGTCTCGGTCACCGGTTCGGGGAGCAGCCGTTCCTCTTCCGTGGGCTGGATCTCGATCTTCGGAGCGGCCGGACTTACGCCGTCACCGGACCTTCCGGATCGGGCAAGACCACGTTGCTCAGCATCCTGGCCGGATGGGTCGCCCCGGCTGAGGGAGAAGTCGATCGGGGAGAGGCCGGTACCGTCGGATGGGTCTTCCAGAACCCGCATGGCGTGCATCAGCGCTCCGCGCTCGATCACGTGGTGCTTCCCTTTCTCGCGAGAGGGGCGACCCGGTCGGATGCCGAAGCGCGGGCAGCGGTGCTCCTCGACGATTTCGGGCTCGCGCACCGCGCGGAGACGTCCTTCTCGGCCCTGTCCGGCGGTGAAGCGCAGCGGCTTCTGCTCGCGAGAGGACTCGCGGCTGCGCCCGCTCTGCTTCTCGTGGATGAACCGACGGCACAGCTGGACCGGGCCACCTCAGCGACGGTGAACGACGCGCTGGGGGCGGCAGCGGGACGCGACAGCATCGTCGTCGTCGCAACCCATGATGTCGGCACTCGCGACGCGTGCACTGATCACATCGACATGGCCCGGTTCGCGGTGGCGCCGCCGTCATGACCCGAGTTCGAGGATCGATGCGCACGCGTGAAGCGATGCGCGAGGCGCTTCGGAACCTGCGCGCGGGAGTCGGGGGGAGTCCCTGGCTCGCTGCTGTGCTCGTGGTGATCCTTGCCGCCGCGGTGATTCTGCCGCAGCTTGCGCTCCTCGACGCCGATCGTCGCGCGCGGGACTTCCGTGAGTCGGGGGCGGCGACGCTGGTCATACAGGCGCCGGGGCGGATCGATGGACCCCAGTGCGATTCGTTCGGCAACCTCCCGAACGTCGTGGCCGCCGGAGCCGTGCGCGAGTTATCCGATGGTGTGCGGCTCACTCTGCTCCCGAGCACCTCCGCCCGCTTCTACGAGAGCACGCCTGGCTTCGCCGGCGTTCTCGGCGCTGACGTCACGGGAACGGGAGTTCTTCTGTCCACGGAAGTGGTCGATGCCCTCGGCTGGCGATCCGGGCAGGCTGCTCTCATCGCCGGAGGCCGAGTTCCGGTCGCTGGCTCGTTCTCTTACCCCGATGACGGCAGGCGCCCTGGGTTCGGCTTCTCCGTGGTTGCGGAAACGCTCGCCGATCAGGGCCCGTTCGATGAATGCTGGGTCACCGTGTGGCCTCAGACGTCAGACGTGGAGTCCCTAACGGGGCTTGTCGTCATGGCGGCGCCCGGGTCGGACGACGCGGATTCGGGTCCGAAGCTCCTCCGGGTGAACACGTCATTCGGAACGACGTTCGACACGGGACCCGTCGCGTACGTCTGGGAGTACGCTGCGGTCGCCGGTCTCGTGCTCGGTGCGATCGCAGCGGTCACGTTCGTGCGTGGGCGACGCCTTGAGCTCGCCTCCGCGCGCCATGTGGGGGTGCAGCGGGCGGACCAGCTGGCGATGCTCCTGTCGGAGATGATCATCGTGACTCTCATCGCCGCCCTGGTGGTTGCGCCGTTCGCGGTGCACCTCGCCGTCATGGCGGAGCCGACCGCAACAGAGTCCCTTGCTCTGTACGCGCTCCGCGGTCTGTGCGCGACGCTCGCAGGGGTCGTCGCCGGGACGATCCTCGCCTGGTCGGGCATTCGCGAACGACACCTGTTCCGCTACTTCCGGGAGCGCTGAGCGAGCTCCGCGCTGAGCGGAGTCGGAGCGGCTGCTCCCGCCGACATCACCGCGTAGGGCTCAGCTGACGCCCTTCATGAGTCGCAGCACGGGCTTCACCGCGAGCAGCAGTCCGAGTCCGACGACGATCGCGATGCCGCCGAGGATCGAGAAGTAGGGCACCTCGTCGCTCGGGTCGTAGAACTGCACGAGCCATCCCGAGATCGCCGTGCCCAGCGCGATCGACAGGAAGAACAGCGCGACCATCTGCGTGTGGAACGCCGCAGGGGCGAGCTTGGTGGCCACCGAGAGCCCGACGGGCGAGATCAGCAGTTCCGCAACGGTGAACACGAACAGGATGCCGACGATCGCGAGCAGCGGCGTGGAGTTCTCGCCGCCCCCGGCGAACGGGAGGAACAGCAGGAACGCGGCGCCCATCACGATCGCCCCGAGCGCGAACTTCACGGGCGTGGAGGGCTGGCGGCTGCCGAGGCGCGTCCAGATCACGGCGAAGACGCCGGACAGGATGATGATGAACACCGGGTTGATCGACTGCACCCATGACACCGGCATCTCCCAGCCGAAGAGCGAGCGGTCGAGCCTCTTGTCGGAGTACACCGTGAGCACCGTGAACTGCTGCTGGTACAGCGACCAGAAGGCGACGCTCGTGACGAAGAGGGGGAGGAACGCCCAGACGCGCGACCGCTCCGTCCCGTCGATGCGGCGGCTGCCGAGGATCACGGCGAAGTACGCGACCGCGGCGATGATCGTGCCGAAGATCACGATCGTCGCGAGGTTGTCCGGCCGGATCGCGCCCACCAGCACCAGCACGACGACGAGCAGGATGCCGGCGCCGCCGATGATCCACATCAGCGGGTAGCGCGAGGCGGGGAGCGGGTTCGGCACGCGCCTGGCCGCGTCGGGGAGCTTCCGGCGCCCGAAGGAGTACTGCACGAGACCGAGGGTCATGCCGATGGCCGCGAGGCCGAAGCCGAAGTGGAAGCCGAGCGACGACTGCAGGATGCCGGTGAGGATCGGCCCCATGAAGGCGCCCAGGTTGATGCCCAGGTAGAACAGGGAGAACCCGGCATCCCGTCGGGGATCCTCCGCGCTGTACAGGCTGCCGACGACCGAGGTGGCGTTCGCCTTGAGCCCGCCGGAGCCGAGCGCGACGAGGACGAGGCCGACCCCCACACCGAGCACGCCGGGGAGCACGGCGAGGGCGATGTGTCCGGCGACGATGACGATCGCGCTGAGGAACAGCACGCGCTCGGAGCCGAGCAGGCGGTCGGCGACCCAGGCGCCGAGGATCGTCGACAGGTAGACCGATCCCCCGTAGGCGCCGACGATGCCGCCGGCGACCGCCTCGGGGATGCCGAGACCGCCCTGCGTCGCCGAGTAGTACAGGTAGATGAGCAGGATGCCCTGCATGCCGTAGAAGCTGAAGCGCTCCCACATCTCCACGCCGAAGATGTGCACCAGCGCCCAGGGCTGGCCGAAGAAGCGGGTGTCCTCACGGCTGTTCTCGCCGGTCTGCTCTGCGGTGCTCATCCCTCGACGGTACTCCGAGCGCGGAAGCGAGTGCACGCCCGAGGCCGCGAACACGTACGGATGGAGCGACGAACACGCACGGATAGAATGGAGTGCCCGTGTTCACGGGCGTCCTCCCGCATCCGACCATTGGAGCCACCGTGGCCGAACAGTCCCGTCTTGACAAGGTCATCGCCCTCGCCCGCCACCGCGGCTTCGTCTTCCAGGCGGGTGAGATCTACGGCGGTTCGCGTTCCGCGTGGGACTACGGACCCCTCGGCACGGAGCTGAAGGAGAACATCCGCCGGCAGTGGTGGCAGACCTTCGTGCGCGGCCGCGGCGACATGGTCGGTCTCGACTCCAGCATCATCCTGCCCAAGCGCGTGTGGGAGGCCTCCGGCCACGTCGCGACCTTCACCGACCCGCTGGTCGAGTGCCTCAGCTGCCACAAGCGTTTCCGTGCCGACAACCTCATCGAGGACTTCGAGGCGCGCAAGGGCCGCAAGGCCGAGAACGGCCTCGCCGACGTGCCCTGCCCCAACTGCGGCACCAAGGGGCAGTACACCGAGCCCAAGTCGTTCTCGGGCCTCGTGAAGACCTACCTCGGCGTCGTGGACGACGAGTCGGGCCTGCACTTCCTGCGCCCCGAGACTGCGCAGGGTATCTTCGTGAACTTCTCGAACGTGCTCACCGCATCGCGCAAGAAGCCGCCGTTCGGCATCGGCCAGGTGGGCAAGGCGTTCCGCAACGAGATCACCCCCGGCAACTTCATCTTCCGCACGCGGGAGTTCGAGCAGATGGAGATCGAGTACTTCACCCCGCCCGCCGAGGCGCAGGAGTGGTTCGAGCATTGGGTCGAGGCCTGCTGGGACTGGTTCATCGATCTGGGCATCGACGCTGACAACATGCGCCGTTTCGACGTGCCCGAGGAGGACCGCGCGCACTACTCCGCCGGCACCATCGACGTCGAGTACCGCTTCGGCTTCCAGGGCAAGGAGTGGGGCGAGCTCATGGGCGTCGCCAACCGCACCGACTACGACCTGTCGAGCCACAGCGAGGCCTCGGGTTCGTCGCTGTCGTACTTCGACCAGGCGTCCGGCGAGCGGTACACCCCGTACGTCATCGAGCCGTCGTTCGGCCTCACCCGCGCGATGATGGCCTTCCTCGTCGACGCCTACGTCGAAGAGGAGGTGCCGAACGCCAAGGGCGGCACCGATGTGCGCACCGTGCTGCGCCTCGACCCTCGCCTGGCTCCGGTCAAGGTCGCCGTGCTGCCGCTGAGCCGCAACGAGAACCTGTCGCCGCTGGCCCGCGAGGTCGCCGCGACGCTGCGCAGCTCCTGGTCGGTCGACTTCGACGACGCCGGCGCCATCGGCCGCCGCTACCGTCGACAGGACGAGATCGGCACGCCGTTCTGCGTCACGATCGACTTCGACTCCCTCGACGACCGTGCCGTCACGGTGCGCGACCGCGACACGATGGCGCAGGAGCGCATCTCGATCGACGAGCTGCACCAGTACCTCGCGGAGCGCCTCAAGGGCGCCTGAGCATCCTCGTCGGGGTCGCCGCGACCCCCGCCCGTCTCGAGACCCCCGCCTGCGCTCACCGCAGGCGGGGGTCTCGTCGTCACGCCGGGGCGTCGACGGCAGGCGGCTTCGGAGAACCCGCGACCGCACGGGCGTAGCGCTCCGAGAGCAGCTGGAGGCGCGGGATCAGCTCCGGCGGGCTCTCGACCGTGAAGTCCATCATCAGCATCCCGATGTAGGTCGCGACCGTGTCGAGGCTGTCGGCGCCGGTGACGAGGATGCAGTGGCTGTCGTCGACCGGCTCCACGACGCCGACCGCGGCGTGGATGCGGTCGAGCACCGCCTCGGCCGGCGCGTCGATGCGGAGTCGGGCGTGCACGATCCAGCCGCTCACCGCGATGGTGCGCATCGCGAACGCGGTGTAGTCGCCGCCGGGCAGCGGCTGTGGGGAGAAGCGGCGGTGCGTCGCCATCCGCAGGCGCATCCGGTCGACGCGATACGTGCTCCACTCGCCCGACTGCGGATCGCGCGCCACGAGGTACCAGCGCCGGTGCCAGGTGAGCAGGCGGTAGGGCTCGACCAGGACCGGCGTGTCGTCGAGGTCGAAGCGCAGCCACTCCTCGTCGCGGATCGCGCGGGCGATGGCCTGCAGCGCCGCGGCGTCGACCTCGGGGTCGGGAGCATCCGTGTCGTTGTTCTCCGGCGCCCTGTCGACGCTCGACCGCAGCGCATCGACGGTCGGGCGCAGGTGCGAGGGCAGTACCTGCTCGAGCTTGGCCAGCGCGCGGGCGCCGGACTCCGCGACCCCGGCGATCCCGGCTGCCGCGCGCAGCCCCACGGTCACCGCGACGGCCTCCTCGTCGTCGAGCAGCAGCGGGGGGAGCTTGCCGCCGGCGCCGAGCCGGTATCCGCCCAGGGAGCCGCGCGTCGCATCGACGGGATATCCGAGCTCGCGCAGACGATCGATGTCGTGACGGATGGTGCGCGTGGAGACGCCGAGCCGGGAGGCGAGCGTGCTTCCGGAGCGCTCCGGCTCGGCCTGCAGCAGGGCCAGGAGTGCGAGCAGACGGGCGGTCGGATCGGCCACAGAGATCCTCCGAAAAGAAGTTCTTCCATTAGGAACGAATCCAGCCTAATGCGTTCCTACAGTCGAGATATGGAAAACAACACCCTCTCCCTCAGCCCCTTCACCGTCACCGTCTCCGCCGCCGAGGTGGCCGATCTCCACGACCGGCTCTCCCGCACGCGCCTTCCCCAGCCGTCGCCCACGGACGACTGGGACGCAGGAACCCCCAACTCCTACCTCCGCGACGCCGTCGCCGCCTGGCGGGCGTTCGACTGGGAGGCCGCGCAGGAGCGGATCAACTCCTTCCCGCACTTCACGACCGAGATCGACGGACAGCGCATCCACTTCATCCACGTCCGCTCCGCTCACGAGGGCGCGACCCCGCTCCTCCTCGCGCACACCTACCCCGGCTCCGCCGTCGACTACCTCGAGCTGATCGACCTGCTCGTCGACCCGGCCGCTCACGGCGGACGCGCCGAGGACGCGTTCGACGTCGTCATCCCGGACGCCCCCGGATACGGCTTCTCCCAGCCGCTGTCCGCCGCAGGATGGACGACGGCGCGGGTCGCCGCGGCCTACGACACGCTCATGCGCGGCCTCGGCTACGACAGCTACGGCATCCACGGCTCGGACAACGGGGCGATGGTCGCCCGTGAGCTCGGCCTGCTGAACCCCGAGGGGTTCCTCGGACTCCACGTGCTGCAGCTGTTCTCCTTCCCCTCCGGCGATCCGAGCGAGTTCGAGCGTCTGGAGCCGCAGGACTACGCGGGGCTCGAGCACATGCAGTGGTTCCAGTCGGTCGGCGGCTACAACACCATGAACTCGTCCCGTCCGCAGACGGTGTCGGTCGGCATCAGCGACTCGCCCGTCGGTCTGCTCGCCTACAGCGAGCTGTTCAACTCCTTCGGCAACGGCACCTCCCTCGTGCCGCTGGAGAAGATCCTGCTCGAAGTCAGCGTGAACTGGTTCGCCAACGCGGCATCCGGCATGTCCCGCAGCTACCTGGAGAACGCGCGCGCCGAGGCATCGGATGCCGTCAACGCGGCGCCGACCGGAGTCGCGGTGTTCGCCGACGACTTCCAGACGATCCGGGTGTTCGCCGAGCGCGACAACTCGAACATCGTGCACTGGAGCCGCTTCGACGAGGGAGGGCACTTCGCGGCCCTGGAGCGTCCGGACGTGCTGGCCGGAGACATCCGCGCCTTCTTCGCAGGACTGCGCTGACCCATCGACCTGACGCCGAGACCCCCGCGTAGCCGTTCGGTACGCGGGGGTCTCGGCGTCGGATGCTGTGGCTCAGCCGGTGACGGTGAGCTGCACCTCGGGTGTGCCGCCGGCTTCGACCCAGGCGAGCGAGCGCTCCAGGATGCCGCGGAGCACGTCGAGGTCGATCTGCTCGAGGTCCTTGATGTAGAGGCAGCCGGTGCCGGTCGTGTGCGGTCCGAGCGCGGAGAGGGCCTCGGTGTGCGCGGCGACGCCGTCGAACAGGTAGATCGTCGTCGCGGCCTTGCGCGGGGCGAAGCCGAGCAGTCCGCTGTCGCCCTCCGTGCCGGTCGGGTAGCGGTAGTGACAGGAGCCGAAGCCGATGATCGTGCCCCAGGTCGCAGGTTCCCGCCCGGTGATCTCCTGCATCAGCGCGGTGAGGGTCTCGGCATCCCTCCGGCGGATCGCCGGACTGGACCGCGCGATGAGTCCGGCGACGTCGTCGCCCGTCGGCTTCACTTCTCCGCCTTCGCGGCCGCCTTCATCGCCTTCTTGTGCTCGCGGACCTTCGTCAGGGACTCGGGCGAGACGATGTCGGCGACGCTGCGGTACGAGCCCTCCTCGCCGTACGGAGCCGACGCCTCGCGCCAGCCGTCGCCGGTGAAGCCGTACTGCTTGCCGAGCAGGGCGAGGAAGATCTTCGCCTTCTGCTCTCCGAAGCCCGGCAGGGTCTTCAGGCGCTTCAGCACCTCGGCGCCCGAAGGGTCTCCTTCGGTCCACAGGGCGGCGGCGTCGCCGCCCCAGTGGTCCACGAGCTCCTGGCACAGGGTCTGCACGCGTGCGGCCATCGAACCGGGGAACCGGTGCACGGCGGGTGTCTGCTTGAACGCCTCGAGGAACTCGTCGGGGTTCAGGTGCGCGATGGCGGCGGCATCCGTCGCCCCGGTGCGCTGCTCGATCTTGAGGGGGCCTGCGAACGCGGTCTCCATCGGAACCTGCTGATCCAGCAGCATCCCGACCAGCAGGGCCAGGGGGTTCTCGGTGAGCAGGGTGTCGGCGGCGGTGTCTCCGGTGATGTGAAGGGCCATGAACCCATCATCCCTCACGGCGGCCGTCGTGGTCAGAGCCGCTGCAGTCGGGTCAGCGGACCCTCGAGTCGCGCGATGGAGAGCTTCAGGTCGCTCAGCTGACTCTCCAGCTCCTGGAATCGAGCGTCGACCTTCTCGAACCGCGCGTCGACCTTCTCGAACCGTTCATCGATCTTGTCGAACCGCAGGTCGATCTTCTCGAACCGCGCTTCCAGCTCTCGCGACTGCCGCGCGAGCAGTCCGGCCACTCCGCCGAGCACCGTCAGGGTGAAGGCGAAGAGAGCGATGATCATTCCGATCACGTCCGGGGACACGAGCATCCTCCCATCCTGCGCCGATGACGCGGCGCTGTCACGCATCCGACCGTAGGACCGGCAGGGGTGGGGGAGGAGCGGCGGGTGCCGGGAGGCAGCGACTCTGTGGAGAACCGGTGCTCTCCCGGTTCCTGTGGAGAGCGGGTGGAGCTCAGGCGCTCGCCGCGTCGGCGATGTCGTCCTGCGCCGGCTCGATGCCGTACAGGGAGGCGAGAGCCGACGTGAACTCGTCGGCCTTGCCCGATGCGGCGAGCTCGTGGGCGCGCACGGTCGGCGTGTGCAGCAGTACCCCGGCGAGATGGCGCAGCGCCTGCTCGACCCTGCCGTCCTCGTCACCGCGGGCGCGGGCTCGGTCGATCTCGGTGTCGAGCAGGGAGAAGATGTGCGAGCGGAGGGCGACGACCGCCGGAGTCACGCTCTGACGGGAGCCCACGACGTGGAAGGTCTCCGCTGCTTCGCGCACGACGCTGCGCGCGGCATCCGTCGCCTGCAGCTCCTCGAGAGGGGCGTGCAGGCGGATGGTCTCGAGGTCGAGCAGGGCGACGCCCTCGAGCGTCGCGACGGCGGGGTCGACGTTTCGCGGCATGCCGAGGTCGACCACGAGCCGGCTGTGCGAGCCGACGGGGCATCCGACCGCTGCGGCGCCGACCGGCAGCTGCAGGTGCTCGAGGCCGAGGACGGGCTCCGTCGCGGTCGTGCAGGTGATGAGGAGGCTGGAGCGTGCGGCCGTGCGCGCGTAGTCGTCGGCCGACACGGCGCGGATGCCGTGCTTCGCGGCGAAGATCTCGGCGCGCCCCGACGGCGAGTAGACGGAGATGTTCTCGGCGCCGCGCTCACGGAGCGTGGCCAGGGTGACGGCGGCGTAGGCGCCGGTGCCGACGAGCAGCACCCGCTCGGCCGACCAGTCGGCGATGCGGCTGTCGGCAAGCTCCAGAGCGAGGCGGACGAGCGAACGCCCTGCACGGCCCAGGGCGGTGACGTTCTTGACCTTGCGCTGAGCCTGGCTGGCGCGCTGGAACAGGCGCTCGAGCTCGGGAGAGGTCGTGCCGTCCTTGCGGGCGGACTTCAGTGCGCGGCGCACCTGGCCGGCGATCTCGCCCTCGCCGGACACGACGGATTCGAGTCCGGATGCCACGGAGAAGAGGTGCTCGGCGACGCGACGGCCCGAGTGCACGGCGTAGGCGCCGTCGAGTTCGGAGGCGGGAACACCGGTCGCGGACTCGACCGCTTCCAGCACGGCTTCCACGCCGACGGCTCCGGCCGCAGTGACCGGCTCGTCGATCTCCACGTACGCCTCGAACCGGTTGCACGTCGCGAGAACGACCGCACCCTGCACGCACGGCGTCAGCCCCACGAGGGTGGGTGCGACGTCGTCGGGGGTGCGGCTCAGGCGTTCGAGCAGGTCGAAGGAGGCGGTCTTGTGACTCGCCGTCACACACAGCAGCACACGACGATTCTACCCGAGCCGCGGTGGGCCGGGTTCGGCGGCCCTCGCGCGGCTCTCGGACGGGTCGCGCCAGAACTCCGGAGAACCGTCAGCCCGTACGCCGGACAGCTCCGAGCAGGCGCGGGATCATGCGCCCACCCGGGCAGGCGCGGCCTCGGATCTCCGGAGTTCTGGAGCGCAGCCGGCCCATAGATCCCGGATGGGAGGATGGACGCATGGCCCTCTCTGACGCTCCGCTGCTGCGCGCCCTCGCCGGACACCGACCCGAGCAGACCCCGGTCTGGTTCATGCGACAGGCGGGTCGGTCCCTGCCCGAATACCGCGATCTCCGCGTCGGCACGAGGATGCTCGACGCCTGCCTCACTCCGGAGCTCGCGGCGGAGATCACGCTGCAGCCGGTGCGCAGGCACGGCGTCGACGCGGCGGTCTTCTTCAGTGACATCGTCATCCCGCTGCGCCTCGCCGGCGTCGAGGTGGAGATCGAGCCTGGGCGCGGTCCGGTGTTCGCCAACCCGGTCAGGACCGCGGCCGACGTCGAGCGGATCACCGCGATCGACCCCGCCGACCTCGACGGATCCGCCATCGCCGCCGCCGTGGGGATCGTCACGGACGAGCTCGGCGACACCCCCCTGATCGGGTTCGCGGGGGCCCCGTTCACCCTCGCCGCCTACCTCGTGGAGGGCGGGCCGTCGAAGGAGCATCTGCGCGCCAGGGCGATGATGCACGCCGATCCCGAGTCCTGGAACCGCCTCGCCGGCTGGCTCGCCCGGGTCTCGCGCCGCTTCCTGGAGATCCAGAGGGATGCCGGAGCCTCCGTCGTCCAGCTGTTCGACTCGTGGGCGGGGTCGCTCAGCCCGGCGGACTACCGTGCCTTCGTCGCTCCGCACTCGCACGCGGCGCTGGCCGGCATCGGCATCCCGACCATCCACTTCGGCGTCGGCACCGGTCCGTTCCTCGCCGACATGCGCCTGGGCGGCATCGCCGACGGCGTGGGAGTCGACTGGCGCCAGCCGCTCGACGAGGCCGCGGCGATCCTCGGCGACGGCGTCACCGTGCAGGGCAACATCGACCCCGCGCTGCTGAGCGCCCCGTGGCCGGTGCTGGAGGCGCACGTGCGGGAGGTCCTCGAGCGGGGCCGCGCGGCCCGCGCGCACATCCTCAACCTCGGTCACGGCGTGCCTCCGGAGACGGATCCCGACCAGCTCACCCGCATCGTCGAACTGGTGCACGCGGTCTGAGGGGCTCTGCCTCCGTTTCCCCGCGTTGTCGAACTGGTGCACGCGGTCTGAGGGGCTCCGCCCCGGTTTTCCCCACGTCTCCCCGCTGCGCGCAGGTGCGGAGGAGTTCGCGCGTTCGGGAGCACCTCGCGCGTTCGGGAGGAGTTCGCACGTTCGGGAGCACCTCGCGCGTTCGGGAGCACCTCGCGCGTTCGGGAGGAGTTCGCACGCTCGGGAGGAGCCCTGCGCGTGATTCCTCAGCCCGAACGCGCTTTCTCCTCCCGAACGGCGGCGCGGCGGGGGTCGGCACGGCGGCGCGACAGAGGTTCAGCACGGCCACGCGACAGAGGATCGGCACGGCGGCGCGACGGAGATCAGCGGCGGCGGGGGAGTGCGATCCTCAGGTCGCTCAGCCCGAACCGGCCCTCCGGGAGCGCGGCGCGGATCCGCTCGTCGGTGAACCCGCGTGACGGACGGATGCCCACGGGCGGCTCCGGTGCCGGCGGAGCGGCCTCGCTCACGCCCTCCGCGAGCATCCGGGCCTGCGCTCTCGCCACGAGCGGCACGACCATGAGCCGCTCCGTGATCCGCGCGAGGAGGCGGATGGTCCACACCGGCACGGGGAGGTAGGCGGGGCTGCGATCGGCGACGCGGGCGATGCGGCGGATCGCCTCGCCCAGAGTCACCTCGTCGACTCCCATCACGGCCACCGTGGGGTCGGGGATGCGGCCTTCGAGGGCGGCGACGAGGACGTCGACCGCGTCGTCCACGGGGACGGGGCGTGCGGTGCGCTCGCGGAAGCCCACGGTCCAGAAGAACGGCAGCGTCCGCACGGCCTTCGTGACGTGGTCGACCATGTGGTCGCCGGGTCCGTAGATCATGCCGGACTTGAGGATCGTGTGCGGGATGCCGGAGCCGCGGACGATCTCCTCCGCCTCCCACTTCGACTCGTGATAGCCGGAGCCGCAGTCGGGGCGCGCCCGCAGGAAGCTGACCATCACGATGCGGCCGACCCCTGCTCGCCGCGCGGCCTCGACGACCGCGCGGGTCCCTTCGACGTGCACGCGGCGGAAGGTCTGGTCGCCGATCTCGCGATTGATGCCCGCGCAGTGCGCGACGGCGTCGCACCCGCGGAACGCCTCGGTGAGCGCGTCGACGTCGGTGACGTCGACGCCGTTGCGACGGGAGACGACGACCGCATCCTCGAGGCGTGCGGCGAGGTTCCTCCCGACGAAGCCGGTGCCTCCGGTGATGGCGACGCGCATCTTCACTCCTTCGCTTGTTAGCTATCTGGCTAAACAGTAGTCATCACGCGTCCGGACGGCAAGAGGGAACTGTTTCCGACGGGCGGCAGCTCTCGTGACGCGCTCGCGATGAGCGAGGATGGAAGGCATGACCGCACGCCCTGAAGACCTCGCCGCCCTCGCCGCAGAGAAGCACGTCATCGTGATCGGCGGCGGCATCGGCGGGCTGATCGCGGCGCGCGAGTGCGTGAAGGTCGGCATGCGCGTGACGGTGCTGGAGGCGGCGGATGCCGTCGGCGGCGCGATCCGTCGGGCTGACCTCGGAGGCGTCGCGGTCGACGCCGGCGCGGAGAGCTTCGCGACGAGGGGCGGGCACGTCAGGGCGCTGCTCGACGACCTCGGCCTCGCCGACCGCATCGTCGCCCCCGCAGCGGGCGGGGCCTGGCTGGCCGGCATCCCCGGTGTGGGAGCGGCGCCGCTGCCGGTCGGCGGCATCCTCGGCATCCCCGCGAACCCGTTCCAGGACGACGTGCGCCGCATCATCGGCTGGTCCGGCGTCTGGCGCGCCTACCTCGACCGCGTGCGCCCGCCGCTGACTATCGGCCACAACCACAGCCTCGGCAAGCTGGTCTCCTCCCGCATGGGCGCGAAGGTGCGCGACCGCCTGGTCGCCCCGGTGACGACAGGGGTGTACTCGGCGCTCCCCGAAGACGTCGACGTCGACATCGCCGCCCCCGGCCTCAACGCCGCGCTCACCAGCGTCGGCTCGCTCTCGGGCGCCGTGCAGGCGCTGCGCGACGAGGGCGCCGCCCGTTCGGCGAAAGCGCCGGGGTCCGCGGTCGAGGGTCTCGACGGCGGCATGTCAGGGCTGGTCGATGCGCTCGTCGCCGACATCGAGAGCCTCGGTGGGGTGGTCCGCACCGGCGCGGAGGTCTCCGGCGTCTCCCGGTCGGATGCGACGTGGACGGTGACGGCCGAGATCGCTGCGGCTGATACGGACGCGCTCGCCGCACCCGCCGACGGCACGAGCGAGGAGCCCGCCCCCGAGGAGCTCGTCCTCACCGCGGATGCCGTGATCGTCGCGACTCCGGAGGCGACGGCCCGCGAGCTCCTCGCGTCCTCGGCCCCCGCGCTCTCGCGCACCGACGCGGCTGTCGCCCCCGAGATCGAGATCGTGACCCTGCTGCTCGATGCCGCAGAGCTCGCCTCCGCGCCGCGGGGCACCGGGGTGCTGACGGTGCCAGGCTCGCACACCGCGAAGGCGCTCACCCACTCGAGTGCGAAGTGGCGGTGGGTGCGTGAGGCGGCCCGCGAGCGGCAGGTCGTCCGGGTGTCGTTCGGCGCCCAGGGCGAGCCCGCGGCGACGTCGGCGCTGGACGACGCGGATGCGGCGAGGCTCGCGCTGCGTGAGGCATCCGCCCTTCTCGGAGTCCCCCTGGACGAGAGCGCCCTCGTGGCCTCGCATCGCGCCCGGTTCGTGCAGTCGCAGCCGGCGTCGATCATCGGATCGGGCGATCGTCGTGCCGCCGCCCGTGCGGCTGTGCAGGCGGTGCCCGGCCTCGCCGCCGTCGGCGCGTGGCTCGCGGGGACCGGCCTCGCCCAGGTGATCCCCGATGCGAAGGAGGAGGCGGACCGCCTCCGCCGCGCGCTGCTGTGGGGCTGATCGCCCTCCGATGAGGACGTCTTTCGTCATCTGCTTGTCAACCCCCTCACGTGTAGATGCCGAAATCGGCATATGGGGTTACGCTGGGTACCTGGTCGGCGGTTCCGAATCGCCGGTTCGCCTCAGGCGTCCACACCGGAACTACGTAGAGGAGACCCCATGAAGGGGAAGATCGGACTCGTCGTCGGACTCGGCGTCGGATACGTCCTCGGCACGCGAGCCGGGCGCGAGCGCTACGAGCAGATCAAGACGCAGTGGCTCAAGGTCTGGCACCTCGACCCCGTCCAGGAGCAGGTCACCAAGGTCAAGTCCTACGTGGGCGACAAGGCTGCGGCCGTCCCCGGCGCGATCTGGACCGGCGTCGTCAAGATCGCGAAGTCCGCCAGCGGCAACGGCACCCCCGGCCAGCGGCTCGACTCGGCGATCGCCACCGGCAAGGACGCGGCAGACGACCTCGCCAAGGCGACGGAGGATGCGGTGGCCGAGGCCAAGCGCCGAGCGGAGCACGACGCGAAGAGCACGACAGCGAAGAAGCCTGCCGCGGCGAAGAAGCCCGCGGCTCCGAAGAAGGCCGACGACTGACATGCCCCGCGGATATCGGGATCGTGCGGACGACAGTCTGCTGACCCTCATCGGCGACCTCCCCGACCTGGTCACGAACCTCGTCAAGGCCGAGATCGACGCGGCCAAGGCGTGGGTCGCGAAGACCTCGAAGGATGCCGGCATCGGCTCCGTGTGGTTCCTGGTCGCCCTGTTCTTCCTGTTCTGGGCCGTGCCCGTGGTCCTGGTGTTCGCCATCGCCGGGCTCTCGTCCTGGTGGCCGGTCTGGCTCTCGGCCATCGCCGTGTTCGGCATCCTGATCCTGGCGGTGCTGTTCTTCGCACTGCTCGGCATCCTGAAGTTCCGCAAGGTGCTGGCGCGGGAGAACCCTGCTCAGGCGGTTGCCGCCGACATCAAGATCGCGAAGGGCTCAGGCGATGACGAACTCTGACAGCACCGGCTCGCTGCCGAAGACCGCGGTCCCGGCCGGCATCGTCGATCCCGTGGCCTCGGCGAGGGCCGAGCTCAAGGCGGCGCTCGCCGCGATCGAGGTCAAGGGCAACTTCCCCCGGCGCATCGAGAAGGCCTCGGTGCGCGCAGCGGCGAAGGCGCGGCGATTCGCCGACCGCAACCCGGTCGGGGCGATCGCGGGAGCAGTCGCCCTCGCCGCCGTCGTGGGCAGCCTCGTGTGGGTCATCGCGCGCGCAGCCTCGCGCTGAGCATCCTTCCCGCGCCCACGGGGGTCGGGTTCCTCCGCGGGTTCGCACCCGTCGCGCAAAGGGGGCAGACTGGGTGCATGTCCGAAGAGCGCGAAGAGAACCCGTCCGGCTTCACCCTCTGGGCGGTATGGCGACGCAATCCCGACGTCCCGGTGACCGAATCCGACTCCACTGAGCTCGAGACGATCGTCTCGTACATCGAAGACTCCGGCGTGACCGTGCGGGGCTTCTACGACGTCTCCGGCCTCAAGGCCGACGCCGACCTGATGGTGTGGCTCCACGGCGACACCGCCGAAGACCTGCAGAAGGCGCTGCGTCGTCTTCGTCGCACCGAACTGCTGCGCACCCTCCTGCCCGTGTGGAACGTCATGGGCGTGCACCGCGACGCCGAGTTCAACCGTCAGCACGTGCCCGGGTTCCTCCGCGGCATCGAGCCCAAGGACTGGCTCTGCCTCTACCCGTTCGTGCGCACCCCGGAGTGGTACCTCGCCCCGGAGGAGGAGCGTCGGAAGATGCTCGCCGATCACGGCCGCAAGGGCGCCGCGTTCACCGGGGTCATCGCGAACACGGTCGCCGCGTTCGCCCTCGGCGACTACGAGTGGCTCCTTCCCCTCGAGGCCGACGACGTCACCGAGCTCGTCGACCTGATGCGCGACCTGCGCTACACCGACGCGCGTCTGTACGTGAAGGAGGAGGTGCCCTTCTACACGGGGCGCCGACTGCGGTTCGACGAGATCGCGGACGTGCTGCAGTAGGCCCCGCCATGAGCACCCCGATCAGGTTGGGCACCCGCCGCAGCGCGCTCGCGCAGGCGCAGTCCGGTCATGTCGCCGCCGCCCTCGAGAAGGTCGCCGGCCGTCCCGTCGAGCTCGTTCCGATCACCAGCGAGGGCGACACCAACCGTGCGTCCCTGTCGGAGATCGGCGGCCAGGGCATCTTCGCCACCCGTCTTCGTGAGGCTCTCCTCGCCGGGGAGTGCGATCTCCTCGTGCACTCGCTGAAGGACCTGCCGACGGCGATCCCCGAGGGCCTCGTCATCGCAGCCACGCCGGTGCGCGAGGACGCCCGCGACGTCGCGATCACGCGCGACGGCATCCCCCTGCACGAGCTGCCGCCGGGAAGCCTCATCGGCACGGGGTCCCCGCGTCGTATCGCGCAGGTGCGACGGCGGGCCCCGCACGCCAGGGTGGTCGACATCCGCGGCAACGTCGACTCGCGTCTGCAGCGTGTGGCGACGGAGGAGCTGGATGCCGTCATCCTCGCCGCCGCCGGCCTGTCGCGCCTCGGAGCGGATTCGCCCCTGCGGCGCGAGGAGCTCGGTCTCGCCGAGTGGCCGACCGCCCCCGGGCAGGGGTCGCTCGCCGTCGAGACGCGTACGGATGCCGCTCCCGCGCTGCTCGCGGCGCTCGCGGAGCTGGACGACGAGGCGACCCGTGTGGCGGTCACCGTCGAGCGCGCGATCCTCGAAGGACTGGACGCCGGATGCCAGGCGCCGATGGCCGCCCACGCGGTCGTCTCCGGCGCCTCGGTGCGCGTCAGAACGGTCGTCTACGCGGCCGACGGAGGCAGGAGAATCGGCCTCGACGTCACGGAAGACCTGAACGGGGAGTATATTCATCGGAACGGCAGTGGCAATGGAGCGGATGCTGCCGATGGTGCAGACCCGATGCACGCAGCGCGCGAGCTCGGGTTGACTGTTGCCCGTCGGCTGCTCGATCAAGGGGCGGCTGACCTCGTCTCCCGAGAGCATTCCTCATGACTGATTCAAAGCAGGACCGACCGCTGGACGGCTGGCGCATCCTCGTACCCCGCGGCGGACCGTGGGGCGACGGCGTCGCCGCGAGTCTGCGTTCCCAGGGCGCGGTGCCCGTCGTCGCGCCCCTCATCAACTTCGCCCCCACGACCGACCAGGCCGCGCTCGACGTGGCGCTGGAGCAGCTGGCAGCGGGTGCGTACGACTGGCTGACGATCACGAGTGCGACGACCGTCGACGTGATGTTCGCGCATCGCGCCGTCGTCCCCCGCACGACGAGGATCGCCGCGGTCGGCGAGACGACCGCCGCGGCTCTGCAGGCCGTGGGCTACGAGGTCGCGCTGGTGCCCGACGAGGATAACTCCGCCGAGGGCATGGCCGAGCAGCTGATCGGGCTGGAGACGGAGCCCCGTCGCATCCTGGCGCTGCGCAGCGAGATCGCGAAGCCGGTGCTGAGCAAGCTGCTGGAGAAGGCCGGACACGACGTCGACAGCGTGGTGGCGTACCGTACCGTCGGAGTCCCTGTGACCGATCGCATCATGCGCGATGTGCAGAACGGCCGCATCAACGCGATCCTGATCACCAGCGGCTCCGTCGCTCAGCAGGTGCGCGAGCAGTTCCCCGACATCCCCGACGAAACGCTGCTGGCTGCGATCGGGCCCCGTACCGCCCACGACGCCCGTAAGGCGGGGCTGCCGATCACGGTGGTCGCCGACCGGCAGACGGTGGATGCCCTCATCGACGCGGTGTCGCACTTCACGCTTCCGCACGCGGCCGACGAGTTCGCGCCGTGAGCTTCCCCGAGACCCGCCTCCGTCGGCTGAGGCAGTCGCCCGCCGTGCGCGACCTCGTACGCGAGACGTCCCTCGAACCCCGTCAGCTCGTGCTGCCGCTGTTCGTCAGGGAGGGCATCTCCGAGGCCTCTCCGATCGGCTCCATGCCCGGCGTCCTGCAGCACTCCCTCGACTCCCTGCGGGCAGCCGCCGTGGACGCGGCCGAGGCCGGAGTCGGCGGAGTGATGCTGTTCGGCGTGCCCGCGGTGCGCGATGCACGCGGCTCCGGGTCCGACGATCCCGCCGGCATCCTGAACGTCGCGACCGAGGCGCTGGCTGCCGAGGTGGGCGACGCCCTCGTGGTGCAGACCGATCTGTGTCTCGACGAGTTCACCGACCACGGCCACTGCGGCGTGCTCGCGGCTGACGGCTCGGTGGACAACGACGCGACCCTGGAGCGGTACACCGCGATGGCGCTCGCGCAGGCGCGAGCGGGCTCCCAGCTGCTCGGACTGTCGGGGATGATGGACGGCCAGGTCGCCGTCATCCGCGCGGCGCTCGACGCCGAGGGCTTCCACTCGACGCTGCTGCTCGCCTACGCCGCGAAGTACGCGAGCGCGTTCTACGGGCCGTTCCGCGAGGCGGTGGACTCTCAGCTCACCGGCGATCGCCGCACTTACCAGCTCGACCCCGGCAACCGCAGGGAGGGCGTGCGCGAGGCCGTCGTCGACGAGGCCGAGGGCGCCGACATCGTCATGGTGAAGCCGGCCATGTCCTTCCTCGACGTGCTCAGGGAGGTGCGCGACACCGTGCATATTCCGGTCTGGGCATATCAGGTGTCCGGCGAGTACGCGATGATCGAGGCCGCCGCCGCGAACGGCTGGATCGATCGTCGGGCCGCCGTGCTGGAGTCGCTGCTGTCGATCCGCCGCGCCGGAGCCGACGCCGTGCTGACCTACTGGGCGACCGAGGCCGCGCGCTGGCTGCGCGGCTGATCGCCCCTTCGCCATCCGGAGGAGTTCTCATGACCGACCGCAATGACGATCTGTTCGCCGCCGCCCGCGCGGTGACCCCCGGCGGAGTGAACTCTCCCGTGCGGGCCTATGGCTCGGTGGGGGGCACTCCGCGTTTCCTGGCCTCGGCCAAGGGGGCGAGGGTGACGGATGCCGCCGGCATCGAGTACGTCGACCTCGTCGCCTCGTGGGGGCCCGCTCTGCTCGGTCACGCGCACCCGGAGGTCGTCGCGGCGGTGCAGGAGGCTGCGACGCGCGGTCTGTCGTTCGGCGCTCCGACGGAGGGCGAGGTGGAGCTCGCGACGCTGATCGCCGACCGCGTGCGGTTCGCCGAGGCGCGCCCGGTCGAGCGCGTCCGTCTCGTGTCGACGGGCACCGAGGCGACGATGACCGCGATCCGCCTGGCGCGCGGGGCGACCGGTCGCGACCTGCTCGTGAAGTTCGCCGGCCATTACCACGGCCACTCCGACGGCCTGCTGGCGGAGGCCGGATCGGGGATCGCGACGCTCGCGCTCCCCGGATCCGCGGGCGTCCCCGCCCCGATCGCCGCGCAGACGCTCGTCATCGGCTACAACGATCCCGACGCGCTGGCGGCGGTCTTCGCCGAGCACGGCGACCGCATCGCGGCCGTGATCGTCGAGGCGTCGGCCGCCAACATGGGCGTGGTGGCGCCGGTTCCCGGTTTCAACCGCCTGATCGCCGACACCGCGCACGAGCACGGCGCCCTGATGATCCTCGACGAGGTGCTCACCGGATTCCGCGTGCACCCCGCGGGCTTCTGGGGCCTGCAGGCCGCGGCGGGCGAGGACTACCTCCCCGACATCATCACCTTCGGCAAGGTCGTCGGCGGGGGGATGCCGCTGGCGGCCCTCGGCGGACGCGCCGAGATCATGGACCTCCTCGCGCCCCTCGGCCCGGTGTACCAGGCGGGAACCCTGTCGGGGAACCCGCTCTCGGTCGCCGCGGGGCTCGCGACGCTGCGCCTCGCGACGCCGGAGGTGTACGAGACGGTGGACGCGGCATCCGCTCGCCTGGTCGCGGCTCTCGAGGGCGCGCTGACGGAGGCCGGGGTCACCCATTCCGTCGCGAAGGCGGGGAACCTGTTCAACGCTTCGTTCCGAGCCTCGGCGCCGCGCGACTACGCGGAGGCCCAGGCGCAGGAGTCGTTCCGGTACGCGCCGTTCTTCCATTCCATGCGCGAGCAGGGAGTGGCGCTCCCGCCGAGCGTGTTCGAGGCCTGGTTCCTCACCGCCGCGCACGGCGACGAGGAGCTCGATCTCATCGAGCAGGCGCTCCCGGCCGCGGCCGCGGCGGCGGCTCGCGCGACTCGTTCCTGACGACGGCTCCCTCCGCGCGCCTCGGCGGTCTCCGGACCCCCCGAGACTCGAGTATGGTACATATATTCGAATCTCGGCGTGCGGGAAGGGGAGAAGTGGATCAACACGACAAGGGATCGTTGCGTTCCTGTGAGCAAGACCCAGACAACTGGGGGGATGCCGCTGGCAGACTGGTGGCATGGTGACGTTGCTGCTGGACCAGACGCAACTCGAGATCGTGCTCTCGCCGATCGAGCGCGCCGCGAGCTTCCACCGCGACAACATCCGCATCGAGCGCGAGACCATCGCCAAGGTGCAGCTCACCGATGACGCGTGGACGTGGCTCCGTGGAGTGCCGAACCCCGGCACGCACATCCCGGGAGTGCTCGCCGCGGGAACCTGGAAGACCGCGGGCAGCCTCGACTTCGTCCTGATCCGCAGGCGGCGCCCGAGCGTCGTCATCGATCTCGACGGAGACCACGAGTACCGCCGGCTCATCCTGACGACGAGCCACGGTCTCGCGCTGACCCAGGCGCTCCGTCTGGACGTGTCCGACGAGCCCGCCGACGTCGAGGAGATCGTCGCGACCGCTCCGGTCCCGGTGTCCAAGGGAAGCCGCCGTCCCGTGATCCGTCCGCGGCCCGCCTGACCTCGTCAGAGACTCCGCTTCACACGACGAACCTCTCCATGCCCGCAGGCAGGAGGGGTTCGTCGTGTCAGCGGCGTTCAGCCGTGGTGGTGGTCGTGGTGCTCACCGTCGTGGTGCTCGGCCTCGTGGTGCTCCTGGCCCTCGCCCTCGTGGTTCTCGCCCTCGTGGTTGTCACCTTCGTGGTTCTCGCCCTCGGGGTGCTCACCCTCGGGGTGCTCGCCTTCGTGGTGCTCGCCTTCGTGGTTCTCGCCCTCGTGGTGCTCACCTTCGTGCTCGTGGCCCTCGTGCTCGTGGTGGTCGGAGGCCTGGTCGCCCTCGGCGGAGCCTCCGCCGTCAGCGGTAGGAACGGCGTCGATCACTCCGGTCGTGGCGACCGACCAGTGCGCGCCCTCGTCCTGCCCCTGCTCATCGCCCGTGGGCGCCTCGCCGAAGGGGTAGTCCTTCGGCTCATCCTCGTAGTAGGCGCGAGCCGCGGCGGCGAGCATCGACGAGACGGCTGCCGCCCGAGGGTCGGCATCCTCTTCGCTCGCGGTTTCCGACCCCTCGTCGCCCACAGTCTCCGACGCTTCGTCGCCCGTGGTCTCCGACGCTTCGGATTCCGTTGCTTCGGTGTCGGATGCCTCGGACTCGGACTCGGACTCTGCGGTCATCTCCTCCGAGGAGTCGAGGCCCTCGAAGACCTCGAGGCCGGAGTGCTCGGCGCCCTCGTCGGCATCGTGCGGCTCGGTGGCCGTCTCGCCGGCGTCGGCAGACGCGGTGCCGAACAGGATCTCGTCGAACGAGGGTCCTCCGGCGACGTCTGCAGCGGGTGCCTCTTCTGTCTCGGTCGACTCGGCGACCTCGCCCTCCGCCTCTGCGGAGCCGGTGTCAGCGTCGTCGTCTGTCGCGTCGTCGTCTGTCGCGTCGTCGGCCGCATCGGCCGTGTCCTCGGCATCCGCTGCCTCTGCGGCGTACCCGAGCTCAGCGGCCGCGTGATCGACATCGGCTGCGGCATCCTCGGCGTCCGCTGCGGCGTCGACCGCGTCGGAGGCGGCATCGGCCGCATCCTCCGTAGAGGAGGCCTCGGCGATCGCCGCTCCCGCGCCGGCGGTCAGCACGGCGGCGGCCAGCGGGTCTCCGGGAACGGACTCGGCCTCCAGCGGCAGCACGTCCTCGGCGGAGGGATACTCGGCGGACTCCTCGTCGACGGGGGCTTCGGCGGCGGGAGTCTCCTCGGCGGCGTCGTCCGCGGCCGACGCGGGCGCCTCGGGGAGCACGAGCTGCGAGGCGACGGCCTCGGCGTGCGGCGCGAGCTTGCCTCCGCGCACGAGCTCGATGAACACATCCTCCAGCGTCGGTCCTCGCTGCACGAGGGTGCTCAGCGCGACGCCGGCGGCCGCTGCGACCGATCCGACGGTCTTGGCGTCTCCGCCGCGCACGGTGAGACCCGAGCGCAGCACCTCGACCTCGAACCCTGCGGCGGCGAGGGCGGAGGTGAGAGCGGCGCGATCCGCGGCATCCACCACCACCGAACCGGCTGCGGGGTCGGCGAGGCTCTCGATGCCGCTGGACAGGACCAGCCGGCCCTTCGACAGCACGAGCACGTGATCGGCGACCTGCTCGACCTCGCTCAGCACGTGCGAGGAGACGAGGACGGTGCGCCCCTCATCGGCCAGACGGCGCATCAGCAGGCGCATCCAGCGGATGCCCTCGGGGTCGAGGCCGTTGGCCGGCTCGTCGAAGACGAGGGTTCCGGCGTCGCCGAGCAGGGCGTGCGCGACGCTGAGGCGCTGCCGCATCCCGAGGGAGAAGCTGCCGATACGGCCCTCGCCCTCACCGTCGAGGCCCACGAGCGCGAGCACCTCGTCGACACGGGAGAGGGGGATGCCGTTGGCCTTCGCGGCGATGGTCAGCTGCCTGGCCGCGGTGCGCCGAGGGCGGTAGACCGTCTCCTCGAGCACCGAGCCGATCGTGCGCAACGGGGTGCGCAGGTCTGCATAGGGCACGCCGCCGATCGTGGCCGTACCGCTGGTCGGGCGCACCTGGCCGAGCAGGATGCGCAGCGAGGTCGTCTTGCCGGCTCCGTTCGGGCCGAGGAAAGCGGTCACGACACCGGGCTCGACCCGAGCGGAGAAGTCGGACACCGCCGTCACATCGTTGAAACGCTTCGTGACGCGCGTGAACTCGAGCACCTGTCCGTCGGGCATCCGCGACCTCTCCTTGCATGGGCAGTTCTGTCTATCCTGCCGGAAAAGCCGCAGGATCGCGCATTTCCCGGTGAAAAGGGCGCCTCGGAAACGGGAGTAGCCTGGCTCTCGTGACCGATCCCACCGTTGCTCCGCGCGTTCTCGTCCGCACCGAAGGAGCCCTCGGGCGGCTCACGCTCAACCGCCCTGAGGCGATCAACGCCCTCGACCACGACATGATCGTGCAGCTGACAGCGGCCCTCGACGCCTGGCGCGACGACACCGATGTGCAGATCGTCGTCCTGGACGGCGAAGGCGAGCGGGGCCTGTGCGCCGGAGGGGACGTCCGTGCGCTGCACGCGCAGATCGTCGCGGGGAAGGCGGAGGAGACCGCGCAGTTCTTCCGGGCCGAGTACGCCCTGAACGCGATGATCGCCGAGTACCCCAAGCCGGTCGTGGCGATCGCCGACGGCATCACGATGGGCGGCGGCATCGGCCTCGCCGGTCACGCGGCGATCCGCATCGTCACCGAGCGCTCGACCCTGGCGATGCCGGAGACCCGCATCGGATTCACTCCCGATGTCGGCGGCACCTGGCTGCTCGGGCGCGCCCCCGGCCGCTTCGGGGAGTACTTCGGCCTCACCGGCGGCACCATGAACGCCGCGGATGCCGTCTACCTCGGCTTCGCCGACCACTTCGTGCCCTCCGACCGGCTGGAGGCGCTGCGCGAGGCCCTCGCCTACCGTGCCGATCCGACCGGGCCGGCGGAGATCGTGCTGCTCTTCGACGAGACACCAGAGCCGTCGGCCCTGCCCGCATCGCGCGAGTGGATCGACGAGGCGTTCTCCGCACCGTCGGTCGCCGAGATCGTCGAGCGTCTGAAGGCGCAGGGCACAACGGATGCCGCAGCGATCGCCGACCTGCTGGAGGGCCTCGCCCCCACCGGTCTCGCCGTCACGCTCGACGCGGTCCGCGAGGCCAGGGACCTCCCCGGTCTGCGCGCGGCGCTGGAGGGCGAGTACCGCAGGGTGCTGTGGTTCGTGAACGAGCACCCCGACCTCGTGGAGGGCATCCGCGCGCAGCTGGTCGACAAGGACCGCAACCCGAAGTGGAACCCGCCGACCATCGCCGAACTGGCACCGGATGCCGGAGCCGACGCGCGGGCGTACGTGCCGGAGCACCCCCTGTTCTGAATCGGTCCCGTTGTTCTCCCGAGTGCACAAACCGCAGACCGCAGCGAAATAAGGTTCGCTGTGAGCGAAGGTCCCCCCTCAGGGGGATGCGAATGTCCGTGGCACGTGACAATCTGTGATGCGGCTGATTGTCGGTCGGCATCCGCCAGCCGAGAAATCCGCTGTTCCAACCCCTCAAGGAAGTCCGCCTGTGCTGGGAAAAATCCTCGTCCGCTATCTCTCCCGATATCGATGGCTGCTCGTCGGCGTCCTGGTGTTCCAGTTCGCCAGCGCCCTCGCGTCGCTGTACCTGCCGAACCTGAACAAAGACCTCATCGACCAGGGCGTCGCCCAGGGCGACACCGCGTACATCTGGCGCACCGGCCTGTTCATGCTCGTCGTCTCGCTCGGCCAGATCGTCGCGTCCGTCATCGCGACCTACTTCGCCGCCAGGGCCGCCATGGGGGCCGGCCGTGACATCCGCGCCGACGTCTTCGCCAAGGTGAGCGGATTCTCCGAGCGCGAGGTCTCGCAGTTCGGCGCCGGCTCACTGATCACCCGCAACACGAACGACGTGCAGCAGGTCCAGATGCTCGCCATGATGGGCGCGACGATGTTCGTCACCGCGCCTCTGCTCGCCATCGGCGGCATCATCATGGCCGTCGTGACGAACGCCAGCCTGAGCTGGCTGATCGCCGTCTCCGTCCCGGTCATGCTGATCATCGCCCTCCTGATCATCAGCCGCATGGTGCCGCTGTTCCGGAGCATGCAGAAGAAGATCGACAACGTCAACCGCATCATGCGCGAGCAGCTCACCGGCGTCCGCGTCGTGCGCGCCTTCGTGCGCGAGGAGATCGAAGAGGAGCGCTTCCGCGGCGCGAACACCGACATCATGGTGGTCGGCCGCAAGATCGGCTCCCTCTTCGTGCTCCTGTTCCCGCTGTTCATGCTCGTGCTCAACGTCACGGTCGTCGCGGTGATCTGGTTCGGCGGCATCGAGGTCAACTCGGGCACCGTCGAGATCGGCACGCTCTTCGCGTTCATGCAGTACATCGGCCAGATCATGATGGGTGTCATCATGTCGAGCTTCATGGCGATGATGATCCCGCGCGCCGCCGTCTCGGCCGAGCGCGTCGGCGAGGTCCTCGACTCGACGTCGAGCATGACGCGCCCCGAGCACGGCGTCAGCGACTTCCCCGTCCCCGGAGCCGTGGCCTTCGACGCCGTCGAGTTCACCTACCCCGGTGCGGAGTCGCCTGTCCTGCACGGCATCAGCTTCGCCGCGGAACCGGGGGAGACCGTCGCGATCGTCGGATCCACCGGTGCGGGCAAGACGACGCTCGTCTCCCTGATCCCTCGGCTCTTCGACGTCACCGGAGGCGCCGCCTTCGTGGGTGGGACCGACGTGCGCGAAGCCGACGTCGACGCGCTGTGGCAGAGCATCGGCCTGGTGCCCCAGCGTCCGTTCCTCTTCACGGGCACCGTGGCGTCGAACCTTCGCTACGGCCGTGAGGACGCCACCGATGAAGAGCTCTGGCATGCGCTGGAGATCGCACAGGGGCGCGACTTCGTCGAGGAGATGCCCGATGGGCTGAACTCGCGCATCGCCCAGGGTGGCACGAACGTCTCGGGCGGTCAGCGCCAGCGTCTCGCCATCGCCCGTGCGATCGTGCACCAGCCGCAGATCCTCGTCTTCGACGACTCGTTCTCGGCGCTCGATCTCACCACAGACGCTCGCCTGAGGCAGGCGCTGTGGCGGGAGCTCCCGCACGTCACGAAGATCGTCGTCGCGCAGCGCGTCTCGACGATCACGGATGCCGATCGCATCGTCGTCCTTGAAGGAGGAACCATGGTCGGCGTGGGCACCCACGAGGAGCTGCTCGAGACCAACGACACGTACCGCGAGATCGTCGAGTCGCAGCTGGGGGTGGACGCATGAGCGCGCAGAACCCGTCGACTCCCGAGAAGCCGCAGAGCCGTCGGGAGCGCATGGCGGCGGCCAAGGCCGCCGCGACCGTCGAGCCCGAGCTCACCGAGGAGGAGAAGTACGAGGCCGAGCTCGCCGAGCAGGCCCGTCAGAACTCGGGGGACTGGGACAGCGTCGCGCCGGGCAAGGCCGACAACTTCGGCCCGAGCTTCAAGCGGATGATCGGGCTCCTCAAGCCCTCCGCCGTCTGGTTCGTGTTCGTGTCGATCCTCGGCGCCATCGGCGTCTTCCTCTCCGTCGCGGCCCCGAAGGTCCTCGCCGAGGCGACCAACCTCGTCTACGCGGGCTTCTTCTCCAACGAACTGGGACGCAAGACCGACACGTTCCCCGGGTTCCCCGCAGGGACCCCGAAGAGCGAGGTCGTGGAGCAGCTGCGCCAGTTCGGCCAGGACGACTTCGCCAACCAGGTCGCCGCGATGCGCGACTTCAAGGTCGGCGACGGCATCGACTTCGAGGCCATGCGCTGGATCATCCTCGCGGTGCTGGCGATCTACGTGCTCGCCGCGCTCCTCAGCTGGATCCAGGGCTACGTCATCAACGTCATCATGGTGCGCACCATGTGGCGCCTGCGCGAAGACGTCGAGGCGAAGATCAACCGTCTGCCCCTGTCGTACTTCGACAAGGTGCAGCGAGGTGAACTGATCTCGCGGGTCACGAACGACATCGACAACATCACGCAGACCATGCAGCAGTCGCTGTCCGGCGCCCTCACCTCCGTGCTCACGGTGGTCGGCGTACTGATCATGATGTTCTCGATCTCGTGGCAGCTCGCGCTCGTCGCCCTGATCGCGCTCCCGCTGATGGGCGTCATCTTCGGCGTCATCGGTCCGCGTTCGCAGAAGGCCTTCGGCCAGCAGTGGCGCAAGGTCGGACGCCTGAACGCCCGTGTCGAGGAGGCCTTCTCCGGCCACGCGCTGGTCAAGGTCTTCGGACGCGAGCAGGACGCTCTCGACAAGTTCCAGGTCGAGAACGAGGAGCTGTTCCAGTCGGCGTTCAAGGCGCAGTTCCTCTCGGGCATCATCATGCCCGCGATGACCTTCGTCGGCAGCCTCAGCTACGCCGCCCTCGCGGTGCTGGGTGGCCTCATGGTCGCCAACGGCCAGCTGCGCCTCGGCGACGTGCAGGCGTTCATCCAGTACTCGCAGCAGTTCTCCCAGCCGCTGGCAGAGCTCGGCGGCATGGCAGCGGTCGTGCAGTCGGGAACCGCCTCCGCGGAGCGCGTCTTCCAGCTGCTCGACGAAGACGAGCAGGAGCCGGATGCCGACGACGCCCCCACGGTCGTCGACGGCAAGGGCGTCATCGAGTTCGAGAACGTCGCGTTCTCCTACTCGGAGGACCGTCCGCTCATCACCGACCTGTCGTTCCAGGTCGAGCCAGGGCAGACCGTCGCGATCGTCGGCCCGACCGGCGCGGGAAAGACCACGCTGGTCAACCTGATCATGCGGTTCTACGAGCTCAGCGGCGGACGCATCCTGCTCGACGGGCAGGACATCGCGGACATGGCACGCGACGACCTGCGCTCGCGCACCGGAATGGTGCTGCAGGATCCGTGGCTGTTCGCCGGGAGCATCCGCGAGAACATCCGCTACGGCCGCTCCACGGCGACCGACGACGAGGTGCTCGCCGCCGCGAAGGCGACGTACGTCGACCGGTTCGTGCACGCTCTCCCCGAGGGCTACGACACGGTCCTCGACGAAGACGCGTCGAACGTCTCGGCGGGCGAACGCCAGCTCATCACCATCGCCAGGGCGTTCGTCGCGCAGCCGTCGATCCTCATCCTCGATGAGGCGACATCGGCGGTCGACACCCGCACCGAGCTGCTGCTGCAGCACGCGATGGCGGCGCTCCGAGAAGGACGCACGTCCTTCGTCATCGCGCACCGCCTGTCGACCATCCGTGACGCCGACCTCATCCTCGTGATGGAGCACGGCGACATCGTGGAGAAGGGCACGCACGACGAGCTCATCGCCGCGCAGGGCGCCTACTGGCGTCTGTACCAGTCGCAGTTCGAGCAGGCCGCGGCCGACATCGACGCCGAAGCGGCGCTCACCGGAACGACCCCCGTGGTCGTCACCGGCGACGCCGAGGCCGAGGCGGATGCCGCGCGCGTCGGCGCCTCGGTCGGCGCGCAGAGCCCGGCAGCGGAGGTCGCCTCGGCGGAGTCGCTCATCGAGCGTTCGGACTCCGGCGACAACAGGGCCTGAGTTCACTGCGAAAGCCCCGCCCCGGTCACTCGGGGCGGGGCTTTCGCGTGCTCAGGGTTGTGTCCCGGGAGTGGTGCGTCTGGGGCTTTCGCGTGCTCTGGGGCCGTGCGCTCTGGGGCCGTGGGCCCTGGGTTTGTGTGCCTGGCTCCGACTAGCGCTTGTCGGAGGTCAGGCCGAAGAGTTCCAGGGGGTGGGTGAGACGCCACCAGGCGCTGGGCCCCTCGAGCTTCTTCTTCAGAGTGAGCGGCGTCGTCGCCGTGTCGAGGGGGCCGGCGACGGTCAACGTGCCGACCTCGGCGCCCGCCTTGCTCTTCTCGCCCAGATCGAACTCGGGCGTCGCCTCCGCCGCGGCGGCGTCCCACAGCACGACGTCGGCGTCGGCATCCGTCACGATCTCGGTGGACGCACCCCACAGGGTGTCCACCTCTCCGACGACGGTTCCCTTCGCCACCGCGGGGGCCTCGGCCTGCAGCGCGTCCTCGACCTGCGAGAACAGGGACCGCGTCGACGCGAGACGCATGTCGTCATCGGCCTGCGTGAGCACCGAGGCGTAGAGATGCACGGTCGTGCCGTCGACGACCACGTCCTTCGCGGTGAGCAGATTCCAGCTCTCGTGAAGGGTGCCGGTCTTGATACCGACCACACCGGAGTCCGACAGCATCCCGTTCGTGTTCTTCACGAGTCCGGCGCCCGGCAGCTCGACCGAGGGCGTACCGACGATCCCCGCGAACACGGGGTTCTGCATCGCCCGCTCCGCCACGGCGATCAGCGCCTCGGGGGTCGCCGTGTTGCGCTCGTCGAACCCGGAGGGCGAGAGGATCGTGATGCCCTGGATGCCGCGATCTCTGAGCCAGGTCGCCGCGGCGTCCGCGAAGGCCTTGTCCGAGCCCCAGATCTCCTTCGCGAGGCGGTCGATGTAGTTGTTCGCCGAGCCGAGCAGGATGCCCTGCAGCATCTGGAACTCCGTCAGGGAACCCCCGACGGGCACGTCGAGCGCCGACTGGTCGCTGCGCTTGTACGTGAGATACGACTGGCTGTCGGCCTTGGTGAAGGAGAAGGACGGACCCTGCTCGCCGACGGCGAGCGGCATCTGATCCAGCACCATGAGCACGCTGACCACCTTGGTGATGCTCGCGATGACGGCCGGATCCGGCGACGAGGCGACCGTTCCGATGCCCTGGATGCCGACCGCCGCGCTGCCCTGCGTCGGCCAGGTGATGGCCGCTGCCGGAGCGGCCGTCGCCTGGAAATCCGCCGTCTTCACGGTCGGCGCGACCTCGTGCAGCGGCCACAGCAGGGTCGTGCCCGCGTAGGAGGCGGCCAGTGCGGCGAGGATGCCGATCGGCACGAGCACGCCTGGACCCGCCGCGGCGGGGCGCAGCCGGGCGCCCGTCCAGAGCGCGGCCCCTGGTTCGCGCACCTGATCGCCGTCGAGCGTCGCCGTCGGGGAGTGGTCGGCGACGGATGCCGCATCCACCCAGGTGAGTGCGGTCGCCGCTCCGCCCTCGCTCGCCCACTGAGCGGCGGGGGCCTCTGCGTCCGCGACCAGCTGCTCCAGCTCGGAGTCGTGAGCCGCAGCATCCGGGATCGCGGGGACCCGGTCGAGCTCCGCGTCGATGGCCGACGTGTCCGCGTCTGCGGCGGCGTCGATCGGGGCATCGCCCAGGGGAGCGGTGGCCTCGGCGGAGTCAGGAGCGGTCACCTGCTTACGGTACCGAACTCTCCCGTGAGAACCGCGGTGCCGCAACAGGGGAGCGCGGAGTGTCGGCACTGGGTATGATCGAGAGCACAACCACGGGAGTCCGGCGAGCCGGGCTGAGAGGGAGCGAATCGCGCTTCGACCGTCGAACCTGATCCGGATCATGCCGGCGCAGGGAGGAGTTCAGATGAGTACGTCCACGCACCGGTCCAGCACCGAAGCGGCATCCACGGCCACGGGCCTGCGCAACGCCCAGCTCTGGCGGTGGCGCGTCGTCGACATCGTCGTGGCCAGCGTCGTCGCCGTCGCCTGCGCGGCGATCTTCCTGCTGTGGAACGTCGGATACGTGACCCCGAGCGGGGCCCTCGAGGCGCTGCTCCCCGGCGTCCAGGGACTGCTCGCCGGTCCGTGGCTGATCGCCGGCGTCCTCGGCGGGCTGATCGTCCGCAAGCCCGGCGCCGCGCTCTACACCGAGCTGGTCGCCGCGATCATCTCGGCGCTGATCGGCAACGCGTGGGGGCCGCTGACCATCGTCTCCGGACTCGTGCAGGGCATCGGCGCCGAGCTGATCTTCCTCGTGTTCCTGTACGGCGTCTGGCGTCTGCCCGTCGCGATGCTGGCCGGCGCCGGCGCGGGGCTCGCGTGCGGCATCAACGACCGCATCCTCTGGTACCCGGGGGTGGACACGCTCTTCACCGCCGTCTACATCTCCTCGACGACCATCTCCGGTGCGGTGATCGCCGGGCTCGGCGCCTGGCTGATCGCCCGCGGACTCGCCGCCACCGGCGCCCTGAGCCGGTTCGCGGCCGGCCGCGAGGTCACCGCACGAGTGTGACCGCCCGGGTGAACCCCGCCGCGCTCGATGCGCGCGGCTGGGGATGGCGCTACACCACCCGGCTGCGCTGGGCCGTGCGCGAGGTCGAACTGCGAATCGAGCCGGGGGAGCGGGTGCTTCTGCTCGGCGCCTCCGGCTCGGGCAAGTCCACGCTGCTGCAGGGCTTCGGCGGCGTGCTCGGCGGCGCCGACGAGGGGGAGACGCACGGAGCGCTCCTCGTCGACGGCGTTCCCGCGACGGAGAGCCGGGGCCGCGTGGGGATGGTGCTGCAGGACCCCGACACGCAGACCATGCTCGCCAGGGTCGGCGACGACATCGCCTTCGGATGCGAGAACCTCGGCGTGCCCCGCGAGGAGATCTGGCCGCGGGTGCGCGAGGCGATGGATGCCGTCGAGCTCGATGTGCCCCTCGACCGCTCGACAGCGGCGCTCTCGGGAGGGCAGAAGCAGCGGCTGGCGCTGGCGGGCGTGATCGCCATGCGCCCCGGAGCGATCCTGCTCGACGAGCCGACCGCCAACCTCGACCCCGAGGGGGTGCGGGATGTGCGGGATGCGGTCGCCGCCGCCCTCGACGCGACCGGGGCGACCCTCGTCGTGATCGAGCACCGCATCGACGTGTGGCTGCCCCTCGTCGACCGGGTCATCGTGCTCGGCGCGGAGCCCGAAGGCACCGTCGTCCTCGCAGACGGGACTCCCGACGAGGTGCTCGGCGCGCGCGGCGCCGAGCTCGCCGCATCCGGGGTCTGGGTGCCCGGTCATCCGCCGGCCGTTCCCCCTCCGCCGGCGCACGGACCGGGTGAGCTCCTGCTGCATGCGCACGCGCTGTCCGTGGCGCGCAGCCGCGGCATCCCGGTCGCCGGTCCCTTCGACCTCGACGTGCACGCCGGGGAGGCGATCGGCATCACCGGCCCCAACGGGGCGGGCAAGTCGACCTTCGGGCTCACGCTCGCGGGTCTCATCCCGGCGGAGAGCGGGCGGGTCGTCGCCTCGGCAGCGCTGTCGTCGGGGTCGGGAGACGACCCCTTCCGCTGGACGTCCCGCGCGCTGCTCACCCGCATCGCGACGGTGCTGCAGACCCCCGAGCACCAGCTCCTCGCGAAGACCGTTCGGGAGGAGCTCGCCGTGGGCCCCCGCGCTCTGCGGCTGGACGAGGCGGAGATCGCCCGACGTGCCGACGAGCTGCTGGAGCGTCTGCGGCTGACCGCGCTCGCCGAGGCGAACCCGTACACGCTGTCCGGAGGGGAGAAGCGTCGTCTCACGGTGGCCGCCGCTCTCGCCACTCGCCCGCAGATGATCGTGCTCGATGAGCCGACGTTCGGGCAGGACGCCACGACCTGGGCCGAGCTCGTCGCGATCATCGCGGGCCTGAGAGACGACGGCGCCGCGATCGTCGCGATCAGCCATGATGAGGCCGTGCTGCGCGCCCTGCACGCCCGCAGGCTCGAGGTGGGCGCATGATCGATCCTCTCACCGCCCGCATCGAGCGCCGCGGTCCCATCGCTCCGCGCTCGGCGCTCGCCAAGCTCGCCGCGGCGCTGCTCATCGCGGTTCCGCTCATCCTCTCGATCGACGTGGTGTCGGCATCCGTCGCCCTGGTCCTGGAGATCCCGCTGCTGCTGCTCGCGGGCCTCGGCGCACGCGAGTTCTGGACCCGCACCGCCGTGCTCTGGATCGCGGCGCCGCTGAGCGCGGTCACGATCGCCCTGTACGGAGCGCAGAGCGGCGAGGTGCACTTCGAGTGGCTGCTGATGAGGGTGAGCGACGGATCGCTCGCGCTCGCCGCCGCCACCGCGGTGCGCGTGCTGGCGATCGGCCTGCCCTCCGTGGTGCTCTTCGTCACGGTCGATCCCACCGACCTCGCCGACGATCTGGCGCAGCGGCTCCGGCTGCCCGCGCGCTTCGTCGTCGGAGCCCTCGCCGGAATGCGGATGCTCGGACTCCTCGCCGACGACTGGCGGGCTCTCGCGCTCGCCAGGAGGGCGCGGGGCGTCGCCGATCAGGGTCGTATCCGCCGCACCCTCGGCATGGCGTTCGCGCTGTTCGTGCTCGCGATCCGCCGCGGCTCCTCGCTCGCCACGGCGATGGAGGCCAGGGGATTCGGGGGAACCGGTCCGCGGTCGTGGGCGCGGGAATCAGTGTGGACCCGGCGCGACACCGCGCTCCTGCTCGCGTGCGCGGTGATCCCGCTCGTCGCGATCGCCGCCGCCGTCGCGACCGGCTCCTGGAACTTCGTCATCGGCGCGGGCGGGGCGTCGTGACTCAGGTCCTGTTCCACAGCCGCCGGTAGTAGGCGAGCCGTTCACGGTCGGGCTCCACGCCGTACGCCTCGATGAGGGTGTCGGTCCAGCCCGGGCCGGCGTTCCACTTCGTGCTCATCGCGGCGACGGCGATGTCCGCCCAACGGTCGGCGACTCCGATCGCGGCGAGGTCGACGTGCGCGACGGGGCGGCCCGCATCGTCCAGCAGCGTGTTGGGCATGCAGGCGTCGCCGTGGCACACCACGAGCCTGTCGACCGGAGGGTGCGTCCGCAGCTTCTCCGGCACGATCACGCCGCGCGCGGCGGCGCCGCTGATGCGACCTGCGACGCTCCACTCCCACGGGCACTCGTCGACGGGAAGGCTCTCATGCAGCATCCGGAGGCCCTCGCCGACCGCGCGCACGGCCCGTTCCGGATCGTCATGCCAGCGGGGATCCACGGCGCTGCGTGCATCGAGCGCCACCGTGACGAGCCACTCGTGCTCGGCATCCTGCCCCTGCTCGATCACCTCGGGGACGGTGATCCACCGGCGTGCCCAGCGCATCCGCTCGGCCTCGTCCCGCATGTTCGCCTCGGTGTCGTGCGGTCCCCACTTGATGTAGCGGTCGTCGTCGGTGCGGAAGGTCAGCCCGCCGATGCCGTTCACCCACACCGGTTCGAGACCGGCGCCGCCCGCGAGCTCGCGGACCCGTGCGGGTACGGGGAGATCGAGGGAGGGGATGCTCACGTTTCCATCCTGCCGTGCGCCCGCAGCGCCTCCTCCAGCACGACGGCGTGGTTGTGCACCGGGTCGTGCGCCGCGTACACGAGGGTGACGACCGGATGCGGGCGCAGAGCGGCGGCGAGCTCGCGCAGCGCCTCCGCAGACTCGTGCGCGAGCTGCGCGCGGTACCGGTCGGCGTAGACGTCCCACTCGTCGTCGGGGGCCGCGTGCCAGTCGCGGCGGAGGTCGGGGCTCGGCGCGGTGTCCTTCGCCCACAGATCGACGGCGGCGCGCTCCTTCGAGACGCCTCGGGGCCACAGTCGATCGACGAGCACGCGGAAGCCGTCGTCGGCCGAGGCGGTGTCGTAGGCTCGCTTGCGACGCAGTTCCATGCGTCCAGCACACACCACCCACGGTCGCTTCGGCAAGGACGCCGACGACGGATGCCGTGACACTACGAGTCACGTACACTGAGACCGCGTATCACCAGCGGTTGCAACGACGTTCGAAGGAGAACTCCAGATGCAGATCACCGGACAGGGCGCGCTCATCACGGGCGGAGCCTCGGGTCTCGGCCTCGCGACGGCACGGCGCCTCGCCGCGGCCGGCGCCCACGTCACCATCGTCGACCTCGCCTCCTCGAAGGGCGCGGAGCTGGCGGAGGAGCTCGGCGGGCTGTTCGTCGCGGCCGACGTCACGAGCGCCGATGAGGTGCAGGCCGCTGTCGCCGCCGCACAGGCCGCTGCGCCGCTGCGCATCGTCGTGAACTGCGCGGGCATCGCGCCGCCGGCCAAGGTGCTCGACCGCGAGGGCAACCCCGCCGTCCTCGCCGACTTCGAACGGGTCGTCCGCATCAACCTCGTCGGCACGTTCAACGTGCTGTCGCAGGCATCCGCGGTCATCGCGAAGAACGAGCCCACCGAGTCCGGAGACCGCGGCGTCATCATCAACACCGCGAGCGTCGCCGCGTTCGACGGCCAGATCGGCCAGCCCGCCTACTCGGCGTCGAAGGGCGGCGTCCACGCGATGACCATCCCGGTCGCCCGCGAGCTCGCCCGCTACGGCATCCGCGTCTGCACCATCGCCCCCGGGATCATGGAGACCCCCATGCTGATGGGCCTGCCGCAGGCCGCGCAGGACTCGCTCGGCCAGCAGGTGCCGTTCCCCTCGCGGCTGGGCCGCCCCGACGAGTACGCCGCCCTCGCGCAGCAGATCGTCGAGAACGGCTACCTCAACGGCGAGACGATCCGCCTCGACGGCGCGATCCGGATGGCGCCGAAGTAAACACCCCCAGAAGAGCTGTGCCGGTCGCGAAACCGGTCGACGTTCCTCCGGAACGTCGACCGGGTCTGCGACCGGAATCAGGAATCGAGGAGAGACATGAGCACACTGGCAGGAAAGACCATCCTGATGTCGGGCGGCAGCCGCGGCATCGGGCTCGCCATCGCGCTGAAGGCCGCGGCGGACGGCGCGAACATCGCGATGCTCGCGAAGACCGACACCCCGCACCCGAAGCTCGAGGGCACCGTGCACACGGCGGCGGAGCAGATCCGCGCCGCGGGCGGCCAGGCGCTGCCGATCGTCGGCGACGTGCGCGACGACGACGACATCACCGAGGCGGTGCTGAAGGCGCAGGGCGAGTTCGGCGGCATCGACATCGTCATCAACAACGCCAGCGTCATCGACCTGTCGCGCTCGCTCGACCTGAGCGCGAAGAAGTACGACCTCATGCAGGACGTCAACGTGCGCGGCACGTTCATGCTGTCCCGTGCGGCGGTGCCCGTCCTGAAGGACGCCGCGAACCCCCACATCCTCTCCCTCTCGCCGCCCCTGAACCCGACGCCCAAGTGGCTCGGCGCGCACACCGGCTACACGCTCGCGAAGTTCGGCATGACGATGGTCACGCTCGGACTGGCCGCGGAGTTCGCCCGCGACGGCATCGCCGCGAACACGCTGTGGCCGCGCACGACCATCGCCACCGCCGCGGTGCAGAACCTGCTCGGCGGCGACAAGGTCATGGCCGCCAGCCGCACGGCCGACATCTACGCGGATGCCGCGTACGCGGTGCTGCTCAAGCCCGCGGCCGAGTACACCGGACAGACGCTCGTGGTCGAAGACGTGCTGGAGGCGGAGGGCATCACCGACTTCTCGGGCTACGCCGCGGTTCCGGGCACCCCGGACGACCGTCTGTTCCCCGACATCTTCCTCTGAGCCTCGCGCTCGAGTGCGGGCGGGCGCGAGCGCGTTAGAACAGCAGGTACACGGAGCCGACGACCGTCAGCGCGATCACGAGGCGGTCGAACAGCGCCTGCGGAATGCGCCGCGCGATGCGGAGTCCGACCAGCGCGCCGACCACGACCAGCGGCGCGAGGATCAGATCCATCAGCAGCACGGATGGCGTGAAGAGTCCGAGACCCGCGAGGAACGGCACCTTCACGAGGTTCACGATCGCGAAGAACCACGCGGAGGTGCCGAGGAACACCTGCACCTGGGTGCGCGTGGCCAGGAAGTACATCGACATCACCGGGCCGCCCGCGTTCGCGACCATCGTCGTGAAGCCGCCGAGCGCGCCGTAGGTCGACGAGAGCAGGATGCCGCTGCGCGGGGCGGCGACGGCATCCCGGCGGTCCTCCCGCCAACGTCGCCACAGCGTGATCGCGATCATGAGCAGCAGGATCACTCCGACGGCCCTGCGCACGAGGCCGTCGCCGGCCAGCGCGAGGAACGCGAAGCCGACGAGGAGACCGGCGATCACCGCGGGGGCGAGGCGCAGCAGCGTCGGCCAGTGCGCGTGCCGGCGGTAGGCGATCAGCGCGAAGACGTCGCCGACGATGAAGAGCAGCAGCATCGCCGCCGTGGATGTGCGTGCGGGCAGCACTGCGGCGAACAGCACGACGGCCAGGGTGGAGCCGCCGGGGATCGCCGCCTTCGAGAGGCCGGTGATCACCGCGGCGAGACCGAGCGCGGCCCAGGCCCACGCGCTGAGGTCGGTCACCGGTCGATCTCGGCGACGATCGCGTCGTATCCGCGGGAGGCGGCGAGGTCGCGGGGGAGCACGCCGTCGCCGTCGCGGATCGAGACGTCGGCGCCGCCGTCGATGAGCGCCCGCACGACCTCGGCGTAGCGCGCAGAGCCGTCGCCGAGCACGATCGCCTCGTGCAGCGCCGTCCAGTTCAGGTCGTTGACGTGGTTCGGGTCGACCCCCGCGTCGAGCAGGATCTCGACGGTGCGGAGCAGCCCGCGCTCGGACGCGGGGATGAGCGCCGTGCCGCCGAAGCGGTTGGTGCTCCCCAGGTCGGCGCCGTTCTCCAGGGTCAGCTGCAGGATCTCGTCGTGTCCGCGGGCGCCGGCGTAAAGGTAGGCGGAGTCCTGGATGTCGTCTGCGGCGTTCACGTCGGCGCCGGCGTCGATGAGCGCACGGGCGGCCTCCACGTGGTTCTTCTTGGTCGCCGCGACGAGCGCGGTCATGCCGCCGTCGCCGCGGGCCTCGATCTCGGCTCCCGTATCGAGGGCGGCCTGCACGGCGTCGGCATCCCCCTCGGAGGCGGCGGCGAGGAGGTCGTGGGTGGCGGCGGTCATGGCGGATCCTTCGGCGTGCGTCGTGGACGGCGGAGCGGATGCCGTGCACGCCGTCGCGCCGAGCAGTGTCACCGCGACGATCGTGAACGCCTGCAGCATCCGTCCGGTTCTCATGCTTCTGGTATACCAAATGAAACTGAGGGTGTTACCGTCCGGGAGTCCACGCCTCGATCGCGTCCTTGGCCTCCTTGAGGCCGACCCCGGTGTGCTCGCGGAGAGCCTTGATCGCGGTGATCTTCGCGCCCTCGGCGACGAGCCTGTCGATGTCCGCCGCGACCGGCGCGGGCAGAGAGGCGCGGATCGACGACGGCGTGATCGAGGTGCGGGCCGCGTTCGCGTGCGAGACGGCGGCGGCGTGCGGCGCGGTGGTGCTGATCGACCAGTGGTCGATGCGGTCCTTCGCCTCTTTCAGGCCGACGCCGGTGCTCTGGCGGTAGAGCTTGATCGCCTGGATCTTCTGGTCGGACGCGACGAGCCGGTCGATGTCCGCCACGACCCGCGGAGTGAGGCCCGACGTCGGGCTCATCGACGAGGTCGCGGGGGCCGTGCGCGCCGTGGTCGGCGAGGGGCGGTACACCTGCGCCTCCGGCTCCTTCGGGCGCATGCCGCGCAGGGCGGCGGCGACGATGACGATGCCCACCACGACGACGGCCGCGACGACGATGACGACGATGATGGAGTCCACGGGCTCAGTCTATGCAGGCGAGTCTCGCGGCCCCAGGGCCTTCCCACCCGCCACCGCGTACCCTTGAGTCCATGACCGATACTCCCCGCACGCGCCAGACGCGACCGGCATCCGCGTCCCCGCAGGGAGGCATCCGAGAGACGAAGGCTCCGCAGGTGCGCCCCGCGACCGAGGGATGGACCCAGCAGAAGGATGCCGAGGGGCGTCCGCTGCTGCAGTTCGCGAGCCCCAAGCGCGGCAAGCCGCCTGTGCACCTCGCCGACCTCACGCCCGAGGAGCGCGTCGAGAAGGTCAAGGAGCTGGGGCTCCCCGGCTTCCGCGCGAAGCAGCTGGCGACCCACTACTTCCGCCACTACACCTCGGATGCCGAGCAGATGACCGACCTGCCCGCCGGCATCCGCGGCGACCTCGTCGCGGGCATGCTGCCGCCGCTGCTCACCGAGGTGCGCCGCCTGGAGACCGACCGCGGCGACACGATCAAGTTCCTGTGGCGCCTGCACGACGGCGCGCTCGTCGAGTCGGTGCTCATGCGCTACCCGGGCCGCATCACGCTGTGCGTGTCGAGCCAGGCCGGCTGCGGCATGAACTGCCCGTTCTGCGCCACCGGTCAGGCCGGACTCACGCGCAACATGTCGACCGCCGAGATCATCGAGCAGATCGTGCGCGCCAACCGTCTGATCGCCGAGGGCGGCCTCGGCGGCAAGAAGGCCGACGACCACTCGATGGAGCGCGTCTCGAACATCGTCTTCATGGGCATGGGGGAGCCGCTCGCGAACTACAAGCGGGTGATGGACGCCGTGCGCATCATGGTCGCGCCGCAGCCCGACGGCCTGGGCATGAGCGCTCGCGGCATCACGGTCTCGACGGTCGGCCTCGTCCCGGCGATCAAGAAGCTCGCCGACGAGGGCATCCCCGTGACGTTCGCGCTCTCGCTGCACGCGCCCGACGACCACCTGCGCGACGAGCTCATCCCGGTGAACTCCCGCTGGAAGGTCGACGAGGCGCTCGACGCCGCGTACGAGTACTACGCCAAGACCGGTCGTCGCGTCTCGATCGAGTACGCCCTGATCAAGGACATGAACGACCACGCGTGGCGTGCCGACCTGCTCGCAGACAAGCTCAACGAGCGCGGTCGCGGCTGGGTGCACGTCAACCCGATCCCGCTGAACCCGACGCCCGGTTCGATCTGGACGTCGTCCGAGCCGTCGGTGCAGAACGAGTTCGTGCGGCGACTCAACGACGCCGGCATCCCGACGACCCTCCGCGACACCCGCGGCAAGGAGATCGACGGCGCCTGCGGTCAGCTCGTCGCGACCACGGAGGACGAAGCCGCGTCGGCTGCGATGGCCTGAGCCGCGCGGCATCCTTCCCGGCTCGTCGACGTCGCAGGCAGTCGCCGAGTGCACGGGTCGTGTGCATCAGGATGCCGTGCGGTCGGCGAGTTCGCGTGAACTCGGCGCCGGCCTCGTCGTCTCGCCGGTGAGAGGTTCACAACTCCTCAAGAATGGGCCGGATCCTCGCGGATCCGGCCCATTCTGCGCTCGCACGGCGGAACTATGAGGAGTTGTGAACCTCTGAGCGTCGTGTCGACGTCAGGATGCCGTGCTCTCGGCCAGAGCGGGTGGCGTCATCGCCGGGATCGTGCCCTGGGCCCGCGCCGCAGTGCGGGCGCCGTCGCGGCGGCCGAGGGCTGAGGCTCGGTCGAGCCAGGCGGAGATGCGGGCGGGAGTCGCGTCCTTGACCCCGAGCATCCGGTGCGTCCGCACCGAGCGGATGCCGCAGAACCGCATCGTGCCGCGAGCGACGTGGGTCTGCGCGGGGAGCCCGGTGAACGGTGCGAGGTACCACGGGGTGTCCGCGAGGAGGAACAGTCGCCCGGACGAGGCGTCGAGCAGCCCCTCCGGCAGGCCGAGCCGCGTGTACCGGTACTCCTGTTGGGGCAGCAGCGCGCGGTCGAAGAAGCCCTTGAGGATCGCGGGGACGGACCCCCACCACAGCGGGGTGAACACCACGATCGTCTCCGCCTCGTGCAGCGCCTGCTTGGCGTCGACGAGATCGGGCTCGAGGGTCATGCGCTCCCGGTATCCGTAGCGCAGCGACGGGTCGAAGTCGAGGTCGCGCAGCGCGAGCACGCGGGCGTCTCCGTGGGCGGCGGCGTAGCGGCGGGCGAGTTCGGCCGTGAGGGATCGGGCGTCGGGGTGGCCGTCGATGACGAGTGCGGTGGACATCGCGTCTCCTATCTGGACAGTGTCAACTTGCTGGACAGTGTCAAGATACGAGAGGATGTTGCTCGTGTCAAGTTCTCGGTCGGGCTATCACCACGGCGATCTCGCTCATGCGCTGGAGAGCGCCGCGATGCAGCTGCTCGCCGAGAAGCCGGCGCAGGAGATCAGCCTCCGCGAGGTCGCCCGTGCCGCGGACGTGAGCCACAACGCGCCGTACCACCACTTCGCCGACCGGCGAGGGCTGCTGAAGGTGCTCGCCGAGCGCAGCATGGCCGAGCTCGTCGACTCCGTCCGCTCCGCCGTCGCCGGCGCTCCGGATCCGGTCGCCGCGCTGATCGCCGGGGGCTCCGCATACCTGCGCTTCGCCGTGGAGCATCCGCACGGCTTCGACGTCGTCTACGACCCGACCGTCTGCATCCCGGGGGAGCCCAGCGCGACCATGGGCCCGCTGATCGTCGAGCTCGAACAGCTCCTCGGCGCGGCATCCATCGCCGCCGGCCTCTCGGATGCCGAAGACGTCCTCGGCATCTGGGGTCTCGTGCACGGACTCGGCACCCTCTGCGCCGCTGGTCACTTCCCCCTGGACGCGGCGCTCGCCGCCTGCGCCGCCAGCATCCGTCGCATGCTCCCCGCCTGACCGGCCCCCGCGTTATCTCGCGTCTCGCGCGTCGACGTCGCGTGCGTCGCGTCTCGCGCGTCGACTTCGCGTGCACTCGCCGAACGCACGGGTTGTCGACGTGGAGTTCCCGTGCACTCGGCGGGATGCCGTGCACTCGGCGACGCGGGAACTCCGCGACGCGGCGACGCGGCGACTCGGCGACACGGCGGCACGCGGAGGAGGCGGGAGGCGCGGGGGTCAGGCCTCGCCGACCAGCACGCCCCTCACGTCGTCGAGGCGCTCGTGCAGGGCCTCCAGGAAGGCGGCGACGGAGCGCTGCTGCAGGGCGTCGGGCCGCGTGACGAGCCAGTAGGGCAGGCGCTGCTCGATCCGCTCCGGCAGCACGCGCACGAGATCGTCGTGCTGGTCGGCCAGGAAGACCGGCAGCAGCCCGAACCCTGCGCCGCCCCTGGTCGCATCGACGTGCACGTACACGTTGGTGCTGGCGACGGCATCCGTCATGCCGGGGACGACGCGGCGGGCGTCGTCGAGCGAATCGACGTGCAGCATCGACTCGATGAAGTACACGAGCGGCTGACCGACGAGGTCATCGGGGGAGGCGGGGGTCGGATGCCGGCGGAGGAAGTCCCTGCTCGCGTAGAGGCCGAGCGCGTAGTCGGCGAGGTGCACGGCCTTGGCTCTGTGCACCTGGGGTCGCCCGACCACGACCTCCAGGTCGGCGGCGCCGCGCTGCTGCGAGGCCTGACGGGTGCCCGTGACGATCTCCAGGGCGATGCCCGGATGCCGCTGCTGCAGCGCCGCCATCGCCGGGGCCGCGACGAAGCCGCTGAAGCCGTCGGTCGCCGAGAGGCGGATGAGGCCCTCGATGCGATCGCCGCCGCCGTCGTCGAGCCCGCCCAGCGCCTGCTCCACGGCCTCGGCCGCAGCGAGCGCGCGGGTGCCGAGCGGCGTGACCTCCCAGCTGCCGCCGTCGCGCGAGAGCACGCGGCCGCCCAGCTGCGCCTCGAGTGCGGCGATGCGGCGGGCGATCGTGGTGTGGTTGAGTCCGAGGCGCTGGCCGGCGGTGGTGAACCGCCCGCTGCGCGCGACGGCGAGGAGCACGAGGAGGTCGTCAGCGCTCAGCGGCGGTGCAGGGAAATGCGCCATCATCTGTGCAGTTTTGCACATTCGCTTGCCCATGACGCTGAACTACTCTGCACATGTGATGAAGAAGCTGGGGACCGCGCACGGCACCGATCTGGGCGGGAGGACCGCGCTCGTGACGGGGGCTGCGAGCGGGATCGGTGCCGCGTGCGCGACCGCCCTGGCGGCGGCGGGAGCCCGGGTGATCGTCGTCGACCGGGACGCCGAGGGCGCCGCAGCGGTCGCCGCGGAGATCGGGGGAGAGCCGCTCGCGCTCGACCTCGGCGACCTCGACGCACTTGCAGCGCGGTCGTTCGACGCCGACATCCTCGTCAACAACGCCGGCATCCAGACCGTCGCCCCGATCGTGGACTTCGATCCGTCGACGTTCCGCAGGATGCTCGACATCATGGTCACCGCGCCCTTCCTCCTCACCCGCGCTGTGCTCCCCGGCATGTACGAGCGCGGCTGGGGCCGCATCGTCAACATCAGCTCGGTGCACGGCATCCGCGCCTCCGCGTTCAAGTCGGCGTACGTCACGGCGAAGCATGCGCTGGAGGGACTGTCCAAGGTCACCGCCCTCGAGGGGGCGGAGCACGGGGTGACCAGCAACTGCATCAACCCCGGCTACGTGCGGACCCCGCTCGTCGAGACGCAGATCGCCGATCAGGCGAGGGCGCACGGCATCCCCGAGTCCGAGGTCATCGAGAAGGTGATGCTCGTCGAGTCCGCGATCAAGCGCCTGCTGGAGCCCGATGAGGTCGCCGACCTCGCGCTGTGGCTGTGCGGCGCGACGTCGACGTCGGTCACCGGTTCGTCGTACGTGATGGACGGCGGATGGAGCGCGCGATGAGCGGACTCGCGACCACGTCGTACGGGCGCACGACCGACGAGCGGGTGATGCTGGCCGTGCACGGCATCACCGCCAACGGCCGCTCCTGGGGAGCCGTCGCGGCGCACCTCGACGAGCACCCCCTCCTCGCTCCCGACCTGCGAGGGCGCGGACGCAGCAACCGACTGCCAGGGCCCTACGGCCTCCGCCGGCACGCCGACGACCTCGCCGACCTGCTCGATGACGACGGCGGCGAGCCGCGCATCGTCCTCGGGCATTCCATGGGGGCGTTCGTCGTCGTGATGCTCGCTGCGCAGCGCCCCGACCTCGTCGATCGGCTCGTGCTGGTCGACGGAGGGTTCCCGCTCGCGCTCCCGTCCGGTGCGGAGAGCGCCGACGACCTCGACATCGCCGCGCTCCTCGGTCCTGCCGCGCGACGGCTGGAGATGGACTTCGCCGATGCCGACGCCTACCTCGGGTTCTGGCGACAGCATCCGGCCTTCTCGCGCGACTGGTCGGACGTCGTGGAGGACTACGCGCGGTACGACCTCGACGGCACCCGTGCGTCGACCGTGGCCGCGGCCACGATCGAGGACGGCGCGGAGCTCTACGGACCCGCGTGGTACGTCGAGGCGCTCCGATCGCTGCGGATGCCGGTCACGGTGCTGCGGGCTCCGCGCGGTCTGACCGACGCCGAACCGCTGTACGCCCCCGGCGCTCTCGAGGGCTTCCGTGCGCTCGTGCCCCAGCTGGAGGTCGTCGAGATCGACGACGTGAACCACTACACGATCCTGTTCGCCGACCGCGGGGCCTCCCGCGTCGCGGCATCCGCCCTGGCCGGGCGACCGGCCTGAGCCGAAGATCACCGACGAAGGAGTCGACATGAGCACTGCATTCGAGGGCATCACGGCCCACCGCGTCGAGACCCCGCGCTACGTCGCGAACGTTCTCGAACGGCCGGGCGAGGGGCCGGCGGTCGTCTTCGTGCACGGCAACGTGTCGTCGGCCGCGTTCTACCAGCCGACCATGCTCGCCCTCCCCGCCGGGGTGCGCGCCCTGGCGATCGACCTGCGCGGGTTCGGCGACAGCGAGACCAAGCCGGTCGATGCGACCCGTGGGCTGCGGGACTTCTCCGACGACGTGCTCTCGGTGCTCGACGCCCTCGGGCTCGACGCCGTGCATCTCGTCGGCTGGAGCATGGGCGGCGGCGTCGTGATGCAGGCCGCGTTGGACGCCCCTGAGCGCGTGCTGTCGCTCACCCTGGAGGCTCCGGTGTCGCCCTACGGCTTCGGAGGCACGCACGGTCCTGACGGCATCCGCAACGACGCCGACGGCGCCGGCACCGGCGGCGGGGGCGCCAACCCCGACTTCGTGGCCCGGCTGGAGGCGGGCGATACGAGCGCAGACGAGCAGACCTCGCCGCGCACGGTCTACCGCACCGCGTACGTCGCGAAGCCCGAGCAGCAGGAGGCCCATGAAGACGCCTGGGTCGCCTCGATGCTCACCACGAGGACGGGCGTCGACAACTACCCCGGGGATGCCGCGGCATCCGAGAACTGGCCCGGCTTCGCCGCCGGCACCCGCGGCGTGCTCAACACGATGGCGCCGCAGCACTTCGACACGTCGGGCATCGTCGACCTCGCGGTGAAGCCGCCGATCCTGTGGATCCACGGCGACAAGGACGCGATCGTCTCGGACGCCTCGTTCTTCGACCTCAACCAGCTCGGCCTGCTCGGGGTGATCCCCGGCTGGCCCGGCGTCGACATCGCCCCGCCGCAGCCCATGATCACGCAGACCAGGGCCGTGCTCGACCGGTACGCGAGTGCGGGCGGCGTCTATCGCGAGGTGGCGCTGGCGGATGCCGGTCACGCCCCGCATCTCGACGAGCCCGAGGTCTTCGTCGCGGAGCTCGTGCGCCACATCGGCGCGTGACGGGCGCGGGCGTTCTTGCGCGTCGACTTCCCGTGATATCGACGAGTGCACGGCCTGTCGACGTGTGCACGGTCTGTCGACGAGTGCACGGTCTGTCGACGAGTGCACGGCCTGTCGGCGTGAACGTCTCGTGCGTTCGGCGGGATCCCGTGCACTCGCGGGACGTCGAGCGCGCGATGTCGGGGCTAGCGCGGCGAGGCTAGTCGCCGTCGCGAGGGGTGCGCAGGCGCAGCAGGCGACCTGAGCCCTCGACGAGCTCGGCCCACGTGTCGACGTCGACGGCGCACTCCGCGATGGCGCACGTCGGAAGCTCCGCCCAGTCGCCCGTGAGCTCCGCGACCGCGTCGCTCATGCCGGGGTTGTGCCCGACGAGCATCGCGACGCTGCTCTCCTCGGGCAGCGCGGACGCGATCGCGAGGATAGAGCGGACGGATGCCGCGTACAGCAGCGGCTCCTCGATGATGTCGAGTCCGAAGGCCGCGGCGTACTCGGCGGCGGTGCTCCGTGCGCGCACGGCGCTGCTCGACACGACGCGGTCGAGCAGGATGCCCTCGTCGACCAGCCGCCGCGCCATGACGGGCGCGTCGCGGCGACCGCGGGAGTTCAGCGGACGATCGTGGTCGGACAGACCGGGAACGCCCCAGTCGGACTTCGCGTGGCGGGCGAGCAGCAGCGTCTTCACGCATCCAGCCTGGCACCGTCGCGGCCCTGGCGCACTCCCAACCTGAGAGCGCCTCGCAGGTATCGTCCGGGCGATGCACAGGCGGAGTTTCCTACCCTCGAAGGATGGCTTACTCTGCGCATCGCCCCGGGCAGATGGACTCCCAGGGGCGGATCTCGTTCGAGTCCGACGCCCCAGGGGGCTCGGTCACCGACGAGGACCTCGACTTCCTCCGGGCGTTCGAGCCGTCCGGCGGCGGTGCGTCGAGCGACGCCGCAGACACGGCGACGAACCCGACGGCCGTCATCGACCCGGCAGACGCGGAGCCTGAGCGCGACCCGGCACCTGCGGCATCCGCTCCTCGGGAGAAGACGCCGAGGGCCCCGCGGCCGAAGCGGGAGAAGAAGCCGCGCGTGCGCGGATCGCGCATGCGCACGCTCGCGATCCTCGGCGGGGCCGAGGGGGAGATCCTCGACCGGGTCCCCGGTGAGACCCCCCGCTTCGTGCAGATGTTCTTCGTGCTCGCCGGCACCGCCCTGGTCTCGGCGATCTCGATGCTCTTCGCCCTGACCACGGGTGTGCAGGCGGCGATCTGGCTGGCCGTGCCGCTCGCGATCGTGTGGGCGCTCATCATCTTCAACCTCGACCGCTTCCTCACCTCGACCATGGCGTCGACGAAGAACGTCTGGCGGCTCATCGGTCTGGCGATCCCGCGAGTGATCATGGCGGCGATCATCGGCTTCGTCGTCGCCGAACCGCTCGTGCTCCAGATCTTCCACAACGACATCGCCCGCGAGGTCGCGTCGACCAACATCACCCAGGCGCAGTCCGATCAGGACGCGCTGGAGTCCGGGCCCGAGAAGAAGGCGCTCGACGCGGCATCCGACCGCCTCGCCGAGCTGCAGAACCAGGCCGCGACGGGCATCGTCGCCGGCACCGATTCCGCGTCGGCGAGCGAGGCCGCCGCGCAGGCGACCGTCGACGACCTCACCGCCAAGATGACGGCGCAGCAGGCCGTGATCGACCAGGCGCGCGTGCTGTACCAGTGCGAGCTCACAGGTGAGGGCGCCGGCACCGTGCCCGGCTGCACGGGCGTGAACGGGCAGGGCGCGAGCTCGGATGCCGCGAAGGCCCAGCTCGCCGAGGCCCAGCAGACCTACGACGCGCTCGCCGCGCAGCTGCGCACGGCGAACGACGACCTCGCGACCGCGGGCACGTCGGCCAAGGAGAACACCGCGTCCTCCGAGAAGCAGAACCGCGACGAGGCCGAGTCGCAGCTCCCCGCCGCGCAGAAGAGCTACGACGCCGCGCTCGCCGCGTACAACACGCGGGCGGATGCCGTGGCCCAGGGCAACGCGGGCGCCATCGGCCTGCTGAGCCAGATCAGCGGACTGAACCGGCTCAGCGAGAAGGAGCCGACGATCCTGTGGGCGCACTGGCTGATCGCGGCGCTGTTCTTCATGATCGAGCTGCTTCCGGTGCTGGTGAAGGTGCTCACGAGCTACGGCGACCCGACCCTGTACGAGAAGGCCGCGGCGATCCGCAAGCAGGTCGCGCTCGACAAGGTGACGGCGGAGGGCTTCCGCGACCGTGCGGACATCGTGGCCGTGCAGTCCGCGGAGATCGCGACGAGGGCGGATGCCGAGTCCGCTCAGCAGCCGCTGACGCGGGCGGAGCAGCGCCGGGCCGCGCAGGCCGAGTCCGAAGGCGCGCGTGCGGCCGAGGCGGCGGATGCGGATGCGGTGACCGCGCCGGTGGTGGCGCGCGAGGCTGCGACCGCGCCGGTGGGTGAGTCCGGTTCCGTGCCGGCGGGCGATCCGGAAGCCGATCCTGCCGCAGAGGCCGCAGCTCGCGTCGGGTGATCCGTTCCGGCGTCGGGTGATCGGTCTGGCGCGACAGCGCACCGCCTAGGCGACGAGCGACAGCTCCATCGGCGACGGCAGCAGGAGCTCGGCGACCGTGACGGAGCCGCGCGTGCGTGCGGCGGCGGAGATCGAGCGGATCAGGGCGACGGTGGACGGCACTCCCGACCAGGGTTCCGCGGTGAGGGCTCGCTCGATCAGCGAGAGCGGATGCTGCAGACCGGGGTCGTGCTGGCGGGAGTCGTCGGCGAGCCAATCGACGAGCTCGGCGATGGTCCAATCGGGGCTGATTGGCGCAAGATCCGAGGATGCGGTGGTCAATGGTGTGCTCATTGGTCCAGAATCGGGGCTCATGAGCATCGATGGCAGGGCCAATGATCGTCCGGTGGACCACCGATCGGCAGACGGACCCCTCGTGCACGCCGGCGACGTCTCCGCCGAGCGCCTGGCGGCGCGGCTGGGGCGCTGGACGCACGGCGAGGGCACTCTCGCCGCACGACTGTCGCAGGCCGTCGCCGCGCTGATCCACGGCGGCGAGCTGCGGCCGGGCGACCGCCTCCCCGCCGAGCGCGCTCTCGCCGCCACGACGTCCGTGTCGAGGGGCACGGTCGTGGCGGCCTACGCGGATCTCGCCGAGGGCGGTCTCGTCGAGCGCCGGCAGGGTAGCGGCACGCGGGTCGCGGGCGCCGCGGCATCCGCTGTCCCTCCGCACCGACCGGGGCGCGGTGAAGCGCTGTTCTCGGCGCTGCCCAACGCGATCGACCTGCTGCGCACGGTGCCGCAGATCCCGGAGCTCGCCGTGCAGCTCATCACCGAGCACACGCCGCGGCTCGAGCTCGCCCTGCTGCCGGAGACAGATCCGGCGGGGCTGGCCGTGCTGCGCGAGCAGATCGCCGACCTGTTCCGCGCGGAGGGGACGCCGACGACGCCGGAGCAGATCCTCGTCACGCACGGGGCGCAGCAGGCCATCAGCCTCGTCGTCAACGCGCTCGTCGGACCGGGCGACGTCGTGCTCGCAGAGGAGATCACCTGGCCGGGCGTCACCGACTCCGTCGGGCTGCGCGGCGGGACGGTGCACGGCATCCCGATGACCGCCGACGGTCTCGACGTCGACGCGCTCGAGGTGGCGATGGCTCGGTTGCGTCCCGCGCTCCTGGCCGTCAACCCGCACCATCAGAACCCCACGGGCACCCGGCTGCCGCAGGCCGCCAGACACCGCGTCGCCGAGCTCGCCGCCCAGTACGGCGTGCCCGTGATCGAGGATCGCGTGGTCGCCGGGATCTCCTTCGACGGCGTCGTGCCGCCCTCGCTGGCCGCCGAGCGTCCGGACGCCCCGGTGATCGTCGTGGAGTCGGTGTCGAAGTGGGCGTGGGCGGGTCTGCGCATCGGATGGCTGCGGGCCGACCCCGTGCTCGTGCGGCGGCTGCGGGGCGCCAGGCAGCTCGCCGATCAGTCGACGAGCGTGCCGGCGCAACTGCTCGCGATGGACCTGCTCGCCCATGCCGACGAGCTGAAGCGGCAGAACAGCAGGATCCACCAGGAGCGCCTCCGGCTGCTGCAGGACCTCATGGCGACCCACCTGCCCGACTGGTCGGCCGCTCCGCCCAGGGGAGGCCTCTCGCTGTGGGCGCGGCTGCCGGTCGGCTCGGCGGCGGCGCTCGCGAGGGTCGCGGCCACGCACGGCGTCTCGGTCGCCGGAAGCGCGGAGTTCGCGGCATCCGTCTCCCCTGACGATCACATCCGCATCCCCTTCACGGCGCCGGAGGAGGTGCTCGCCGAGGGTATCGCGCGGCTCGGGGCGGCGTGGCGGGAGTACCGCGCGACGCTGTGAGTCGCGCACGGCGGGGAGCATCGTCGCGCCCCGCCCTCGTGTCCCCGGTGGCCGGTAGCGTGGAGACATGGTCAACTATCGCTATCTCGGCAACAGCGGTCTCAAGGTCTCTGAGATCACCTACGGCAACTGGGTCACGCACGCTTCGCAGGTGGGCGACGACGCCGCGGTCAAGACCGTGCACGCCGCTCTGGATGCCGGCATCACCACGTTCGACACCGCAGACACGTACGCCAACACCGCCGCGGAGGTCGTGCTCGGCGACGCGCTCAAGGGCCAGCGTCGCGAGGGCCTGGAGATCTTCACGAAGGTCTACTTCCCGACCGGCCCCAAGGGTCCCAACGACACCGGACTCTCGCGCAAGCACATCATGGAGTCGATCAACGGCTCGCTGAAGCGACTCGGCACCGACTACGTCGACCTGTACCAGGCGCACCGCTACGACCACGAGACGCCGCTGGAAGAGACCTTCCAGGCCTTCGCCGACGTCGTCCGACAGGGCAAGGCGCTCTACATCGGCGTCTCGGAGTGGACGGCAGAGCAGCTGCGCGAGGGCCACGCGCTCGCGAAGCAGCTGGGAGTGCAGCTCATCTCGAACCAGCCGCAGTACTCGATGCTGTGGCGCGTCATCGAGGGCAAGGTCGTGCCGGCGTCCGAAGAGCTCGGCATCTCGCAGATCGTCTGGTCGCCGATGGCGCAGGGCGTGCTCAGCGGCAAGTACCTCCCCGGTCAGCCGGTGCCCGAGGGCTCGCGCGCGACCGACCCGCACAGCGGCGCGCACTTCATCAAGGACCTGCTCCGCGACGACATCCTCGAGGGCGTGCAGCGGCTGAAGCCGATCGCCGCCGAGGCCGGCCTCACGATGCCGCAGCTCGCGATCGCCTGGGTGCTGCAGAACCCGAACATCGCCGCGGCGCTGGTCGGAGCATCCCGCCCGGAGCAGCTCGCCGACACCGTCAAGGCCTCTGGCGTGAAGCTCGACGCCGACACCATGGCCGCGATCGACGTCGCCCTCGGCGACGTCGTGAACCGGGATGCCGAAGACACGTACACCGTGTCGCCGAAGACCCGCCTGGTCTGAGTGCGCCGACGGGCATGGGTTCCGAGGCGCTGTACTGGGAGCTCGCCGCCGCGGCGAGCCGAGGTGACATCGCCCGCGTCCAGGCACTGAGCAACGACGGTCTGCACCCTGCGCTCGGCCTCGCCTTCACCGGCGGGGCCGAGTTCGTGGTCGGCGACTTCGAGCGCGCGGTGATCACGACAGAGCGCGCCAGGATCTCCTCGGCGGACGCCGGCGCGCTCGTTCAGCTGTTCGCGCTGTCGTTCCGCGTGCTCGCCTCGGCGGGCGTCGCCTGGGAGGACCCGACCACCGACGACGGGTTCCCGGAACTGTGGGGCCGCCGCGGAGCTCTGACGGCGATCGACCACAGCATCCTGCCCGTCGCCCGGTTCGCGATGGTCGAGGCCGCTTTCGCGACCGGTCGATTCGAGCAGGCGGCAGAGGTGCTCGGGCCTGTCGACGACGTGCTGCAGGTCGGAGCCGGCATCCGTCCCTTTCCCGCCCTGCTGCTGCAGCCGGCCCGACTGATGATGTTCCGTGGCGATGCCGCCGCGGCGAGGCCGCACCTGGACGCGGCCCTCCGCTGCGCCGAGGATCAGGGCGACGACATCTGGACGCGCTGCGTGAAGGCGGCGACCGTCTTCGCCGCGGTCCAGTGCGGCGAGACCGCCGGCCTCGATGAGGCCGACCGCGAGCTGTTCGATCTGAGCATCGCCCCATCCGGATATCTCGACGCCGCGGCTTTCGCCTTCCTGGCTTACGCGCGGGCCGCCGTCGGTCAGCTGTCGAAAGCCGAGGAGATCCTCCGCGTCGCCGGCGGTCCGCGGTTCGGCTACCTGCAGGTCGCCGACCGCGCCCTCTGCTGCGACATTCTGATCGCAGCCGCCCTCGAACGGGGCGACGTCGCCGAGGCCGAGCTGATCGTCGCCGAACTGCTGCCGCTGACCGCTCATCCCGGTGCCCACGTCGTCGTCGAACAAGCGTTCGCGCGCATCGACGCCGCGGGCGGGCGGATGATCGAGGCGGCCGAACGCGCGGCCGTCGCGGCTGCCCGCGCCGAGCTCGCCGGCCGGTATCGCGACGCGGCGAACGTGCGCATGGTGCGCGCTCGTGCTCTCGCCGCTCTCGGTCAGTCTGAGCAGGCCGTGCAGGAGTATCTGTCGACGCTCGCCGGCTCAGGCGACCACGGCGTCGAACGCCAGGCTCTGCGACAGTTGCGTCTGCTGGGCAGGCGCCCGAGGCCCGCTCTCGGATCGGGATGGACGGCGCTCAGCCCCCGAGAGCGCGAAGTGGCCGCGCTCGTCGCCGGCGGGCAGAGCAATCGGGTGATCGCGGCGACCCTGTTCGTCTCCGAGCGCACCGTCGAAGGCCACGTGTCACGCATCCTCTCGGCACTCGGCGTCACGTCCCGCAGTGGGATCCCAGCGCGGATGCTCGGGCATCTCGATGCGGCGTCGCCACCGGCACAGCAGCTCACGCCGCGCCAGCAGCTGACCGCCGAGCTGGTCGCGACCGGACTCGGGAACATCGAGATCGCCGGGCGTCTCGGCGTGAGCGTCAAGACCGTCGAGAAGAACATCACCGAGATACTGCGGCGGTGGCAGCTGACCTCGCGCACGGGGATCGCGCGGATGATCATCGACGCGCCTGTGTTCTCCGACCTCTGAGTGAGGACGTCTCGGGCTGGCACGGGGTTTCCCTACTCACGCTCGCCAGTATTCCGGTGGAATCATCGAGGCATGAAGCACATGAAGGTTGCAGCCGTCCTGGTCCTCGCGGTGCTTCTGGCGGGTTGCGCCTCGGGGGCGGCGCCGGCCGGAGGCGGAGAAGGGTCCGCCTCCGGCGCCCAGTCCGTCGAATCAGGGGGCGACGACGCTGCAGTCGGCGGTGACTGCGCCGGCGACCTCGATGCCGATCTGAAGCCGTTCAGCAGCGACCTCGTCACCGAGCCGATCCCCGATCATGCCGTGTACGGCGACGGCAGCGAGATCTCGTTCACCACCTCGCTGGGAGCGGATCTCGCGCCGGGCTACGAGCTGCTGAAGTTCGTCGACGGCACCCCGACCAGCTACACGGGCGGCTTCTGGGAAGACGCGGGCGACGGTCGCTACACGCTGAACCTCAACGTGTTCGACAGCGACCTGGACGGGAAGGAAGGTCTGATCGAGGTGACCGCTTTCCCCGAGGGGGTCACCTTCGACGGTGAGCGCTACGAAGGGGACAACGTGGTGCTCGGCATCTACTGCGTCACCTACGCGGTCGCCGACTAGCCCTCGATCCCATGGTCAGGCGACGGTGATGTCGACCTGGATCTCGGAGGCGAGGCGCTCGAGGTCGGCGCGCAGAGCATCGAGGTCGACGGACGCCGGTACCCGCGCCCGCACCGACGCCTCGAACAGGCGTCCTCCGGCCATCGCGGCATCCCGGGTCTCCGTCGCGAGCTCTTCGATGCTCAGCGCGTGAGCGTTGAGGACCGCCGACACCTCGCGCACGATGCCCGGGCGGTCGTTGCCCAGAACCTGGAGCTCCAGCACGCGGCCGTCGGTGTGAGTGGCATCCGATCCGGTGTGCACGGCCACGGTCAGCAGACCCTCGAGTCCGCGCAGCGCCTGCTCCAGCTCGGCGGAGCGCTCGGCCGCGACCGAGACCTCGATCACACCGGCGAAGGTGCCGGCGAGTTCGGCGAGCTGGCTGTTCTCCCAGTTGCCGTCGTGGGCGTCGACCACATCGGCGACGGCGGCGACGAGGCCGGGGCGGTCGGCGCCGGCGACGGTGAGGATCAGAATCGTCATGGCCACAGCGTAGCCGGAGCGGGGCGGCCGGTCAGCGGCTCAGGCGAGGTCACCGCGGCTCCAGAACTCCGGAGAAGCAGCGGGATTCGGATCCACCGGATGCTGTCCGGCCTCTGAGCCCGCGGAGCTCCGGAGTTCTGGCGCATGCGCGGTGCACAACTCCTCACAAACCACCCGGATCGCCGCTCAGAACCACCGAATCGGGCACGCGGCGCCGATTCGTGAGGAGTTGTGATCGCGCGACGGCGGTCACTCCACCCAGTCGCCGGTCTCCAGGAACCGTTCGAGCCGCGCGCGGTGCGGGGCGAGGTCCCACCCCTGCTCCGCCACCCAGGCGTCGGAGTAGTACGTGCCGGCATAGCGGATGCCGCTGTCGCAGATGAGCGTCACGACGCTGCCGGTCTCGCCCGCCGCCCGCATCCGGGCGATGAGCTGGAAGGCGCCGTAGAGGTTCGTGCCGGTCGATCCGCCGGCCCAGTGCAGCGTGCGCTCCTTCAGGAGGCGGATGGCCGCGACGGACCCGGCATCCGGGATCCGCAGCATCTCGTCGATCACGCTCGGCACGAACGACGGTTCGACCCGCGGGCGTCCGATGCCCTCGATGCGACTCGGCCGTCCGGCCGGTGCATCCGGGGTTCCGGCCCAGCCGTCGTAGAACGCGGACCCCTCCGGGTCGACGACCGCGATCCGGGTCTCGTGCCTGCGGTACTTCACATAGCGGCCGAACGTCGCGCTGGTGCCGCCCGTGCCGGCTCCCACGACGATCCAGTGGGGGATCGGATGCCGTTCCTGCGACAGCTGGCTGAACACGCTCTCGGCGATGTTGTTGTTGCCGCGCCAGTCGGTCGCGCGCTCGGCGAACGTGAACTGGTCGAGGTAGTGGCCGTGGCAGTCGGAAGCCAGGCGCTGCGCCTCGGGGGAGATGTCCTCCGCGCGGTCAACGAAGTGGCAGCGTCCGCCGTAGAACTCGATGAGGTCGATCTTCTCCTGGCTCGTCGAGCGCGGCACGACCGTGATGAAGGTCAGCCCCAGCATCCGGGCGAAGTACGCCTCAGAGACGGCGGTCGAACCGCTGGAGGACTCGACGAGCACGGTGTTCTCGTGGATGCGGCCGTTGACCAGTCCGTAGAGGATCAGCGAGCGCGCGAGGCGGTGCTTGAGGGAGCCGGTCGGGTGCACCGACTCGTCCTTCAGGTACAGGTCGATGCCCCACTCGGCGGGCAGCGGGAACAGGTGCAGGTGCGTGTCGGCGCTGCGGTTCGCGTCGGCTTCCAGCAGGGCGATCGCGGTGCTGGTCCAGTCGCTCATGCTTCGAGGGTACCGGGCGGCGTCCGCGGCGTCAGGCGGATGCCGCCTGGCGCAGCCACCGCTCGACGCCGGCGATGTGCGCCGTGGTCAGCGAGGTCGCGAGCGACGGGTCGCGCTGGGCGATGGCGTCGGCGATCGCGCGGTGCTCGGACAGGGTCCGCTCCACGGCGCCGCCCTCGGTGAGCCCGCGCCACACCCGCGCGCGCACGGTCTGGCTGCTGAGGTGCTCGATGAGGCTGGCGAGGTAGGCGTTGCCGGCCATCTGGACGATGTCGCGGTGGAAGCGGATGTCGTGCTCGACGAGCTCCTCGATGCTCACCGAGGCGTCGACGCCGTCGACCTCGCTGATGAGCGCGGCGATCTCCTCGTCGGTGCCGAGGGTCGCGGCGAGACCGGTCGCCTGCGACTCCAGCATCCGTCTGACGGCGAAGATCTCGAGCATCGAGTCGTCGTCGTGCATGTCGACGACGAACGAGATGGCCTCCATCAGCAGGTGCGGTTCGAGGCTCGTCACGTAGGTGCCGTCGCCGCGGCGCACGTCGAGGACGCGGATGACCTCCAGCGCCTTGACCGCCTCGCGCATGGAGTTGCGGGAGAGCCCCAGCCGTTCGGAGAGCTCCTTCTCGGGAGGGAGTCGGTCGCCGGGGGCGAGCTCGCCCGACACGATCATCGCCTTGATCTTCTCGATCGCCTCGTCTGTCACTGCCATGGCGTCATCCTTGCACATTGATCGGATGTCTGGGGCAGGATGGTGGTATGCGCGTCGTGGACAGTCATCTGCACCTGTGGGATCCGTGGGAACTCGACTACGAGTGGCTCGACGGCGCCCTGCACGGCCGCTTCGCCGAGGAGGAGATCTTCGAGGAGCAGCTGCCCGGCGTCTCCGAGGAGGTGTCGATCTTCGTGCAGGCGGAGACCGTCGAGCGGCGCTTCCTGGACGAGGTGGCGTGGGTCGACCGGATCGCGGATGCCGCAGGAGTCGTCGCGATCGTCGCCGGCGCGCGGCTCGACCGCGGAGCGGCGACCACGGCGCACCTCGAGAGCCTGGCCGCGCACGAGCGGGTCGTCGGCGTGCGCCATCTCCTGCAGGGGGAGCGCACCGGCCTCGCGGCCTCGCCCGACTTCGTGGCGGGCGCGCGCCAGGTCGCCGAGCGCGGGTGGAGCTTCGACGCCTGCGTGCGGCCCCACCAGCTCTCCGACGTGACCGCGCTCGCCGCGGCCGTCCCCGAGCTCTTCCTCGTGCTCGACCACCTGGGCAAGCCCGCGATCGGCACGGCGGAGTCGCCGCTGCGCCCCTCGGCCGAGTGGCTGCGCGATCTGCACGCACTCGGACGGCAGCCCCGCGCCCACGTCAAGCTCTCGGGCCTCCCCGCCGAGACGGGCGGGGACTGGACGGATGCGCAGGTCATCCCGTTCCTCGACGCCGCGCTCGAGGCGTTCGGCGCGGAGCGGCTCCTGTGGGGCAGTGACTGGCCGGTGTCGTCGGTCGACACGGCCTACCGGCCCGGTTCCCGCGCTCGCTGGTTCCACACGGTCGCGGACTGGGCGACGTCACGCGGCATCTCGTCCGACGCGCTGTTCTGGTCGACGCCTCTCACCTTCTACGGCATCCGCTGATCGCCTGCTGAGGCACTCCCGTCGCAGAAGATCCCGGTATCCAGGGCGGATACCGGGATCTTTCGCGACGGGAACACCCGAGCCGGGCGGGGCGGAGGTCAGCCGATCGGGCGCGCGTCGAAGGCCGGGTACGCGATGGTCCTGGTCTGCGGTGCGCCCGACCCGCGCACGTGGGTCCTCACGGTGGCGGTTCCGGATGCCAGGGCGAGGCCCTCTGCACGGAAGGTCAGCGTGCCGGTGTCTCCCGCGGCCAGCTTCGCGATCCGCTCCGCGCCCAGCGGGGTGGTGACCCGCACGTCGGTCTCGCGTCGGCCGTCGCCCTGCACGCTCACCACGAGCGCTGCTCCCTCGCCTTCGCGTCGGGCCTGGACGGTCACGCCGTCCGATGTCTGAGCAGGGCCCGCATCGGGCCCGTCGAGGAGCAGGCCCCGGTAGATCCGAGGAGCGCCGTCGAGCGTGAGCTGCACCTGCCCGCCGGTCGAGGGGATATGCGCGGTGCGTCCGAAGGAATCGGTCTCCGTGACCACGGCGGTCGCCGGGAGGGACACCGACGTCTTCGTCGCCCACGGATCCTGCCAGATCTCGGGCTCAGGGAAGCGCCAGTCGACACGGGCGCCCTCGGTGTTCAAGACGTACCCGTCGGCACGGTTCCACAGCACGGCGAGCGGTCCGTCCGGAGTGGAGAACAAGAGTCCGTGGGTGGTGCCGTCGGCCAGATGCACCCAGCGCACGAACTCCGCCTCGTCCAGTGCGCGGGCCGCCGTCGCATAGGCGAGCAGAGACGGCTTGGGGCCGAGGTCGCGGTTCACGAGGCCGAAGTGGTACTCGGTGTCCTCCGGATCGGCCCCCATCGGACTGATCGTGTACGAGTCGAAGAACTGATACCAGCACACCGCGCGAACCCCCTCTGCCTTCGCGAGCGCCAGTGACAGCAGCACGTTCTCCGCCGCGTGCCGGTACGTGTCGTTCCACCATGCGTTCGGCCGCGTGCACGCGTAGGCCTCGGTGAGCCAGATCTCCTTCTCCCCGTACTCCGCCATCAGCTCCTTGAGCTGGCGCAGCCCGCCCAGGAAGTTCCAGTAGGTCCCCGTCGCCCCAGGACTCCACTCGCCTCCGTCGCCGGTGGGGATGAAGTCCGGCGTGAAGTTCCCCCGCCCGGGGTGGAACGCGATCCCGTCGACGAGGTCCCACCCGCCCGCGGCGTGGAAAGCCTCGAGCCACGGGCGGTCCATGCCGGCGAGGCCGTTGTTCATGAGCTGGAACGTCCCGCCCTGCGCTGCGCGGGCCGCGTGCACTGGCTTGAGCACCCGCTCCACGTACCCGGGCGCGGCATCGCCGGTGTTGAAGGGCCGGTTGAGCTCGTTGCCGATCTCGAACCAGGACGCGCCCGCCGCGGTCGCCGTGGTGCAGCTCGACGACGCCCATGAGACCAGAGCCGCATCGGATGCCGTGAGGTCGGGCTGCAGTTCGAGGTTGTGGTCCATGCCCCTGGCGTCGTATGCCGAGGGCGGCAGTCCCGGACCGCCGTCGTAGGCGATGCGCACCCACTGGATGCCGATCTTCTGCCAGAGGTCGAGCGTCGCCTGCTCTCCGGCGTTCAGCAGCCAGGGGTAGTTGGCGATGCCGAACATGCTCGCCGACCCGGCCGTGTACGAGAACGGAGCGAGCGCGGCGAGCGTGGTCCTGGCGAATGCGGTGTCGCCCGAAGGGGAGTCGACCGCTGCCTCGAGCAGGACCATGCCCTGGGCGTCCAGCGGAACCGTGATCGTCGCGTCGGCGGTGGACAGCGCGGCGACGGTGAGGGCCGTCGTGCCGGACGACACGGTCGTCCCCTGATCGGTCCGCGCCCACCAGGACAGCGTGACGACGTCAGCCGTCTCCGTGGCGTTCGTGACGGTCACGTTCACCGCGGCATCCCCTGCGGCATCCCAGATGTTGTACGGACGCGCGGTGGAGAGCTCCACGGCGATGCCGTCGCCTCGCCCGATCGCGGCCCCCGAAGCGGGGCGCGCCTCGGTCAGGATCAGGCTCGCCCTGGTCACCGCGGTCGTCGCGTCGATCTGAGTGCCGGGGGCGTGCACCCAGGTCGACGTGGTCCAGGCCTTGCGCGAGGAGTCCAGCAGGAGGAGGCCGTGCCCCGATGCCCAGGACGACCGGTACATGACACCGGTCGGCTCCTCGTAGGGGATGCCTCCGGCGGGGTCGCGCCTCCACTCCGAGGTGGGGATGTACTCGTCAGGGCCCGTCGGCGCGTTGACGGCGCGGCTGAACATGAATCCGGCCGGGTTGAGGGTCGTGGTGCCCGAGACGGTCCACTCGAGGTGGACCTGGGCGGTCTGCACCGTGATGAGAGCGGAGACGACCGCGCCCCCCGCACTCGCCGGCATCGTGTAGTCCATGCGGATCGCCGCCTGGCCGTTCGAGGTGATGAGCGTCGGGGTCCCGCCAGTGGAGGTCTGGATGCCGTGGACGGTGTCCTTCGTCTGGAATCGGGAACCCGCCATGAGGAGGGCGCCGTTCGCGGCGTGCACCGCGATGCGGCCGCCCACCGATGCGACCACGCGGATGCCGTCGGCGGTGAGCGTCACGTCACCGGCGGCGGCCGTGGCGGAGACGGTGCTCGGCGGGAGCACGACGAGCGCGCCCGCGAGGAGTCCGGCGCCGAGGAAGTGGCGGCGGGACAGGGTGAGGTGCAGAGGATCAGGGGACATCATCGTCCTTCCGTGATGATAGGGATTATCAGAGCACTATGCACCGGACGTCACTTCCTGCACAAGAGCTTGACAAGCATTCGCCGGGTTCTGTTATCGTCGTGTCAGGATTCTGATAATCCGAACTATCAGGAGAGGTCGATGACGACGAACAAGAACGGGCGAGTCACGCAGCGAGAGATCGCGAAGATCGCCGGAGTGAGCCAGGCGACCGTGTCGATGGTGCTCAACGACAAGGACTACTCCAACGTCCGCATCCCCGCGGCGACGAGGGAGCGCGTGATGCGGGCGATCGAGCAGACCACGTACGTGGCGGACCCCGCCGCGCGCCGGCTGGCAGGCCTCGACAACAAGATCCTCGGGATCTTCACCTACGAACCCGCGCTGTCGGCGGAGAGCATGGACTTCTACGGTCCCCTGCTCAACGGCATCGAGCGGGCGGCCGAACGTCTGAGCTGCGACCTGCTCTTCTTCACCGCCTCTCCGCTCGTCGACGGCTCGCGCAGCCTCTTCCACAAGAACACCCGGTTCCGCCTCGCCGACGGCTGCCTGCTGCTCGGACAGCAGATGAACAGCGCAGAACTGGCCCGTCTCGTCGCCGAGGACTTCCCGTTCGTCGCCATCGGGCGCAGGGACGAGCCCGACGTTCCCTACGTGGGAATCGACTACCTCTCCCTCACCGGCGGGATCATCCGCCGACTCGACGAGCGCGGCCATGAGCGCGCCGTCTACCTCCACCGAGGAACCATCGCGCCGGCGGCCGCAGACCGTCGATCGGGGATCGCCCAGGCCGCATCGGGGCTCCGCATCGCGGTCACCTCCGTCGATGTCAGCGGGCTCGACCGCCAGACGATCGCCCGCCGGGTCATCGAGGCCGACGTCACCGCGGTGATCGCGGAGGACGCGTTCCTCGCCGAGGCGGCCGCGGACGCGCTCCGAGAAGCCGCACCGGATGCCGCGCACAGCTACGTGGCGCTCGCCGACGTCGCCGGGCACTCGATCGACGGCGCCGCGCTCAGCGGATTCGATCTGCGCCGCGAAGCCGTCGCCTCGCGGGCGCTCTCCCTGCTGCAGGACATCGTGCTCGCCGAACCGGACGAGCAGGCCGACCTTCAGAAGCAGGTGCTCCTCGCGGGCGAGCTCGTCGACGGGGCGACGCTCCGAGAGGTGCGCCGGTGACCCGTCTGGACACCGACGTCCTCATCGTCGGAGGAGGGCTCGGCGGCGTGGCCGCGGCGCTCTCCTCGCTGCGCCGGGGCCAGCGCGTCGTGCTCACCGAGCAGTACGCCTGGCTCGGGGGCCAGCTCACCTCGCAGATCGTCCCTCCCGACGAGTCCTACTGGGTCGAGCAGTTCGGGATCACCGCCTCATATCGCGCGCTGCGCGACGGCATCCGCGACCACTACCGCCGGCACTACCCGCTCACCGAGACGGCACGGGCCGCACGCGATCTCAACCCCGGTCTGGGCAGGGTCAGCCGGCTCTGCCACGAACCGAGGGTCGCCCTCGCCGTCATCGAATCGATGCTGGCGCCGTACCGCGCCAGCGGGAGACTCACGGTGCTGCAGCCCGCCATCCCGGTCGCGGCGTCGGTCGACGGAGCCGTCGTCACGTCGGTGACCGTCGACCACGCCGGTGCGCGGCACGAGATCGCGGCGTCCTACGTCCTCGACGCCACCGAGACCGGTGACCTCCTCCCGCTCACGGGCGCCGAGTACGTGGTCGGCGCAGAGTCGCGTGCCGACACGGGTGAGCCGAGCGCTGCAGAGACCGCAGACCCCCGGAACGTGCAGGCCATCACCTGGTGCTTCGCCTTCGATCACGAGGAGGGCGCAGACCACACCATCGCCCGACCGGACGGGTACGAGCGCTTCCGGCGGATGCAGCCGGACTTCTGGGGTGCACCGCTGCTGTCCTTCACCGCACCGGATCCGCGCACCCTCGAACCGATCACCCGGACCATGCGCGTGAACCCGCCGCTCGACGAGCGGACGGCAGTGGATCAGCGCACGGATGCCGGAGACCGCGACCTCTGGGAGTTTCGTCGCATTCTCGCCAGGGAGAACTTCACCGAGGGCTTCCTCGACAGCGATGTCGTCGTCGCGAACTGGCCGATGCTCGACTATCTCGACGGCTCCGTCATCGACGACCCGCAGGCGGAGATCCACCGGGAAGGCGCCAAGGAGCTCGCCCGCTCCTACGTCTACTGGCTCCAGACGGAGGCCCCGCGCCCCGACGGAGGCACAGGGTTCCCCGGCCTCCGGCTGCGCCCCGACGTCGCCGGAACCGACGACGGCTTCGCGCAGGCGCCGTACATCCGCGAGTCCCGGCGCATCGTCGCGAAGAGGACGATCGTCGAGCAGGACATCTCCGTGCGACTGCGCGGACACGGCGGCCCCGCCCGATTCGACGACACCGTCGGCGTCGGCATGTACCGCATCGACATCCACCCCTCGACCGGAGGGGACAACTACATCGATGTCGAGTGCGCGCCCTTCGAGATCCCCCTCGGCGCGCTGATACCCGTGCGGATGCGCAACCTGCTCCCCGCTGCGAAGAACATCGGCACCACCCACATCACGAACGGCGCCTACCGGCTGCATCCCGTGGAGTGGAACATCGGCGAATCCGCCGGCGAGCTCGCGGCGTTCTGCGCCGAGCGCGGACTCGCCCCGAGCGACGTCGCCGGCGACGGTCAGCTCGTCGCCGAGCTCCAGTCCCGCCTCGTCGAGGCGGGCATCGAGATCCACTGGCCCGAGATCATCGGCTACTAGAGAAGAGAAGAGCATGACATCAGCAAAGAAGCTGGGTGCGGCCGCTGCGGTGGCCGCGCTGGGCCTGACTCTGGCGGGGTGCGGAGCATCCGCTCCCGAACCCGTCGAGACCACCGCGGCTCCGGGCAGCGTGGACCTGCGCATGTCGGTGTGGACGTCGAACGAGGACCAGCTCGCGCTGTTCGACGAGATCGCCGACGCCTACAAGGCCGATCACCCGGAGATCGGGACGATCACCTACGAGTCCCTGCCGTTCGCGGACTACAACACCACGCTCACGACCCAGATCGCGGGCGGCAACGCACCTGACCTGGCGTGGATGGGCGACCTGTCGCGCGACCTGATCGACGCCGACGCGCTCGTGCCCCTCACCGACGTCCTGAAAGGCACGAAGGGGTGGGGATACGACGATCTCCTGGACAGCGTGACGGCGGAGTTCAGCGCTGACGGCGAGCTCTATGCCTACCCGTTCTCGAACTCCCCGTTCGCTCTCTATGTCAACAAGGACCTCCTGGCTCAGGCCGGAGTCACCCTCGACGCCGACCCCACCTGGGCGGACGTCAGCGAACTCGGCGCCGCCGTGCACAAGGCCACGGGCAGAGCCGGCTTCGTGATCCGCGACTTCGACTACGCCAACTGGGGGCAGCTCGCCACGGTGTGGACCGGGTGGGGAGCGAGCGCGTGGAGCGAAGACGGCGCCACCTGCACGTTCGACAGCCCGGAGATGGTGGAGGCGTTCACCTTCCTGCACGACGCCGCCTTCGTCGACCAGTCGATGCCGGGCCCCGGCACCACCGCGGACTTCTTCGCCGGTGATGCGGCGTTCACCGTCGCCCAGGTCTCCCGCGCGGCTCTGCTCGACGACTCGTTCGCCTACGACGTGATTCCCCTGCCGAACGGGCCCGAGGGGGACTACTCGGTGATCGGCCAGGCCGGTGTGGGCGTGCTCTCCTCGAGCGCGCACGTGCAGGAGGCGACGGACTTCCTCGCCTTCCTCACCGACCCCGAGAACGCCGAGAAGCTCGCCCAGTACTTCCCGCCGCCCCGCGAGTCCCTCCTCACGGGCGAGAAGCTCGCCGCTAACAACCCGAAGCTCGCCGCCGAGCAGCTGCAGACCGTGGTGGTCGATCAGCTGCCCGACGCGGTGACGCTGCCGAACCACACCGGTCCCGCCGAGATCAAAGCGGCAGGCAAGACCGCACTCGACGCGATGTGGACAGCCGACGCGGATGTGAAGGCCGTGCTCGGCGCGACCTGCGACGCACTCGCGCCGCTGCTGTCGAAGTGACCGCTGCCGACACCGTGGCCGGGTCCCGGGGAGCGCACGCGCCCCGGGACCTGCACCGCCCGTTCTGGACGACGAGGCGCCGCGACCAGCTCACGGGCTACCTCTTCATCGCGCCTCAGCTGGCCGGGGTCGTGCTCTTCGTGCTCGTGCCCGTCGGCCTCGGCATCTGGTACAGCCTGAACGAGTGGAACATCTTCCGCGGCGAGCTCACCTTCGTCGGCGGGGACAACTACGCAGCACTGCTGAGCGACCCGCAACTGCCGGCCGTGCTCGGCGCGACCGCGATCTTCTCGATCGGCATCGTCGTGTTGAACATCGCGCTCGGTCTCGGTCTCGCCGTCCTGTTGAACAGGCGCTTCCGCGGGGTCACCTTCTTCCGCACGATCTTCTTCTCGCCCGTCGTGGTGTCGGTGGTCGCGTGGACCCTGGTCTGGGGCTTCCTGCTGCAGGACAACGGCGGTATCAACGGGCTGCTGGCCGTCTTCGGCATCGACGGTCCCAACTGGCTGCTGTCGGGAGACACGGCGATGATCTCGGTGATCGTCACGCAGGTCATCCGCAGCGTCGGCGTCAACATGGTGCTCTTCCTCGCCGCGCTCCAAGGGGTGCCGTCCGAGCTGTACGAAGCGGCCCGCATCGACGGCGCAGGGCCGGGGCGCATCTTCTTCCGGATCACCCTGCCCCTGATCTCGCCGACCCTCATGCTCACGGCGGTGATCACGATCGTCGGCGCCCTGCAGGCGTTCGCCAACGTCGCGGTGCTCACCGGGGGAGGCCCGGGGCTGTCGACGACCGTGCTCGTCTACTACGTGTTCCAGCAGGCCTTCGAGTTCAACGACATCGGCTACGGGTCGACGCTCGCGCTCATGCTGCTGACGTTCGTGATGCTGCTGACGCTTCTGCAGTGGCAGCTGCGGAGGAAGTGGGTGTTCTATGAAGACTGAGGCCCGAACCCGCAGCGAGGGCCGCGGCATCCGTCAGGTGATCCTGTTCGCGGCGCTGATCGTCCTCGCCATCCCCTTTGCGATCCCGACGATCTGGATGATCACGTCGTCGTTCAAGCCCCTGGCGGAGATCTTCCGTTCTCCGCCCTCGCTCTTCGCGGAGAATCCGACCTTCGCCGCCTACGCCGAGGCGTTCACGTTCCAGCCCTTCGCGCGGCAGTACTTCAACAGCGTGTACATCGCCGTCGTCGTCACGGCGGTCGTCATGGTCGTGTCGAGCCTCGCCGGTTACGCCTTCGCGCGCATTCGCTTCCGAGGGGCGAACGCGCTGTTCCTCGTCGTGCTCGTCGGGCTCCTCGTGCCGGGGGAGGTGACGATCGTGCCGCTGTTCCAGATGTTCAAGAGCTGGGGGATGATCAACACCCACTGGCCCCTGATCCTGGTGACGGCGCTCGCGGCGCCGTGCGTGCTCGCGACCTTCATCATGCGGCAGTTCTTCCTGTCGCTGCCGGTCGAGCTCGAGGAGGCCGCGCGGATCGACGGACTGGGCAGGCCTGCGATCTGGTGGCGGATCTGCCTTCCGCTCTCCAAGCCCGCGCTCTCGGCCGTCGCCATCCTCACCTTCCTGGCGTCGTGGAACCTCTACCTGGAGCCGACCGTCTACCTGACCTCTCCCGAGCTGTTCACGCTCCCGCAGGCGTTGACGCGGTACACCGACGCCTACGGCGGGCAGATGTGGAACACGCAGCTCGCGGCGGCGACGATGACCGTGGTGCCGATGCTGATCGTGTTCGTCGTGGCGCAGCGTCAGTTCGTCGAGGGTCTCGCCCACTCGGGCCTCAAGGGCTGAGGCAAGTCTGAGGCGCTCCCGTCGCGAAAGATCCCGGTATCCAGGGCGGATACCGGGATCTTTCGCGACGGGAGCACCCGGGCGGGGCGGGGGTCAGCTGCGACCCCGCAGTGCGGCGCGCACTCGGGCCACGAGTCCATCGGGAGTGCGGAAGAGGGCGGCGGTGACCTCGATCACGATCCACCCGGCAGCGCGCAGCGCCGCGATGCGCTCGACATCGGCGGCATAGCGATCACGGTGCAGCATCCCGTGATACTCGATCGCGACCCTGCGCTCGGGGTAGGCGAGATCGACGCAGGCGAGGAAGCGCCCAGAGTCGTCGTACACGTCGTGGTTGAGCTCGGGCTCGGGGAGACCCGCGAGCACGAGGTGGCAACGTACGGCGGATTCCCGAGGCGACCAGGAATCCGTGCGAATCAACTTGATCGCCTGGCGGAGTCGACGGATGCCGACACGGCGGCCCGAGTCGACCGCGATGCGCAGCTCGTCCGGAGTCGCGATCGACGGCATGCCCGCGTTCGGGCGGCCGGGGCCAGGCCGCCAGGCTCGGCAGAAGTAGTCTCCGAGTGCCACGAGATCCAGCAGCGCGAGCCCGCCGAGGCTGGCCCATGTGCTCGCGGCGGTCGTCGCGGGCATGCCGTCGATCACCGTGACGGCGGATGTGGCTGCCCGTGCGCGATGCGCAGCGACACCTCGGGTCCTGACGAGAGGCGCAGCGCCGAGGCCGCTCACGTGCACGGGGATCTCCTCGCCCGTCGCGAGCCGCGGCCCGATGCGGGCAAGGGGGAGAGGGGCGCGCCATAGTGCTGCCGCGGTCTCATGAGAGAAGAACTGCCCAGGGCGAAGCCGCGGCGCATACTCGCGTGCTCGGCGGCGGCGCTGCTCCGCCTGCGCCTCGAACGGATCGTCGGACTCCTCGCCATGCTCATGCAGGCGTCGTGCGCGCACCCCGTGGAAGGGCGTCCGGAGGTCGCTGCGCGAGAGACGCTCGCGGCTCACTCCTGCAGCGAGAGCCTCCGATACGGGGAAGACGTTCCCCAGTCCGTCCGGTAACCCCCGCGGTGCGCGCATCCGAGAACTGTCGCACGACCTGGGTCCGAGCATCCGCCGTTATCCACACCCGGCACTCCCGTCGCAGAAGATCCCGGTATCCAGGGCGGATACCGGGATCTTTCGCGACGGGAGCACCCGGGCGGGGCG
>NZ_PCOT01000011.1:23367-100313 GCF_002979415.1 Microbacterium sp. MYb72 | reverse complement strand
GGGTGGGGTAGAGTGGGGGCAACCGAAGACCGCTGGTCATCGTCGTGCGCGTGAGTGCAAGACGGTCGAAGCTCTGCAATGCAGGGGCCCGCGCAGGTGTCACGAACTTCTCTGAGCTCCGTGCGCTTGCGCCGGAGCTCTTCTCATTTTCAGGGCACCGGGTGGTCGAGGCCGATGCTCCACCGTCGTGGAGCATCCCGAACACATCAAGGAGTGACCATGGCGCAGAAGGATGCATCGGTTGCCGAGCTCACGAAGTCATTCGAGAACTCGTCCGCCGTTCTGCTGACCGAGTACCGCGGTCTGACGGTTGCCCAGCTCAAGGAGCTGCGCAACAGCATCCGTCAGGACGCTGAGTACGCCGTGGTGAAGAACACGCTGACCAAGATCGCCGCCAACAAGGCTGGCATCACCGCGCTGGACGACGACCTCAAGGGTCCGTCGGCCGTCGCGTTCGTGCACGGTGACTTCGTCGCCACTGCCAAGGCTCTGCGTGACTTCGCCAAGGCCAACCCGCTTCTCGTGATCAAGTCCGGCATCTTCGAGGGCAACGCCCTGAACGCCGACGAGGTCAACAAGTACGCCTCGCTCGAGAGCCGTGAGGTTCTGCTGGCGAAGGCTGCGGGCATGATGAAGGCCACGATGGGCAAGGCTGCGGCCACCATCGATGCTCTTCGCGAAAAGCTGGAGACCGCAGAGGCCGCGTAAGCGACCGGCGATCTCGTTCAACAAAAACCATCTATCTAGGAGATACATCATGGCGAAGCTCACCACCGAAGAGCTGCTCGAGCAGTTCGCTGGCCTGACCCTCATCGAGCTCAACGACTTCGTGAAGGCGTTCGAGGAGAAGTTCGAGGTCACCGCTGCTGCTCCCGTCGCCGTCGCCGGCGCTGCGGGTGGCGCAGGCGCTGCTGAGGCTGAGGAAGAGAAGGACTCCTTCGACGTCATCCTCGAGGCCGCTGGCGACAAGAAGATCCAGGTCATCAAGACCGTCCGCGAGCTCACCTCGCTCGGCCTCGGCGAGGCCAAGGCTGTCGTCGACGGCGCTCCCAAGGCCGTGCTCGAGGGCGCGAACAAGGAGACCGCCGAGAAGGCCAAGGCTGCTCTCGAAGAGGCAGGCGCCACGGTTACCCTCAAGTAATCCGTCAGGGTCGGCCCTCGCGCTCCGACCCGATTGCGTCTCGACGCTTCAACGAAGGCCCCGGGTTCGTCCCCGGGGCCTTCGTGCATGCCGGGGCTGGTTCGTCGGCCGGGTTCAGGTGCGCGGCGCGGAGGTCGAGTTGCGCACCACGAGGGCGGATGCCGTGACCACGCGCTCGGGCGGGGAGTCAGGGTTCTCCATGCGCTGCTGCAGGAGTCGCACAGCCTCTGCGCCCTGCTCTCGCGGAGATTGCCTGATGGTGGTCAAGCTGAACATCGCGGCATGCTGATGATCGTCGACACCGATGATGCTCAGCTCGGTCGGCACGGCGATGCCCAGCCGGCGGGCTGCGATGGTGGCCCCGATAGCCACTTCGTCGCAGACTCCGACGATCGCGGTCGGGCGCCGTCTGCGGTCCCCGAGGAGCTCGACGGCGGTCTCGTATCCGCCGGGCATGTTCGGAGTCGCCTCCACGAAGCGCGCGGATGCCGACAGGCCCGCCGCGGAGAGAGCTTCTCGATACCCTTCGGCGCGGAGGGCGTCGCCCACGCTGAGGCGTGAGCTGTCAGCGGACCCCCCGACGAATGCGATGTGCGTGTGCCCGAGATCCAGCAGATGCTCGGTCGCTATACGGCCGGCTGAGACATCATCGATCGACACCGCGCTGGAGTCCTCGCTGTACGCGCCGACGCATACGAGAGGGCTCTCGGAGCGCTGCAGCCTCTCCAGCTCGTGAGCGCTCGGCTGGATGCCGACGGCGATGATCCCGTCGAAGCGGCGCCGCGGCAGCACGGTGTCGAAGAGCTGCTGCCGAGTGGTCGTGCTCTCTTTTATCCCGTAGAGCGCCAGGTCGTAGTCGAGTGCGAGCAGCGCGTCCTGGATGCCGGAGAGCAGCTCGAAGAAGAACCACCGATCCACAGGGGGCATGACCACCCCTACGGTTCCCGTGCGTCCTGTTGCGAGGCTGACCGCGGAGGAATGCCCGACGTAGGCGAGTTCGGATGCGGCATCCTGCACCCGCTTGCGGGTGTCATCCGAGACATAGCCGTTCCCGCTGAGAGCCCGACTCGCCGTCGCCTTGGACACGCCTGCGCGAGCCGCGACATCGGCGATCGTGCTCATCCCCGGTCCTCCTCGACCCTGGTCTGCGTCGGCAGACCCTTGACAGCGTAGCCTTTCGGAGTCCTCGAAGGGAACCGGTTCCACACTTTCGGCGAGGGAGCGCTCCCACAGATCTGGGGGATCCATCAGAAAGGTTGCGAGCTTGTGATAATTCCCGATTGTGTCGGGGCGTTCGCGGCCGGTAGGTTGTCCTGGAATCGGTTCCCGATCGCGCCGTGAGGGGCGCGGTCGAGGTGGGGGCCAGTTACTCGAAGAGGAGAAACCACATGGGTCTGTCACAGCGTTCACGGCGGTTCGCACCGCTGGCACTACTGGGGGTCGCTGGTATCGCGCTCGCCGGGTGTGGGGCACCCGGAGCACCGAGCGGCGGAGGCGGCGGATCGAGCGACAGCAAGACCGTCACGATCTACGGAACGATCGTCGACGACGAGGCGAAGCTCCTCCAGCAGTCCTGGGCCGACTGGGCCAAGGAGAACGACATCACCATCAAGTACGAGGGCAGCCAGGACTTCGAGACGCAGCTCGGCACCCGCGCACAGGGCGGCAACCCGCCTGACATCGCGATCTTCCCGCAGCCCGGTCTGTTCGCCGACTTCGCGAGCCGCGACTACCTCAAGCCGGCTCCGAAGGACGTCGAGGACAACGCCAACAAGTACTGGACGAAGGACTGGGTCAAGTACGGCACGGTCGACGACACCTTCTACGGTGCGCCGCTCATGGCGAACGTCAAGGGCTGGATCTGGTACTCGCCGACGAAGTTCAAGGAGTGGGGCGTCGAGGTTCCCAAGACGCTCGACGAGCTGAACACGCTCACCGCGTCCATCCAGTCGAAGACCGGCACCGCTCCGTGGTGCGCCGGCTTCGAGTCCGGCACGGCCACCGGCTGGCCGGGCACCGACTGGATCGAGGACTACGTGCTCCGCCAGTCGGGCGCCGACGTCTATGACAAGTGGGTCACTGGAGAGGTCCCCTTCACCGACCCCGCGATCAAGGGCGCGTTCGACTCCGTGGGGAAGATCCTGCTCGACCCGAACTACGTCAACGCCGGCTTCGGCGACGTGCGCTCGATCAACTCGACGGCGTTCGGCGATGTGGCTCCGAAGGTGGCGGACGGCTCGTGCGCTCTGACGCACCAGGCGTCGTTCCTCTCAGGCTTCTACCCGAAGGGCACCGACATCTCGCCCGAGGGCGACGTGTGGGCGTTCATGCTCCCGGGCGAGACCGAGGGTGAGACGACGGTCACCGGTGGTGGCGAGATCGTCGGCGCGTTCAGTGACTCCGAGGCCACGCAGAAGGTGCTGGCATACCTGTCCAGCCCGGAGTGGGCGAACAGCCGCGTCAGCCTCGGCGGCGTGACGAGCGCCAACAACGGCCTCGACCCCGAGAACGCGAAGGACCCCATCCTGCAGGAGACCATCAAGATCCTCCAGGACAAGGACACCACGTTCCGTTTCGACGGCAGTGACCTGATGCCCGGCGCCGTCGGCGCCGGCACCTTCTGGAAGGGCATGGTCGCCTGGATCAACGGCGACTCGACCGATGCGGTCCTGACCCAGATCCAGACCGGCTGGCCCGCCAGCTGATCGGTGACGAGGGCCGCCCCCGTCGGGGCGGCCCTCGTGCTCTCACAGGCCCGTGCATCGTCGCCCGGACCTGACATTCTGTTCTGCGTCATGAAGGGGAATCCGTGACCGCGAAAGATTTCTTCGGATGGATCGGCATGCTCCCGCCGATCCTGCAGGCTGTGGTCGTCGTCATCGCATTCGCGGTGGTCGTCGCCATCATCCTGCTGCTGGTGGACATAGCTCCACGCAAGGGAGCCCTCTACACCGGCGTGCGTCTGGCCATGTGCCTTCTCATCCCGCTCGCCGTGATGTGGTTCTTCCAGTCCTACTACTGGGCTATGGGCGTCGCCGTCGTCGTCGGCGCCGTGTTCTTCCTCCTCGACTTCCGTTCGCGTGACGGGGCGGGGTACCTGATCCAGCTGGTGGCGTTCATGGCGCCGGCGATGCTGCTGCTGCTCGTGGGCCTCATCCTCCCCTCGATCCAGACGATGTACACGTCGTTCTGGAGCTCGACGGGCAAGGAGTTCGTGGGCTTCACCAACTACATCTGGATCTTCACCCAGTCAGACGGCATCACCTCCGTGATCAACTCGATCATCTGGGTGCTGCTCGTGCCGACCGTCTCGACGCTCGTGGGCCTCGCCTACGCGGTGTTCATCGACCGCACCCGCGGCGAGAAGATCTACAAGGTGCTGGTGTTCATGCCGATGGCGATCTCGTTCGTCGGCGCCGGCATCATCTGGCGGTTCATGTACGAGTACCGCGGCGCCGAGTTCAAGCAGATCGGCCTCCTGAACCAGATCCTGGTCTGGTTCGGCGGAACTCCGCAGCAGTGGCTGCTGAACCAGCCGTGGAACAACCTGTTCCTCATCGTGGTGCTGATCTGGGTGCAGACCGGTTTCGCGATGGTCGTGCTCTCGGCATCCATCAAGGGCGTTCCGCAGGAGCTCCTGGAAGCGGCAGAGCTCGACGGCGCGAACGCCTGGCAGCGCTTCTGGTCGGTCACGGTCCCGTCGATCCGCCCCGCCCTGATCGTCGTGCTGACCACGATCTCGATCGCCTCGCTGAAGGTGTTCGACATCGTGCGCACCATGACGGCCGGAAACTACGGCACCTCGGTGCTCGCCAATGAGATGTACACGCAGTTCTCGAAGTTCGAGGCGGGTCGGAGCGCAGCGCTCTCGGTGATCCTGTTCCTCCTGGTGCTGCCGATCGTCATCTACAACGCACGCCAGATCAAGAAGCAGCGGGAGATCCGATGAGCGCCGTGACCACCGATTCTCAGAGCACCCGCGCGATCACGACCGGGGGCAGGCTGGAGGCCTCCGCCGGGCGCGCCCGCAAGCGGCTCTCGCGCCCCTGGGCGTCCATCGCCTCGATCATCATCGCGGTGCTGTGGACCATCCCGACGCTGGGGCTGTTCATCTCCTCGTTCCGTCCGAAGGATCAGATCTCCTCGAGCGGATGGTGGGAGTTCTTCGCCAACCCGCAGGTGACGCTGGAGAACTACGTCGAGGTGCTGCAGTCGGGCACCACTCAGCTGACCATCGTCGAGTCGTTCGTGAACTCCATCGCGATCACGATCCCGGCGACGCTCATCCCGCTGATGATCGCGTCGATGGCGGCCTACGCGTTCGCGTGGATCGACTTCAAGGGACGCAACGCGCTGTTCATCTTCGTGTTCGCTCTGCAGATCGTGCCGATCCAGATGGCCCTGGTGCCGTTGCTCAGCTCGTTCTCGCGAGGGATCAACCTCTTCGGCGTGCAGATCACGACGCCGCTCGAGGCCTCCCAGGGTTACGCGCAGGTGTGGTTCGCGCACACGATGTTCGCGCTGCCGCTGGCGATCTACCTGCTGCACAACTTCATGTCGGAGATCCCCGGCGAGATCATCGAGGCCGCGCGCGTCGATGGTGCATCGCGCGGGCAGATCTTCTTCCGGGTGGTGCTGCCGCTGACGATGCCGGCGATCGCGTCGGTCGCGATCTTCCAGTTCCTCTGGGTGTGGAACGACCTGCTCGTGGCCCTCGTCTTCGCCGACGGGGCAGCGGCGCCGATCACGAAGCTGCTGGCCGAGATCACCGGAACGCGAGGAAACGACTGGTACCTGCTCACCGCGGGCGCCTTCGTGTCGATCATCGTTCCGCTGATCGTGTTCTTCTCGCTCCAGCGGTACTTCGTCCGCGGCCTGCTCGCGGGCTCGACGAAGGGCTGACCCGGACCGTAACGGTGGAGCTCGGGTGGCGAATGCGGACGTAGTCTGAAAGACATGTCCGATCACGCATTCGCCACCCGAGCCATCCACGCAGGTCAGGCGCCGGACCCCACGACGGGTTCGATCATCCCTCCGATCCACCAGGCGTCCACCCACGTCCAGGACGGCATCGGCGGCTTCCGCGACGGCTACGAGTACAACCGTGCGGGCAACCCCACGCGCTCGGCCCTGGAGACCCAGTTGGCCGCGCTCGAAGGCGGCGCGCACGCGCTCTCCTTCGCATCGGGCCTCGCCGCGGAGGACGCGCTGCTGCGCGGCATCCTCAAGCCCGGCGATCACGTGCTGCTCGGCAACGACGTCTACGGCGGCACGTACCGCCTGCTCACCAAGGTGCTGGCGCCGTGGGGCATCGAGACCACGACCGTCGAACTCTCCGATGCCGACGAGGTCGCCGCGGCGATCCGTCCGGAGACGAAGATCGTCTGGGTCGAGACCCCGAGCAATCCGCTTCTCAAGATCGTCGACATCGCCGCGCTCGCCGGCATCGCCCACGACGCGGGGACCGTCCTCGTCGTCGACAACACCTTCGCCTCACCGGCGCTGCAGCAGCCGCTGTCTCTCGGCGCCGACCTGATCGTGCACTCGGCCACCAAGTACCTCGGCGGGCACTCCGACGTGCTCGGCGGCGCCGTCGTGTTCGCCGACGATCGCTTCTACGACCAGATCAAGTTCCAGCAGTTTGCGGTCGGAGCCGTGTCCGCGCCTCTGGACGCCTGGCTGACCAGCCGCGGCATCAAGACTCTCGCGGTCCGGGTGCGCCAGCATTCCGAGAACGCCCAGGCCGTCGCGGAGTGGGCCGCGTCCCGTCCCGAGTTCGAGACCGTGTACTACCCGGGTCTGGCGTCGCACCCGGGACACGAGATCGCTGCCGCGCAGATGAGCGGATTCGGGGGGATGCTGTCGCTCGCCCTCTCCGCGGGTCCTGACGCTGCACGGGCGTTCGCGTCGTCCACCTCGGTCTTCCAGCTGGCCGAGTCGCTCGGGGGAGTGGAGTCGCTCATCAGCTACCCCTCCGACATGACGCACGCCTCTGTGCGTGGCACTGCTCTCGCGGTTCCGGAGAACGTCGTCCGCCTCTCGGTGGGCATCGAGGATGTGGCCGATCTGATCGCGGATCTGGAACAGGCCCTGGAGAAGATCACCCGCTGAGGCTCTTGGCGCGCTGGTCGTTCCGCGCGGCTTCCGGCTAGGGTACGTCGGGACGAGGGGCTTCGAGGTCATCCTGCGTGGCCTGCACTCTCTGCAGGAACTCCCGGAACTCTCCGAAGCCTGACCCGAGCGCGTTCGCGAGCTCTTCCGGCGACTCGACCCAGACGGTGTCATCGGGTTCGGGGACGTCATCCTCGCTGTGCGTGCGTCCGACGACGATGTACAGAGGGTCGCCCTGGGGGTTGACGATCATCATCCTCCCGGCGGAGCAGAGACCGTAGATGAAGGCGCACTCGGATGCCGTCAGGGTGGCGTGATCGATCCCACCGCTGACCGCATCCTCCTGGTCGAGCGGGTCGATGTGCAGATCGCTCCAGAATCCATCGAAGGCGAGCCGCTGACCGGACGAGTCGACGATGGCACTGTTGCCGGCCTCCCCCTCCACGTGGAGATCTCTGGCGGTGAGGAACTCTTCGATCCCTGTGCGGTCGGCATCGACGACGTCACCGTCGCCGAGGTTGAAGAAGTGCAGAGAGAAGCCCATAGAGAGATCATGCCAAGTCTCGGCGATGGAGGACCGACCTCGCCCGGGATCGACCATCTGCGACGGCCTGGACAGGTTTCTCGGTGATGAACTCACGGCTGTCGAGCGGTAACATGGAGTCTCGTTGTCGAATCGATTCGACGGCATCCGCTCCTCTCGAAAGCCCTCTGTGTCTGACGCGCCCACGACCGACCCCGCCTCGAACGACCCCGAGCGCACCGCGACGGGGAGCATCCGCGTCCCCTCGGCGACCGGCGCGATCCGCACCCTGGGGGCCAACCCGGCGACCGCGCCGATCATGCTGCACCCCGGGGATTCGATCTCGAATGGCCGTCGCCTTCTCTACATCGTGCTCCTCGGCGCGCTCACCGCGCTCGGCCCGTTCACGATCGATCTGTACCTGCCCGCGTTCCCCGTGCTCGAGCGCGACTTCGACACCACGGCCGCGGCGATCCAGCTGACCCTCACGGGCACCATGATCGGCTTCGCCCTCGGACAGCTGGTCGTCGGCCCGCTCAGCGACAAGGTCGGCCGCAGGGCCCCGCTCATCGCCGTCACGGCGCTGCACGTGCTCGCGAGCGTCGGCGCCGCCTTCGCCCCCGATCTGCTCCTGCTCAGCGCCGCCCGCGTGCTCATGGGTGTGGGTGCCGCGGCCGGTGGCGTCGTCGCCATGGCGATCGTGCGCGACCTCTTCGGTGGACGTCGCCTCGTCGTCATGCTGTCGCGTTTGGCCCTGGTCTCGGGCGTCGCCCCGGTGATCGCCCCACTGATCGGATCGTGGCTGCTCACGCTCATGCCCTGGCGCGGCATCTTCGGCGTCCTCGCCGTGTACGGGGTCGTGATGCTGGTCTCCACGATCTTCTTCATCCCCGAGACGCTCCCCGTGGCGCGTCGACAGGACCGCGGCGGCGCCACCGTGCTGCAGCGGTACCGCTCGGTGTTCAGCGATCGGGTGTTCATCGGCGTGCTGATCATCGGCGGCATGACGTTCTCCGGGCTGTTCTCCTACCTCTCCGCCTCTCCCTTCCTCTTCCAGCAGACGCACGGGCTGGATGCGCAGCAGTACGGCCTCCTCTTCGCGGTGAACTCCCTCGGGGTCGTCGCGGGAGTCCAGGTCGCGGCGCGACTCGCCGCCCGGTTCGGGCCGCAGTGGGTCATGGCGTACTCCACCGGCGTGCTGCTCATCGCGGGCATCGCGATCATCGTGACCGACCAGCTGGGCCTCGGTCTGTGGGGCACCGTCATCCCGCTGTTCGTCTTCATGACGGCCTGCGGCTTCACGTTCCCGAACGTGCAGGTCCTCGCGCTCGACCGCCACGGCAAGGCGGCGGGCACGGCGGCATCCGTCATCGGAGCCACCAACTTCGGCGTCGCCGGTCTCATCTCGCCGGTCGTCGGCTGGGTGTCGAAGGGCGCGGGGATCACCGCGACCACGATGGCCTCCGTCATGGTCGGGTGCGCAGCGATCGGCGTGATCGCCCTGTGGCTCATCGTGCGCCCGCGTACGGTCGAGATGCTCGCCCCCTGATCGCCGCTCGGGGAGAATGGTCCGATGAGAAGACGGATGCTGCTGTGGTGGGGCCTCGGTCTGCTCGCCGCCGCCGTGCTGCTCGGAGCCGTGATCGTGTTCGGCTACTCCGAGCCGCCGGGATTCGACACGTGGTGGAACGACTTCGTCTCCGCGCACCGCGGAGAGGCGATGGTCGACTTCGCGATGGTGCTCAACGCCATCGGCGGGGGATGGATCGCGGTCCTCGCTGTACCGCTGCTCGCCGTGCTCGCGCTGCTGCTCGCTCGGCGATGGCGTGCCGCGGTGTTCGCGGCGCTCTGCTTCGCCGCCAGCGCCGGAGCCGTGCAGATCCTCAAGCACCTGTTCGGTCGGGCGCGACCCGACGACATGATCGTGGCGAGCGACTTCGGGTCGTTCCCCTCCGGGCACACCGCCAACGCCGCGACGATCGCGCTCGTCGTCTGGGTGCTGTTCCCGCGGGTGTGGACGGCGATCGCCGGAGCGGTCTGGATCGTCGCCATGGCGCTCTCCCGCACCTTCCTGTCGGTGCACTGGGCCACCGACACCCTCGGTGGCGCCCTCGTCGGAGCGGCGACAGTGCTGCTCCTCGCGGCATGGCTGCTGCCGTGGGTGCAGGGGCTGCGGTCCCCGCGCGAACCCGCGCCGATAGTCTGAAAACCCGAACCCGCTGAGGAGCTCCCGTGTCTGTCATCCGTCCCTATCGCCCGAGCGACCGTGCAGCGATGTACGAGATCTGCCTCAGGACGGCGGATGCCGGCACCGACGCCACCGGCATCCTCTCCGACGATGCGCTCTGGGGAGACCTGTTCGCCGTCCCGTACGTCGAACGGCACCCCGACCTCGCGTGGATCGTCGAGTCCGAAGACGGCCGAGCCATCGGGTACATCGTCGCGACCGACGACACCGACGCCTTCAACACCTGGTTCCGCAACGAGTGGTGGCCGGCGTTCCACGAGAAGCATCCGCGGCCCGACTCCGTCGTGACCCGTGAGGACCGCATGGTCGAGTACGGCTACGGCCGTGCCCCCGGCATCGACGCCAACGCCGCGGAGTACCCCGCTCATCTGCACATCGACCTGCTCCCCGAGACTCAAGGGCAGGGACTCGGACGCGCGCTTATCGAGACGCTGTTCGCCGAGCTCCGTCGCCGCGGGGTGCGGGGACTGCACCTCGGCATGGACCCCGAGAACACCGGCGCCGCCGCGTTCTACGAGCGGCTGGGGATGACGGAGCTCCCCGCGGCGCCCGGCGGGAAGAGCTACGGGGTGCTGTTCGACTGAGACGCGGAGGGGTGCTTGCGGGGGCCGCTTTGCGAGGGATGTCGCGAGTGGCGGTGACGGCGGGACTCCGCTCTTCGCTGCGCTCAGGGCTCCCCGAATCCCACAGCATCAGATAAACGTAAAACGGCCCCCGCTTCGCGAGGGCCGTTTTACGTTTGGCGGTGACGGCGGGATTCGAACCCGCGGTTGCTTGCACAACACACGCTTTCCAAGCGTGCTCCTTCGGCCGCTCGGACACGTCACCAGGGAACAACCTGAACAGTCTATCCGATCGGCCGGGTGCCCCGTGACACAGGCGAGAGGTCAGGCGGCGGGGACCTCGTCGATCGAGAAGTAGACGGGGATGCCGCGCTCCCGGGCGATCCGCACATCGGTGTCCGCACCAGACGACTCTCCTGGCAGACGCAGCACCGCATCGCAGTGCTGCAGCAGGCGGGCGGCGACCTCGTACATGACGTCACCGCGCTCCGTCTCCTCGTCCGACAGGCCGCGCAGCACCGGCAGCGCCACCCACTCGCCGATCATCGGCACGTGGCCGAGGCGGTGAAGGGGAGCGGCCGACTCCTCCAGACGTTCGAGGTTGCGCGCGATCGCATCCGGGTCTCCGCCCGTGCCGGAGCGATAGGGGCCGGCGATCAGGATCATCAGTGGATTCTTCATGTCGGACACTGTAGCGTTAACCGTGCAAGATCATGCAACAACAGGAAGAAGTGGGAATGCTGGGTGCGCAGCGCAAGGATCATCTCCTAACCGTCCTGCGGAAGAAGGGGAGGGTCGTCGCCAAGGAGGTCGCGGCCGACCTCGGCGTCTCCGAGGACTCGATCCGCCGCGATCTGCGCGAGCTGGCGGATGCCGGCGCCTGCATCCGCGTCTACGGCGGAGCGCTGCCCGTCCCCGAGGCCGACGCCCCGGTGGCCCGGCGGCTCGCTGTCGCGTCGGAGAGCAAGGAGCGCGTCGCGCGCGCGGCCGTGGCGCTGATCCAGCCCGGCTCCACGGTGGTCCTGGATGCCGGGACGACGACGCTCACGATGGCGAGGATGCTGCCGCACGGCGCCGACCTCACCGTGATCACCCCGAGTCCCACCGTGGCGCTGACCGCGCTGGATCATTCGGCCGCCCGCGTGCTCATGGTCGGAGGCGAACTCGATCGACACTCCCTCGTCGCCGCGGGAGGATTCGCACTCGAGGCGATCGGGCGACTGGGAGCGGACGCGTTCTTCCTCGGCGTGACCGGCATCCATCCGGATCACGGCTGCACGACCGGGCGCCTCGATGACGCCGTCACCAAGCGAGCGATCGCCGCTCGATGCGCCGACGTGTTCGTGCTGGCGAGCGAGGAGAAGATCGGCGCCGTCTCGCGCTTCCCCGTGCTGGGGCTCGACGAGATCACGAAGGTCATCGCGGATCCGCAGGATGAGAACCCGATCCTGCGTGAACTCGGATGAGAGGCGGGATTCCCCTCTAAGTGCCGGTTAATCGACCACGTCCAAGTGCGTATAGTCCTCATATGAGGGGCTTCGACGGAGGATGCGGAGCCCCCTGAATCTGAGTCTCCGTGTTCACGCCCCACGGAGAACGCACTGGGGGGAGCGTGGACATGACGTCTTCGACGACGAGTACGAATCACCGGACGGCGGCCGCCTTCGAGCAGTACGTCAGCGCCCGGCGATCGATCGTGGAGGGAACCGTCTTCTTCCTGGAAGCCGGTGCCCACCTCGACGAGGTCCGCCGGATCTGCACCGGATCCGACATCATCTTCGCGCCGGGCGCCGACATCGGCTCGGACGGTCACGAGGTCGGATACACCGGCTCCTTCCAGGACGCCGGCGATGAGATGCTGCTCGACGGCCGACACGCCTTCGAGCTGCAGGACTACCTGGCGGCGCCCTTCATCTCGATCGTCGGGCTGACCGTCGTGCAGCAGAACTCGGCGGCCGGCCTCGACGCGTTCCTCCAGGACGCCGACACGGCCAGAGCATCCGGTGTGTTCGTGGAGCAGCTCCTCAGCGGCGCGGTGCTCCTGGACTCGCGGGCGTCGTTCTCGGGGCTCGACACCGGAGCGGAACTCGTGCGAGTGCACGTGACCGCCGCGGGAGAGTACCGCGACGGCCCGGACGGCGTGCTGCTCGGCGTCATCGGCGATCTGCGGGAGGAGCTCGACGCGGCGGCCGCGGCGTCCGCAGGACCCGGCCGAGCTTTCGAGCGCATCGTCGCCAGGAGCGAGTTCGACGACGCGGTCGCATCCCGACCGTGGCTCGGACGGTACATCGCGGCGCTCGATCTGCTGCGGCAGTGGGACGGTGCGCATGCACAGCCCGCGATCTCCGGATTCGGCGGTCATCTCGTCGGGGCGCTCGACGATCGCCGGCGTGCGGCGGCCGCGACATCACCGGAGGCGCCGTTCCTGGTGACCGGGTTCGACGGCGACTTCGTCCTCGTCGAGCCGAGGACCCGTCGTCGCTTCCGGCTCGGAGCGGATGCCGCGCGCGGGGCCGAATGCCTCATCGCGACCGGAGACGAGGCCCTCGCCGCCGAGATGCTCGCCGAGGATGCCGGCAGCTCGCCCGCGTCGGCCGGCGCTGCCGTCTCCGAGATCAGGGCGCGATTCGCCGACGCGGGCGTCGATCTCCTCTCCTTCTCCGGTGCGGTGGCATGACGGGCGGTGCACGGCACGCGGTCTGGCAGAGCCTGACGGCCCGCCGCGCCTGGAACGACCCGTCCGCGAAGGCGACCAGCGCGGAGGGCGTCCGCGTCCACGGCGCCGACGGCGTGGCGCGACTGTGCGCCACGAGCGGCCTGTGGAACGTGCCGCTCGGCTACGGGAACGCCGCCGTGGCGGACCGTGTCGCCGAGGCGCTGCGCTCGGCGTCCTATCTCTCGCTCTTCCGGTCGTCCCACACGTACGCCGAGGAAGCAGCGGAGGCACTGCTCGACATCACGGGGTCCGAGAGGTTCGCGCGCGTGCTGTTCTCGACATCGGGGTCTGCGGCGAACGATCTGACCATGAAACTGGTCCGTCAGGCGGCCGCGCTGAGGGGGCGCCCCGAACGCACCATCGTCGTCGGTCTGCACGGGGGATACCACGGGCTGACGTACGGTGCGTTGAGCCTCAGCGGCGACGCACTCGGCCAGACGGTGTACTCGGCCGATCGCAGAGGCGTTCGACACGTGTCCACGGTCGACGGAGGCGCGCAGCTCCGCCACCTGTTCGCCAGGGAGGGGGAGCGGATCGCCGCGCTCGTGCTCGAGCCGCTTCTCGGTTCGGGAGCGTTCCCGCTCGACGACGACTTCCTGGCAGCGGTGGCGGAGATCCGTGCGAGCCACGATATCGCCCTCGTCGCCGATGAGGTGGCCACCGGTTTCGCCCGGACCGGACCCCTCTTCGCCTCCTCGCGATGGCCGGTGGCTCCTGACGTCATGGTGCTCTCGAAGGCGTTGACGAACGGAGCGGCCGCGGCATCCGCCGTCCTCGTGTCCGCAGAGATCTGCGACCTCTTCGACCGTGCCGACGCGGTCTTCGTGCACGGCGAGACGCAGGCGGGAACCCCGGCATCCTGCGCCGCCATCCTCGCGACCCTCTCCGAGTTCGTGAGGATGGACGCCGCCGCGCTCGCCGGCCGTCTCGCAGCCCGACTGGATGGCGCCCTCGCGCGGATCGGCGACCATCCCGATGTCACGGGCGTCCGAGGTGCCGGGTGCTTCCGGGCCATCGTCCTGTCCCGCGACGGGGAGCCGCTGAGCGGCGAGGAGGTGGCCGGTGTCGTCACAGCCGTCCGGCGTGCGGGCGCTCTCGTGCAACCGGGGCCGAGCTGCATCCAGCTGATCCCCGCGTACGTCTACGAGCGTGCGGAGCTCGATGAGCTGGAGACCGCCGTGCTGCACGGCATCGACGAGGCCGCCGCGTGAGGGGCATCGTCGAATCTTCCGGCAGGGTGCGGGTGACCGCCGGAGCCGGTGCCACAGCGGCGGCCTTCACGCGCTTTCCGCGCGGAGATCGCCCGCTCGTCCTCCGCGATGCCGCGGTCTCCCACGAGGGCCTCGCTCTGCCGCGCGATGCGATCGATGTCCCGCTGGAGGCTGCCGCCCTCGACTCCGCCATGATCGCGACCCTCGTGGCCGCGGGGAGGGGCGCGACGTCGATCGTCTCGCTGGGCGGAGGGTCGGTCATGGACGCCGCGAAGATCGTGCGGATGCTGCTCGTGACTCCGCAGCTGACCGGCCCGCTGCAGAGCCTCGCGCGGCGGAGCGGCCTGGTGCGGGTGCCGGACCTGCTCGTGCGGAGGGGACCGGATCTGCCGCTGCTTCTGATCTCGACGACTTTCGGCACGGGCACGGAGACGAGCAGGGTCGCCTGCCTCGCGACGTCGTGGGGACGACGGCTGCTCTCCGGTTCGCGACTGCAGGCCGACGGCGCGGTGCTCGATCCCGTGCACACCGCGACGCTTCCGCGAATGCTGCAGGGCGAGGGACTGATGGAGGTGATCCTCCGCGTGCTGGGACCGGCGGTCGGGAGCGCTCCGAGTCTCGCGGCCGATCACGATGCCCGCGGCATCGTGATGGCCGCGACGGGGCTCGCAGAGCAGCTGCGGGCAGGACGCCTCTCCCCGGAGCAGCGTCTGTTCGCCTCTCAGCTGAGCGCTGCCACGCATCGCTCCTGGGCGCTCGTCGGCCGGCGCACGTACGCGGCTCCGCACTGGTACCTCGCGAACGAGCTCTCCTGGGAGACGGGGACGCGCAAGATCCCGGCGACGCTCGCGATCCTGCCGGCGATCTGGCGGCGCATCGCCGACGGCGACACACGCTGGGGGTCGCCAGAGCGGCTGGCGATGTGCTGGACGTGGATGCGCGAGGCGGTGCCGGGGCTCCCGGAGGACGCCGGCGACGGGCTGATCGCCCTCCGATCGAGGTGGGGCCTGCAGACGATTTCCGCCCCGGCGCCGGCGGTCCTCGATGCCGTCGTGGAGCGATGCCTCGCCTCCTGGGGCGCGCCGCTGCCTGCGCTCGGACGCCTCGACCGCGACGCCGTCGCGAGCATCTTCGCAGAGTCCTTCGACGGCTCTGCGATTCGCCCGAGAGAGGGAGAGGAGGTGATGGGGAGATGACGAACGACATGGATCTGCTGATCGAGGAGCTTCCGACGATGGACGCGCCCTCCGAGTGGTCCGACTTCGTGAACGGAGTCGGCATGGGGATCGCGATCGTCGTGATCGCCGCCGGCCTCACGTAGCCGTCGGCCGCCCGATTCGACCACCGGAGGGAGGTGAAAGCACATGGAGATCTCGAACGAGCTGCGCTTCGAAGAGCTGGAGTCGATGGACTCGCCCGATTTCTGGACCTGGTACGCCGCGGTCAAGATCGGCGTCGTCCTCGGCCTGATCGGCCTCGCCGCCACCTGAGTCCTCTCGAACGACACCCTCGAAGGAGGTGAGCACATGGACCTGAGTTTCGAAGAGATCGAGACGATGGACGCGCCCGAGCCCTGGTACATCATCGTCGGCGACATCGTCATCCTCATCGGCGCGGTCGTCGCCATCACCTGATGAGCATCACCTGAAGAAAGAAGTCGAGGGCGTAGCGGGTGACACACCCGCTCGACACGGAGAACCGTGCATCCGCTATGCCCCCGACCTCGCATCCAGCATCCCACGCCAGAAAGAAGGCCGCCATGACCACACAGGGTCTGAACCGCGCCGCGGCGCGACTCCTCGCGGTGATCGACCCCGACGCCGTCGTCTCCGACATCTACAGCGAGCGCGGGTCGGAGGTCTACGACGCGATGATCCGCGGGGACGACAGCGAGATCCGCGAGATCCTGCGGATCTCGCGCCGCAGCACCGGGCGCATCCTCGAACTGGCCTGCGGATCGGGGCGACTCAGCCTCCCTCTGGCGCGGTCGGGGCGGGAGACGGTGGCTCTCGACACCTCGCCGCGGATGCTCGCCCTCCTCGAGGAGAAGGCGAACCGGGCCGGGCTCCATGATCTGCGTCCGGTGCTCGGAGACATGAGCGACTTCCGGATCGACGGGGAGTTCGGGTTGATCGTGCTCGCGACGACCTCGATCTCGCTGCTGTCCGCCGCCCAACGACGGACCCTGTACGCCGCTGTCCGCGCGCACCTCGCGCCCGACGGCCTCTTCGTCGTCTCCGCCCACGTGGCCCGGCCCCGTGACGACGACAACGAGGCGCTCGTCGTGTCCACCGGAGACTCGGAGGTGGTGTTCCTCAGCGACGAGGTGGATGCCGCGGCCGGAGTGCGCGACGTGGGAGTCGTCCATCTGCGCCGCGAGGGCGGGGTGCTCCGGGCGGAGGCCTTCTCCTCACGGGTCGCGTTGATCGACGCCGGACAGCTCGAGGCGGAACTCCGGGAGGCGGGGCTCGTCGTCCGTGGCACGCATCCTGTGCGCTTCTCCGAGGGAGCCCGCCGCATCGCGATGATCGAGTGCTCGCTGTGACCTCCGTCCTGCCTCCGCTGCCCCTGACCGCCACGCCGAGGCTCGCGCCGGGGATCACGGTCGACGATCCGATCGCCGACGCCGGGCAGTGGATCATCGCGCGCGACGGGGCGCCGGCCGTGCGCGTGTCGGAGCCGGTCGCCGTGGTCGCGCGGCGGTTCACGGGAGACCGGAGCATCGCCGAGATCGCTGCCGCACTCGGCGACCCGTGGACCGCCGACGATGTCGGCCTGATCGCTCGGCGTCTCGACGGGGCTGGACTGCTCGCCGCAGACGCCGACACCGGCGGATCGCGCGGCCGCCGCCCGCGTCGGCGCGGTCGACGTCTGCAGTATCGACCTCCGCTGACGCTGCAGTGGAGCGTCGGCGACCCGTCGGCGCTCTTCGCCGCGCTCCGTCCGCTGACGCGCGCCGTCGCGGGGGCGCCCGGCGTCGTCATCGGCGCCGCGGTCGTCGTCGCCGGGGTGGTCGCGACGGCACTCGGCTGGTCCGACATCGTCGCGGTTCTGGAGAGCCCGCTCCCGCTCTCGGTGATCGCGTGGCTCGGGCTGGCGATCGTGCTGACGACGATCGTGCACGAACTCGGACACGGCGCGACGCTCAGCGCCTTCGGCGGAAGCCCGCGGCGCATCGGCGTCATGCTGTTCTATCTCGCTCCCGCCTTCTTCTGCGACGTCACCGACGGCTGGCGTCTGTCGCGCCGCCGTCAGCGGGCCCTCGTCGCTCTCGCCGGGCCCGCGGTGCACCTCGTGTGCGCGGCGGCGAGCATCGTGGCCTCGCGCCTCGTGGTCGACGACTCCCTGCACGCCGGACTCGTCCTGTACGCCCTGTCGTGCCTGGCGATCGCGGCCCTCAACCTGCTTCCCTTCGTTCAGCTCGACGGCTACCTCGCGCTCATGTCCGCTCTCGACTGGCCGCATCTGCGCAGAGACGCGATGACGGCCGCGGGTCACTCGTTCCTCGGGCTCCTCGGAGGCGCCGCACGCTCCACGGGTGCAGCCGATCCTCGTCCCGAGTCCGACGGCCTCCACCGCGCTGGGCGGCATCGCGGCCTGCTCATCGCCTACGGCATCCTGTGCCGGCTCTTCCCCGTCGGGCTCGTCGGGTTCGTGCTCTACCGGTACGCCACGTCGGTCGCAGGTCTCGGGACGGTGCCGGCGCTCTGCTACCTCGCCACACTCGGTCTGGTCGCCGCCGTCGTCTTCCGGGCGCTCCTGCGCGGGGCGAAGGCGCTCGCCGCGTCCGCGCCGAATCCGTGGCGGGTGGCCGCGGCTGCCGTCGCCGGGACCGCCCTGATCGCCGCCGTGCTCATGATCCCGGTGTCGTCGGCCCGCACCGTCGGCTTCGTCAGCGAGGGCGGCGAGGTGCGGCTCGTGGCGTCCGCGGGGGAGACGCTCCCGGAGGCAGGGACCCCTGTGGTTCTCGAGAGCAGCGGAATTCTCATCCAGAGGCGTCTCGGAACCGCGGTGGTCGGCGACGGGGAGCCCCACCGGGGCGAGATCGACCTCGCCGCGCTCGTGCCGGTGACCCCGTCGCCCCTCAGGACGGATGGCATCCAGGTCGCCCTGTCCGACGTCCGGAGCGGAGCCCTTCCGCGCTTCGGCAGGGTCCGCGTCGACGGCGATGCTCGATCGCTCGGCGCCTGGTTGTGGCGGACGTTCCTCGACGTCCCCCTCGCCGCGCTCGGATCGGAGGCGCGCGCATGACGGCCGAACCGCACACGTCAGCCCCGGAGAACGAACTGCGGGGGATGCTGCGCTCGGCCCTGGAGAGGGAGCTCGGCGTTCTCGGCGTCGAAGCGAGCGGGACGCCCGTCTTCGGCTGGCGCGACCGCTCCCTCGGCACCGCAGCGTCGCGGGGCGGGAAGGCGCTGTGGCTCCGACTCGTCTGGTCGAGGACAGAGTGGGCCCGCGGATCCTGGTGGACGGGCAATCAGGACGCCGGTGCGATCAGCGGCGTTCGGAAGCCGAGGGTGCTCGAGGTCCGCGAGCAGACCGACGGTCCTCTCACGGTGCGCGCCGAGCTGATGACGCTGGTTCCCGGGCACCCGGCCCAGTCGACCCCGGACCTCCGCGCGGCTCCATCGCTCGACGAGGCATGGTGGAACGCGCTCGCGGGCGGCCTCGATGCGCTCTCCGTGGCGCCGACCGCGCGCAGGGCCGTCGACCCTGACGGCATCCGCCGCCGCATCGCGGTGTTCTTCGGCCTCGACGTCGACACGGACGTCGGCGACTGGCGGGCGGCCCACGGCGACCTGCACTGGAACAACCTGCACGTGGAGCCGTTCGCGATGGTCGACTGGGAGGCGTGGGGGCTGGCGCCGCGCGGCTACGATGCCGCCTTCCTGCTCTGCCACTCCCTTGCGCAGCCCGACGTCGTCGCGCAGATCACCCGGCGCTTCGCGGACGACCTCGACTCCGACGACGGCGTCGTCTCCCAGCTCTACGTCCTGACCAAGCTGCTCACGAGGGCGGATGCCGGAGAGCATCCCCACCTCGTGGCCCCGATCCACCGGCACGTCGATCGTCTGATCGGTCGTGCCACACGCACCCGCCCCCTATCGAGAGGAGAAGGCTCATGACAGCGGTCATCAGCTTCGACGGATTCACCAAGAGCTACGGAGGGGATGCCGTCGTCAGAGATCTCAGCTTCACGGTCGAGTCCGGAGCGATCGTGGGCCTGCTCGGCCCGAACGGCGCAGGCAAGAGCACGGCGATGCGCGGTCTCGTCGGCCTGCTGCATCCGACGGCGGGTTCCGCCACGCTCTTCGGAGCCCCCTTCGCGGCCATGACGAACCCCGCGCGCCGGGTCGGCGTGCACATGGACGGCCTCGGATTCGAGACCGGGATCACCGCCCGTCGGCACCTCGACATCTACCGTCTCGCCGCGGGCATGCCGCGGACCCGTGTGGACGAGGTACTCGCGCAGGTCGACCTCACCGCCCACGCCGGCAAGAGGGTGAAGCGGTTCTCCACCGGCATGCGGCAGCGGCTCGGCCTGGCGACCGCGCTGATCGGGAACCCGGAGCTCCTCGTGCTCGATGAGCCGGCGAACGGGCTCGACCCCGGCGGCATCCGGTGGCTGCGCGGATTCCTGCGGTCCTTCGCGGAGAAGGGCGGCACCGTCCTCATCTCCAGCCACCAGCTCGCCGAACTGGAGCAGACGGTCGACGAGGTCGTCGTGATGCGCGGGCGCAAGCTGTTCGACGGTCCGCTGGAGGCGCTGACGGCCGACGGGGCGACGACCCTCGAAGAGGGGTACTTCGGGCTCATCGACGGCGCCGAGGGAGGGAACGTCCATGTCTGACTTCCTCCGGAGCGAGCTGCTGCGCGGCGTCAGCGGGCTCGCGATGCTCGGGATCTTCTCGTTCACGCTCCTCATCCCCGCGCTGATGGTCACGGTCGGCCCGTCGCTGGACGGACTGACCGATCTCGATGACGGGAACGCGACGCGGATCGTGTTCGGCCTGTTCGCCGCGATCGGCATCACGGCGATGTACCTCGGCAGCTACTCGGTGTCGCGGGAGTACTACTACCACTCCATGTCGAGGTCGCTCGTCATCGGATCCATCCGGCGGGTGCTCCTCGCGAAGCTCCTCGCCAGTGCGATCACCGCCGTGGTCCTGTGCCTCGTCGGGGCGGCGATCTGGGCGGCGGCGTCCGCGGTCCTGCTCTCCTCCGTGGGGCGGAGCCTGCAGATCGACGGGGCATTCTGGGGGATCGTCGGCGGGTCGGTGTTCGCGGCCATATTCGGCAGTGTGATCGGGGTGTCTCTGGGCTGGGTCATCAAGGGCTACTACGCGGTGTCCGCGATCGTCCTGCTCGTGCCGATCATGATCGAGCTCCCGCTGCTGTTCAACGTGCCCGCCGTCGAGAGGTACCTTCCGGTCGGCGCCTTCGCGGGCGTCACCGGGGCGCCGGTCGACGGGCTGCTGCCGTGGTGGGGGAGCGCGCTCGTGCTGCTCGGCTGGAGCGCCGTCACCGTCGTGCTCGCGGTCGGTGCGGTGCGGCGGCGAGAGCATTGAGCGCCGGCGGGGCGAGGCCGTGGGGCGGCCCGATGCGCGGGCAGGTCGTCCGCGGGCTCTCCGCGGAGCTGCGACGGCTGTGCGGAGACCCCCTGCCCTGGGTGTTCCTCCCCGTCGCGCTGCTCTCGGCGCTGTCGATCGCGGCGTCGCTGCCGAGCGATGTGCGATCGGCGCCGCCCGCCGTCGTCGATGCCTTCGGAGCCACGATGAGCGCATCTCTCGTCGGCGGGCTGGTGATCCTCGCGGCGGTGCTGGGAGCGCTGGGCCCGGCGCTCGCCGACCGATCGGGCGTGCTGGCGCGCGATCATCTCTTCACCTCCGGCGTGGTGGTCCTCGGATCGCGCGCGGTCTCCGCCGTGGCCTCGACGCTCCTGTTCGGGGTGTTCGGGATCGCGGTGATCCAGGCGGCGTTCCTCCTCGTCACCGGTCGCGCGCTGCTGAGCGTTCCGGAGGCTGCCGCCGCTGTCGGCATCCTCGCGGCGGCGGGGCTGTGGGGGTATCTCGTCGGTGTGCTGGTGCGCAGCCCGGTCCTCGTGCTGTTCGTCGTGCCCGCGACGCTGTCGCCGGCTCTCCTGCTGTCGGATGCCGCGCCGGACGTCGCGAGGATCCTTCCGCTCAGCGCGCTGCTGTCGGCCGCGGGCCTCGCCGACGACGGGCTCGCCGCTCCCGTCGCGTCGCTCGTGGCGACGGGGTGGGCGGTCGCGCTCTCCGTGGTCGTGGTCCTGGTGCTGCGTCGCCGCGACCGTCTCTGAAGGGCGTGGTCACGACGTAGGATTCCCTGGTGGCAACCCCCAAGATCGTCCTGTTCTACGTCTTCACCCCGCTCGCCGACCCCGAGGCCATCCGGCTCTGGCAGCGTGACCTCGGCGAGGCGCTCGGCCTCCGCGGGCGGCTCCTGATCTCGAAGGACGGCGTCAACGGCACGCTCGGCGGCGATCTCGTCGCGCTCAAGAAGTGGGCGCGCTCGTTCCGCTCGTACGCGCCGTTCAAGGGCGCCGACATCAAGTGGAGCGAGGGGACGGGGGTGGATGCCGACGGCCGCAGCATCGACTTCCCCAAGCTCAGCGTGAAGGTGCGGGAGGAGATCGTGTCCTTCGGTGCACCGGGGGAGCTCAGGGTCGACGAGCACGGCGTCATCGGAGGCGGCACCCGGCTCTCGCCGGAGGCCCTGCACGCGCTGATGGACGAACGAGGAGACGAGGTCGTCTTCTTCGACGGACGCAACGCGCTCGAAGCGCAGATCGGACGCTTCCGCGACGCGATCGTCCCCGATACGGAGACCACGCGGGACTTCGTGCAGCTCCTCGATTCCGGAGCCTACGACGACCTCAAAGGCAAGCCGGTCGTCACCTACTGCACGGGCGGCATCCGGTGCGAAGTGCTGTCGAGCCTGATGGCGTCGCGGGGCTTCGGCGAGGTGTATCAGCTCGAGGGCGGCATCGTCCGCTATGGCGAGCAGTACGGAGACGACGGCCTCTGGGAGGGCTCGCTCTACGTGTTCGACAAGCGCGGCTCGGTCGACTTCTCCGACCACGCAGCCGTGATCGGAGAGTGCGCGGGGTGCGGAACGGCGACGAACCGCACGGCCAACTGCCCCGACCTCTCGTGCCGGGTCCAGCTGGTCGTGTGCGACGCATGCGCCGCGGTGCCGTGCCCGGTCCACGTGCACGCCTGAGCGCGGCCGAGCACTCCCGTCAGACGAGCAGCGGGGCCTGCGAGCCGCGCCCGGCGAACAGCGAACGCGGAAGCAGCAGCGCCCTGAGCCGCGACGGCCGATCGACGCTGCGACGCAGCTGCGCGAGAACCTCGCCCAGAGCGGGGGACAGATCCGCCGGGTCGGCAGAGCGCGCATAGGTCGCGCGCTCGACGGCATCCGTCAGCACCCGCATCGCCTCCGGATCCACGCCGTGCTCGGACACGAGGGCCGCGCCGCGCGAGCGGGGCGAATCGGCATCCGACAGCGCGATGCGCAGGTCGATCAGCGTGGCGCGCAGCTCGGCCCACGCGGACGCCGCATCTCCCCGTCGTGCTCGGCGACGTCGCGCCGTGCCGATGCCGAGGCGGATCAGCGCCGGCAGCAGGAGCACGAGCAGCGCTCCGAACGCGGTGAGCACGACCGGCATCGGGTCGAGCTGACGCAGGGCGCCGGCGCCGCCGGTGTTTCCGCCCGCATCTGTCCGATCGATCTCGGGGCCGCTCGTGGCCTCCGAGGTCGGGGCCGTCGTGGGCGCGGGGGTGGCCGCGCCCCCAGGGCCGGAGCCCGTCGTCGTCGCCGATGCGAACGCCGTGGGCACGCCGAGAGAGGCCGTCGGCTCGAACGGCACCCAGCCGATGCCGGGGAAGAGGACCTCCGGCCAGGAATGCAGCTGATCGCTGGAGACCGAGTAGATGGTCTCTTCGCCGCGCTTCTCGTCGGTGCGCGTGCCCGGCAGGTATCCGACGACGATGCGGACGTCCATCCCCAGGCTCTGCGCCATCAGGGCGAAGGCGCCGGCGAAATGCACGCAGTATCCGGATCGGACGTCGAGGAACTGCGCGACGGCGTCCGCGCCGGTGCCGTCGAAGCCCTCATCGACCGGCGTCTCCAGAGAATAGGAGAACTCGGTGCGGAACCAGGTCTGCAGTGCGATCAGACGGTCGTAGTCGCTCGTGGCGTCCGCCGTGACCTCGCGCGCCGTGTTCGGGATGACGTCGGGGAGCTCCAGCGGCTCGTCGTCCGGGTCGACCACCGCCGCGGCCGCGGACACGGCTCTGATCTGCTCCAGCGACGGATTCACCCTGAGCGACGCGACCGTGTAGTCGTTGCCGACGGCATCCGCGGTCTTCGAGACGATCGTGCGGTTCTCCGGCATCAGCTTCCAGGCGCCGCTCAGACCCTGGACGCTCGTCGCGGGGTAGGGGACGGGCAGCCACGAGCTCGACATGCGCAGCACGCGGATCGAGGTCGTGACGTCCTTCGCGGCGACGTCCTCCGTCCACTCCGCGGCCCCGAAGCCGTCGCTCAGGGATTGTGTGTCACCGCGATCCGGATGCCAGACCCTGCCGTCGAAGCGAGACAGGGTGGTCAGTCGGAGGTACGGCGCGGTCTTCTCCGCCGTGGCGAGCGTGAGAACCTCGACCGGGTCGGGCTGACGCAGGTCGTTCCCCAGGCGCAGCGACGCGTCGACGCTGACGCCGACGCCCGTCCCGGCGAGGGATGCTGAGACGGGCACGATGGGCGCGATGACGAGCGCCGCGGCGACGGCGGCGGCTCCGGCCCCCACCGCGATGCCCGTGGACACGCGCCGAGGGGACTCCGGGTCGCGTTTCGCGGACTGCCGGAACAGCAGCAGGATCATGACGCCGAGCATCACGAACCACACGACGTTCGCGTCTCCGAGCGTGACGATCATCGGCGTCGCGCCGACGACGGCGACGAGAACACTGGCCAGGACGGCGCTCCGCTGGGCGACGAGCTGGTCGAGGAGGAGTGCGACGAAAGCGAAGCCGGCGCCCATGATCACGCGGAGACCCGGCGTGCTGTCGAGCGGAGCGGTGCCGAACACGACCTGCTCCCAGGCCGTCGCGGCGAGGGAGCTGAACACGGTGAAGGTCGATGAGGTGGGCACGACTCCGAAGATCGCGGTGTCTCCGGCGACGAGCATCGTGAGGACGCCGAGCGCCGCGACCGCCTGCGCGATCATGGCCGCGGTCTCCCGGATCCAGCGCTTCCGGCGGAGCAGCAGGGTGCGCACGGCGACCCCGACCGCCGCGATGACGAGGACCACCGTGACGACGGCGAAGGACCAGGCGCCCGGCTTGATCACGGAGGTGTAGGGCCACACCGCGACGAAGGCCGCCGCGGCGGCGAGGGCGCCCTGGGCGATGCGGCTCTCGTTCAGCTCGTGGTCGCGGTGCCACGACAGGCGAGGAGCACGGGGCTCAGCGCGAGACATCGCCGACCCCCATCCGCTCCGGGAGCGCGTCCTCCCACGCGTCGGCGAGGTCGGAGCCGAGAACGGCCACACGCCAGCCGTGGTGGACGGCGGTCTGCTCCACGCCTTCGTCGAGCTCGGCGGCGAAGAGCATGGGCGCCGCGGCGCCGGCAGGGCGCAGCCGTTCGGCCGTCTCCTCGTCGAGGCGCCCGGTGATGTAGACGAGCGGGCCGGGCGGGGTGCCTCCCATGACCGTCGCGAGGTCGCGCGGCTCGCCCCGCGGAGTGACCATCGCGAGAGCGACCAGCAGACCCTCCCTGTCCTCCTCGTGTCCGCGGAGGGTGCCGAGCAGGATGCCCGCGCTGTCGACCACGTCGACCCCGTAGCCCTCCTGCACGAGATGCACCGCGGCGGAGGCGCACAGCGAGACGGCTGCCTCGAAGGCCGGATCGGCGTCCTCACCGGGCGCGGCCCAGCGCGCCGAGCTGCGATCGAGCACGACGAGGGCGTCGGGACTCGACTCCTCCTCTTCCTGCCTGACCATCAGCTGCCCGCGGTGCGCGGTCGCACGCCAGTGGATGCGCCGCATGGAGTCGCCGGCGATGTACCGGCGCGGCGAGAGGTTGTCGCTGCCCTGTCCGAGCCGGCTCGAGGAGGTGTGGGCGGTGCCGCCCGCCGCCCCCACCTTGACGGCGAGCGGGGCGAGCGTGATGATCTCGGGCACGACGGTCACGGTGCGGGTCTCGCCGAAGGCCTGCTCGCGCTGCGCGATGCCGAAGGGGTCGACGGTGCGCAGCACCAGCGGTCCGATCGCCCAGACGCCGCGGCGCACGCCGGTGATGAGGTAGCTCAGCTGCCCGCTCTCGGGCGGGTACTCCCCGGCCGAGTCGCCCGACACCGCATCGGGGAGGACGTCGCGCCACAGACCGTGCGGGATGCGGATCGCGCGCAGATCGAACCGCAGCGTCACACGCGACGTCTCGGCCACCGTGAGGAGATCGGTGGAGATCTGCCGGGCGACCGCGCCGTTGCGCCTCGGCATGTGCACCGCCAGCAGCGAGAACACGGTGAGGGCGAGGAGGAGGATGCCGACGTAGATGAGGATCGGCGCCCCCACGAGGTTCGCCGCGAGCAGGCAGCCGAGACCCGCGATGAGCGCACCTGCGCCCCTGGCGGTGAGGGCTCGACGTCGTCTCATGCTGTCCGCCGGTCAGGCGCGCGACGCCACCGGCACGCGCACGCGCTCCACGATCTGACGCAGGGCCGCCTCCACCGGCTGGGCGCCGGCGCGGTGGGCTCCGCGTGCGGGGAGAAGACGGTGGGCGAGCACGGGGATCAGCAGGGCCGTCACATCATCGGGGATCACGAAGTCGCGGCCGTCGAGCGCCGCCCAGACCTTCGCGGACCGGATGAGCTGCAGGGTCGCGCGCGGGCTCGCACCCAGGTGGAGGTTCGGGTCGTTCCTCGTCGCCTGGGCGAGCGCGACCGTGTACTCCTCGATGGCGGGGGCGACGTGCACCGACCGCGCCCAGGCGATCAGGCCGGAGATGGATGCCGCATCGGCGACGGCCGTGACCCCAGCGAGCGGGCTCACCGCGTCGCGCTGTCGGATCATGAGCGCCTCTGCCGCGGCATCCGGATAGCCCATCGAGATGCGCATCATGAAGCGGTCGCGCTGCGCCTCGGGCAGAGCGTAGGTGCCCTCCATCTCCAGGGGGTTCTGGGTGGCGACGACGAGGAAGGGCTGCGGCAGGGGATGCGTGGAGCCGTCGACCGTGACCTGGCCCTCCTCCATCGCCTCCAGCAGCGCCGACTGGGTCTTCGGGGACGAGCGGTTGATCTCGTCGGCGATCACGATGTGCGCGAACACGGCGCCCTGCTTGAACTCGAACTCGCGATCCACCGGGTTGTAGACGCTCACGCCGGTCACGTCTCCCGGCAGGAGGTCGGGGGTGAACTGGATGCGGCGGACGGTGGCGTCGACGCTCGCGGCGAGGGCTCGCGCCAGCATCGTCTTGCCGACGCCGGGGACGTCCTCGATGAGCAGGTGCCCCTCGGCGAGCAGGCAGACGAGGGCGCTGCGCACGGCATCCGGCTTGCCGTCGATGACCTGACCCACCGAGCCGAGGATCGCGGCGGTCTGCTCCGCGAACTGCTCGGCGGTGATCGAGGTCGTACTCAGGGGGGAGTTCTCCAGCATGCGTTCCCTCTCGCGTGAGCGCAGCGTTGCGCGCGTGATCCGATCGTAACCTCTCTGCAGGTCCCTGAACCTGTTCATCGGCCCTGCTCTCGTCGGCTAGACTTGTCGACGGCTCTCCGCGCGGCGGCATCCAGGCCAATTCCCCCAGGGCGGAAACGCAGCAAGGGTAACCGGGCTCTGCTGGGTGCGCGGAGGGTCTTTTCTTTTGCCCGGCGACTCCTCAGGACGTCCTGCGAGAATCGACGGGTGAGCACCGTGGAGCAGCAGCAGCCGAGAACGCTGAGTCGATTCGCCTCTCCTGTGGCACTGCTCGCCGTGATGTGGATCGTGCAGCTGGCCGACAGCATCCTCCCCGGCTCGTTCTCCGTCTTCGGCATCCGCTCCTGGGACCCGGCGGGACTCGGCGGCATCGTGCTCGCGCCGCTCCTGCACTCCGGGTGGCCGCACCTGATCGGCAACTCGGTGCCCTTCCTCGTCCTCGGCTGCATCGTCGCGATCGAGGGCCCCCGCAGGTTCTGGGCGGTCACCGCGTTCGCGACGGTCATCGGCGGGCTCGGCACCTGGCTCGTGAACGCCCCCGGCACCCTCACGGTCGGCGCCTCCGGTCTCGTCTTCGGCTACTTCGGCTACCTCGTCGCCAGGGTGTTCGCGCCGGGCCGCGTCTCGCACCGCATCCTCTACGCCGTGGTCGCGCTCGTCGTCATCGGGATCTACGGCGGCACCATGCTCACGGGCATCTTCGGCGCGGGTGCCGGCGTCTCCTGGCAGGGCCACCTGTTCGGGGCCGTCGGCGGTGCGCTCGCCGCGTTCGCCGGACGGCATCCGGACCGCCGCACATGACGAAGACGCGCACAGGGCGCAGGCCGACGGCCCGCCGCTCCTCCGCCCGTGCTCGCCCGCGCCGACGCAGGCCGTCCCCGCGCCGCCGCGCCCAGCTCCGGTCGCAGCGCAGGCGGATGCTGCGCCGCATCTCGCTGTGGAGCGCGGCGATCGTCGTCGTGGTCGGCGCGGCCGTGCTGATCCCGCTCGGACTCGCCCACGAACCCGCCGTCTACTGCGCGACGGAGCCCGCAGGCTTCCCGGATGCGGGGATCGCCGGCTGGGAGGGGGAGCAGCTGGACAACGCCGCGACCATCATGCTCACGGCATCCGCCCTCGGATTCGGACGCGACGGGCAGATCCTCGGGGTGATGACCGCGATGGGCGAGAGCAGCCTGCGCAACATCGACTACGGCGACTGGGAGACGTCGGGATTCCGCAACCCCGACGGGACCAGGACCACCAGCATCGGGCTCTTCCAGCAGCAGGACTGGTGGGGCAGCGCCGAGCAGCGGATGGACCCGGCGACGGCCGCCACGCTGTTCTACGGCAAGCTCTCGACGCTCGAGGGCTGGCAGCAGATGCCGGCGTCGCACGCGATCCACCGCGTGCAGGTCAACACGGATGCCGACTACTACACGCGGTACCAGGAGGACGCGACCGCCGTGGTCGACGCCCTCACGAGCGGATGCACGGCGCCGGACGCGGGCGCCGCACAGGCGGCGCGTCTAGGCTGAGCCCGTGGCGCAGAGCATCTACATCACCTCGGCCGAAGGCCATACCGGCAAGTCGACGATCGCGCTCGGAGTGCTCGACGCGCTGATGCGCGTCAGCCCGCGTGTGGGCGTGTTCCGCCCGATCGCCCGCTCGGTGGCGGATCGCGATGAGATCCTCGAGCTGATGCTCGCGCACGACGGCGTCCATCTCGACTACGACCTCTGCGTCGGCGTCACCTACGACGACGTGCGCGACGACCCAGAGCGCGCGCTGTCGACCATCGTCTCCCGCTTCAAGGCGGTCGAGGCGCAGTGCGACGCCGTCGTGATCGTCGGCAGCGACTACACCGACGTGGCGAGCCCGGCCGAGCTCGGCTACAACGCGCGCATCGCGGCGAACCTCGCCGCTCCCGTGCTGCTCGTGCTCTCGGGCCGCGACGGTCAGCGCCAGGCGGAGCAGCTCGGCACCACCACGGCCCGCTCGGCCGCCGCCGTCGGGCAGATCGCCGCCCTCGCGCTCGCGGAGCTCGAGGCCGAGCGCGCCGAGCTGTTCGCGGTCATCGTGAACCGCGCCGACCCCGATGCGCTCGACGACGTCGCCGACGCGGTCTCGGCCGTGCGTCCGGCGCGGAGCACGCCGGTGTGGGCTATCCCCGAGGACCGCACGCTCGTCGCGCCGTCGATCCGCGGCATCCTCTCCGCCGTCGACGGACGCCTCATCAAGGGCGACCCCGACCGTCTCGCCCGCGAGGCCCTCACCATCGTGGTCGCCGGCATGTCGATGGTGAACGTGCTGCCCCGCATCACGGAGGAATCGGTGGTCGTGATCCCGGCCGACCGCACCGAGGTGCTGCTCGCCACCCTCCTCGCCGACGCGTCCGGCACCTTCCCGCGCGTCTCCGGCATCATCCTCAACGGTCCGTTCCCGCTGCCGGAGCCGATCGTGCGGCTGCTCGACGGCTTCACGTCGACGGTGCCGATCATCGCGACCGATCTCGGCACCTACGACACCGCGGTGCGCGTGATGGGCGCACGCGGGCGCATCTCGCCCGACTCGAGGGCGCGCTATGACCGGGCGCTCAGCCTCTTCCAGACGCACGTCGACGTCGCCGAGCTCACCACCCAGGTGGGCCTGGCCGAGTCGCGCGTCGTCACGCCGCTGATGTTCGAGTACGGCCTCATCGAGCGCGCCCGCGCCGACCGGCGGCGCATCGTCCTGCCCGAGGGCGACGATGATCGCATCCTCCAGGCCGCGTCCACGCTGCTCGCCCGGGAGGTGGCGGATCTGACGATCCTGGGCGACGAGGCCACGGTGCGCGCGAGGGCGATCGAGCTGGGCGCCGACATCTCGGCGGCGCAGGTGCTCAGCCCGCACGACCCCGAGCTCGTCGAGCGCTTCGCCGCCGAGTACGCGCGGCTGCGCGCGCACAAGGGCATCACGCTCGCGCAGGCCGCCGACACGGTCACCGACGTGTCGTACTTCGGCACCATGATGGTGCACACCGGACTCGCCGACGGCATGGTCTCCGGCGCCGCGCACACCACCGCGCACACGATCCGACCGTCGTTCGAGATCATCAAGACGAAGCCCGGCGTGAAGGTCGTCTCCAGCGTGTTCCTGATGGCGCTCGCCGACCGCGTGCTCGTGTACGGCGACTGCGCCGTCATCCCCGATCCGACGAGCGAGCAGCTCGCCGACATCGCGATCTCCTCCGCGGCCACCGCGCGGCAGTTCGGCATCGAGCCGCGGATCGCCATGCTGTCGTACTCGACGGGGGAGTCCGGTTCAGGAGCCGATGTCGACAAGGTCCGCGCGGCCACGGCCCTCGTGCACGAGCGGGCGCCGGAGCTGCTGGTCGAGGGTCCGATCCAGTACGACGCCGCGGCCGACGCCGCCGTCGCCAAGGCGAAGCTCCCCGACTCGGCCGTCGCCGGACGGGCCACCGTGTTCGTTTTCCCCGATCTGAACACCGGCAACAACACCTACAAGGCCGTGCAGCGATCGGCGGGAGCGGTCGCGATCGGCCCCGTGCTGCAGGGGCTGAACAAGCCGATCAACGACCTCTCCCGCGGGGCGCTGGTCGACGACATCGTGAACACCGTGGCGATCACGGCGATCCAGGCCCAGGGAGGGGCGGCATGAGCGCGATCCTCGTCATCAACAGCGGCTCCTCGTCGCTCAAGTACAGCCTGATCGACATCGAGGGCGAGCACGAGCTCGCGAGCGGCCTGATCGAGAGGATCGGCCAGGAGTCGAGCCCGGTTCGGCACACGGTCCGACCGGACACGACAGCGGATGCCGTCGTCACGATGCTCGACGCCGACTATCGCAGCGAGCAGCACATCGTCGACCACGATGCGGCTTTCGCGGTCATGCTCGAGCAGTTCGCCGCCCACGGGCCCTCCCTCGAGGAGCATCCGCCCGTGGCCGTCGGTCACCGCGTCGTGCACGGCGGAGCGCGATTCTTCGCCCCCACGCTGATCGACGCCGACGTCGAGCGCCAGATCGAGGAGCTCGCGGTGCTGGCGCCGCTGCACAACCCGGCCAACCTCGCAGGCATCCTCGCGGCGGAGGCCGTGTTCCCCGATGTGCCGCACGTCGCGGTCTTCGACACCGCCTTCCACCAGACGCTCCCGCCCGCGGCGTACACGTACGCGATCGATGCGGAGCTCGCCCGCGAGCACAGGGTGCGGCGCTACGGCTTCCACGGCACCAGCCACCAGTACGTCAGCGAGGCCGCCGCGGCCTTCCTCGGGCGCGACCTCTCGACGCTCCGCCAGATCGTGTTCCACCTCGGCAACGGGGCCTCCGTCACGGCGATCGACGGCGGCCGATCCGTCGAGACGTCGATGGGGCTCACCCCGCTCGAGGGGCTCGTGATGGGCACGCGGTCGGGAGACATCGACCCCGCGGCGCTGGTGCATCTCGCGCGCCGGGCCGGATACACGATCGACGCCCTCGACGCTCTGCTCAACACCCGCAGCGGACTGGCGGGGCTCGCCGGGCGCAGCGACATGCGCGACATCCTCGCTGGTCGCGAGGCGGGGGAGGAGGCGGCGACGCTCGCCTTCGACGTCTACGTCCACCGGCTCCGCGCCTACGCGGGCGCCTACATCGCGCAGCTCGGAGGGGTCGACGTGATCTCGTTCACCGCGGGAGTCGGGGAGAACGCGGCGCCCGTGCGCGCCGAGGCGATGGCGACGCTCGGATTCGCCGGAGTCGAGATCGATCCCGCCCGCAACACCGCCCGTGAACGCGGAATCCGGCGCATCTCCACCGACGACTCCCCGGTGACGGTGCTCGTCGTGCCGACGAACGAGGAGCTGCAGATCGCGCGTCAGACCGCCGAGATGCTCTGAGCATCCGCCCGCGCGCCCCACGAGTCCGACACCGGCGTATTCGGGGGTTACCTCACCCGGCCCTCCGCACTACGCTGGCACAGTGGCACGGAGAGGTGCCGACCCCCTCGTCCTTCTCCTGGAGGCTCCTGTGCCCGAAGCCCTTCCCGATCTGCTCGCCGCCGACGGCGTGCTCTTCGACCTCGACGGCGTGCTCACGCCGACCGCCGAGGTGCACATGCGCGCATGGAAGGTCGTGTTCGACGATGTCTTCGCGAAATGGAGCATCGAACCCCCCTACACGGATGCCGACTACTTCGACTACGTCGACGGCAAGAAGCGCTATGACGGCGTCGCCAGCCTGATGCGCAGCCGCAACGTCGAGATCCCGTGGGGTGCGGTCGATGACACCCCGGACGCCGACACGATCTGCGGCATCGGCAACCGCAAGAACGACGCCTTCGCCGCGTCGCTGCGCAGCGAGGGCATCGCGCCCTTTCCGGGCTCCCTCGCCCTGATCGAGCGGCTGAGCGCCGCAGGCATCCCGCTCGGCGTGGTGTCGAGCTCGAAGAACGCGGAGGAGGTGCTGGCCGCGGCCGGCATCCGCTCCTTCTTCCGCATCGTCGTCGACGGCGTCGTCGCCGAGAACGACGGGCTGGCCTCGAAGCCGGCGCCCGACATGTTCCGCGCCGGGGCCGTCGCCCTCGGCGTCGACCCTGCCCGCAGCGTGGCCGTCGAGGACGCGACGTCCGGTGCCGCATCCGCCGCGGCCGCAGGCTTCGCGACCGTGGTCGGCGTCGACCGCGGGACCGGCGCCGACGCGCTGCGCGCCGCAGGAGCCACCGTCGTCGTCGACGACCTGTCCGCTTTCGCACCCGACTCCGAGGAGATTGCATGATCGACCGCGACCGCTTCCCCGTCGACCCCTGGCGCCTGATCGAGACGCGCTACACAGAAGACGGGGTGGGTGAGACGCTGTTCGGCGTCGGGAACGGCTACCTCGGACTCCGCGGCAACCACATCGAGGGACGCGGCGCGCACGAGCACGGCACATTCATCAACGGCCTGCACGAGACCTGGCCGATCCGTCACGCAGAGCAGGCGTACGGCTTCGCCGAGGTGGGGCAGACGATCGTCAACGCTCCGGACGCCAAGGTCATGCGCGTCTACGTCGACGACGAGCCCATCTCCTTCGACGACGCCGACGTGCGCGAGTACCGCCGCACGCTCGACATGCGCACCGGTGTGCTGGAGCGGGTCGTCGTCTGGGAGACCCCGTCGGGCAAGCGGGTGCGCATGCGCGACGAGCGCATCGTCAGCTTCGAGGAGCGCCACCTCGCGATCCTCCGGCTCGAGGTCGTCGTGGAGAACTCCGACGCCCCCGTGACGATCAGCTGCCAGCTGCTGAACCGGCAGGACGGCGCGGGCGTCTACGCCGGCACCCCTGTGGAGGCGCAGGGCGCGGGCTTCGACCCCCGCAAGGCCGAGAAGATCGCCGAGCGGGTGCTGCAGCCCGCCGAGCACTGGCAGGACGGCCTGCGCTCCGCGCTGTCGTACCGCGTCGCGGCGTCGGGCATGACGGTGGCCGTCGTCGCCGACCACATCGTCGAGACGGAGAACGAGTACAGCGCCCGCACGCTGATCGAGTCCGACATCGCCAAGAACGTGTTCCGCGTGCAGGCGAAGGCGGGCGTGCCGATCACGGTCACGAAGCTCGTCAGCTATCACACGTCCCGCGGAGTGCCCCCGCGCGAGCTGGTCGACCGCTGCCGCCGGTCGCTCGACCGCGTCGTCGTCGAGGGCGTGGCCGCGCAGTTCCAGCGTCAGGCCGAATGGCTCGCCGCCTTCTGGGAGCGCAGCGACGTGCAGATCGGCGGTCACGACGATCTGCAGCAGGCGACCCGCTGGTGCCTCCTCCAGCTCGCCCAGGCGTCCGCGCGCGCCGACGGCACGGGCGTCGCGGCCAAGGGCGTCTCCGGGTCCGGCTACAGCGGCCACTACTTCTGGGACACCGAGATCTACGTGCTCCCGTTCCTCACCTACACGTCGCCGCAGTGGGCGCGCAACGCACTGCGAGCCCGTGTTCTGATGCTGCCCGCCGCGCGCCGCCGCGCCGAGCAGCTGAACGAGGCCGGCGCCCTGTTCCCGTGGCGCACGATCAACGGCGAGGAGGCCTCGGCCTACTACGCTGCCGGCACCGCGCAGTACCACATCAACGCCGACGTGAGCTTCGCGCTCGGCAAGTACGTGCGCGCCACCGGAGACGAGGAGTTCCTGCGCCGAGAGGGCGCCGACATCGCGATCGAGACCGCCAGGCTCTGGGCGACGCTCGGCTTCTGGCGGGTGTCCGACGGCCGGGAGACCTTCCACATCCACGGCGTCACGGGGCCCGACGAGTACACCACCGTCGTGAACGACAACCTCTACACGAACGTCATGGCGCGCTACAACCTGCGCTACGCCGCGAAGGTGGTGCGAGAGATCGCCGCTGACTTCCCGGAGGACTACGCCCTCCTTGTGGAGCGCACCGGCCTCGGCGCCGGCGAGGCCGACGAGTGGGAGCGCGCGGGGGAGGCGATGTTCATCCCGTACAGCGAGGGCCTCGGCATCCACCCGCAGGACTCGCTGTTCCTGGAGCGCGAGGTCTGGGACCTCGCGCACACTCCGGCGACCCAGCGTCCGCTGCTCCTGCACTTCCACCCCCTCGTGATCTACCGGTTCCAGGTGCTCAAGCAGGCCGATGTCGTGCTCGCGCTGTTCCTGCAGGGCAACCACTTCACGCCGGAGGAGAAGCGCGCCGACTTCGACTACTACGACCCGCTGACGACGGGCGACTCGACGCTGTCCGCCGTCGTGCAGTCGATCCTGGCGGCCGAGGTCGGCTACCAGGACCTCGCGCTGAAGTACTTCGAGCAGTCGATCTTCGTCGACCTGCACGACCTGCACCACAACGCGGCGGACGGTGTGCACGTGGCGTCGGCGGGCGGCGTGTGGACGGCGCTGGTGAGCGGCTTCGGCGGCATGCGCGACTACGCGGGCGAGCTCAGCTTCGACCCGCGGCTCCCGGCCGACTGGCCGTCGCTCTCGTACCCGCTGCAGTGGCAGGGCTCTGCGATCCAGGTCACGGTGGCCAGGGACGCGCTGACGGTCGAGGTGCGCTCCGGCGAGCCTGTGCCGTTCACCGTGCGCGGCGCCGCCTTCGTCGCCACGACGGAGGATGCCGTCGTCGTGGCGCTGGCCGATCAGGGGCCCGTCATCGCAGGTCGCCCGACGCTGCGTCAGTTCGAGGGTGCGCGCCGCGAGGACGGCACGCGCCTGTCGGCGTCGGTTCCCGTCATCACGACGTCGATCCCGGTGATCGAGCCGATCGACTGAGCCGCGCACTCCGTATCCGTCGACGCCCCCTCTGCTCGTCGGCGCCGCACCTGGTTGACGACGATCAGGTGGGGCGCCGGCGGCAGGGTGGGGCGTCGTCGTCGGCTCGGGGATGAGCGGATGCCGGGGCGCGGCTGAGCGGATACCGGGCGGGGCGCGAAGTCCCTCGAGGGGGAGCCCCGAGTGTCCGCGGTACGCCGTAGGCTGGTCTGGTGACTACAGCCCTCTATCGCCGCTACCGGCCCGAGTCGTTCGGCGAGATGATCGGGCAGTCCCAGGTGACCGATCCGCTGATGACCGCGCTGCGCGGCGACAGGGTCGGCCACGCCTATCTCTTCTCCGGTCCCCGCGGCTGCGGCAAGACGACCTCGGCCCGCATCCTGGCGCGCTGTCTGAACTGCGCCGAGGGCCCGACCGACGTCCCCTGCGGGAAGTGCCCGAGCTGCATCGAGCTGTCGCGCGCGGGCGGCGGATCCCTCGATGTCGTCGAGATCGACGCGGCGAGCCACAACGGCGTCGACGACGCGCGCGATCTGCGCGAGCGTGCGACGTTCGCACCGAGCCGCGACCGGTACAAGATCTTCATCCTCGACGAGGCGCACATGGTGACGCCGCAGGGCTTCAACGCCCTGCTCAAGCTCGTCGAGGAGCCTCCGGAGCACGTCAAGTTCATCTTCGCCACGACCGAGCCCGAGAAGGTGCTCGGCACGATCCGTTCGCGTACGCACCACTACCCGTTCCGGCTCGTTCCGCCCGCGGCGATGCTGGAGTACGTCGAGAAGCTGTGCACCGAGGAGGGCGTCGTCGTCGAGCAGGGAGTCCTTCCGCTCGTCGTGCGCGCCGGAGGCGGATCGCCCCGTGACACGCTGTCGCTGCTCGATCAGCTGATCGCCGGTTCCGACTCGCCCGCCGGCTCGGAGACCGTGACCGTCGCGTACGAGCGCGCCGTGGCTCTTCTCGGCTACACGCACGCGACCGTGCTCGATGAGATCGTCGACGCGCTCGCTGCGGGTGACGCGGCCGCCGCGTTCCCGGCGATCGACAAGGTCGTGCAGACCGGGCAGGATCCGCGTCGATTCGTCGATGACCTCCTCGAGCGGCTGCGCGACCTGATCGTGATCGCCGCCGTCGGCGCGGGTGCCTCCGCGGTGCTGCGCGGCATCGCCGCCGATGAGCTGGACCGCATGCGCGAACAGGCGGCCTCCTTCGGCTCGGCCCGTCTCTCGCGCACCGCCGACATCGTGAGCGCCGCTCTCGACGACATGTCCGGCGCGACCTCTCCTCGTCTGCATCTCGAGCTCCTGGTCGCCCGCGTCCTCGCCGGGGGAGGTGCGGATGCCGCGGCACCCGCGCCCGTCTCCGCCGCTGCTCGCCCCGCGGCGGCTCCGGCCCCTGCATCCGCGGCTCCCGCTCCTGCAGCCTCCGCCCCTGCTTCCGCTGCTCCGGCTCCTGCGACCCCCGCATCAGCTCCGGCAGCCCCCGCACCGGCGGCTCCAGCGGCACAGACGCCGGCCGTCCAGCCGTCGTCTGCGCCCGTGGTCGCCCCGCGAGGGAGCGGAGCGGGCGAGGCAGAGCGCGGTGAGATCTCCGTGGACTCGGCCGCTCAGCCGGCGCCGGATTCCCCGTCGACGTCTGAGGCTCCCGCCGCGGCATCCGCTCCGGCGCCGTCCGGCCCGGTCACCTTCGAGCGCATCTCGGGGTCGTGGTCGGCCGTCCTCAAGCGTCTCGAAGACATCAGCCGCACGTCCTGGCTGCTCGCCACTGCGGTGCAGCCGCTCGCGTTCGACACCGCGAGCGAGGTGCTGACTCTCGGCTTCACGAGTCAGCACGACGTACAGAAGTTCAAGGGGACGGTTCCGGGTTCCGGTCCGTCCGACCATCTGCGCACGGCGATCGAGCAGGAGCTCGGTGTGACGGTCAAGTACCGCCCGGCCCCCATGCCCGCCGGGGGTGCACCGCGACAGCCCGCGGCCGCCTCGTCGCCCTCTTCTCCGTCCGGCGATGCGCCCGCTTCGGAGCCTGCGTCAGCGGGGTCATCCCGTCCGCAGGTCCGCAGTGATTCCGCCGGTCCCGTCACGGAGTGGGCCGTCGCGTCGATCCCGTCGGCCGGCGGGCAGGGCGCGGCCTCGGGCGGAGGGGCGGAGACGCCGATCCCCGCAGCGTCGACGTCGGCTGCGCCGGTGCCGGTGACCGCGGCGTCGGTTCACGCTGCGCCGACTCCGGCTACTCCTTCTCCGTCCGCGCCGGGATCGACGGCATCCGCTGCCCCGTCCGCGCCCGCGACGTCGGTCTCCTCATCGCCGACCGCGGCATCGCCGATGTCCGTCGATGGGCCCCCGCTGCCCGATGAGCCGCCGTACTACGACGACGAGCCGCCCTACGACCCCGCCTACGAACCGGCGATGTCGAGCGCTCCGCCGCGGCGCCCCGAGCAGAGCGCATCGGCGCCGACAGCGGCATCCGCTGCGCCCGAACCCCGGCGCTCCGCGCCGGCGCCCGTCGTCACCGAGCGCACCCCCGCCGGGGGAGTGCAGCGCTACGGCGAGGCCGTGATCCGCCAGGTGCTCGGCGCGACGTTCGTGCGCGAAGAGCCCTACGAGCCCCCGACGAGGTTCTCCTGATGTACGACGGCATCGTCCAAGAGCTGATCGACGAGTTCGGGCGGCTTCCGGGCATCGGCCCCAAGTCCGCTCAGCGCATCGCGTTCCACATCCTGCAGACGCCGACGTTCGACGTCGCGCGCCTTGCGGAGCTGCTCACCGAGATCCGCGTGCGGGTGCGGTTCTGCGAGATCTGCGGCAACGTGTCCGAGCAGGACCGCTGCGCGATCTGCCGCGACCCCCGCCGCAACCCGGCGCTGATCTGCGTGGTCGAAGACGCGAAGGACGTGGCGGCGATCGAGCGCACCCGCGAGTTCCGGGGGCTGTATCACGTGCTCGGCGGAGCGATCAGCCCGATCGCCGGCATCGGCCCCGACGACCTGCGCATCGCACAGCTGATGACCCGCCTCGCCGACGGCAGGGTCCAGGAGGTCATCCTCGCGACCAACCCGAACCTCGAGGGCGAGGCCACGGCGAGCTACCTCAGCCGTCTCCTCACCACGATGCAGATCACGGTCTCGCGACTGGCCTCCGGACTCCCGGTCGGCGGCGACCTCGAGTACGCCGACGAGGTCACCCTCGGACGCGCCTTCGAGGGCCGGCGCGTTCTGTGAACGCCCACACCGGCTTCACCCGCCGGGGATGGCTCCTCTTCGCGGCGATGTGCCTCCTCTGGGGCGTGCCGTACCTGTTCATCAGCGTCGCTGTCGAGTCCATCTCGCCGCCGGCCATCGTCGCCGGACGCACCCTCATCGCGGCGCTCCTTCTGCTGCCGTTCGCGATCCGCTCCGGCGCGCTCAGAGCCGCTCTCAAGATGTGGCCGTGGGTGCTCGCCTTCGGTCTCGTCGAGATGGCCGGCCCCTTCCTGCTGCTGGGGCATGCCGAGATGACGCTGCCGTCGGGCATGACCGGGCTGCTCGTCGCCACGGTGCCGCTGTTCGCGGCCCTGATCGCCCTCGGCGGCGGCGACCGCGGCGTGCTGCGCCCCGCTCGCGCGATCGGTCTCGTCGTCGGCTTCATCGGCGTCGCGATCGTCGTCGCGGGACCGGGTCTGTTCGGCGGGCACGTGAGTCTGCTGGCGGCCGGCGAAGTGCTGCTCGTCGCGGTGCTCTACGCGATCGCGCCGTTCATCGTGGCGCGCAAGCTCGGCGATGTGCCGTCGATCGGCACCATCACCCTCTCTCTTCTGATGATCGGCATCCTGTACCTGCCGATCGCTCTGCTCACCCAGCACCGGATGCCGACCCTCCCGTCGATCGGAGCGCTGATCGCCCTCGCCGTCATCTGCACCGCGGTGGCGTTCCTCGCCTTCTTCGCCCTGATCCGCGAGGTCGGCCCGGTGCGCGCTCCGCTGTTCACCTACGTCAATCCGGTCGTGGCGATCATCCTGGGCGCCATCGTCCTCTCCGAGCCGCTGACGCTCGGACTCGTGATCGGCTTCCCGCTGATCATCGCCGGATGCTGGTTCGCCGGCACGGGCGGCCGACTCCGCCCCGCGGCATCCGCTCCCGCGCCGCTGCCGCCCGCGCCCTGACGGCCCCGTGATCACGGACGCCCCGAGCCCGGCCCCGTCACATGCGCGTCGGCGCATACGGGGTCTCCGTAGAATGGGCGTGGGCGGATCCGCCCGACATCCCAGGGAGTGAACGTGGCCCTCATCGTGCAGAAGTACGGCGGCTCCTCTGTCGCCGACGCAGAGAGCATCAAGCGCGTCGCCAAGCGCATCGTCGACACGCGTCGCGCGGGGCACGACGTGGTCGTCGCCGTCAGTGCGATGGGCGACACCACCGACGAGCTGCTCGATCTCGCCAACGAGGTCGCGCCGATCCCTGCGCCCCGCGAGCTCGACATGCTGCTGTCCAGCGGTGAGCGCATCTCGATGGCGCTGCTGGCCATGGCCATCCACTCGATGGGCTTCGAGGCGCGGTCGTTCACCGGCAGCCAGGCGGGCATGATCACCGACTCGCAGCACGGCGCCGCCCGCATCGTCGACGTCACCCCCGTGCGGCTGCGCGAGGCTCTCGATGAGGGGGCGATCGTGATCGTCGCCGGCTTCCAGGGCTTCAACCGCGACACCCGTGACATCACCACTCTCGGCCGCGGCGGCTCCGACACCACGGCCGTCGCCCTCGCGGCGGCGCTCGACGCCGACGTGTGCGAGATCTACAGCGACGTGGACGGCATCTTCACCGCCGACCCCCGCGTCATCCCGAAGGCTCAGAAGCTCGACCACATCACCAGCGAGGAGATGCTCGAGCTCGCCGCGAACGGCGCCAAGGTGCTCTACATCCGCGCCGTCGAGTACGCACGCCGCCACGGCGTCCTGATCCACGCCCGTTCGACGTTCTCGTCGTCCGAGGGCACGTACGTTCTGGGCGAGGGCATGAAGAACCCCCGCGAATCCGAGGGAGCAGACATGGAAGAGCCGATCGTCGCCGGAGTCGCCACCGACTTCAGCCAGGCAAAGATCACCGTCGCCGGCGTGCCGGACGTTCCCGGCAAGGCGGCCGAGATCTTCAAGATCGTCGCCAAGTCGGGCGCGAACGTCGACATGATCGTCCAGAACGTGTCCGCGACCGGGCGCACCGACATCTCCTTCACCGTGCCCAAGGCGGATGCCGCCGCGGCGCTCAAGGCCCTGGCGGGCGACCAGACCGAGGTCGGCTTCCAGAACCTCATCCACGACGACCAGATCGGCAAGCTCTCAGTCGTCGGGGCGGGCATGCGCACGCACTCCGGTGTCTCGGCGACGCTCTTCGAGGCGCTGTCGGCCGGCGGCATCAACATCGAGATGATCTCGACCTCCGAGATCCGCATCTCGGTCGTGCTGCGCGACACCGACCTCGCCGAGGCGGCGCGCACCGTGCACACGGCCTACGGGCTCGACGGCGATGCCGAGGCCACGGTCCACGCCGGCACCGGTCGCTGAGACGCCGCTCGCTCGCACGCAATCGCCGGGCCGTCGGCATCCTGACATCGACGGTGTGAAAACCGCCACGACGACCTGGGCGAGTTCCCCGCCGCGGTAGACTCGCGGAAACCCTGACATCGGCGCCAGGCGCGGCATCCGCATCCCGACGCTGCGCCTCGCGCTTCGCACGCAGTACGTACGACGCCAAGGAACATCATGACCCGCATCTCCGACTCAGGACTCTCCGTCGCCATCGTGGGCGCCACCGGCCAGGTGGGCACCGTGATGCGCGAGATTCTCGCCGAGAGGTCCTTCCCGATTCGCGAGCTGCGCCTGTTCTCGTCGTCGCGATCGGCGGGCACGGCGATCGAGTTCGGCGGAGCGACGGTCATCGTCGAAGACGTGGAGACCGCGGATGCCGCGGGCATCGACATCGCACTCTTCTCGGCCGGCGCGACCGCCAGCCGCGCCTACGCCCCGCGCTTCGCCGAGGCCGGCGCCGTGGTCGTCGACAACTCCAGCGCCTGGCGCAACGACCCCGAGGTGCCCCTCGTGGTGAGCGAGGTCAACCCGCACGCGATCGACGAGCGCCCCAAGGGCATCATCGCGAACCCGAACTGCACCACGATGGCCGCGATGCCGGTGCTGAAGGTGCTGGATGCCGAGGCAGGTCTCGAGCGCCTCATCGTCTCGACCTACCAGGCGGTGTCCGGATCCGGTCTCGCCGGAGCGCAGGAGCTGCTCGGCCAGGTCGAGGGCGTGCTCGCCCAGGGCGACACCCTCCGTCTCGTGCACGACGGCTCCGCGGTCGACTTCCCGCAGCCGGAGAAGTACGTGGCGCCCATCGCCTTCGACGTCATCCCGTTCGCCGGCAGCCTCGTCGACGACGGCGACAACGAGACCGACGAGGAGAAGAAGCTCCGCAACGAGAGCCGCAAGATCCTCGAGCTCCCCGACCTCCGCGTCGCGGGAACCTGCGTGCGCGTCCCCGTGTTCACCGGGCACTCGCTCTCCATTCACGTCGAGTTCGCGCGGGACATCACCCCTGCGCGCGCGACCGAGGTCCTCGCAGCGGCGCCCGGCGTCGTGCTCGAAGAGGTCCCCACTCCGCTGTACGCGGCGGGCAAGGACCCGAGCTTCGTCGGCCGTATCCGCGCCGACCAGTCGGCGCCCGAGGGCAAGGGCCTCGTGCTGTTCATCAGCAACGACAACCTCCGCAAGGGCGCGGCGCTGAACGCGGTGCAGATCGCCGAGGTCCTGGCCGAGCGACTGAGCGTCGCGGCGTCATAGCCCGAGAGCATCCTGGCCATGCGGATCCGGTCTGACCGGCCGGTCCGTGTGGTCAGCCGGGTCGTGCCCGCGAACTAGACTGTTCTGGTGACCGAAACCGTCGATGTCGTCTTGATCGGTGGTGGCATCATGAGCGCCACCCTGGGTACCCTGCTGCACCAGCTGCAGCCGGATTGGAAGATCGTCGCCTTCGAGCGACTCTCCGATGTGGCGCAGGAGTCGTCCAACCCCTGGAACAACGCCGGCACCGGTCACGCGGCGCTCTGCGAGCTGAACTACATGCCGCAGACGCCCGGTCAGCCGCTCGACCCGGCCAAGGCCGTCTCGATCAACGAGCAGTTCCAGCAGAGCCGCCAGTTCTGGTCGTCCCTCGTCGAGAAGGGCGTCCTGGACGCGCCGAAGACGTTCATCAACGCGACCCCGCACATGACGTTCGTGCGTGGCGAGAAGGACGTGGCGTACCTGAAGGACCGGTACGAGGTCCTCAAGAAGCAGCCGCTGTTCGACGGCATCGAGTACAGCGAGGACTCCCGGGTCATCAACAAGTGGGCGCCCCTGCTCATGCAGCAGCGCCGCAAGGGCGAGCCGTTCGCGGCGACCCGTGTGCCCGCAGGCACCGACGTCGACTTCGGCGCGCTCACCCACCAGCTCTTCGATCACCTCACCGCCTCGGGCGTCGACCTGCGTCTCAACCACGAGGTCAAGAGCCTGAAGAAGCAGAAGGACGGCGGCTGGCTGCTCGGCTACCGCAACACCCTCGGCCATACCCCGAACCAGATCAAGGCGCGCTTCGTCTTCGTCGGCGCCGGCGGCTGGGCTCTCAAGCTGCTGCAGCGCTCCGGCATCCCCGAGATCAAGGGCTACGGCGTCTTCCCGATCGGCGGCCAGTTCCTCAAGACCTCCAACCCGAAGATCGTCGCGCAGCACCAGGCGAAGGTGTATTCGCAGGCATCCGTCGGCGCTCCGCCGATGTCCGTGCCGCACCTCGACACGCGTGTCGTCGACGGCGAGGCCTCCCTGATGTTCGGCCCGTTCGCGACCTTCAGCCCCAAGTTCCTCAAGCAGGGCTCGATGCTCGACATCGTCACCCAGGTGCGCACGCACAACCTCTGGCCGATGCTGCGGGTCGCCTTCGCGAATCCCGACCTGATCACGTATCTGGTGAGTGAGCTGCTGAAGAACCACCGCAAGAAGGTCGAGAGCCTCCGCACCTTCATGCCGACGGCGAAGGACGAGGACTGGACCCTCATCGATGCCGGTCAGCGCGCTCAGGTGATGAAGAAGGACGCCAAGAAGGGCGGGATCCTGCAGTTCGGCACCGAGGTCGTCTCCGCGGCGGACGGCTCGATCGCGGGTCTGCTCGGCGCTTCGCCCGGCGCGTCCACGGCCGTGCCGATCATGCTCGACCTGCTCAAGAAGTGCTTCCCCGAGGAGTACCCGAGCTGGGAGCCGGAGCTGCGTGCCCTCATCCCGACGTTCGGCGAGAAGCTGAACGAGGATGCCGCCGCTGCCGAGAGGTCCACGGCGGCGACCGCCGAGGTCCTCGGCATCAACGCGTAATCGCATCGTGGCGAAGCTCTACTTCCGCTACGGCGCGATGAACTCGGGCAAGTCCACCTCGCTGCTCCAGGCCGCGTACAACTACGAGGAGCGCGGCCAGCACGTGCTGCTCGCGAAGCCGGCGATCGACACCAAGGGCGCCTCCGAGATCTCCAGTCGCCTCGGCATGACGCGTGAGGTCGACTTCCTCGTCGGCGCCGACGACGATGCCCGCGCCCTGTTCGCCGCGCACAACCGCGACAGGGACATCGCCTGCCTCCTGGTCGATGAGGCGCAGTTCCTCACGCCGGCGCAGATCGACGACCTGTTCCGGATCGCGATCGAAGACGGCATCCCGGTGATCGCCTACGGCATCCGCAACGACTTCCTCACGCACGCCTTCCCCGGCTCTGCTCGTCTGCTGGCGATCTCGCACTCGCTGGAGGAGCTCAAGACGATTTGCCGCTGCGGACGCAAGGCGGTGTTCAACGGCCGCGTCGTCGGCGGCCGTTTCGTGTTCGACGGCGATCAGGTCGCGATCGACGAGGGCGCCGAGGGTGCGATCGCGCCCGAGGTCACGACGTACGAGTCGCTGTGCGGCGCCTGCTACCTCCAGGAGTCCGGCGGACGCCTGGGCTGACCGAGGCCCACGCCGTCTGACCCGGGCGTATGCCGGGCCGACGCGGGCCTATGCCGGGCTGTCGGGGTGTATGCCTGGGCTGACGCCCGCTCTGCTCTGCCCTGTTCCGCATCGTGCGCCTCGGTGGCGCCGTCCTCGCGTGATCTCGTCTTCGCGTTCATAACTCCTCATAGACGGCAGCACTCCTGCGCCCGACGGGGCGACAGCGTACGATTCGCGCGTTCTTTGAGGAGTTATGAACGTCGCTTGCGTGGTCTGACCACACGGGATACTGTGGTCAGACCACACACTCGACCTCGGGAGGACGGATGCCGGAGCAGCCGCGCGCCTGGCGCCTCGTGCTGGAGCACATCGAGCGCGGCCTCCTCGACGGTCGACTCGGCCCCGGCGACCGCCTCGCGTCGGAGCGGGATCTCTCCGCAGATCTCGGCGTCGGCCGATCCAGCGTCCGCGAAGCGCTGCGGGTGCTGGAGGTCATGGGGCTGATCCGCACGGCGACGGGCTCCGGGCCTCAGTCCGGGGCGATCGTCATCGCCACGCCGTCCGGCGGACTGTCGACGCTGCTGAGGCTGCAGGTGGCCGCCCACGGCTTTCCGATCGACGATGTCGTGCAGACGCGACTCGTGCTGGAGGCTGCGGTCGTCACGGCACTCGCCGCTGCGCCCGACCGTGACACGGAGGCCGCGCACCGCGTGCTCGAGGCGATGGATGCCGACGGCCTCACCGCCGAGGAGTTCCTCGCCCTCGACGCACAGCTGCACCTCGCCCTCGCCGAGGCGAGCGGGAACTCCGTGATCGCCGCCATGATGGCCGGACTCCGCACGTCGATCGAGTCGTACGTGCTGGAGGGGTCGGCATCCATCGGCGAGTGGAGCGCGATGGCCGACCGGCTGCGCGCCGAGCACCGCGCGATCGTGAAAGCGATCGACGGGGGAGAGGCGGATGCCGCCCGCGCCCTGGTGCACGCGCACATCACCGGCTACTACGAACACGTTCTGGGCCGCTGAGGCCCCCGACCGAAGGAGCACCATGGTCCAGCGCCAGATCCCCAACCCCGTGGAACTGCTCGAACTGATGAAGTTCAAGAAACCCGAGCTGAACGGGAAGAAACGGCGGCTCGACGCCGCGCTCACCATCGACGATCTGCGCACGATCGCGAAGCGGCGCACACCCAAGGCCGCCTTCGACTACACGGACGGCGCGGCGGAGGGGGAGCTGTCGCTCTCCCGCGCGCGCCAGGCTTTCCAGGACGTCGAGTTCCACCCCGGCATCCTTCGTCCCGCACCCGACGTCGACACGTCCGTCGACATCCTCGGCGGCCCCTCGGCGCTTCCCTTCGGCATCGCGCCGACCGGGTTCACGCGTCTGATGCAGACCGAGGGCGAGATCGCGGGCGCGGGTGCGGCTGCCGCGGCGGGCATCCCGTTCACGCTGTCGACCCTCGGCACGACGTCGATCGAGGGCGTCATGGCGGCGAATCCGCACGGGCGCAACTGGTTCCAGTTGTACGTGATGCGCGACCACGAGATCTCCTACGAGCTCACGCGCCGGGCCGCGGCAGCCGGCTTCGACACCCTGCACTTCACGGTCGACACCCCTGTCGCGGGCGCTCGTCTGCGTGACAAGCGCAACGGCTTCAGCATTCCGCCGCAGCTGACCCTCGGCACCATCGTCAACGCGATTCCGCGTCCGTGGTGGTGGTACGACTTCCTCACTACCCCCAAGCTCGAGTTCGCCTCGCTCAGCACCACGGGCGGCACCGTCGGCGAGCTGCTGGACGCGGCGATGGACCCGACGATCAGCTACGAAGACCTCGCCGTGATCCGCGACCTGTGGCCCGGCCGGATCGTCATCAAGGGCGTGCAGAACGTCGAGGACTCCGTGCGGCTGAAGGATGCGGGCGTCGACGGCATCGTGCTCTCGAACCACGGCGGTCGCCAGCTCGATCGCGCGCCGATCCCGTTCCACCTGCTGCCGTCGGTGCGCGAGGCCGTGGGCGACGACTTCACGGTCATGATCGACACCGGCATCATGAACGGCGCCGACATCGTGGCTTCCGTGGCGCTGGGGGCCGACTTCACGCTCGTCGGGCGCGCCTACCTCTACGGTCTGATGGCGGGCGGTCGCGCCGGTGTCGATCGCACGATCGCGATTCTGCGCAGCGAGATCGAGCGGACCATGCGGCTGCTCGGCGTCTCGTCGCTCGCGGAGCTGGAGCCCGCGCACGTCACGCAGCTCACCCGCCTGGTCCCCGTCTCCCGCGCAGCCGTCGAGGCGAACGCTCGCTGACCGTCACCGGTCGTCGAGCGAACGGCGCGAGATGACACGCGCTGTTGCCGACGCTCGTCCTCAGAGCGTCGGCAGCAGCGCGTCGAGCTTGTCGGCCGTGTCCTCCCAGCCGTCGACGGCCACGGACGGCACGCCGAGGGCCAGCACGGGGTAGTCGTTGCCGCCCTCGTCGAGACGGTCGCCGTAGAAGAGCATGGCGGACAGGGGGATGCCGGTGTGCTCGACGAGCTGCAGCATCCCGTAGGCCTTGTCGATGCCTGCGCGGGTGATGTCGATCGAGGTCGAGCCGCCGGCGCGCACCTCGAGTCCGGGCAGGCGGGCGGCCACGGCGTCGCGCAGGGCGAGGCGCTTCGCGCCGCTGGGGTCCCAGTCGTGCTTGGCGTCGCTCGGAGCCTTCTGCCCGAGGGCGGAGAAGGTGATCTGCGAGCCGCGGTCCTCCAGGATCTCGCCCCACGGCTCCGGCTCCCACAGGTTCAGCCGTTCGGCCTCCTCGCGCAGCGCCGTCAGCGCGGCGGACTTCTCGTCGTCGGTGAGGTCGTGCGCGTAGGCGGCGGCGAAGCCGGTGCCGTCGTAGCGCAGGTAGCGGGTGCCGCACGTGGGCAGCAGGTGCAGGCGCGCAAGGTCGGCGGCATCCGCATCGACCAGCTGTGCGATCACCTGGCTGCGGAACTGCTCCTCGTTGCCGCCGGAGATGATGGCGACGTCGACGCGGCGCAGCAGCGCGAGAAGGAGGTCGGCGATGCGAGGGCTGATGGCGCCCTTCGACGGTGCGAGCGTGTCATCGAGGTCGAAGGCGACGAGGGCAGGCGAGGTCATGATGCTTCCAGGGTAGACGGACGCGCGGAGACGCGTGACGGGAACGCCCAGCTGCTCAGCAGGCAGAGCGCGACGCCGATCGTGGCGCCGATCGAGTTCGCAATGACGTCGTTGATCGACGGGTCGCGGTTCGGCAGGGCGAGGAGCTGTGTGAGCTCGATGGCGATGGATGCTGCGGGGCCGACGGCGAGCGCGAGCCAGCGCGCGCGGCGGGGGAGGAACACGTAGGCGACGATCCCCACGGGGATGAACACCAAGACGTTGGCTGCGACCTCGAGGGTCGTGAAGTCGAGCGAGGTCCAGCCCAGCCGGTGGACGGCGCCGAGGATCAGGTCGAGCACGTTCGGGATCGACTGCTCCACACGGCGGGGAGTGAGCGCAAGGAACCCGATGAGGGCGAGGAAGGGGATGCCGATCACGAGGGTCGTGATGCGCGCGATGCGGCGCCGTCGTGTACTCACGTGCGTTCCCCCTCGCGTGTGTGCCGTACAGAGAAGGCCGCCCCTGAGGGCGGCCTTCCGGTGTTACTGGTCGGGGTGACAGGATTTGAACCTGCGACCTCTTCGTCCCGAACGAAGCGCGCTACCAAGCTGCGCCACACCCCGTTTTGCAACCCTCCGAGTCTACAAGAGAAGGAGCGGAAACGGCGAATCGGGGCGATCGAATCGACGGGGTGGATCGTGACATGCCCTGCGTTCACGCGCCTTGACGAGCCGTCAGCGTCAGCAGCGTCGCCTCAGGACGGCACGCGAAGCGCACGGGGGCGTAGATCGAGTGGCCGCAGCCGGCGCTGACGTTCAGCGGCACGGTGCGGTGGTCGTGCGTCCACGTGCTCAGGCCCTTCGCCTGCTTCAGCGGGATGTCGCAGTTCGCGACCAGCGCGCCGAAGCCGGGGAGGCACACCTGACCGCCGTGCGTGTGTCCGCCGAAGATCGCATCGGCGCCGAGGTCGGTGAAGCCGTTGAGCACGCGCTGGTAGGGCGCGTGGGTCACACCGAGAACCGAAGTTCCGGCATCCCTCGGGCCGAGGGCGCCGATCGCGTCGGGGAGCACATCGAGGCGGTCCCAGTCGCGGTGCGCGTCGCTCACGCCGAAGAGGTCGACGGTCTCACCGGCGACGGTCAGGCGTGCGGCGGCGTTGTTCAGGTCGGTCCAGCCGAGCTCGTCGGTGAAGAAGCGGTCCATCGCCGCGGTGTCGAGCAGCGGCGACTTCTGGTGCTTCTTCGAGGGGCCCATGAAGTAGCGGAACGGATTGCGCGGAGAGGGTTCCGTCACGTCGTTCGACCCGTGCACGAAGACGCCGGGGATGCCCGCGAACGGCTCGAACGCACGGCGGATGCCATCGAGTCCGTCCCGGTGCCCGAGATTGTCGCCCGTGTTCACGATGAGGTCGGGCTTCAACTGGGCGAGGGACGCCAGCCAGTCCTGCTTGCGGTGCTGCCAGGGCGCCATGTGCGCATCGGAGATGTGCAGCACGCGCAGCGGAGCGGAGCCCGGAGCGAGCGCGGATGCCGTCGCCTCCCGCACCGTGAAGAGGTAGCGCTCGATGCCGATGCCCCAGACCGCGGCGGCAGCGCCAGCGGCCCCCACCGCGCCGAGCGCGATGAGGGCCGGGTGGACCGTGCGAGATGACGTCACTGGCACGAGACCTGGATCGTCGCGCTCTTGTTCGCCGCGGTGCCCGCTGCGGGGTTGGTGCTCGTCACCTTCGCGTTGGGCGGGTTGCAGGTGTTGTCGAACGCCACGGCGCTGAAACCTGCGCCGAACAGTGTGTTCTGCGCATCCGATCTCGACTGCCCGATCACCGCAGCAGGCACGGTCGCGCCCTGCCCGTTGCTCGGGGAGAGCGTGATGGTGGTGCCCGTCGCGGCCTGGCCCGAAGGGCTCTGAGCGGCGACGACGTTCGCAGGCAGATCGCTGTCGACGGGAGAGCTGACCGTGGCGGTGAACCCTGCCTCATCGAGGATCGCCGTGGCCTCCTCGATCGACTTGCCCACGACGTTCGGGACGTCGCTCTGCACCTGACGGGTGAGCTTGGTGTCGGGCTTCGGGAAGGCGTCGCCTCCGTACACCGCGTTGGCCGCGGTCTGGATGGCCTTCGCCATCCCGTAGCGGATGTCACCGAGTCGCGTGCCGTTGGCCCGGAAGTTGTTGAGCGTCTCGCGGCCGTCGATGTTTCCGACCCAGACGACCGTCGCGACCTTCGTGCTCGACTCCGCGAGCATGGTGTGCGACTTCTCGGCCGTACCGGTCTTTCCGATCACGGGGATGCCGTCATTCGGCCTCGCGTTGCCACCGGTTCCGCCGTTCATGACGCCGGCGAGAGCGAATGCTGCGGTCGCAGCCACTTCGGGAGTGAGCACCTGCGTGCACTTGGTCTCGGGGATCGCCTTGTCCTGGCCGTCCTGACCCACCACCCTGTCGATGGCCTTGGGCTCGCAGAAGATGCCGTTGTTGGCGACCGCCGCGTATGCGCCGGCCATCTGCAGGGGGGCGACGCTCTTGGAGCCGAGCACCGATGCGAAGGGAGAGTTGGGGGCCTGGTTGACGTCGGTGCCGCCGACCGTGATGTCGTCGCCGTTGCCGTAGTGGACTCCGAGGCTCTTGGCGACCTCGTTGATGTCGCACAGGTCGAGCTGCTGCGCCATGGCGAGGAATCCGGTGTTGAGCGACTGGGCGGTGAAGCGGGCCACACTGCTGACCGAGCCGCCGCCGTTGCCGAAGTTGTTGATCTTCGTGTTGTTCGTGATCTTGTCTCCGCACGCCGTGAAGGGCGTGAAGGTCTTCAAGCGGCCGTCCAGCACCTGGTTCACGGAGTGGCCCTTGTTGAGCCAGTCGAGCAGGGTGAAGAGCTTGTACGTCGATCCGGTCTCGAATCCGTAGGTGCTGCCACCGTGCGCACGGTCTGCTGCGAAGACCTGAGAGGACTCGCCGGCGGCGAGGTTGGCCGTCGCCGACTCGTTGAACGCAGTGTTCTGGGCCATGGCGATGATACGGCCGGTGCTCGTCTCGATCGATACGCCGGTTCCGCCCACGAGGATGCCGGGCATCGACTGAGGGACACGCGACTTCACGGCCTCGATCGCCGGGTTCTGCACGCTCAGATCGAGTGTCGTGTAGATCTGCAGTCCACCGCGGCGCAGGTTGGCGCGACGGTCCTCGGGGGAGTCCCCGAAGGCCTTGTCGCTCTCGACGACCGACTTCACGTACTGGCAGAAGTACGCGTTGTCGCCAGCCGTGGCGCATCCCTGCGTGGCGTCGTGGAGCACAGGGGTGATCGGCGTGGCCTTGGCCTCGTCGTGCTGCGCCTGCGTGATCTTCCCATCGATGAGCATGCGCTCGAGAACGTAGTTGCGACGGGTCAGGGTGTCCTTGTAGCCGTCTTCAGCGCTGTTGTGCGCGACGCCGTCCTTGGTGGTGTAGGTGCCTCCGGGGAGGTCGATGCGATAGGTGTTGGGAGCCTGCACCATTCCGGCGATGGTGGCGGCCTGGGCGATGGTCAGGTTCGCCGCGGTCGTCGAGAAGTAGCGGTTCGCGGCGGCCTCGATGCCGTAGACGCGGCCGCCGAAGCTGGAGATGTTCAGGTAGCCGAGCAGGATGTCGTTCTTCGAGTAGTCCTTCTCGATCTGGAGGGCGTAGCGCATCTCGCGCAGCTTGCGCTCGATTCCGTCGCTGCCCGTGGCGACCGCGTAGTTCAGCCAGCACTGGTTGATCTGGTCGTCGTAGTCCTTCGCAGCGGTGTCGACCTTCTGCTCGCACTCCTGGATCTGCACGTTCTTCACGTACTGCTGAGTGATCGTCGACGCGCCGCGATCAGTCGAGCCGGTGACGTTTCCGAAGGCGGCCTTGATGGTCGCTCCGAGGTTCACTCCGCCGTGGGAGTAGAAGTTCTTGTCCTCACTGGCGAGCATGGCGTCGTACATCACCGGAGCGACCTGGTCGTACGAGACCGGGATGCGGTTCTGGTCGTAGAACGACGCGAGCGCGACCGGGTTGCCGTCGGTGCCCTTGGCGTAGATGGTCGACTGCTCCATGGGGGCGTTGACCTTGAGGTTCTCGGGGAGCTCCTCGAAGAGGGTGAGGGCCTTGGAACCGGTGATGCCCGTCATTGCGAGGACGGGGGTGGCGCTGGCCGTGACGAGGAGGCCGGCTACGACGCTGAGTCCGACGAGCCCGAGAAGGCCGCCGAGCACGCTCTTCACCGTGCGATTCTGTTGGGGCATACGCTTGATCGTAGGGGAGTTCCCTGAATACCGCCTTTGACGCGATACGGCACGGATGCCGTCAGAACGAGGAGTGCCATGACCACGTGGGAGTACCTGACCACGCCGCTGCTGATCCACAACACGGCGGCGATCCTGAACAACTGGGGCAAGCAGGGCTGGGAGCTCGTGCAGGTCGTGCAGGGCCCAGAGGGAGGGCTCGTCGCCTACCTCAAGCGCCCGGTGACGGCGGACGCCTCGGCGAACGCCGGTCTGGCCGCCGCGGCCGAGGCCGCCCGCCAGTTCGAAGGGGGCGCGGCATGACCGTCTCCGCCCGTCTCGCCGAGCTCGGCATCCAGCTCCCCGCCGTCGCGGCGCCCGTCGCCTCGTACGTCCCCGCCGTGGTGCACGCGGGCCTCGTCTACACCTCGGGTCAGCTGCCTTTCTCGGGCGGGGCGCTGCCGACGACCGGAAAGGTCGGCGCCGAGGTCACCGCCGAGGACGCGAACCTCTATGCACGCACCTGTGCGCTGAACGCGCTCGCGGCCGCTGCGGATGCCGCGGGCGGCGTCGACCGCATCGCCGGCGTGCTTAAGGTCGGCGGCTTCGTCGCCTCCACTCCGGATTTCACCGGCCAGCCCGGCGTCATCAACGGCGCGAGCGAGGTGCTGGGCGAGATCTTCGGCGAGGCGGGCCGCCACGCGCGTGCAGCGGTGGGCGTCCCGGTGCTGCCCCTGGACAGCCCCGTCGAGGTCGAGGTCGTCTTCATCCTCGCCTGACGGCATCCGGCATCCTGACAGAACGAGAACGCCCCTCCTGAGCTTTCAGGAGGGGCGTTCTCTTTCCGTTCGGTCTACTTCACCTGCGCGGAGATGATGCTCATGACCGCGGTGTCGGCCAGCGTCGTGGTGTCGCCGACCTCGCGACCCTCCGCGACGTCACGCAGCAGGCGGCGCATGATCTTCCCCGAGCGCGTCTTGGGGAGTTCGCCGACGATGTAGACGTCGCGCGGGCGGGCGATCGCGCCGATCTGCTCGCCGACCCACAGCCGCAGCTGCTGGGCGAGACCCGCAGGATCGTGCGCGGCGAGGTAGCTCTCCTTGATGATGACGAAGGCGACGACGGCCTGGCCGGTCGTCTCGTCCGACGCGCCGACGACGGCGGCCTCCGCCGTGGCCTCGTGCGCCACCAGCGACGACTCGATCTCGGCGGTGGAGAGGCGGTGACCCGATACGTTCATCACGTCGTCCACCCGGCCGAGCAGCCACAGGTCTCCGTCGTCGTCGAGACGCGCGCCGTCGCCGGCGAAGTAGTACCCCTCGTCCTCGAAATTCTCCCAGTAGGTCTCGCGGTAGCGCTCGGGGTCGCCCCAGATGCCGCGCAGCATGCTGGGCCACGGTTCGGTGATGACCAGCAGGCCGCCGTTGCCGTTGCCGACTTCGACGCCCGACTCGTCGACCACGTCGATCGTGATACCGGGCAGGGGAACCTGGGCGGAACCGGGCTTGGTCGCGGTCACCCCTGGCAGGGCGGACACCATGATCGCGCCGGTCTCGGTCTGCCACCAGGTGTCGACGATGGGGGTCGTTCCGGCGCCGATCACCTCGCGGTACCACATCCACGCCTCGGGGTTGATGGGCTCGCCCACCGAGCCGAGCAGACGCAGCGACGACAGGTCGAACTTCGCGGGGATCGCGCGGCCGATCTTCATGAAGGAGCGGATGGCGGTCGGCGCCGTGTAGAAGATCGAGACCTTGTGCTTCTCGATGATCTCCCACCAGCGACCCGGGTGCGGAGCATCCGGCGTGCCCTCGTACAGCACCTGGGTTGCGCCGTTGGCGAGGGGACCGTAGGCCACGTAGCTGTGCCCGGTGATCCAGCCGATGTCGGCGGTGCACCAGAAGACGTCGGTCTCTGGGTGCAGGTCGAACACGTACTTGTGCGAGTAGGCGACCTGGGTCAGGTAGCCGCCCGAGGTGTGCAGGATTCCCTTCGGCTTGCCAGTGGTCCCCGACGTGTAGAGGATGAACAGCGGGTTCTCCGCGGGGAAGGCCTGGGCCTCGTGTTCTGCGGATGCCGCAGGCACGACGTCGTGCCACCAGATGTCGCGGTCGTCGTTCCAGTCGACGTCATTGCCGCCGCGCTTGACGACGAGCACGTGCTCGACGGTCTGCTGCTCACCGTCGCCGCGGTCGGCGAGGGCCTGGTCGACGGCGGGCTTCAGAGCGGAGACCTTGCCCTTGCGATAGCCGCCGTCTGCGGTGATGACGAGCTTGGCTCCGGCGTCGTCGATGCGGGAGCGGAGGCTGTCGGCGCTGAAGCCGCCGAAGACGACGGAGTGGATCGCGCCGAGTCGGGCGACCGCGAGCATCGCCGCGATCGCCTCGGGGATCATCGGGAGGTAGATGGCGACGCGGTCGCCGTGGCCGATGCCGAGTCCTTCGAGGACGTTCGCCACGCGCTTGACCTCGTCGGTCAGCTCCGCGTACGTGATCGACCGGGAGTCGCCGGGCTCGCCCTCCCAGTGCAGGGCGACGCGGTCTCCGTTGCCCGCTTCCACGTGGCGGTCGAGGCAGTTGTAGGCGACGTTGAGCTCGCCGTCGTCGAACCACTTCGCGAACGGCGGCGTCGACCAGTCCAGGACCTGCGTGAACGGCGTGTGCCAGTGCAGCAGCTCGCGTGACTGTCCTGCCCAGAACGCCTCGCGATCGGCCGCTGCGCTCTCGTATAGAGCGGGGGAGGAGATGGACTGCGCCACGAACTCCTCGGACGGCGGGAACTGGCGGGTCTCATCGAGAAGATGGTCGATCTGGCTGCTCATCGGCAGGCGCTCCTTTGCGGCAAAGCTGTCGTGCACGGCAAGGCGGTGGGCGGCACGTTCAGGTCAACGAGAATCTAGTCTCGCGCATCTGCACCGCATACTGCCGAAAGTCGGTACTCGTCCTGGTTTTGTCAGGACGGTCGCCTTGCGTACACTCGACCACAGCCGAATTCTCATTCCGGCCTTGGCGTGCCAGATTCCCCCGATCGAGTGCCGCCGTGGGCGGCATCTCGTTCCCCCCGCGAGGTGCCGCCCTTCTTCGTTTGGGAGCGCTCCCTCGTCAAGGTGGTCTTCTCTGCACCGATGCGTGTTCGGAGCAGTTGTGCACAGCTCCCGGGGATGAGACCTCTCGGGCGATCTGCGAGCACGACGACAGCCCTAGCGTCGGGGCATGAGCGATCCCTTCATCATCCGTCCACGCGGCGTCGAGCAGTCCGGTGCGGCCGCAGCGTCTACGCCTGCCGGTCCGCTGGTCGTCGATCCGCGGTTCGGTCCGCTCGTCGAGTACTGCGTCGACGAGGAGGTCACCGACATCTTCGTCAACGGCCCGTCCGGCCTCTTCGTCGATCGCGGACGGGGAGCGGAGGCTGCACCAGGATGGGCGGCATCCGAACGCGAGGTCCGCGATCTCGCCGTCGGGCTCGTGGGGCTCGGAGGCAGGCACCTCGATGATCAGGCGCCCTGCGTCGACGTGCGCCTCGACTCCGGCATCCGCGTCCATGCGGTGCTCGCCCCCGTCTCGACGTCGGGCACGGCGCTGTCGATCCGCATCCCTCGTGTGCGTGCGGCCGATCTCGACGCCCTCGCGGCGCTCGGCGCCTTCGACGCCAGGCTGCAGGCGTGGCTGCTGCGGCTCGTCCACGAACGAGCCAACATCCTCATCACCGGGGGCACCGGCACCGGAAAGACCACGTTGCTGTCCGCGCTGCTCGCCGCCGTACCGGAGACGGAGCGGATCGTGACGATCGAAGACGTCGCGGAGCTCCGCCCTCGGCATCCTCACCACGTCGCCCTCGAGGCGCGACAGGCCAATCTCGAGGGGGCTGGCGGTATCAGCCTCGCCAGGCTCGTGCGGGAGTCGCTGCGGATGCGCCCCGACCGGCTCGTGGTCGGCGAGTGCCGCGGCGAAGAAGTGCGCGAGCTGCTCACCGCTCTGAACACCGGGCACGACGGCGGGGCGGGAACCCTGCACGCCAGCGGGCTGAGCGACGTGCCCGCGCGGTTGGAGGCGCTGGGGGCCCTCGCCGGGATGGACGCCACCGCCCTGGCGAGGCAGGCGGTCAGCGCGTTCACGGTCGTCCTGCATCTGGCAAGGGCGCCGGGCGGTGCCAGGCGCATCGCGCAGACGGGGAGATTCGTCATGAAAAATGATCGTCTCGACATCGAAGAGGTCATCCCGTGGTGAGGCTGCGGCGCAGGCGCCCCGTCGACACAGGGGCGGATGCCGCGACCTCCGTGCAGACTCTCGCGGTGCTGCTCCAGGCCGGAGCGGTTCCGCTCGTCGCCTGGAGGCACCTGGCGGAGACGGGCGACGCGCATGCGGCCGCCGTGGTGGCGAGGACGGATGAGGGCACTCCGCTCGTCGCGGCGATCGAGGCGGAGGGAGGGGCGTGGCTGGATCTCGCCGCCGCCTGGGAGATCGCGACCACCGTAGGGGCGCCGCTGGCCGAGGTGCTGCGGATGATCGCGGAGACGCTGCGCGACGCGGCTTCGGCCGCAGATGACGTGCGGATCGCGTTGGCCGAGCCCGCCGGCACCGCGAGGCTGCTGCTCCTCATGCCGCTGGCCGGTCTTCTCCTCGGATTCGCACTCGGCTTCGACACCGTGGGCGTGATCGTCGGCACTCCGATCGGCGCGGCGTGCGTCGCGGCGGGTCTGCTGCTGATGCTCGCCGCGCGCACCTGGACGAAACGGCTCCTCGAGCGGGCGAAGCCGGCACCCGGGACGCCGGGCATGGAGGCTGAGCTCGTCGCGGTGGCGCTGGCAGGCGGGGCCTCGGTCGAACGCGCACTGAAGCTGGTGTCCGAGAGTCCCGCCTCGCGCCACGGCGGTCGCGACCGCATCGACACGGTGCTCGCGCTGTCGCGCGCCGCCGGTGTCCCGGCCGGCGAGCTGCTGCGGGCGTCGGCCGCCCAGGATCGTCACCAGGCGCGGATCGCCGGTCGGCTGCGCGCCGCGGCTCTGTCCACCAGACTGCTGATCCCACTGGGCGTGTGCTCTCTGCCCGCCTTCATGCTCCTCGGCGTGGCGCCGCTGCTGCTGAGCGTGCTCACGACGACGTCGCTCTCCCTGTGAACGACAGGGACCACACAGAAAGAAAGGAACACCATGACCACCATCCCTCCTCTCACCCGTCGCCGCGCCGCGCAGCTGTTCGGCGACGACACCGGAGCCGCGACCGCGGAGTACGTCATCACGACGATGGCCGCCGTCGCGTTCGCGGGCGCACTCATCTTCGTCCTGCGCTCCGACGAGGTGCGCGGCATCCTCACCGACATGGTGCGCCGGTCGTTGACGGTGTCGTGATGTCTCGTCGCCTCGGCGCCGGCTGCGATCGCGGATCCGTCGCCGCCGAACTCGCCCTCGCTCTGCCCGCAGTCGTCCTCACGATCCTGCTCGGTGCGGGAGCCCTGAGCGCCGCCGCGCGCCAGGTGTCGCTGCAGGATGCCGCAGCCGACGCCGCACGAATCCTCGGCCGCGGAGAGGGGGCCGGAGCCGCGGCCGGGGCGGTGACCGCTGCTGTTCCTGGTGCGGGGGTCGCCAGCCGCGACGACGGCGGACTGGTCTGCGTCACCGCGAGCGTCGACGTCGCGATCGGCGGCGTCCTCACGCTGCCGATGCGCGCGTCGAGCTGCGCCCTGAGCGGCGGCCGCTGATGGCCGGTTCGGTGCTGGCCGCCGGCGTCCTCGTCGTCGCGGCCGGGCTGTCTCTCGGGCTCGCCGCCGTCGGCGGGGCGGCTGTGACGGCGCAGCGCGCGGCCGGTGCAGCCGACGCGGCGGCGCTCGCGGCGGCGGATGCAGCCTCCGGCGCCGTCGCGGCGTCGGAGGAGCCCTGCGCCCTCGCCGCACGCGTCGCGGCGGCCTCCGATGCTGTGCTCACCGTGTGCGTCCTGGAGGGGCTCGTGGCGACCGTCCAGGTCGAGGCGGCGTACGCTGGACTCGCTGCCGTCTCCCGAGCCCGAGCAGGGCCACCCGAGGGGAGTTGACGGCGGAACGTACACGAACCACTGCGACGAACCCATCGCGGTGGTGTGTATGGTGTGCTTCGAAGAAAGGACGCACCCTTGGCTGAAGGCAAGAAGCTCGTCATCGTCGAGTCCCCGACGAAGATGCGGTCGATTCAGGGATACCTCGGCGACGGCTACGAGGTGCTCAGCTCCGTCGGCCACATCCGCGATCTCGCGGACAAGAAGGACATCCCGGCCGCCGACAAGCAGGCGTACGGGAAGTACTCGATCGACGTCGACAACGACTTCGACCCCTACTACGTGGTGTCCGACCGCAAGACCAAGACGGTCGCTGAACTCAAGCGAGCTCTGAAGACGGCGGACGAGCTCCTGCTCGCCACCGATGAAGACCGCGAGGGCGAGGCGATCGCCTGGCACCTGCTCGAGACGCTGAAGCCGAAGGTTCCCGTCAAGCGCATGGTGTTCCACGAGATCACCAAGGACGCGATCCAGGCGGCCGTCGGCAACACCCGTGAGCTCGACATCGACCTCGTCGACGCGCAGGAGACCCGCCGCATCCTCGACCGCCTCTACGGGTGGGACGTCTCGCCCGTGCTCTGGTACAAGGTCAAGACCGGCCTCTCCGCCGGACGCGTGCAGTCCGCCGCGACCCGCATGATCGTCGACCGTGAGCGCGAGCGCATGGCGTTCGTGTCGGCGGACTACTGGGACGTCGAGGCTCTCGCGTCCTCGGCATCCGCCTTCAAGGTGCGGCTGGTGCGCGTCGACGGCGGACAGCTCGCCCGCGGCACCGACTTCGACGACCTCGGAAAGCTGAAGAAGGCCGTCGTCGTCCTCGATGAGAAGAAGGCCGCGGCTCTCGCGCTCGCCGTGGACGCCGCCGGCGCCGGCACGGTGACCAAGGTCGAGGCGAAGCCCGGAACGCGCAGCCCCTACGCCCCGTTCACCACCTCCACGATGCAGCAGGAGGCCGGACGCAAGCTCTCCATGAGCGCGAAGCAGGCGATGAGCGTCGCCCAGCGCCTCTACGAGAAGGGCTTCATCACCTATATGCGTACCGACTCCACGGCGCTGAGCACCCAGGCGGTGCAGGCGGCGCGGAACCAGGCGGTCTCGCTCTACGGCGACGCGGCCGTGCCGCTCAAGCCGCGCGTCTACAAATCCAAGAGCAAGAACGCCCAGGAGGCGCACGAAGCGATCCGCCCCTCGGGCGAGACCTTCCGCACTCCGGCCTCGGTCTCCTCACAGCTCGACCGTGAAGAGCAGCGCCTCTACGACCTCATCTGGAAGCGCACCGTCGCCAGCCAGATGTCCGACGCGAAGTACGAGACCACGACCGTCACGATCGCCGTCGACGCCGCAGGGCAGAAGGCCGAGTTCACGGCATCCGGTACTGTCTACACCTTCAAGGGCTTCCTGGAAGCGTACGAGGAGGGGCGCGACGAGAAGCGCAGCGACAGCGACGCGGCCGACGACCAGTCCCTGCCGGCGGTCGCCGTCGGCGATGAGCTGCGGATGACGGACGCCGAGGCCAAGGGCCACCGCACCACCCCGAAGCCGCGCTACACCGAGGCGTCGCTGGTCAAGGCGCTGGAGGAGCACGGCATCGGCCGTCCGTCCACGTTCGCCAGCATCATCGGCACCGTGATCGATCGCGGCTACGCGACCAAGCGCGGACAGGCTCTCGTTCCGACCTGGCTCGCGTTCAGCGTCGTGCGTCTGCTCGAGGAGCACTTCGCCGACCTCATCGACTACGACTTCACCGCTGCCCTGGAAGACGACCTCGACGCGATCGCCAGGGGCGAGCAGAAGCGCGTCGAGTGGCTGAAGTCCTTCTACTTCGGTACGGAGTCGCAGGTGGGGCTGCGTCAGGTCGTCGACAACCTCGGCGAGATCGATGCGCGCGCGCTCAACTCCACGCGCATCACGGACACGGCGACGCTGCGCTTCGGGAAGTACGGCCCCTACCTCGAGGTCGCGAACCCGGAGGCTCCCGACGAGAAGCCGCGCATCGTGAACGTCCCGGAGGATCTCGCGCCGGACGAGCTCACCGCGGCCAAGGCACAGGAGCTCATCGAGGCCCCCGTCGCCGGCGACCGCGTGCTCGGCGAGAACCCGGAGAACGGCAAGATCATCGTCGTCAAGGACGGACGATTCGGCCCCTACGTCCAGGAGAACGACCCGGTGTCCGACGATGCCGGTGTCGACGCGTCGACCGGCGAGGTCGTCGAGGCGCCGAAGCCCACCCGCGGCAAGAGCGCCAAGAAGGACACGGCTCCCAAGCCTCGCACCGGTTCGCTGTTCCGCTCGATGTCCGTGGACACGATCGACCTCGACACCGCACTCCAGCTGCTGAGCCTGCCGCGCGTCGTCGGCGTCGACCCCGAGTCCGGCGACGAGATCACGGCGCAGAACGGCCGGTACGGTCCCTACCTCAAGAAGGGCGCCGATTCGCGGTCCCTCGAGAGCGAATCGCAGATCTTCGACGTCACACTGGACCAGGCGCTCGCGATCTACGCGCAGCCGAAGTACGGCGCCGGCGCGCGTCGTGCATCGAGCGCGCTCGCAGAGTTCGACGCCGACCCCGTCAGCGGCAAGCCGATCCGCATCCGCGACGGACGCTTCGGGGCCTACGTCACCGACGGGGAGACGAACGTCACGATCCCGCGGGGGCAGAAGACCGAGGACATCACGTTCGAGATCGCCGTCCAGATGCTCGCCGACAAGCGTGCGAAGGGTCCGGCCCCGAGGCGCGGCGCTGCGGCGAAGAAGGCCCCGGCGAAGAAGGCCCCCGCCAAGAAGGCGCCAGCGAAGAAGGCGGCGGCCAAGAAGGCGCCGACGGATGCCGAGAAGGCGGCCGCTCGCTCGGCTGCGGCGAAGAAGGCCGCGGCGACGCGCGCCGCCAACGCCGCGAAGAAGGCGGGCTCGTGACCGCAGGTCGCGGGGTCTGGATCACTCTCGAAGGCGGAGACGGCTCGGGCAAGACCACTCAGGCGAACCTGCTCGCGGGCTGGCTGACGGATGCCGGGCATGCGGTGCTGCGCACCAGGGAGCCCGGCGGCTCCGAGGTGGGCGAGCTGATCCGCAACATCGTGCTGCACCACCGCGGAGACATCGCCCCTCGGGCCGAAGCGCTGCTGTACGCCGCGGATCGGGCACATCATGTCGCGACGGTCGTGCGCCCGGCGCTCGACCGCGGAGAGGTCGTCCTGCAGGACCGCTACCTCGACTCGTCCGTCGCGTATCAAGGTGCAGGGCGCGTGCTGGACGGCGACGAGATCCGCGAGCTGTCCCTGTGGGCCACCGAGGGGGCGCTTCCCGATCTGACCGTGCTGCTCGACCTCGATCCGGAGGCCGCGCGAGAGCGGCTCGACTCGGACGACAAGCCGTTCGACCGGCTCGAGGCGGAGAAGACCGAGTTCCACTCCCGAGTGCGCGACGCGTACCTCCGCCTGGCCGACGCCGAGCCCGAGCGGTTCCTGGTGCTCGACGCCGCGGCATCCGCTGATGAGATCGCCGCGGCGATCCGCGTCCGCGTGGAGTCGCTCCTCGGCTGAGCCCTGCCTCCAGGGAGTCGGTGTCGGCGCCGCAGGTTACGCTGAGTACATGCCCCAGACCGTCGCCGCCGAGTTCCCGTGGGGCGATGTGTGGGGGCAGGATGCCGCCGTCGAGACGCTCCGCGGCGCCGCATCCGACCCGGCTGCGCTGTCGCACGCGTGGCTGATCACGGGCCCCCCGGGGTCGGGGAGGTCCACCCTCGCCCACGCGTTCGCCGCGGCGCTCGTGGCCGACACCCCCGAAGACGAGTCGTCCATGCGGCAGGTGCTGGCGGGCACCCATCCCGACGTGACCGCCCTGCGCACCGACAAGGTCATCATCACCATCGCCGAGGCGCGCGCACTCGTCGAGCGCTCCTACTTCGCGCCCTCGGCCGGGCGGTACCGCGTCATCGTCGTCGAGGATGCCGATCGCATGGTCGAGCGCACCTCGAACGTGCTGCTGAAGGCCCTCGAAGAGCCGCCGGAGCAGACCGTGTGGATCCTGTGCGCTCCGAGCGAGGCCGATCTGCTGCCGACGATCCGATCCCGGGTCCGCTCGCTGCGGCTGCGCGAGCCCGACGTCGCCGACGTCGCGCGGCTGATCAGTCTGCGCACGGGCGCCGACGCGGCCGTCGCCGAGCAGTCCGCCCGTCACGCGCAGCGTCACATCGGCATGGCTCAGCGCCTCGCCACAGACGACGCCGCTCGACGTCGTCGCGACGAGACGCTGCGCTCGGTGCTCAGCGTCCGAGGGGTCGGCGACGCCGTGGAGGTCGCCGGGCGCATCATCCAGGCGGCCACGGAAGACGCGAAGACCCTCACGGCCGAGCGCGACGCCGCGGAGCGCGCCTCATTGCTGCGTACCGTGGGCATCGCCGAGGGGCAGGCCGTGCCGCCGGCGCTGCGCTCGCAGCTGTCCGCGCTCGAAGACGATCAGAAGAAGAGGGCGACGCGCAGCCTGCGCGACGGCATCGACCGCGTGCTCACCGATCTGCAGTCGATGTTCCGCGATGTCGTGATGCTGCAGTTCGGTCGCGGCGACGACCTCATCAACCGCGAACTGCGCGCCGAGCTGAGCGCGCTCGCGGATGCCTGGCCGGAGACACGTACTCTGGTCGTACTTGACCACCTTGCCGAGACACGCCAGTCGCTGGAGCGCAACGTCGCACCGCTGCTCGCCCTGGAGAGCTTGCTCGTGACCGTCACGAGCGGGAGGACACCGTGAACAACAGACCGACTTCCCGTTTCCGACGCGCCGCGATGGTGGTCGCTGGGCTCGCCGCGGCATCTGTCATGCTGTCCGGCTGCCTGTACTCGATGATCCCCGAGCAGTCGTCGTCGAAGCCGTCGGCGACCAACGCTCCCGACACCGAGGGCGTGGCCGAGAACCTGCTGCGCTTCTACGGGCAGACCCTCACCTGGACCGAATGCGGCACGGGCTTCGACTGCACCGACGTCACGGCGCCGCTCGACTGGGAGAACCCCGGCGACGGGGAGATCACCCTGTCGGTGATCCGCCACCAGGCGTCCGGCACGGCGAAGGGCTCGCTGCTCACGAACCCCGGCGGTCCCGGCGCGAGCGGTGTCGACCTCATCCAGAACAGCCTCGACTACGCCGTCGGCGCCGACCTGATCGCGAACTACGACGTGATCGGCTTCGATCCGCGCGGCGTCGGCCGGTCGACCGCAGTGACCTGCTTCGACGCGGCGGGCATGGACGACTACCTGTACTCCATCCCCGCGGCTCCCCGCGGAACCGCCGAGTGGGAGACCGAGCTCCTCGCCGCCCACAAGAAGTTCGCCGAGGCGTGCGAGGCGAACAGCAACGGCATCCTGCCGTTCATCACGACCATCAATGCGGCGCGCGACATGGACCTGATCCGCGGCGTCCTCGGCGACAAGAAGCTGAACTACCTCGGCTACTCCTACGGGACGTTCCTCGGCGCGACCTACGCAGAGCTGTACCCGGAGCGCGCCGGCCGACTCGTCCTCGACGGGGCGATCGACCCCGCCGTCTCCGGACTCGAGGTGAGCGCGACGCAGGCCATCGGCTTCGAGTCCGCGCTGCGTGCGTACATGAAGAGCTGCCTCGACTCGGGGAAATGCCCCTTCAACGGCTCGGTCGATGAGGCCATGACCGATCTCGGAGCGCTGCTCGCGAGCGTCGACGCCTCTCCGCTGAAGAACGGCGACGGTCGGCGGATGGGTGCGGATGCACTGATGACAGGGATCATCGCTGCGCTGTACTCGGAGGACAGCTGGAGCTACCTCACCGATGCGCTGAGCGGAGCGCTGCAGGGCGACCCGTCGATCGCGTTCCAGCTCGCGGACTTCTACAACGGCCGTGAGAACGGCACATACGCCGACAACTCCAGCGAGGCGTTCCGCGCGTACAACTGCATGGACTATCCGGTGGAGGATGACCCCGCGGCCGAGGCCGCGTCGACGGCGAAGATCGCCGAGGGCGCGCCGACCATCGCCAAGTACTGGGACGGCCCGGACTCCTGTTCGGTCTGGCCGTACCCGCCGACCGGCACGCGCGGGGAGATCCACGCCAAGGGTGCGGGGCCGATCCTCGTCGTCGGCACCACCAACGACCCGGCGACGCCGTACGAGTGGTCGGAGTCGCTCGCCAAGCAGCTCGACGAGGGCGTGCTGATCACCCGGGTCGGGGAGGGCCACACCGGCTACAACAAGGGCAACACGTGCGTGGACAAGGCCGTCGAGGCCTTCTTCCTGGACGACACGGTGCCCGAGAACGGCCTGCGCTGCGAGTGATGCCGGCTCGATTCGCGAGCGCGCTCCGAAACAGGTAATATCGGAGACCGCGCCGCTTTAGCTCAGTCGGCAGAGCATTTCACTCGTAATGAAAAGGTCGTCAGTTCGATTCTGACAAGCGGCTCCAGCAGGCCCCGTGATGAAGATCACGGGGCCTTTTGGTTTCCCGAGCGCGTACCCTCGGAATCATGAGCAGAGCGCTTCTCATCGTCGATGTGCAGAACGACTTCACCGAGGGCGGTGCGCTGGCCGTGGAGGGCGGGGATGCCGTGGCATCCGCGATCTCCACGTTCCTGACCGAGCACGCCGCCGACTACCGTGTCATCGTCGCGTCGCGCGACTGGCACGACGCCGACGGCGACAACGGCGGGCACTTCTCCGAACAGCCCGACTTCGTCGACACGTGGCCGGTGCACTGTGTCGCCGACACCGACGGTGCGGCCTACGACCCGCTCCTGGCGACGGATGCCGTCACGCATCACGTCCGGAAGGGGCAGGGGCGGCCCGCGTACTCGATGTTCGAGGGGACGACGGATGCCGGAGAGACGGTGTCCGCGGTGCTGACGGAGTTCGGCGTGCTGAGCGCGGACGTGGTGGGCATCGCCACGGACCACTGCGTGCGCGCGTCGGCCCTGGACGCGATCGCACACGGCGTCCAGGTGCGGATCCTCGCCGACCTCGTCGCAGGGGTCGCTCCGGAGCCCAGCGCCGCGGCTCTCGCCGAGCTCGCGCACGCCGGCGCCGTGCTCATCGAGAGCGCGGAGGCGTGACCGCGGAGCGCTGCGCACTGCTCCTGCGCGCGGTGAACGTCAGCGGACGCAACAGGGTGCCCATGGCCGAGCTGCGTGAGCTGCTGGGCGCGCGAACGGCTCTGACGACCGTCTCCACGTACATCGCGAGCGGCAACATCCTGTGCGACGCGCCCGCCGACCTCGGTGCGGCGTGTGCGGAGGTGCGGGCGCTGATCGCGGAGGCGTTCGGGGTCGACACTCCGGTGATCGCCCGGAGTCACGCCGAGCTCGAGGTCGCGCTCGCGGAGAACCCGTTTCCGGATGCGGCGCAGGACAAGATGCTGCACGCGATGTTCCTGGAGTCGGAGCCGGCCGAGGGTGCCGTCGACGCTCTGACGGAGCGGCTCGTCGCGGGGGAGCGGATCGCGCTGATCGGCCGGGACCTCTGGATCGACTACGACGAGGGCGGCGTGCAGAACACCAAGCTCACCAAGGCCGTCCTCGATCGCGCGCTCGGGGTGGCCGGCACGGCGCGGAACCTCCGTACCGTGCGCACGCTCGCCGAGCTCACGGCCTGAGAGCGCGGCTCAGCGCGACCGGCGGCGTCTGCGGATGCGCCTGCACGTCGACTCGACGGACGCCGCACCCGTCGCAGCGGACGTAGAGCACGAGGCCCTCGCTGGTCGGATGCCGCGAGTCGACGAGCCAGGCGTGCTCGTGAACGGGGGCGGTCTGGCGGGGGATCGGAAGTGTGTGCAGGGAGGTCATGCATCCAGCGTGATGTAATGGCCTTATGCATCTCAACCCTTACGGTGAGTACGCGGTCCTGTTGGCGGCATCCCTCGCCAACGACTGGCCGGCCGACCGCGCCGGAATCGAGGCGCGCACGCGGGAGTTCGGGATGACGATGGACTTCCCCGACGAACCCGACGACCACGAGCTGACCCGCGGGGTGATCGACGAGTGGCTGCGCGTCGTGGACGCCGAGCCCGGCCGGCCACGAGCCGAGCTGCTGAACGCGCAGATGGCGACGGCGGCCGCCTATCCGCGGCTCACTGATCATCACGACGAGGGCTGGCACCTGCACTACCGAGACGACGGCCAGCGGCTCGCGTTCGTCCTGAGGGCGGTGATCTCCGTGGGCACGGCCCTGCACCTGTCGACCCGGGGCATGACGCGTCTGCTCCGCTGCGAGGCCGAGCCCTGCACGAACGTCGTCGTCGACGTGACCCGCAACGGTCGCCAGCGATTCTGCTCGGTGCGATGCGCGAACCGCGCCGCCGTGCGCCGCCATCGCGCACGCGGAGGAGACTAGTCGCCCGTCGCTTCGGGCTCAGGTTCGGATCGTGGGGCGTGATCGTGTGTCATGGCCGCCGATCGCCAGTTCGGACCGAGCCGATCGTAGGTGACGATCGCGTGGCAGTTCCGGCATCGCACATCGCACTTCCCCATCTCGGTGGCGACCACTGCGAGGCTGTGACCGTTGCGAACGAGTCGCATCACCTCTCCGCGTTTCGCCGACCCGGGGCGATGGTCGAAATCGAGGACGCGGAGGTCCGATTCACCGCAGTCGACGCACGGATTCGCTGAGAGATACTCGGCGACGAACGAGATGCTCTCTGCCTGTCGCGCTTTCGTGCGTGCGCGGATGACCTTGATGTGGTGGTCGCGATTCTGCTGGTAATAGCGTCGAGAAGACTCTCTGTTGCACAGCCGGCAGACCTCTTGGTGACCGTCGGCGCTGGATCTCTTGCGATTGAAATCGGCGAGCGGTTTGCTCGCACCGCACGTCCCACAACGCTTCATGAGAGGACGCTAGCGCGCACGTCCGACGTTCTGCATTCACGGTGGGCCCCGAGGGGCTCGAACCCTCGACCCGCGGATTAACTTGCCACTTCGGCTTTCGCCGCCGCCCAGCAGGGCGTTCGTGGTCTGGACTGTCCCTTCACCTTGGCTCGCGCTGTAGGTGCCACCCGTCCAGTCTCTACACCTTCCGGACTCGCGTCCGGCTTGGCTCGGGATTGCCATCTGGTCTCCCAGGAAGGGTTCCCCGACTTTGAGTGGTGTCATCCCCGGAGTTTCCCCCGGGGCGCTCCTATTCTGTTGAAGTCCGATGCTCTGCCAACTGAGCTAGAGGCCCGTGTCCTCTCAGTCTAGTGTGCGCGAAAAGGGCCGCCGGCGACTCCCCGCACCGGCGGCCCTTCTTTCCTCTCGTCGTCCTCCCCCGAGGGACGAGAGGCGCCGAGAACCCCCGCTCGGCGTCCCGCGCCTTACTGGGCCGGGGGCATCAGCACGGAGTCGATCAGGTACACCGTGGCGTTCGCGGTCTGCACGCCGCCGCAGATGACCTTCGCGTCGTTGACCATGAGGTCGTCTCCGCTGCCGGTCACGGTGAGGTCGGCGCCCTGGACGGTCTTGTGCGTGCCGTCGATGTCGGACGGCTCGATCTGACCGGGGACCACGTGGTAGGTGAGGATCGACGACAGCGTCGCGCTGTCGGTCTTGAGCCCGTCGATCGTCGCCGCGTCGATCTTCGCGAACGCGTCATCCACCGGGGCGAAGACGGTGAACTCGCTGCCGTTGAGGGTGTCGACGAGGTTCACGTCCGGGTTGAGCTGACCGCTCACCGCGGCGACGAGCGTCTTCAGCATCGGGTTGTTGGATGCGGCGACCGCCACGGGGTCCTGAGACATCCCCTGGATGGATCCGGCTCCTGACGGAACCGCGTCGGCGTATGCCGCGCATCCGGGGCCGACGAGATTCGCCGCCGGGTCCATTGTCTCGGGTGCCGACGACTCAGACGACTCCGGCGCCGACGGCTTCGTCGTCTCCTCGGCCGGGGTGCTGCCCATGGTGCAGGCGGAGAGCAGGAATGCGCTCGCCAGCGTGAGGGTGACTGCTGCGGTGACCTTCTTCTTGGTGCTGAACATCTCGAGCTCCTTCAGAACTGGGCCACGGTCCGTCCGTGGCGTCGACATCTGTTCGGAGCCCCTCGCCGATCGGATGGGAGAAAGTTCCGTCCAATCCGAAACGGGGGTCGAGAGCGAACAGAGGGCGACAGAAGCGAGGACCTCATGGACCTGATCATCATCGGCCTGCTCGGCGGGCTCATCACCGGAATCTCACCGTGCATCCTGCCCGTGCTCCCGGTCATCTTCCTCACGGGGGGAGCGCAGTCGGCGAAGTTCGACGGTGAGGTCGTGCCGGCGAAGCGCAGCCGGCCGTACCTGGTGATCGCGGGCCTGGTGCTGAGCTTCACGCTCGTCACCCTCGGCGGATCGCTCCTGCTCGGGCTGCTGAATCTCCCGCAGGACATCATCCGCTGGGTCGGCATCGCCGTGCTGGTCATCATCGGCGTCGGCCTCCTCGTGCCGAGGTTCGAGCGGATCCTCGAGCGCCCCTTCCAGCGCTTCGGCCAGCGGGAGGTCAAGAACCGGGGCAGCGGGTTCGGCGTCGGCCTCGCCCTCGGCGCCGTGTTCGTGCCGTGCGCGGGCCCCGTGCTCGCCGCCATCATCGTGGCCGGCTCCACGGGCCGCATCGGAATCGGGACGATCCTGCTCACCGTGTCCTTCGCGATCGGCGTCGCGGTGCCGCTCCTGGTGTTCGCCCTGGCCGGAAGGGGCGTCATCGAGCGCATCCGCGCCTTCCGCACCCGCGAGCGCGGCCTGCGCATCGCCGCGGGGATCGCGATGATCGCGCTCGCCGTGGGGCTGGTCTTCAACGTCCCGCAGGCGCTGCAGCGCCTTCTGCCCGACTACACGTCATCTCTGCAGCAGGGGCTGGCCGATTCCGATCAGGTGTCGGATGCTCTCGATCTCGGCGGCCTCGTGAACGACGAGAACAAGGATCTCGACAAGTGCACGAACGGCGCCGCCGAACTCGAATCCTGCGGCACGGCGCCCTCGATCAAGGGGATCCAGCAGTGGCTCAACACCCCTGGGGGTGAGGCCGTGGATCTGAAGAGCCTCCGCGGCAAGGTCGTGCTGATCGACTTCTGGGCGTACTCCTGCATCAACTGCCAGCGCTCGCTCCCGCATGTCGTCGCCTGGGATGCCGCGTACCGCGACCTGGGGCTCGAGGTCATCGGCATCCACTCCCCGGAGTACGCGTTCGAGAAGGATCCGGGCAACGTCGCTGCGGGAGTCGCCGACTTCGGCATCGACTACCCGGTCGCCCTGGACAACAACCTCGCGACGTGGACGAACTACCGCAACCGGTACTGGCCGGCGCACTACCTCATCGATGCGCAGGGGATCGTCCGCCACATCTCCTTCGGCGAGGGCAACTACGCCGCGACCGAGAAGCTCATCCGGGAGCTGCTGAAGGACGCCGATCCCGCTGTCCAGCTGCCCGCGGCGACGGATGTCGTCGATGAGACGCCCGACGTCGGCTCGACGACGCGGGAGACGTTCCTCGGCTCCTCGAAGGACGTGAACTACGGCGGCGTCACGGAGTACCGCTCCGGCACCCGCGACTTCGCGCTCCCCGACAAGCAGCCGGACGACAGCTTCGCTCTCGGCGGAGGCTGGACGGTGGAGACGCAGTACGCGACGCCGTCCGGCGGTTCCGGCAGCATCCGCCTGAACTATCACGCCGCCGAGGTGCGCATGGTCGTCGCCGGCTCTGGCGAGGTCGTCGTGCGCGACGACAAGGGCAATGAGCAGCGCATCCGCGTCGACGGCACTCCGCGCTCCTACGCCCTGGAGAAGGCGGATGCCGTCGTCCAGGGGTCGTTCACCCTCGAGGTGCCCACCGGAGTGCAGGTCTATTCCTTCACCTTCGGGTGAGGTCTGCACGGGATCGAGAGGAGATGCGGCATGCTGGTGGAGATGGTCATCGACGGGGTGGACGTACCCGAGGACGGAACGGCGCGGGATGCCGTCGCCGATCTCCTCGGGCGCATCGCCGACGGCGACCAGGCGGCGTTCGCCGCGCTCTACGACACGCTGTCGCCCCGCGTGTTCGGTCTCATCCTCCGCGTGCTCGTCAACCGCTCGCAGAGCGAGGAGGTGCTCCAGGAGGTGTTCCTGGAGATCTGGCAATCCGCCGACCGCTTCGCTCCGAACAAAGGGCAGGGACGGACCTGGGTGATGACGATCGCCCATCGTCGAGCGGTGGACAGGGTGCGCGCATCCCAGTCCAGTGCCGATCGCGATGTGCGGGCGGGACTCAGGGACATCGGGGTGGCGCACGACAGCGTCGCCGAGCAGGTCGAACTGGGCATCGAGGGAGAGAAGGTCGTCGATGCGCTCTCGGGGCTACCCGAGGCGCAGCGGGAGGCTCTCGTCCTCGCCTACTACGGCGGATACAGTCAGAACGAGATCGCGGTGCTCGTGGGAGCACCGCTGGGGACGATCAAGACACGGATGCGAGACGGGCTCATGCGTCTCCGCAGCGCGATGGGGGTGACGGCATGAACGAGCAGGAGTTCGCAGAGCTCTCCGCGGCGGCGGCGCTGCACGCGCTGTCTCCCGATGACGAGCGACGGTTCCGCACCGCCCTGGCCGTGCACCCTGAATGGCGGCGGATCGCCCGAGCGGATGCCGAGGCCGCTGCCGCGCTCGCGCTGCCCGTCCCTCCGGTGACGCCTCCGAGGGACATCCGCTCGGCTCTCCTCTCCGCCATCGCGGACGCGCCGCAGGGCGACCGGGAGACGGCGTCGGCTCCTCCTGCTCCGACCCCGGCCGCCGAGACCCGTGACAGGACCGATGACGGCGGCCGCGATGCCGCGAGCCGCCCGCACTCTTCTGCGGCTCTCCCGCAGGACACGCCCGCGGGGGACCCCCAGCCGGCTCCCCGTGAACGTCGTCGCGGACTGCGGATCCTCTTCGCGCTCGCCGCATGCCTCGTGCTGCTGGTCGGCATCGGCATGGGCGCGACGGCCCTGAGCTCCTATCTGAACCGTCCGGCGGCCGTCGTCGCCCTGGAGCAGATCGAGGCATCAGGCGATGCGCAGCAGGCGGAGGTGCCCGTGGCAGCAGGCGGCAGCGCCACGGCGCACTGGTCGGCATCCCTGGGCAGGGCCGTGCTCGTCACGGAGGGCATCGCCGCTCCGGCCGACGGGCAGACGTACGAGCTGTGGTTCGTGCGCGGGGACACGGCGGTGTCGGCGGGCACGTTCTCCGTGGACGACGGGAAGGCCACCGCGGAGCTGCGCGGTGAGATGAAGGCGGGCGACGCGATCGCCGTGACGGTCGAGCAGTCCGGAGGATCACCCACCGGCGTCCCGACCTCAGACCCGGTCATCGTCATCCCCACCGCCTGAACGCTGCTCGACGCGCGTACCCTGGAGGGATGCCCGAGCAGCACCATCGCCCTGTGCGCCGCCCCACCAGCGCCTTCGACAACATCGTCGGTTCCCACGACCCCGCCGAGGAGACGCGGGTCGCGCACGCGACGGCATCCGCCCTGCTCACCAGGGTGCGTGCCGACGAGAGCGGCGTCAGCGCCGAGCGTCTCGTCGCGTTCACTGCCGAGCACGGCATCGACGAGATCGCGGAGCTGTGGTCGAAAGCCCCCTCCCGCACGCTCCCGGGTGCGCTGTGGCGGCTCTACGTGCTGCAGCTGGCGATCCACGGCGACCCGCAGACGGCGGCGCTGCTCTACGAGCGCGGACGCGTCGAGCTCGCGTCGGCCGACGCGGTCATCGCCGGAGCGCCGGTCCAGGCGAACCCCGACGAGCTCGTCGCCTTGATCGACACCATCCTGCGCGGCGCCTTCCGGGGCGACTTCGCGGTCGCGCTCGACAGGGCGGCTGCGTTCTGCCGCGTGCAGGCGTCGGGCGCGACGCACCTGGCCGACGACTACGAGGTGACGGAACCGGCGAGGGCGAGCGAGCTCACCACGAGGGCGCTGAGATTGAGCGCCTACGGGCAGGACCTGTCCGCGGCCGCGGTGCTGTGGCGGATGGACGCGCTGGCCTGACCGGAGGCGTCAGGGCGGAGGAGGCCCGATGGGCCCGGGTATGAGAAGACCGGGCCGCAAGAACGCCTCTCGGCGGAAGGCCGCTCGCAGCGGCAAAAATTGGAGCCCGGGGTTATGCGGCCCGGCCGATCAAGTGTAACGCGATCTCGCCTCCGCTATTCCCGACCTCTAGGCTCGGATCATGACCCGGCGCTTCGCACTCATGATCGATCCCGTCGCCGCATCCGAGGAGCGCGCCGACTTCGCAGACACCTTCACGTTGGTGGATGCCGCGGCCCCCGCGCTCAGCGTGGGCGAGCTCAGCACCCAGCGCGGAGACGGCGTGTTCGAATCGATCGGCGTGGTCGACGGGCACGCGCAGGAGGTCGTGCCGCATCTGGAGCGACTCGCGCACTCCGCGCGGCTGTGCGACCTCCCGGCGCCTCATCAGGAGCAGTGGCGGCAGGCGGTCGCGGTCGCCGCGGCGGAGTGCGGCGAGGGGGAGGCCGTGATCAAGCTCATCCTCAGTCGTGGCGTCGAGCACGGGCCCACGCCGACGGCCTGGGTGACGGCGGCGCCCGCGGCGGACTTCTCGGCCGCGCGCGTGCACGGCATCCGCGTCGTGACGCTCGACCGCGGGTACGACCTGCACGTCGCCGAGCGTGCGCCGTGGCTGCTGCTGGGCGCCAAGACCCTCTCGTACGCGGTCAACATGGCGGCGCTGCGCGAGGCGCACCGTCGAGGTGCGGATGACGCGGTCTTCCTCTCCAGCGACGGATTCATCCTGGAGGCGCCGACCGCCTCGCTCATCCTCCGCTTCGGGGACCGCTTCGTCACGCCGGCGCCGAACGGCGGCATCCTGCACGGGACGACGCAGCTCAGCGTCTACGACCACCTCACGGCCCGCGGTTTCGAGGTCGGGTACGCCGAGATCCCGGCATCCGACCTCGCCACGGCGGATGCCGCCTGGCTCGTCTCGAGCGTCCGTCTCGCCGCTCCGATCACCGCTGTCGACGGGGTGGAGCTGCCCGTCGACTCCGCCCTCACGGCCGAGCTGAACGCATACCTCCTGTCTCCCCGCGACTGACCCCGGGGAGGTCGGGGGCTGATCCCGGAGAGTCGTCGTGCCGATTCCGGGCATAGATTCGGAACCCGTGTCCGAGCACAGCTTCGGAGCGGAACGAAGAAACGCCGTGCAGATCTCACGATCGCACGGCGTTTCTCATCCGGACTCCGAAGCTGTGCCCCCCCGAGACGGAGGACCGAGCCAGAGCGGCCGGGGCTTATCCGAAGCGGCCGGAGACGTAGTCCTCGGTGGCCTGGACGGACGGAGTCGTGAAGATGCTCGTGGTGTTGTCGTACTCGATGAGCTTGCCGGGCTTGCCGGTGCCGGCGATGTTGAAGAAGGCCGTCTTGTCGGAGACGCGGGATGCCTGCTGCATGTTGTGCGTCACGATGACGATCGTGTACTCGGTCTTGAGCTCGCCGATCAGCTCCTCGATCGCGTAAGTCGAGATCGGGTCGAGGGCCGAGCAGGGCTCGTCCATCAGCAGCACGTCGGGGGAGACCGCGATGGCCCGCGCGATGCACAGACGCTGCTGCTGGCCGCCCGAGAGGCCGGAGCCCGGCTTGTCGAGACGGTCCTTGACCTCGTTCCACAGGTTCGCGCCCTGCAGGGACTTCTCCACCAGCGCGTCGGCGTCGGACTTCGAGATGCGCTTGTTGTTGAGCTTGACGCCGGCCAGCACGTTCTCGCGGATCGACATGGTGGGGAACGGGTTCGGGCGCTGGAAGACCATGCCCACCTGGCGGCGGACGGTCACCGGGTCGACGGTCGCGCCGTACAGGTCGTCTCCGTCGAGGAGCACCTGGCCCTCGACGCGAGCGCCGGGGATGACCTCGTGCATGCGGTTCAGCGTGCGGAGGAAGGTCGACTTGCCGCAGCCCGACGGGCCGATGAACGCGGTGACGCTGCGCGGCTCGATGTCGAGAGAGACGCCCTCGACGGCGAGGAAGTCGCCGTAGTAGACGTTGAGGTCGTTGACTTCGATGCTCTTGGACACGTGAGGTTCCTTCGGGTTGTGGCTCAGCGGCCGGTCTTCGGGGCGAACACCTTCGCGACGATGCGCGCGACCAGGTTCAGCACCATGACGATGACGATCAGTGTGAGGGCGGCGGCCCAGGCGCGGTCCACGTAGGCCTCGGCGGGGATGCCCTGGTACGCGTACTGCGAGTAGATGAACACCGGCAGCGTCTGCATCCGTCCGCCGAAGAGGTTGTAGTTCATCGCGTCGGTGAAGCCGGCGGTGAGCAGCAGCGGAGCGGTCTCGCCGATGACGCGCGAGATGGCGAGCATGACGCCCGTCGTGATGCCGGCGATCGAGGTGGGAAGCACGACCTTCACGATCGTGAGCCACTTCGGCACGCCCAGCGCGTACGACGCCTCGCGCAGGTCGTTCGGCACCAGACGCAGCATCTCCTCGGTGGAGCGCACGACGACCGGGATCATCAGCACCGACAGCGCCACGGAGCCCATGATGCCCATGCGCACACCGGGGCCGAAGATCAGCGCGAACACGGCGTAGGCGAACAGACCGGCGACGATCGACGGGATGCCGGTCATCACGTCGACGAGGAAGGTGATGATCTTCGACATCCGCGTGCCCCGACCGTACTCGACCAGGTAGACGGCCGTCATGAGGCCGATCGGCACGGAGATGATCGTGGCGGCGAGCGTGACGAGCAGCGTGCCCATGATGGCGTGCAGCGCTCCGCCGCCCTCGCCGAGCACTCCGCGCATCGAGGAGTTGAAGAACAGCGGATCGATGCGCGCGATGCCGTTGGAGATCACGGTCCAGCCGACCGAGACCAGCGGCACCATCGCGATGAGGAACGCGGAGGTGACAACGCCCGTGACGAAGCGGTCCAGCGCCTTGCGCGGCCCCTCGACGATGCGCGAGGTCACGTAGACGATGATCAGGTAGAGGATGGCGCCGACGACGAGGCTTCCGGCGATGTTGAAGGCGGATCCGGATGCCGCGGCCATCACGCCGAACGGTGCGGCGGCGACGACGAGCGCGATGCCGAGGAGGGCCCAGGGGGTCCAGCGGGGCAGGTGGCCGGAGGAGAGCGATGCGCGCGAGGTCTGGATCGCGCGAGGCGTCTGGGGGGCGATCACGGTCATGTCAGTTCGCTCCCGAGAATTCCTTGCGGCGGTTCACGAACCAGCGCGCGACCGCGTTCACCGCGAAGGTCACGATGAACAGGATCAGACCGGTCGCGATGAGGACGTTGATGTTCGTCTTGTAGGCCTCGGCGAAGGTGAGCGCGATGTTCGCGGCGATCGTCGAGGGGTTCGTCGAGGTGAGCATCTCGATCGTGACGGCCTTGCTCACGGAGAGGACCATGGCCACGGCCATCGTCTCGCCGAGGGCGCGTCCCAGGCCGAGCATCGATCCTGACACGATGCCGGAGCGGCCGAAGGGCAGCACGGCCATGCGGATCATCTCCCAGCGCGTGGCGCCGAGGGCGAGCGCCGCCTCCTCATGGAGGCGGGGGGTCTGCAGGAAGATCTCGCGGCAGATGGCCGTGATGATCGGCACCACCATGACCGCGAGCACGATCGCGGCGGTGAGGATGGTGCGGCCCGTCGGCGAGACGACCCCGCCGAAGAAGGGGATCCAGCCGAGGTTGGTGTTGAGCCAGACATAGACCGGCTGCACCGCGGGGGCGAGTACGAAGATGCCCCACAGGCCGAAGACGACGGAGGGCACCGCGGCCAGCAGGTCGACGACATAGCCGATGGTCTGCGCGAGGCGGCGCGGTGCGTAGTGGGTGATGAAGAGCGCCACGCCGAGCGACAGCGGCACGGCGATGAGCAGCGCGAGGAACGCGGCCCAGAGGGTTCCGAACAGCAGCGGGCCGACGTAGTCCCAGAAGCCGGTCGTCAGCAGTGATGCGGTCTCGTGGTCGGCGGTGAAGGCGGGAATGGACTGCACGATGAGGAAGATCGCGACCGCGGCGAGCGTGATCATGATCATGGAGCCGGCGGCGACCGCCGTGCCGGAGAACCAGATGTCGCCGGCGCGCTTCTTCGCGACGATGCGGGCTGGAGCCTCCGCTGTCGTGGCTGTCATGGGAGCTGCTTCCTGCTCGGTGATGTTCGGGTATCGGGTGCGGACAGACGGTGTCCGGGATGCCGTGGCACCCCGGACACCGTCTACTGGGTCACTTGATGAGGTCGATCGCGGCCTGCGCCTTGGTGCGCAGGTCGTCGGAGATCGGGGCGCTGCCGGCGTTCTTCGCGGCGGCGTCCTGGCCCTCGGCGCTGATGGCGGTCGTGAAGAACGCCTTGGTCAGGGCGGCGACGTTCTCGTCCTCGTACTCGGCGCAGGCGATCAGGTAACTGACGAGGAGCACCGGGTAGGCGCCCTTCTCGGTCGTGGTGCGGTCGATCGCGAACGCGAGGTCGCCCTCGGTGCGGCCGTCCTCGACCTTGGAGGCGTCGAGGGTGATCGCGGCGCCCTCGGCGGAGTGCGCGACGAACTCGTCGCCGACCTTGACGCTGACCGACGCGAAGTCGGCGGCCTGCGAGGAGTCGATGTAGCCGATGAGGCCCTGGCCGCCCTTGACGGCGTTGGCGACGCCCGAGGTCTTCTCCGCGGACTCGCCGCCGAGCTCGGTCGGCCACTCCTCGACGCTGCCGAAGGTCCAGGCGTCGGGAGCGGTCTGGGCGAGGTAGTCGGTGAAGTTGCCCGTGGTGCCCGACTTGTCGGAGCGGTGCACCGGCGAGATCGCCAGGTCGGGGAGGTCGACGCCCTTGTTGGTCGCGGCGATCGCCGGGTCGTTCCACTTGGTGATCTTTCCGGCGAAGATGCCGGCGATGGTCTCGGGGTCGAGGTCGAGCGAGTCGATGCCGTCGAGCGTGAAGACGATGGCGATGGGGGAGACGTACGCGGGGACCTCGATGAGGTCGGAGCCGTCGACGCAGGCGCCGAAGCCGCCGGCCTTGACCTCGTCGGTCTTGAACGCCCGGTCGGAGCCGGCGAAGTTCACTGCGCCCTGCTGGAAGGACTCGCGGCCTGCGCCGGAGCCGGCCGGGTCGTACTCGACCACGGCGTCGGGGTTGGTCTTCTGGAACTCAGCGGTCCACGACTGGATGGCGACCTGCTGGGCCGAGGAGCCCGAGCCGACCAGCGAGCCCGAGAGAGCGGGGGCGTCGGACGTGGGAGCGTCGGTGGAGCCGCCGGTGCCGC
>NZ_PCOT01000011.1:0-23357 GCF_002979415.1 Microbacterium sp. MYb72 | reverse complement strand
TTCGTTCGCGGCACAGCCGGCGAGAGCGAGGGCAGCGACGGCGCCGATGGCGCCGATTCGGGCGATGCGGGAGATCTTCACTGTGGATCCGTTCGATCGGGAATGGGAATGGGCCCGGTGCAGGGCACACAGTGACGCTAAGCGCGGCGGTTAACGAGATTCTCCCGCCCAGGTGAACGGAAGGTGAACGGCGGGCGACTCTCTGGATTCCCCTCCAGACGGGTCGCGGCATCCGAACGGGGTTCAGACCTTGGGGATGTGCGTCTCGATCGCGATGATCCCGGAGCCGGGATTGGATGCCGAGAGGTGCACGACCGAGAACGCGGCCGGTTCGAGAGCGGCGGCGCTGCTCACGTAGGAGCCGCGGATGGTGCCGGTCGCCAGGGCGATCTCGGTCAGGAGTCCTGGCAGGACGGGACCGTGGCTGCACAGGACGGCGGGCTTGCCCGAGCGCACGCGCTTGCCGATCACGCTGCGGAGATCGTCGGAGCCGTCCTCCCAGGCGTCCTGGCTGATCTTCGCGGTGAGGATGGGCTTGCGTCCGAGCGCCTTCGCGAGAGGGGCGACGGTGGCGACGCAGCGGACCGCGTCGCTCGTGACGATGCGTCGGACGCCGAAGGCCCGCAGGGGGCCGACGATCGACGCGGCCTGCCGGCGCCCGCGCTCGGTGAGCGGCCGAGCGGCATCCGCCTCGTCCCACTCGGAACGCGAGAGGGCCTTCGCGTGCCGCAGCGCGATCACGGGGAAGGTGCGCAGCACGCCGTCGTCGACGAGTGTGGAGAAGAAGTCGAGGATCTCGTGATCCACCGGGTAGCTCAGACGCGCCCGCGCCTTCTTCACGCTCACCCACTCGATCGCGGCGATCTCGCGGTTCGGAACGAACGTCGAGGCGCGGATCGCGTCCTCCGTCGCCTCGGCCGCCCAGTAGTGCACGACCTTCTGCTTGTTCGAGGGGAGGTGATAGCGGCTGACCCCGACGGGCACCCCGAGCGAGACGCGGATGCCGGTCTCCTCGTGCACCTCGCGCACGGCCGTCTCCGCGAGCATCTCGCCGGGATCGACCTTGCCCTTGGGGAGCGTCACGTCACGGTACTTGCCGCGGTGGATCAGCAGGATGCGGAGCTTGCCGTCGACGATGCGCCAGACCACGGCCCCGGCCGCGTACACGGCCTTGTCCGTCCACTTCGCCCGCGTGGGCGACGACTTCGTCTGCGGAGACGTCATCGAACCGCCCGTGCGCGGCGGCGCCGCTGGATCAACCCCATGGTCATATCCTGCAGGTCGACGAGCGGGTTGCCGTCGGCGTCTTCGGCGTGGCGCTGCCACACTCCCTCGGCCCCGAGGTGCCACGAGCTCGTGCCGGGGTCCATGGCGAGGTCGAAGAACGCCAGCAGCTCCTGCAGATGCTGCGGATCGGTGACGCGCACCAGGGCCTCGACGCGACGATCGAGGTTGCGGTGCATCATGTCGGCGCTGCCGATGTACACCTGGGGGTCGCCGTCGTTCTCGAAGGCGAAGATCCGGGAGTGCTCGAGATAGCGGCCCAGGATGCTGCGCACCGTGATGTTGTCGCTGATGCCCTCCAGATCGGTGCGGAGGCTGCAGATGCCGCGCACCCAGACCTCGACCTTCACGCCGGCCGCGCTCGCACGGTACAGGGCGTCGATGACCTCTTCGTCGACCATCGAGTTGACCTTGATGCGGATGCGCGCCGGCTTCCCCGCCTCGGCGTTCTTGCGCTCGCCGTCGATCTGGCGGAGCAGCCCCTTGCGCAGGTGGAGAGGAGCGACCAGCAGACGCTTGAACTTCTTCTCGATCGCGTAGCCGCTCAGCTCGTTGAACAGGCGCGTGAGGTCCTTGCCGACCTGCGGATCCGTCGTGAACAGTCCGAAGTCCTCGTAGATGCGGCTGGTCTTCGGGTTGTAGTTGCCCGTGCCGATGTGCGAGTAGTGACGCAGGACGCCGTCCTCTTCGCGGATGACGAGAGCGAGCTTGCAGTGCGTCTTCAGCCCGACGAGGCCGTAGACGACGTGCACGCCGGCCTTCTCCAGCTTGCGCGCCCACACGATGTTGTTCGCCTCGTCGAAGCGGGCCTTCACCTCGACGAGGGCGAGCACCTGCTTGCCGGCCTCGGCCGCGTCGATCAGGGCCTGCACGATCGGGCTGTCGCCGGAGGTCCGGTACAGCGTCTGCTTGATGGCGAGCACATGCGGGTCGCGGGCCGCCTGCTCCAGGAAGGCGACGACGCTGGTCGTGAACGACTCGTACGGGTGGTGCACGAGCACGTCGGACTTGCGGATCGCCTTGAAGATGTCGGCGCGCGTGTTGCTTCCGGTGGGCTGGAACGGGACGGCCGTGGTCGGCAGGTGGGGCGCGTAGCGCAGATCCGGTCGGTCGACGCGCGAGAGGCCGAACAGGCCGCGCAGGTCCAGCGAACCGGGAAGGCGGTACACCTCCTGGTCGGTGATGTCGAGCTCGCGGACCAGCAGCTCGAGCGTGACGTCATCCATGTCATCCGTGATCTCGAGCCTGATCGGCGGACCGAACCGGCGTCGCATGAGCTCGGCCTCGAGGGCCTGGATGAGGTTCTCGCTCTCATCCTCCTCGATCACCATGTCCTCGTTGCGGGTGAGGCGGAACGCGTGGTGGTCGAGGACCTCCATGCCGGGGAACAGGTCGCCCAGGTGGTTCGCGATGAGCTCTTCGAGGCGGATGAACCGTGTGATCTCGCTCGTCCCCGGCACCTCGACGAAGCGGGGGAGCATGGGCGGCACCTTGAGGCGCGCGAACTCCTGACGCCCGGTCCGGGCGTTGCGGATGCGGATCGCGAGGTTGAGCGACAACCCGGAGATGTACGGGAAGGGGTGCGCGGGGTCGACGGCCAGCGGCATGAGCACGGGGAAGACCTGCGCCTGGAAGTACTCCGACAGGGCGGCGCGCTCGTCGGCGGTGAGCTCGTCCCAGTCGGCGATCTCGATGCCGGCATCGGCGAGAGCAGGACGGACCAGGCTCGTCCAGGCCTCGGCGTGGCGCAGCTGCAGGGCGTGCGCCTCGCGCGAGATATCCGCGAGCGCGTCGACGGGCGAGCGGCCGATGTTGGTGGGCACGGCGAGACCCGTCATGATGCGGCGCTTGAGTCCGGCGATGCGCACCATGAAGAACTCGTCGAGGTTGCTCGCGAAGATCGCCAGGAAGTTCGCCCGCTCGAGCTCCGGAAGGCTCGGGTCCTCTGCCAGCTCCAGCACCCGCTGGTTGAACGCGAGCCAGCTCAGCTCGCGGTCGAGGTAGCGGTGGTCAGGGAGGAGCGAGTCGGGGGACTCGATGGCATCGAAGTCGTCGTCTTCGGAGTCACCGAGACCTGCGTCGGCGAGTGCGGGATCGATCATGGGGTACATCTAAGCACCGAGAGGTGACGCGCGTGTGAACGGAACGGTTCCGTTACCGCGCGGCCACCACGCTGTCGTCGTCGTACACGTTGAACCGGTAGCCGACGTTGCGCACGGTGCCGATGATCTGCTCCTGGTCGCCGAGCTTGGCCCGCAGTCGCCTGACGTGCACGTCGACCGTCCTGGTGCCGCCGAAGTAGTCGTAGCCCCACACCTCGCTGAGCAGCTGCTCGCGGGTGAACACGCGGGAGGGGTGCGTGGCGAGGAAGTGCAGGAGCTGGAACTCCTTGTAGGTGAGGTCGAGCGGCTTGCCGCGCAGCTTGGCGGAGTACGACTGCTCGTCGATCGTGACGCCGGACGCCTGCACGCGCGAGGGCTCGGCGACCTCGTCGTGGCGGGCGAGTGCCAGCCGCACCCTGGCGTCGGTCTCGGCGGGCCCCGCCGTCGACAGCAGCACGTCGTCGACGCCCCACTCGCCCGACACCGCGCTCATGCCGCCCTCCGTGACGACCAGGAGCAGCGGGGAGTCCTGCCCCGCGGCGCGCAGCAGGCGGCACAGGGATTTCGCTCCGACCAGGTCGGCGCGGGCGTCGACGATGACGATGTCGTACTCGGGCGCGTTCACGAGATGGGCCGGCTCGGCGGGGATCTGGCGAACGCGATGGCTCAGCAGCTCCAGCGCGGGCAGGACGTGTTCTGAGTCGGGGGCGCTGGTCAGCACCAGGACCTGGGCCACGCGCTCTCCTCTCGGACGACGGACTTCGCCGTGCCGCCATGATACCGGGCGTCGAAGGTGACGACGTCTTCGAGACGGATGGGTGACAATAGAGCCATGACGGAACCCGCACTCGCGCCGCGCAACGCCTTCGTCGGCGTGTTCGTCGTCTGGGGGGCTGCGCTTCTCGCGTCGGTCGCCGTCGGCGTGTTCGTCCCGGAGGAGTGGCGGGTCTCCTGGCTCCTCGTCGCGTTCGGCGGACTCATCCTGCTCTCCTTCGCCGTGCAGCTCTGGTACGGCAGCACGCAGGGGTTCATCTTCCGCGTCGCGTGCAGCATCACCGGGGCGCTCCTGCTCACGGGGCTGATCTCGGTCGGATTCGGTCTGGCCGCCCTCGTCCCCGCCTGACCGGGTGCGGTGGGGGTAGGCTGGACGCATGGATCTCGTCGCGCTCGAATTCTTCTTCATCGGCCTCCTGGGTCTTGCGAGCCTCGCCATCGCCTTCGTCTCGGTCGTGGTGCTGCGCAACCTCTTCCGCGGCCAGCGCTGAGCGCATGCTCGAGCTGCCCACCGACCTTCCCGCAGACCTCGCGCCCCTCGCCTGGCTGATCGGCGTCTGGGAGGGCACCGGCGTCATCGACTATCCGGTCGGAGACGAGCGCCTCCAGGGCGAGTTCGCGCACCGCGTGAGCTTCAGCCATGACGGCGGACCCTTCCTCAACTACGCGGCGACGGCGACCTTCACCGGTCTCGACGAGGTCGCATCGATCCCGCTGACCGCCGAGAGCGGATTCTGGCGGCTGTCGCGACCGGCGACGGATGCGGATGCCGGACCTGCGCTGCTCCCGCCGACGGCGGAGCCCGTCGCCCGCGGCGTCGACGACGTGGAGTTGCTGCGATCGGCATCCGGAGGCTTCCCTCTCGAAGTGTCGCTCGCGCACTCGGACGGAACGCTCGAGCTGTACCTGGGCGAGATCAACGGTCCGCGCGTCGACATCGCCTCCGATGCGATCGTCCGCGGCGCCGGCGCCAAGGAGTACGGAGCGGCGTCGCGCATGTACGGACTGGTCGACGGCCACCTGCTGTGGGCATGGGATGTCGCCGCGCTCGGCACTCCGCTGCGCTCGCACGCCTCCGCACGCCTGGCGAGGGTCTGAGATGACCGGCTTCGCGGCGATCACCGGTGCGGTACCGGGAGAGCACGGCATCGAGCACTTCGGAGACGCGTTCCGCGAGCAGCGGCGCCTCGCCTCGGGAGACGCGCTCGCCCCCCTGGGCGACCGCACCGTCATCGAGGTCTCCGGCCCCGAGCGGCTCGGCTGGCTCGACTCGATCACCTCGCAGGCCGTCGGGCGGCTCGCACCCGGCGACAGCACCGAGCTCCTGGTGCTCGATCCGCAGGGCCGAGTGGAGCACGCGGCCGGTGTGTTCGATGACGGATCGTCGACCTGGCTCATCGCCGACACGGCCGATGCCCAGCCCCTGGCGACCTGGCTCACCCGCATGAAGTTCCGCACACAGGCAGAGGTGACCGTCCGCGACGATCTCGAGCTGGTCGGCTTCGTCGACGGCGGTTCGGCTGCACAGGCGGCGGTGGCCGCGGCGGCAGCTCCGAACGACCTGCCCCTCGTCTGGGCCGACCCCTGGCAGCGCGTCAGCGCTGGAGGGCACCAGTACTCCGAGATCGCGGAGCATCCAGGAGCGGAGCTCGCCTGGCGCGTCGCGATCGTGACGACCGAGGGCGCAGAGGTGCTCGCCGCGTCCGTCGGACCGGATGCCGTGGCCGGCCTGCTCGCGACGGAGGCGCTCCGCGTCGCCGCCTGGCGTCCGCGCTGGGCCGCCGAGGTCGACGAGCGCTCGCTGCCGCACGAGTCCGACTGGATCCGCACGGCCGTGCATCTGAACAAGGGGTGTTACCGCGGGCAGGAGACGGTCGCGAAGGTGCACAACCTCGGCCACCCGCCGCGGCGCCTGGCCGCGCTGCACCTCGACGGCAGCGATGCCGTGCTCCCGGCCGTCGGAGACCCCGTGTTCGCGGGCGACGACGAGGTCGGGCGGATCACCTCGGTCGCTCGGCACCACGAGGACGGTCCCATCGCTCTGGCCATCCTGTCGCGCAGAGCTCCGGTCGGCGATCTCGTCGTGCGGACGGACGGAGCGGACATCGCCGCCTCTCAGCAGGTGATCGTCCCCGCGGACGCCGGCGCCACCGCCGACATCCCGCGGCTCACACGACTGTCGCGCCGCCCCAGCGCACCGGATCCGCGCGACGCCTGAGCCGCGTCGTTGCGGGCGCTCAACCGTGGCACCGTTCGGGGCCGTATCGCCCCGGGTCGTTGAGCGAGCGGAGCGAGACGAGACGCGTCGGATGAGGGCTTTCCTCTCGGTCGCTGCGTTCCCTCGCTCGACGACCGAGGGGCGCTCGACGGCAGCGGCCGCTCAACGGGCGAGGAGCGGGGCCACGGCGTCCCAGGGCAGCGTGAGTTCGCCGAGACGCCAGCGGGTCTTACCGCCGAGAACGGGCCAACCCTGATCCTTCAGTGCCGACACCGCGGCGAGGAAGCGCTGCGTCGCGCCGAACGTCGACAGGGGAGCTGCACGGTCCCATTCGCGGTCCAGGTCGACGAGAAGAGCGTGCACGCGCTCGCCCGGAACGTTCCGGTGGATGAGAGCCTTCGGCAGCCGCTCGGCGACGATGCTCGGGCGTTCCAGCTCCGCCAGTCGCAGCGAGATTGTGAAGCGCACGGGCGTCCCGTCCTGCGTCACGTCGACCCAGCTCGCGATGCGGCCGATCTCATCGCACGTGCCCTCCACGAGCAGGCCGCCGGGGGAGAGCCGCGCCGCCATCGTGCGCCAGGCGTCCGGCACATCGGACTCGTCGTACTGGCGCAGCACGTTCATCGCCCTGATCACGGCGGCGCGGCGTCCTGACGGCAGCGGCACCTCGAAGCCTCCGCGCCCGAACGACACGGCGAGGTCGCGGGGGAATGATGTGCGCCCCGCACGCACGTCATCGAGCTGCTCGGTCGCGAGGGTCACACGGCCGGGATCGATCTCGAGCCCTCTGACCTCGGCATCCGCCCTCACCCGCTGGAGGCGAGCGGCGAGCTCGAAGGCGGTGACGCCGCTCGCGCCGTAGCCGAGATCGACGACGAGGGGGTCGCCAGCGCGGCGGAAGGCGTCGCTCGCGGCGATCCAGCGGTCGTTGCGCCGGAGTCGATTGGTCCCCGTGGTGCCGCGCGTTGGCCGGCCGAGAGGAGATGACGCCATGAGTCAATCCTTCCAGCCCCGCCGATAAACTGGCTGCATGACTGCGACGCGCACCCTGATCCTGCTCCGCCACGGCCGGAGCGAGTGGAACGAACTGAACCTCTTCACCGGCTGGGTGGACGTCCGCCTGAACGAGCAGGGCAAGGCCGAGGCCCAGCGCGGCGGCGAGCTGCTCGCCGAGGCCGGCATCCTCCCCGACGTGCTCCACACCTCGCTGCTGAGCCGCGCGATCCAGACCGCGAACATCGCGCTCGACGCGGCCGACCGCCTATGGATCCCCGTGACCCGCTCGTGGCGTCTCAACGAGCGCCACTACGGCGCCCTGCAGGGCAAGGACAAGGCGCAGACGCTCGAGGAGTTCGGCCCCGAGCAGTTCCAGCTGTGGCGTCGCTCCTTCGACGTGCCGCCGCCCGTGCTCGACGACGACAGCGAGTTCAGCCAGGTGAACGACCCGCGCTACGCGGGCATCGATGGCGAGGTCCCGCGCACCGAGTCGCTCAAGCTCGTGATCGATCGTCTGCTGCCGTACTGGGAGAGCGCGATCGTCCCCGACCTCGAGGCGGGCAAGACCGTGCTCGTCACCGCGCACGGCAACTCGCTGCGCGGCCTCGTGAAGCACCTCGAGGGCATCAGCGACGAGGACATCGCCGAGCTCAACATCCCTACCGGCATCCCGCTGGTCTACGAGCTCGACGAGAACAACGTGCCGACGGGCCCCGGCCGCTACCTCGACCCCGAGGCCGCAGCCGCGGGCGCGGCCGCGGTCGCCGCCCAGGGCAAGAAGTAGCAGCAGCGGAGCTCGACGCCCCACCTGAACGACGACGCCCCACCTGAGTTGAGCACTCAGGTGGGGCGTCGTCGTGAACGGGGTCAGGCGTGGCCGAGGTCGGCCTGCTCCGCCTCCTGCTGCTCGACGGCGAGGGCGATGTCCTCTTCGTCGATCTGCCAGTCGCCGGTCGCGAGGTAGACGACCTTCTTCGCGACGGCCACCGCGTGGTCGGCGAAGCGCTCGTGGTAGCGGCTGGCCAGGGTGGCGTCCACGGTCGCGGTCGCCTCGCCCTTCCAGTTGTCGCTGAGCACCTTGTCGAAGACGTTCACGTGAAGCTCATCGACATCGTCATCGGAGTTGCGGATGGCGTCCGCGAGGCGCAGATCCTGGGTGCGCAGCAGCTCGCTGAGCGTGCGCGCGATCTCGACGTCCAGCTCGCCCATGCGCTTGAAGGTGCCCTTGAGGCCCTTCGGGATGGCGCGCTCGGGGAAGCGCAGGCGTGCGAGCTGGGCGATGTGCTCGGACATGTCGCCCATGCGCTCGAGCGATGCGCTCACGCGCAGGGCGCTGACGACGATGCGCAGGTCGCGGGCGACGGGCTGCTGACGGGCGAGGATCTCGATGGCCTGCTCGTCCAGCTCGACGGCAAGCTCGTCGATCTTCGCGTCGTCGGCGATGACCTCCTCGGCCAGCGCGACGTCGCTCGTGGCGAACGCGCGGGTCGCCTTGTCGATCGAGACCGTGACGAGGTCCGCGATCTCCACGAGGCGGTTCTGCAGGTCCTCGAGGGACTGGTGGAAGACTTCGCGCATGTTGGGCGCAACCTTTCATTCGGATCTCGACGGCGAGAGCCGCGCGAGAGGGGAGGGCCGCACTCCCGCACAGGCCCGAAGCGATTGTGTGCCCCGAAGGTTAACGAACGGTGCCCAGCACGTGAATAGTACTTCTCCGGATGCCGTGGGCGCCCGGAAACCCGCCGAGCGGCTGGTGAACGCACTCTACGCTGGACTCATGACCCTGCCGCAGATCGCGCTGTTCTCGCTCGCCATCGGGCTGGCGATCGGCGTCGCGCTCTCGCTGCTCGTGGTCTGGGCCTATCGCGCTCGCGCCCGCGTCGTCGAGGAGACGTCGACCATCGTGCCCGACGGCGTCACCGATGTGCTGGGCAGCATGGACGACGCCGCGTGCGTGGTCGACACGTCGGGGCTCGTGCTCGCGGCATCCCACGCGGCGGCGCGCTTCGGCATCGAGGTCGGCGCCACCCTCGACAACGCCGAGCTGCGACAGCTCGTGCGCGGCGTGCGCAGCACCGGGGGCACGGCCACGGAGTCGCTCCGCATCACCCGGGGAGGGCTCAGCCTCGACCCCCGCCTCGTCTCCGCGCGGGCCAGCGTGATCAGCCCGCGGATGTCGCTGCTCATCATCCGCGACGTCACGGAGCAGGAGCGGCTCGATCAGATGCGTCGCGACTTCGTGGCCAACACCAGCCACGAGCTGAAGACGCCGGTCGGCGCGGTGACCCTCCTGGCCGAGGCGATCGAGTCGGCGGCGGACGACCCCGCTCAGGTGCGCATCTTCGCCGCTCGCATCTCCGCAGAGGCGTACCGGCTCGGACAGCTGACGGGGCGCATCATGAGCCTGTCGAGGCTGCAGGCCGACGACGGCCTCGGCGACGTCCGCCCCGTCTCGATCGACGAGGTGATCGCGGCATCCATCGAGGCGCATGCGGTCCAGGCGGACTCCGCCGGCGTCGACCTCGCCCGCGGCGGCGACCGCGGGGTGTGGGTGCGCGGCGACGCGCAGATCCTCATCGAGGCGGTCGGCAACCTCATCGCGAACGCCATCGTCTACTCGCCCAAGGGGTCGCGCGTCGGCGTCGGCGTGCGAGCCGACGGAGGCGTCGTGGAGATCGCGGTCTCCGATCAGGGCATCGGCATCGCCGAGGCCGACAGGGAGCGCATCTTCGAGCGCTTCTACCGCGCCGACGAGGCGCGTTCCCGGCGCACCGGCGGCACCGGCCTCGGGCTCTCGATCGTCAAGCACGCGACGCAGCGTCACGGCGGCGAGGTGCTGCTGTGGTCGCGCCCCGGCCGCGGATCAACTTTCACCGTCCGACTTCCCCGTATCGATTCGCCAGCTGCGGATGCGGGGAAGAAGGAGAAGAAGCGCAAGAAGAAGCGCGAGCGCAAGGCGGCCAAGGCCGCCGACGCGGTCCGCGTTCGAAACGGAGAGACAGTATGACCCGCATCCTCCTCGTCGAAGACGAGCCCGACCTCGCCGACCCCCTGGCCTATCTGCTGCGCCGGGAGGGGTACGAGGTCGAGATCGCCGAAGACGGACCCGGTGCGCTCACGGCGTTCCGCGAGCGCGGAGCGGACATCGTGCTGCTCGACCTCATGCTGCCGGGCATGCCGGGCACCGAGGTGTGCCGACAGATCCGCTCGACGTCCGCCGTGCCGATCATCATGCTCACCGCGAAGGACTCCGAGGTGGACATCGTGGTGGGGCTGGAGCTCGGCGCCGACGACTACATCACCAAGCCCTACTCCTCGCGCGAGCTCCTCGCACGCATGCGGGCGGTGCTGCGACGGGTCGTGCAGGCCGACAGCGAGCTCGACGAGCGCGTCCTCGACGGCGGCCGGGTGTCTCTCGACATCGACCGGCACACGGTCTCCGTCGACGGAGAGCAGATCAACATGCCGCTGAAGGAGTTCGAGCTCCTCGAGGTGCTCATGCGCAACTCCGGTCGCGTGCTCACCCGGGGCCAGCTCATCGACCGGGTCTGGGGCAGCGACTACTTCGGCGACACGAAGACCCTGGACGTGCACATCAAGCGGATCCGCTCCCGCATCGAGCAGAACCCCGGCGAGCCGGTGATGCTCGTGACCGTGCGCGGACTCGGCTATCGGTTCGAGGGCTGAGCTCCGCGGACACGAGAGAGGCCGGCACCCGATGGGTGCCGGCCTCTTCTGCGTGCGCGGTGCTGCGTCAGTTCGACGGCGCGGGAGCCGCGGTGTCGGTGGGGACGGGCGTCGGCGACGACTGGGGCTTGTCGGCGGAGGGCACCAGGTCGGAATAGTAGGGGAGCGAGCCGTCGAGGACGGGGATCTGCGCCTTGGTGCCGGTGCTGTCGCCGGACTGGAAGTGCACCTCGACCGTGCTGCCGGGCATGGCGCCGAGGTCGGAGATGCGCAGCGCGTCGTCGGCCTTCGTGCCGAGGCTCACGGTGCTGCCGCCGGGGACCGTCACGGCGAACGGATCGTTGCCGTCGAGCGTGATCGTCATGGTGGCCTTCTCCGTGGTCGGGTTGACGATCGCGGCGACCAGGTTGCCGAGCGAGCCGTCTTCGTTCGCGACGATGAAGGCGTTGCGGACGACCAGCGGGCCGGAGGCGTCGGAGACGTTCACGCCGTCGGACGCCGCATACTCGATCTTGGTCGACTGCGGGGTGATGAACGTGCACCCGGTCGCGCCGAGCAGAACGAGGGCGCTGATGGCGGCAGACGCGACGATGCGCGATTTCACGGGTCCTCCTGAGGTCCGGCGGGATATCCGCCTCCCATTCTATGGGTAAGTCGAGAGCGCCCGTGGATGAGGGGGCGCGAACCTTAGCGCATAATCCCTGTGGTATCCTTGAGGTTGCCGAAAGGACACGTTTTTATGCTTTTTGAGGTTGGCGAGACCGTCGTCTATCCGCACCATGGCGCTGCGACCATCATCGAGGTCAAGGAGCGCATCATCAAGGGTGAGGCGAAGAAGTATCTGAAGCTCAACGTCACCCAGGGTGATCTGATCATCGAGGTTCCTGCAGAGAACGTCGACCTGGTCGGCGTCCGCGACGTGATCGGCAAGGAGGGCCTCGACCACGTGTTCGAGGTGCTGCGTGCTCCGTTCACCGAGGAGCCCACCAACTGGTCTCGCCGTTACAAGGCGAACCTGGAGAAGCTCGCATCGGGTGACGTGATCAAGGTCAGCGAGGTCGTTCGCGACCTGTGGCGCCGTGACCAGGACCGCGGTCTCTCCGCTGGTGAGAAGCGGATGCTGGCGAAGGCTCGCCAGATCCTCATCTCGGAGCTGGCTCTGGCCGAGAAGATCGACGAGGACAAGGCGGGCGCGCTGCTCGACGAGGTCCTCGCCTCCTGAGACTCTTCGTGAAGGGCGGATGCTTCGGCATCCGCCCTTTTCTCATGCCCGGTAGCGTGTGAGCATGCTTCCCGTTCCGCACACCGCGATCATCGTCGTCGCCGCAGGCTCCGGCACCCGCCTGGCAGGGGGAGCGCCGAAGGCCTTCGTCGGCATCGACGCCCACTCGATCCTGCGCCACGCCCTCGACGGCGTGTTCGCGGCGGCTCCTGCGCAGGTCGTCGTGGTCGCGCCCGCCGGATTCGAAGGGGATGCCGAGAGCGAACTGCTCGCCGCCGCCGGCGAGCGGGCCGACCTCGGCCGTATCGTCACGGGCGGCGCGACGAGACAGGAGTCGGTGGCCGCCGGCCTCGCGGCCCTGTGGGGCGATGTGGAGACCGTGCTCGTGCACGACGCTGCCCGAGCGCTCACACCCGCTGCGGTGATCGACGCGGTCGCCGCGGCCGTCGACGACGCCTCGGGCGTGATCCCGGTCCTGCCGGTGGTCGACACCCTGAAGCGGGTCGACGAGCACGGGGTCACCGGAGCCGTCGACCGCTCCGAGCTCGCGGCCGCGCAGACGCCGCAGGGCTTCCCCCGTGCACTCCTGGAGTCGGCTTACGCCGAGGCGCGGACGGCGGGGGTCGAGTACACCGACGACGCCGCCCTCTTCGCGGCCGCCGGGCACGCGGTGCGCCACATCCCCGGGGCGGAGCGCGGCTTCAAGATCACCACACCGGCAGACCTCGAGCGGGCGCGGCATCTGCTCTCGGCACCGATCCGGTCCGCAGGCGCGGTCCGCGTCGGCATCGGCACCGATGTGCACGCCTTCGGAGGGGAGGGCGATCTGTGGCTGGCCGGGCTTGTCTGGCCGGGGGAGCAGCCGCTCTCCGGACACTCGGACGGGGACGCCGTCGCCCACGCGATCGTGGACGCCCTGCTCGGGGCCGCCGGCCTCGGTGACATCGGCGAGCACTTCGGCACGGCGCATCCGGAGTACGCCGGAGCGCATGCGCCGGTGTTCCTCGCCCGCACCAGGGAGATCCTCGAGGCGGCGGGCTTCGCGATCGGCAACGTGTCCGTCCAGTTCCAGGGCAACAGGCCGCGCTTCAGCGGACGCAGATCAGAAGCGGAGGCCGTGCTCTCTGCCGCCCTCGGGGGCGCCCAGGTGTCGGTGACGGCGACGACGACCGACGGCCTGGGCTTCCCCGGACGCGGGGAGGGCATCGCGGTCACGGCGATCGCGATGGTCCACGCCTCCTGATCCACGGGCGCCGCGCCGTGCGGGAATGCCGGACGGCGTCCCCTCGTTGCCCGTTAGCGTGACCACGGCAGAAGGAGTCGAGTTGAAGATCCTCATCATCGGAGCATCAGGGCATGTCGGGCGTGCGGCGCAGGCCGCACTGGAGGGGCACGAGATCATCGCCGCCTCCCGGAGCGGGAACCCCGCCGTCGACGTGACCGACCCGGCATCCATCGCGCGCCTGTTCGACGAGGTCGGCACCGTCGACGCCGTCATCGCGGCGGTCGGGAGCGTGCCGTTCGCTCCGCTGTCCGAGCTCGGACGCGACGCGTACGAATCGGCCTTCCGGGGCAAGGTGCTCTCGCAGCTCGACATCGTGCGGATCGGGACGCCCTTCGTGCGCGACGGCGGGTCCTTCACCCTCACCTCCGGCATCCTCGCCAGGGAGCCGATCGCGACCGGGGCTGCGGCATCCCTCGCCAACGGGGCGCTCGAGTCGTTCGTCCTCGGGGCGGCGCCCGAGCTTCCGCGCGGCATCCGCATCAACGCCGTCAGCCCGTCCGTGCTGGAGGACGCGCCGTCGTACCACTCGTCCTTCCCCGGATTCATCCCGGTGTCATCGTTCCGGGTGGGTCAGGCGTACGCGAAGAGCGTCCTGGGCGTGCAGACCGGGCAGGTCCTGCCGGTCGACTGAGGCCGCTCCACGCCGCGTGACGCATTGCGGCGCGCCCAGGCTTCGCGACGGCGCGCCCGGTAGGCTTGTGCGGTGACTCTCCGCCTCTACGACACCCGCGCACAGCTGCTGCGCGACTTCGTGCCTCTCGATCCCGAGAACGTCACGATGTACGTGTGCGGACCCACGGTGCAGTCGGGCCCCCACATCGGGCACGTCCGCGCAGCGCTCAGCTTCGATCTGCTGCGTCGCTGGCTGTCGTACGACGGCACACGTGTCACGTTCGTGAGGAACGTGACCGACATCGACGACAAGGTCCTCGCGAACGCGACGGATGCCGAGCCCTGGTGGGCGCTCGCGTACCGGATGGAGCAGGAGTTCACGAGCGCGTACTCCGCGATCGGCATCCTCCCGCCCACGTACGAGCCGCGGGCGACGGCATCCGTCCCGCAGATGCAGGAGCTGATCTCGACGCTCATCGAGCGCGGACACGCGTATCCGGCGCCCGACGGCTCCGGCGACGTGTACTTCGACGTGCGCTCGTGGGCGGAGTACGGCTCCCTCACGAACCAGTCCGTCGATGCGATGGAGGCGGCGGCCGACGCCGACCCGCGCGGCAAGCGCAACCCGCAGGACTTCGCGCTCTGGAAGGGCGCCAAGCCGGGCGAGCCGGCGGACGCCACCTGGGCTTCGCCGTGGGGACCCGGTCGCCCCGGCTGGCACATCGAGTGCTCGGCCATGTCGCGCCGTTACCTCGGCGACGCGTTCGACATCCACGGCGGCGGACTCGATCTGCGCTTCCCCCACCACGAGAACGAGCTGGCGCAGTCGACGGCCGCGGGCCTCGGGTTCGCGCAGTACTGGGTGCACAACGGTCTCGTGACCGTCGGCGGGCAGAAGATGTCGAAGTCCCTCGGCAACTTCACCCTGGCGTCCGACGTGCTGAAGACGCACGAGCCGCTCGTGGTCCGTTACGCGCTCGCCGCCGCGCACTACCGGTCGAGCCTCGATCTCACCGACGCGTCATGGGCCGAGGCCGAGGCGGCGCTCGGACGGATCCGAACCTTTCTCGAGCGCGCCGCGCGCGTTGTGGACCCAAGCGTGAGGCCCACACTGCCGCCACCCTTCGTCGCGGCAATGGATGACGATCTGAACGTGCCAAAGGCGCTTGCCGTCCTTCACGCGACCGTGACCGCCGGAAACACGGCTTACGGCTTCGCGGGAGATCCGGGTGTTGAGATCGAGAGCACATTCCAAGACGTTGTGGGCATGACCGATGTACTCGGTATCAACCCGCTTTCGTCCGAGTGGGGCTCGAAAGGCGAGGGTGCCACGGCATCCGCTCTCGACGCGCTCGTGCAGACGATGATCACCCAGCGCGCCCAGGCGCGTGCTGACAAGGACTGGGCGGCGGCGGATCGCATCCGTGACGCGATCGCCGCCGCAGGAATCACGCTGGAGGACTCTCCGGCCGGAACTCATTGGAGTATCGATGGCTAAGCCAGGCAACCCCTCAGCGGGCAAGGGCAAGAAGAAGGGCCCGAGCAAGGGCACGGGCGGACTCGGACGGAAGGCCCTCGAAGGCCGCGGACCGACCCCGAAGGCGGAGGACCGCGCCTGGCACCCGGCGGGCAAGCGCAAGGCCGCGGCCGAGCGCTACGCCGCGTCCGGAGGAAAGGGACGGCCGGGCCAGCGCCAGGCCGCTGGTGGGAACCCGAACCGCTCGGCGAGGGCGAAGGACAACACCACCGAGACCGAGTTCGTCACCGGCCGCAACTCGGTGCTCGAGGCGCTGCGCGCGAAGATCCCCGCGACGTCGTTCTACATCGCCCAGCGCGTGGAGATGGACGACCGCGTCAAGGAGATGCTGTCGATCGCCACGCACCGCGGCATCCCGGTCCTCGAGGTGACTCGCCAGGAGCTCGACCGCATGGCCGGGTTCGACGGCGTGCACCAGGGCGTGGCCATCAAGGTGCCGCCGTACGAGTACGCGCACCCGCAGGATCTGCTGGAGAAGGTCATCAGCCGGGGGCAGGTTCCGCTGTTCGTCGCTCTCGACGGCATCACCGACCCGCGCAACCTCGGCGCGATCATCCGCTCGACGGCGGCCTTCGGCGGACACGGCGTGATCCTTCCGCAGCGTCGCTCGGCCGGGGTCAACTCGGCGGCGTGGAAGACGAGCGCAGGAGCAGCGGCGCGCATCCCGGTCGCTCTCGCCACGAATCTCACGACCATGCTCAAGGAGTTCAAGAAGCAGGGCGTGTTCGTGCTGGGGCTCGACGGAGACGGCGACGTGATGCTGCCCGACTTGCAGCTGGCAGACCGCCCCGTCGTGATCGTCACCGGGTCGGAGGGCAAGGGGATCTCCCGCCTGGTCGCAGAGACCTGCGACCAGATCGTGTCGATCCCGATCTCGACCGCCGCCGAGTCGCTGAACGCCGGCATCGCGACCTCCGTCGCGCTGTACCAGGTCTCCACCACCCGCAACGCGAAGAAGTAGGAAGGCACCCCATGGCTCGCATCGTCGTCCTCGGAGGCACCGGCTACGCCGGTCGTCACATCGTCTCGGAGGCGGTGAGCCGTGGGCACGATGTGGTCGCCGTCTCGCGCTCCGTCCCGTCCGACCGGGTGGAGGGGGCCGACTACGTGCAGGGCTCCGCTCTCGACCTCGCGTCGATCGCCGACGCCTTCACCGGTGCCGACGCGGTCGTCTCGGCGCTGTCGCCCCGCGGTGACATGGCCGACAGGGCGTTGGAGGCCCTCGCCAACGTCGTCGCGCAGGTCAGCGGAACCTCCACCCGTCTCGGCGTCGTCGGAGGCGCCGGCGGCAGCCTGGTGGCTCCGGGAGGCCCGCGTCTGTTCGACCTCGACTTCCCCGAGGAGTACAAGCACGAGGCGCAGGTCGGCATCGACTCCCTCGCGCTGCTGGAGGCGACGGATGCCGGAGTCGACTGGTTCTTCATCCACCCGGCCGAGGTCTTCGGCCCCTGGGCGGAGGGCGAGCGCACCGGCAGCTACCGTGATGGCGGCGACGTGATCGTGCGCGACGCGGAGGGCAAGTCGTACATCTCCGGTGCCGACTTCGCGGTCGCCGTGGTCGACGAGATCGAGCAGGGCAACCATCACCGCGAGCGGTTCACCGTCGGCTACTGACGCGTCGCCGCCGGGTCAGCGGGCGGCGCCCATTACGTGATCTGCGTCCTTTGACCCCCAGAGGGGGTCAGGAACCCTTCGTCCGTTGCTGTCCCCTGTTCGCCGCTCCCAGACTGATCGCGAGGGCTCAGTCAAGGGGGAGCCCTCTATTCAGGGGAGAGTGCGCACTCGTGCGCCCGCGTGACAAGGATGCTGACCTATCGTGAAGACGACCGCTTCGACTCGTAAGACGAGAGCGGGGAGGGGCGCTGCGGCGCTGCTGCTCGCACTCACCGCTCTCATACCCGCTGCGTTCGCCGCACCCGCGGTCGCGGCGACCGACATCGCGCCGGGAGACCCGGTCTGGGTGGGGTCGGCTTCGCAGGGCTACTCGGGCACTGCCATCCACCCCGTGTACGTTCCCGTGCCGGCCGACACGGCCAACCCGGGGACGGCCGACTACTGGGCGTACTGCATCGAGCACGATGTCAGCCGCCGCACCGGCACCAGCGCGGTCGTCGGCGACTTCTCGTCCTATCTGGGGGCGAATCTCTTCACCGACCCGGCCGTTCAGGCAAAGGTCCACTGGGTTCTGACGCACTCCTATCCGGCGATCGACCTGGTCGCTCTGCAGACCGCCGCCGGAGTCACGAACCTCAGCGTCAGCGACGCCGTCGAGGCGACGCAGTATGCGATCTGGCGATACACCGACCTGGGTTGGGATGCTGCCTGGGCCTGGGAGACCCCCAACTCCGAGGCGGTGTACTGGTACCTGGTGAACGGGGCCAACGCCGACCAGAATCAGACGCCCCCGACCACGGCGGACATCGACGTCTCCGTCGCCGGCCCTGCGGGCGCCGGAGCGGCGGGCTCGCTCTTCGGACCGTTCACGGTCTCGACGAACCAGGCCACCGCGGCCGTGACCTCGAGCCCCGCCCACGCGTTCACCGACGCGGCCGGGAACCCGATCAACGCCAACGCCGTCGTCGACGGTCAGCAGGTCTTCCTCGATCTGCGCGGCTCGACGGTCGCCGGATCCGCCACGGTCACCGCGACGGTGGCAGGGGCCGACGGCACCGGTCTCGTCGTCTCGACCCCCGTCGTCGGCAGCACCACGCCCACGGCGGCGGCGCACCGTCAGTCGCAGATCCTCGTCGCGGCCTCGACCGCGACGACCTCGGCGTCGGCGCAGGGCGCCTGGGCCGCGGCCGCTGTTCCGGCCATCGGCACGACGCTGACGGATGCTGCGGACGAAGATCACGTCCTCGCCTGGAACGGCGGCAGCCTGATCGACACGATCGCATACACCGGACTGACCGTAGGCCAGCAGTACACCGTCTCCGGTGAGCTCATGATGAAGGCGGACGTCTCCGCGACGGGTATCACGGGGGCGACGACCTTCACGCCGACCGCCGCAGACGGCACGGTCGAGGTCTCGTTCACGGTTCCGAGCGGTTACGCAGGGGAGTCCCTGGTCGCCTTCGAGGCGCTGTACGAGGGGTCGACGGCGACGGGCACTCCGGTCGCGGTCCACGAGGACATAGACGACGTGGATCAGACCGTGGCCGTGGAGGCGCAGCCTCTCGTCCCCGCGATCGGCACGACGCTCCTCGACGGCGCCGACCAGGACCACACCCTGGCCTGGGGCGGAGGAACGGTGATCGACACGATCGCGTACACCGGACTGACCCCGGGCGTGGAGTACACGGTCGCCGGTGAGCTGATGCGCAAGTCCGACGGCTCTGCGACGGGCATCACGGCGACGGCGACGTTCACGCCGACCTCCTCGACGGGAAGCATCGCCGTGAGCTTCACGGTGCCCACCGGTTACGCGGGATCGACGCTCGTGGCGTTCGAGACCCTCTACCTCGGGGCGACGGCATCGGGAACCCCGGTCGCCGCGCACACCGACATCGAGGATGCCGCGCAGACCGTGGTCGTCGAGAAGCAGCCGGCGGCTCCTGCCGGTCCCTCGACCGGCTCGAACGGATCGACGGGCTCGACGGGAGGGCTCGCCGCGACCGGCGGAGCGCTGCCCGTGGTGCTGACGGCGGCGGGAGTCGTCGCGATCCTGCTCGGGACGATCGCTCTGATCCGCCAGCGCCGGACGCGCGACCAGGTCTGAGCACCTCCTGAGACGAGAAGGGCCGGTCGGTGACGAGACGTCACCGACCGGCCCTTCCGGTCTGCGCGGTCAGACGAGGTCGCGCCAGTCGACGTCGTCGTCCTCGTCGTCGGCGATGGGGGTGACCCCGGTGATCACGGGGAGGCTCATGGTCTCGGTCGGCGGACCCATGATGGTCGCCTCATCGCGCCGGTGCCTCAGGACCTCGTTGATGTAGCTCGTGAGCACCTCGGCGAGGGGGACCGACCGGCCCTGCGCCTGCGACAGGTACCACCGGTGCTCCAGAACCTGGTGGAACACCTCCGCCGGTTCGAGCTTGGCACGCAGCTCGTAGGGGATGGCCCGCACGACGGGCTCGAAGACGCGCGTCAGCCACTCGTGCGCGTACATCTCCTCATCCGCCCACTGCTTGGTCGAGCGGGCGCGGAACTCGTCGAGGTCGTTGAGGAGGCGACGTGCCTGGTTCTCCTCGACGTCGAGCCCGGTGAGGCGGATGAGCCGACGCTGATGGTGACCGGCATCCACGACCTTGGGCTGGATCTCCACGACGGTGCCGTCGGAGGTGGTCGACATCGACATCTCGTCGATGTCGAACCCGAGGGCGTTCAGCCGCTCCACGCGCTCGGTGATGCGCCAGGTCTCGGCGGAGGAGAACGACTCCTGGGCGGTGAGCTCGGCCCACAGCGAGCGGTAGGAGGACACGATGCCGTCGGCGATCGCGATCGCGTCGACGCCCCGCTCCAGGCGCCCTCCGGCGGCGAGGTCCATGATCTCCCCGGCGATGTTCGTGCGGGCGAGGTCGAGGTCGTAGGCGCGCTGCCCGTCGGTGAGGCCCTCCTCGTGCAGCTCGCCGGTCTCGGCATCCACGAGGTACGCGGCGAAGGCTCCCGCGTCGCGGCGGAAGAGAGTGTTGGAGAGCGAGACGTCGCCCCAGTAGAAGCCGACGTTGTGCAGGCGCACGAGCAGCAGGGCGAGGGCATCGACGAGCCGCGTGGCGGTGTCGGGGCGCAGCACGCGCGTGAACAGCGCGCGGTACGGCATGGAGAAGCGCAGGTGCGACGTCACCAGCGCCGCGGGGAGCGGCTCGCCGTCGGCATCCGTCCTACCGGCGATGACCGCGACCCGGTCGACGCACGGGACGGCGAGGCGGGCGAGGTTGCCGAGCATGTCGTACTCGCGCCGGGCCATCTCGTCGGTCGTCTCCTTGACCGCGACCACGCGCCCGGACAGGTCGGCGAAGCGCACCAGATGGCGGGAGAGGCCCTTCGGGAGGGACACGATGTGCTCGGACGGCCACTTGGCCAGCGTGGTCGACCAGGGCAGCCCGAGCAGTCCTGGGTCGACGGTGCTGGCGGTGATGCGTAGAGCGTCCTGCATGGTTCTCCTGAGGGGGATGGGTGCCGGGGGAAACGACGCGGCGCGGGGCGACCAGAAGGTCGACCCGCGCCGCGATGCTGCAGAACTCAGGAAGCCGAGACGACCGGCTTGTCGTTCAGACGCTCACCCGACTCGCTGTCGAACGCGTGCACGTGGCCCGCGTTCGCAGCCAGCGTGACGGTCTCGCCGGCGTTGGGGTGGCTGCGGCCGTCGACGCGAGCGACCAGGTCGGTGCGCTTGCCGTTGATCTCGGTGTGACCGTAGAGGTAGCCGTCTGCGCCGAGCTCCTCGACCAGGTCGACGACGACCGAGAGGCCCTTGCCGTCGGCCGGGCCCACGGTGATGTCCTCGGGACGCACGCCGACGGTGACCTGCGAGCCGTTCGCGCGGCCCACGGTGTCACGGTCGAGCGGGACGACCTCGGTGCCGAAGCGCACGCCGCCCTCGGCCAGGTCGGCCGTGAAGAGGTTCATGGCCGGGGAGCCGATGAAGCCGGCGACGAACACGTTGTTCGGCTTCTCGTAGAGGTCACGCGGCGAGCCGACCTGCTGGAGCAGACCGTCCTTGAGGACCGCGATGCGGTCGCCCATGGTCAGAGCCTCGGTCTGGTCGTGCGTGACGTAGACGGTGGTGACGCCGAGGCGGCGCTGCAGCGACGCGATCTGCGTGCGGGTCTGGACGCGGAGCTTGGCGTCGAGGTTCGACAGCGGCTCGTCCATGAGGAACACCTGGGGCTGACGCACGATCGCGCGACCCATGGCGACACGCTGACGCTGGCCGCCCGAGAGCGCCTTCGGCTTGCGGGTCAGGTACTGCTCGAGGTCGAGGAGCTTCGCGGCCTCAAGGACGCGGGAGGCGCGCTCCTCCTTGCCGATGCCGGCGATCTTGAGCGCGAAGCCCATGTTCTCGGCGACGGTCATGTGCGGGTACAGCGCGTAGTTCTGGAAGACCATGGCGATGTCGCGGTCCTTCGGCGGGACGTCGGTGACGTCGCGCTCGCCGATGAGGATGCGGCCGGCGTTGACCTCTTCGAGGCCTGCGAGCATGCGGAGCGACGTGGACTTACCGCAACCGGAAGGGCCGACGAGGACGAGGAACTCGCCGTCTCCGACCTCGAGGTTCAGCTTGTCGACGGCGGGACGCGTGCCGCCGGGGTACAGGCGGGTGGCCTCATCGAAAGTGACAGATGCCATTGCATTTCTCCTTCACCGGCAGGTACGTGCCGGACGATCCGTAGTGATAGAGCGACGGAGCGACCCGCCGTGACCCGTCGTTGGGTCGGGATCAGTATGACAGACAAACCCGCACCTGGGTATTTCCCAGACTGGCTGGTTAGCATCGAATCCGGCCGCGTCAGCGGCGATCGTCGCGTGAGGCGGCGTTCGGGGCCACCCTGCCCCCGTGAGACTGTCAAGAGGAACGATGTCGAGCGACGAGACGCCGAACGTCCCCACCCCTCGCAATTCGCGTGAGGCCGTGCGGGAGAAGGCACAGCAGGTGCACGCCCAGCAGTCGAGGGCGCGCCTGATGCGACGGATCATCATCGGAGCGGTGGCCATCGTCGCCGTCGGCGCGATCGGCACCGCCGTGACGCTCGCCGTGTCCGCGCAGGTGACCAAGCCGCAGCTGACGCCGAGCGGGCTCGAGGGCGACGGCATCCTCGTCTCCGACGTGACCGCGGCGACCGTGTCCAGCGACGCCCTCGCGACGCCGAGCGCCGAGCCCTCCGAGACCGGCACCGAGGACGCTCCGACTCCGGAGCCGACCACCGCGAACACGGTCGACATCCACATCTACGTCGACTACCTGTCTCCCGACGCGGGAGTCTTCGAGCGCGCGAACGCCCGACAGCTCACCAACTGGATCACCCAGGGCGCGGCGACCGTCACCTACCACCCGGTCGCGCTGCTCACCGCCAGCTCGAACGGCACCAAGTACTCGCTGCGCGCGGCCGGCGCCGCAGCCTGCGTCGCGACGCACTCGCCCGCGCAGTTCTACTCGTTCAACCACGACCTCCTCGAGAACCAGCCCGAGGTCAACAGCGACGGGATCAGCGACTCCAAGCTCGCGGACGCCGCCGCCGCGGTCGGCGTGAGCAGCGCCAAGGCCGTGCGCTCCTGCATCGAGAACCAGGACTACGTGACCTGGGCCAAGGAGGCGACCTCGCGCGCGCTGGAGGGTCCGCTCGTCGGCTCCGACGACCTCGTCCTCACCGCCGCCCCGATGATCGTCGTGAACGGCGAGGCCTACGTCGGCGCTCTCGACGACCCGGCCGAGTTCTCGCAGTTCGTGCTGACCGTCGCCAGCGACGCCTACTACGAGTCGACCGCGACGCCGACGCCGACTCCCACCCCGACCGCCACCCCCGCGCAGTAGTTCGGCGCACTCCGCCGCCATCGCTAAGCTGGTGGCATCCGCCGACTTGGCGCAATTGGTAGCGCACCGTACTTGTAATACGGGGGTTACGGGTTCGAGTCCCGTAGTCGGCTCCGCACACGAAGGCCCGCATCCCCTTGGAAACACTGGGGATGCGGGCCTTTGTCGT
>NZ_PCOT01000010.1 GCF_002979415.1 Microbacterium sp. MYb72 | reverse complement strand
TACGACGCCCAGCAGGCGTTCTTCGACGCCGCCCCCGCCGTTGTTGCCTGCGGCTGCAGCTGCGGCCTCCGCGGCTTCACGGCGCTTGCGCTCCTCCTCGGCGACGCGGACACCCTCCTGGTAGCCGGCGACGGTGGTCGCCGTCTGGTCCTTGAGGGCGGCCAGCTGAGCCTGCATCGTGGCGAGGTTGGCCGTCTGCTCGTCGAGCGCCGCCTGCGCGGCATCCGCTGCGGCCTGCGCCTCGAGCATCTTCTGCTCGGCGAGCTTCTGCAGGCGATCGCGCTCGTTGCGCGCGACCTCGGCCTGATCGCTCAGCGACTGCGCGGTGTTGCGCGCCTTCACGGCGGTCTCGTACACCGTCTGGGTGTAGCCGTAGACCTTGTCCATCGTGCCGAGGCGCGAGAGGAGATCGTCGGCGTTCGCGGCGGACCCTGCGAAGAAGAGCTCGAGAGACGTGTCGTCTCCGCCGTCGCGGTAGAGCTGAGTGGCGACCTGCGCGGCCTTGCGCTCGGCCTCGGTCGCGGTGGCCGCCTGCGTGTCGGCCTGGCTCTGCAGCTCGTCGGCCTTGGTGGCGGCGTCGAAGAACGCCTGCTGGGCGTCGTAGAACTCCTGGCCGGCCTTCTCGGCGGCGGCCTGGGTCTCGGCGACCTTCTGGGTCAGACCGTCGATGAGCCCCTGAATGCGGGTGACCTCCGCGGCCTTGGACGATTCGCTCGCCATGGCGCGCTGCACGTCGTCCCAGCTCGGATACGAGGCCGCATACGCAGCGGAGACGCCCGACGACACCCCGAACGCGCTGAGGGCGACGGCACTGAGCACGCCGATCCCGAGGGCGTTGCGACGGGTGATCGAGCCGTTCTTCCAGAAGGCACGGCTTTCGGCGGGCGTGGGTGCGCACCCGCAGTCGACGGATGCCGCTTCCGCAGCATCCGCCATAGATGGCTTGTCGTTCACACGGCCCCTTCCGCCGGTTTCACTCATGCCACACTAACAACAACTTTCACATCCGCAACAGGGTGTGGAGCAGGTTCGCGGGCATGGTGAACACCCCCCATCGTCCTCCCGAACACGCCCGGGCGGAAGCAGACTCGCCCTCGATTCGCGATTTGCCTGAAACATCCCTTATGCTTGAGCGTCGGCAAGGAAGTCCCCCGGGACAGACTTCGGCCCCATCGTTTAGCGGCCTAGGACGCCGCCCTTTCACGGCGGTAGCACGGGTTCGAATCCCGTTGGGGTCACTCATCCGATACAATTGAAAACAAGTATGGCCCTGTAGCGCAGTTGGTTAGCGTGCCGCCCTGTCACGGCGGAGGTCGCGGGTTCAAGTCCCGTCAGGGTCGCTCTGTGCGATTGGTCCTTTTCTCGGAGAGGGCCTTTCGTCTAGATGCGACAGGTTTCGCCGGTCGCACGGCTCTGTAGCTCAGTTGGTAGAGCGCACGACTGAAAATCGTGAGGTCACGGGATCGACGCCCGTCGGAGCCACACGGACCGTCGTTACAACGGTCCCAGAAACCCTCGCCTAGCTTCTACATGGCGGGGGTTTTGCTTTGCCCGTGGTGGCTCCACCGTTGCCGCCGTGCAAGCGGATCGCCCTCCGCCCCGCTCGTCGAGCGCAACGAGACCACACGCCCTCGTGACCCGACTCACCGCCCGACCGGACGCCTCCCCTGCCTGACCATCGCCGTCGCATCGGGGGCGCCGAACCCGAACTTCTCGTAGAGGCCGTGCGCGTCGCCGGTGAAGAGAGTCCAGCGGAACTGTGCGCCGGGGCCGTCGTCGATCATGGCCTGCACGAGCAGCGCACCCGCTCCGTGGCCGCGCGCCGCGCGGGCGACGATCACGTCGGCCAGGTATGCGTCGTTGACGCCGTCGGACACGGCGCGCGCGAAGCCGATCTGCTCCCCGGAGTCCTTGTCGTACACGCCGACCACCCGCCACGCGGCATCGAGTTGGGCCTCGACATCGCCCCTCGTGCGCCAGCGGTGCCAGTAGGCCTCGGTCGACAGCATCCGCCACACCCACTCCCGGTCGATCCGCGTCGGGTCGTCGTCCGCGATGATTGCCATGCTCAGCCGAGCCTCCGCCCGAGCAGCTGCCCTGGCCAGTCGTCTTCATCGAAGGTCGAGATGCGCTCGTATCCGCAGGACTCGTAGAACTCCACGAGCGCTCCCGTGCCTCCGCCGTAGCAGTCCACGCGGAGGCGATCCACTCCCGCGGCGCGCGCCTCGTCGTCGGCGAAGGCGAGCAGCCGCCTGCCGGTGCCGCGAGCGCGGGGGTCCCTCGATGCGAGCAGCAGTCGCACGTACAGTTCGGGTTCCTCGGCGGCCGGCACGTAGTCCATCGCGTCGCCCAGGACCAGCACGCCGATGACACCCACATCGGGATGCTCGGCGATCCACGCACCGGGCAGCGCACAGGCCTCGGTCACCCTGGCGATCTGCCGATCCTGCGTCGACCAGGGCTCCACGCCCCACTGCCCCTCGTTGCCGATGGAGACGAACCAGGCGATGATCTCGTCGAAGAGCCGCAGCACCTCGGGGACATCGGCGGGTGTGGCCCTGCGAATCGTCGCGGGCGGTGTCGTGTTCATCGTCATCCTGTCGGCAGCCTCTCGCCCGTGTCGTCGCATGCGCGTCCACCGTATCGGCGTCCCGAGCCGATCAGCCTGTCGCGCGCCCGCGGTTTGGCGAGGACGGCACCGACTGGTTCGATGGCAGGCATGGGAGCGAACTGGACCTTCAGACCGAGCCTCGCGGCAGATGCGCCGTGGATGGCCGAGGTGCGGGCGGAGACGATGCGCCCCGACCTGGAACGTCTCGGCGTCTTCGACGAGAAGCGCGTGCGGACGCGGTTCCTCGATGCCTTCGCGCCCGCCCACACCCGCGTCATCGTCGTCGATGCTCAGGATGCCGGGCTCGTCGCCGTCCGCCCCGACGGCGACGAGCTGTGGATCGAGCACTTCTACCTCTCGCCACACCACCAGGGGCAGGGAATCGGCGGACAGGTCCTCCGCCGCATCGTGGCGAGGGCCGGCGACCGTGCCGGAGATCTTCGGCTCGACGTGCTGCGCGGAAGCGCCGCGCAGCGCCTCTACGAACGCCACGGTTTCGTCCTGTACTCCGAGGACGGAGTCGACCTCTTCCTGAGGTACTCCCCGCAGTAACGGACATCCGCGCGAACCCGCCGGCGGAGTCCATCCGCCCTCACGACTCAGAATCGAGAGGTCACGGCCTTCGCATGCGTCAACCGGCGCCGATCAGTGGGAGCTGCTTGTCATCTGGGAGATGAGAGTTGACGAAGCGCAGGAGAAAGTCGCGCGACCGGTCGATCCTTTCACCGAGATGATTCAGGAAGTCAGTGTCGGCCGCAGGAACTCTGGTCCAATATCCCGGATCCGTCACAAGACGGGGGAACGACGACCTCAGCTGTCGGAGATCCGCCTGGACGACGGCAAGCCGCTGCCGTATCCCCCGCACGAGCGACGGATCCAATTCTCCACTGCATCGCACGAACCTCGCCGCGCCGAGAGTCTCGCGTAGCGCTATCCGCCCGAAGCGCACGGAGGAATCCACTCCCCGCAGTGCGTCGTCGAAGTCCCCGAACGAGGACTCATGACGAGTGGTGATGCGGAAAGCCTGCCTGCTGAAGACGTTGTGGAGGAATTCGTCATGGTCGAGTTCTTCCATCCACATCGTCGCTGAGGGCAACTCACCAAAGCCGCCCGCCGCGGTCCGCTCCATGGCCTCATCGAATGCACCTCGGGGTTCACGACGGTCGCAGAGGAACTCGTAGAAGCTGTCCGAGAGGAACGCAATCGAATCGTCGTCGATGTCGCGAGTCGTGCCGAGAAACCACCCATCATGCGGAATGAGGTGTGGCGCCCAATGCGCAGTCTGGCATCCGCTGAGGAAGACGCCCCGTAGTCGCGGTGAGCCGCTCTGGAGTGTATGTGCGAGCTTCGCCGGCGAGATCAGGCACCTGCTCCTCATGTTCTCCTCATCGACGTCGAACGTGTCAAGTGAGCCGTTTCGGCCATGCCCGATGAAATGGAAGATGTCCGGCGAGAACGCTGCCATCGCGACTGCTAGCTCCGACCATGGGCGGTCCTTCACGACCTCGACCACGCCTCCCGCGCGTCGTCCATGCAGTTCGATCTGTGCGATCTCGTACTCGGCATTGTCCAGGGGCGGCTCATACGCGGATTCCGCCCAGATGAGTATTCGGAAAGAAGAAGGGGATGATGGCGCCACGCTCGTCACGCCCCGATCCTACGAGTCGCGCATCACGAACGCCCGTCCGCACTATCCGATGGCCCCGCCGCGCAGGCCCCTCCCCCGCCCTCGCTACGCTCGAAGCATGATCGATACGCTCACCGGCTTCGCCGTCGTCGGCGTCGCGATCGCGCTGGGGTACGTCATCGGGCGCATCGATCTGCTCGGACCCCATGCCCGGCACGTCCTCGGACGCCTCATCTTCTTCGTGCTCTCGCCGTTCCTGCTGTTCAGCGTGCTCGCCCACGCCGACGCCGGGATGCTGTTCTCCTCGCTCCTGCCCGTCTCGGCGATCGCGGCCGTCGCGGTGATCGTCGTCTACGTCCTGTTCGCGCGCCTCTGGTGGAAGCGCCCCATCGGCGAGACGGTCATCGGCGCCCTCTCGGCCGGGCAGGTGAACTCGAACAACATCGGCATCCCGCTGTCGATCTACCTGCTCGGCAGCGCGGCGTACCCCGCACCCGTGATCCTCATGCAGCTGCTGGTGTTCACGCCGATCTCGCTGACGATCCTCGACGCGGTGACGAGCGACACGGTCTCGATCCGCCGCACGCTGGTGCGCACCGCGACCAACCCGATCATCATCGGCTCCCTGCTCGGCACGCTCGTGTCGGTGCTCGGCATCCGCGTGCCCGACATCGTGATGGACCCCGTCCAGCTCATCGCCGACGCCTCGGTGCCCGTGCTGCTCATCAGCTACGGCATCTCCTTGCACGGACAGCGCGTGCTCGGCACCCGCGGACATCGCCGCGACGTCATCCTCGCCAGCATCCTGAAGCTGATCGCGATGCCGGTGGTCGCGTGGGGAGCCGCCCTGCTGTTCGGGCTCTCGTCGGAGCAGACGCTGATCGTCGTGGTGCTCGCCGCCCTGCCGACCGCGCAGAACGTCTTCAACTACTCGCAGCGCTACGACGTGGGCGAGGCGATCTCGCGTGACACGGTCTTCCTGACCACCATCGGATGCCTGCCCGTGCTGGTGCTCATCATGGCCCTGCTGGGCTGAGGCGCGGACAGCACGACGGGGAGGTCCCGCATGACGACCACGCTGTCGAAGACCGCGGCACCCTCGGGGAGCGCGTCGAAGAACGACGACCGCAGGCTGTGCAGCCGTGCGCCCTCCACGGCCCACTCATCCGAGGCCAGGGCGACGGGCTCGACCTCGCGGCCGTCGTGGCGGTACGACCAGCCGATGCGTCCGGCGCGGTAGAACTCCGACGCCTCGTCGACCGAGTCGAAGAAGCCGCTCGTCCACTCCCCGCCGACCTCCACGTCGGCGGCGATGCTGTGGGCGCCGGCGTCCATCGTCAGGGCGTAACGGCCGCTCCCCTCGCGGGTCGTGAAACGCGCCCGGTGATGCACGCCGGGGAAGAGCCGCCCGCCGAACAGCACCGGATGCCACGCCGAGCTGTGCCGCTCGAAGATGAAGACGCCCTGTTCTGTCCCCTCCGGGCCGTCCCACTCGACGGCGATGCGATGGGCGGCGTTCTCCGATCGGAGCCCCCACCGCGGAGCGAACCATCGCGGCCGGATCGCCTCCAGCCCCAGCACGCATACTCCGGCGAGCGCGGAGCCGTCGACGAGCTGCGGGCGGAACCCTTCGGGGAGCAGCGACGCCGCGACATCGGGATCGACACGGTAGCTGATCAGGAGGCGCCGACGCAGCTGCGCCCGCACACCCCTCACGATGCTCATGCGGGAAGCCGGTCCTCCGCGGGACCGGCGGTACGGCGCTTGCGCACCTCGCGCAGCACGATCTGCTCGGGGCACACCGCCGACAGGAAGTCCCCCACCGACGAGGCCAGCCGATCGGTGACGGCGGAGTAGAGGATGCGGTTGGCATCGCGTCGCTCGGTGACGAGTCCGGCTTCGCGCAGCACACGGAGATGCCGCGAGATCGTCGGCCCGCTCGCCGCGAACCTCGCCGCGATCTCACCGGCCGCGAGCTCGCCGTCTTTGAGATCCTGCAGGATCTGCCGACGCGTCGGATGCGCCAGTGCCTCGAAGACGCTCGTCACCTCATCGCTCATGTTCGCAATCTAGCACTGCTGCTAAATAGGAGCAATGACGGAGGTGCTCCGCTCCCGTAGATTTGTCGCGTGGACAGCACGCTCTTCTTCGCCATCGTGATCGTCGGGCTGGTGGTCCTGATCTTCTTCCTCCCCGGCTGGATCCGGCGCTCGTCGCGTTCCGCGGGGGACCGCGCAGGGCACAAGGTCGCCATGTCGCAGACCGAGAGGCTCCTCGCCGAGCTGGGCACACCCCTGGTGATCCACGCGCCGGCGGCCGCAGCGCGCGAGATCGTCGACCGCGTCGTCCTGCAGCAGCCGCGCCGGTTCACGCCGCTCGACGGCGGCGCCTACGGCATCCGCTTCGTCGAACCCGACGACGCCGTCGTGCGCCTCGTCGACGATCCAGACGGCACACGGATGCAGATCGAGCAGACACGCGAGCACCTGGGGATGCCGCAGAACCTCGAGTTCTGGCGCGATCTCCGCTCCCGCGTCGCCTCGGGCGCGGGGGCTCAGGACATCTCGGTCGCCGACGGCATCCGCGCCGAGTACTCGCGAGACGCCGGAGAACCCGCCGTCTGGAGGATCGTCCGCGAGGACGAGCGCTCGTGAACGAGGCGATCAGCGCCCTTCGGCACTGATCGCCTCGATGCCCACCGCGCCTACTCGGCGACCACCTCGGCGAGACGACGGCGCGTGCGCCGCGCGATGACGGCGCCGAGGAGGAGCGCCGCGAAAGCCGCCATGACGACGACGGGTGCGACCGGCTCGGAGCCCGTCGCTGCGAGCGAACCCTGACCCGAGCCGTTCGCTCCGCTGCCGGCGCCGGCCGATGTCGCAGAACCTCCGGCAGCGGATGCCGCCGTGCCTCCTGCTCCTGCACCGGCGTTGCCCGCGGCACCTGCGCCGGCGTTGCCTTCCGCCCCCGCGTCAGCGTTGCCACCCGCACCCGCACCCGCGTCGGCGTCCGCACCGTCATCGGTCACGAACGTCGCGGTCGCGGCGCCGTCGAGGACCACCTGGTCGGCGACGTGGAACGTCGCGAACACCTGGCAGGGCTTCTGATCGGCGGAGAGGCCGGGGCTCTGGTTCCAGCCGATGTGAGAGGTGGCCGTCGGAGTGGCGGTCGCGTCGAGGTTCGCGACGCCCGCACCGGTCGCGGTGACGCCGAGCACCACCGCCACGGGAGCGTCGCCCCCCGACACCTGCAGCTGGGACCCCGTGAGGACACCCGGACCGCTGATCACCGTCAGAGAAGCCGCGACTCCCCCGGTGGTCACCGTCAGCGGCGACGTGAAGACGTCGGTGGTCACGGTGAACTGAGCGGTCTCGCCCACCGGAAGCGCGGCGGCGGGCCCGGCGACGGTCAGCGCCGGGTCGTCCGGGATCGACGCGAGGATCTCTGCCTGCGTCGCCGCGCTCATGTTGTCTTCGCAGGTGGCGGCGCGCTCAGCCTCCGACCCCGTCGGCGCCGGAGCCACCGGGTCGCTGATGCACCACACGAGGATCTGGAGCGCGGCCCGCTCCCACGAATCGCCATCCGCAACCGCTCTCGTGGCGTTGTTCATGGAGAACCCGCCCGTCCCCGCGTACGTCGCCCGCCCATGCTGAACCAGGTAGGCGATGAGCTTCTCCTGATCTGAGGTCAGCTTCGGGTTGGCCCCGGGAAGCGTGTCCATGTTCGGGATGGGCTCGCCGTCGAAACCGAGGAGATTGCCGTCCTCGTCGACGCCGCTGCACACGTGGGAGAAGTAGTCGGTGCAGAACATCCACTCCGACACGGGCCCCACCCCGGCGACGTAGCGGGTTCCGCACACGGCGGGGTAGCCGTTGTTGTTGTTGGAGCCGAAGACGTCGTAGAGCGGAACCGCTCGACCTTCGTTGTAGGCCACGAGCCGCGTGCCGAACACCGATGCGAGGTTCGCCACAGGTCCCGAAGAATCAGTCGGATCGTCGAGCGTCGTGCCTTCACAGAGCGGAGCGACGAACTCGACGGCCGGGGTCGTCGGCACATCCGCGGCGGCGGGGGCGACGATGCCCCACATGCCCAGCCCCGCGATGGCGGCGATCACGACGGCGGCCACGGCGCGCACACGTGTTCTCTTACGGATCTTCATCGTTCTCCCCTCGAACGGCGCATGCCCAGTGCACGCGCCTGTCCCCCCGCTATAGAGACGCACCCACGTCGAAACGATTACGCGAGATATATCGATTCTCTGTCTAGGGGATGCCGTGGCACGACCGCAAGGGGCGTTCCACGCCCGCGTCGGGGCGACCGACGAGCGCGCACAGGTCCGGGTGCCATCTCACAGTCAACGCAACTAGGCTGTTGGGGCCGCTGATGCGTCGACCCGCCCCGTCGACACTCGCGGCGACGAGAACGTCATCACAGCCCCTCCGTCCTGTGACCCGCGCCAGAAAGGCCGACCCATGAGCGAAACTCCCGCCGACAACGACTTCTTCGACAAGCTGATCGAGGAGACTCCGAAGGACCAGTCCTCGACCGGCGGATTCACCGCCTCGTTCCGCGGCTACGACAAGGCCGAGGTCGACTCGGCCCTGAGCTCCCTGCGCAACCAGCTGCAGCAGCTGAAGGCCGACCTCGCCGACGCCGAGGCACGCCACGAAGACGCCCTGGAGTCGGTGCGGTCCGAGGAGCGCTCCGCCCGCGAGGTGCTCGAGGCCGAGCTCACCGCCGCGAAGGCGCAGGCAGCGGATGCCGAGCAGCAGGTCTCCACACTGACCAACGAACTCGTCGACGCGCCCCGCCCCGAGGGCAAGGACGCGCCCTCGCGCGAGCAGTTCGAGGCGATCCTGCGCGTGGCGGAGGAGCAGGCCAACGTCCTCATCCAGAACGCCGCCGTGCAGGCCGACCGTCTGATGGCCGCCGCCCGCGAGGAGGTCGCCGCGCAGCGCGCCGAGGCCGATGCCGACGCGACGCGCATCATCGCGCACGCCCAGCATGACGCCGACCAGATCCGTCTGAAGATCGACACCGAGTTCACGGCGCACGAGGCCCGCCTCGAGCGCGAGTCGGCGCACGCCGCCGAGAAGGTGCACCAGGCGTCGCAGGAGGCCACCGCCATCCGTACCGAGGCCGAGAAGGGCGCCGCCGCCCTTCGTTCGCTCGTCACGCGCGAGACAGAGCAGCTGCGCGCGGACGCCGAGCGCGAGGTGCGCGAGATGAACGCGCGCGTCCTCGAGTTCGAGGAGACGCTCACCCGCCGCCAGGACGACGCTCAGCAGGAGTTCCTCGTGCTGCACAACCAGGCCGTCGCCCATGCCGAGCGCATCACCACCGATGCGAACGAGCAGGTCGCCGCCTCGCTCGACCACGCCCAGCGGATCTCCGCGAAGGCCGATGACTACGAGCGCCTGATGCGCACGCAGGCATCCGCTATCGAAGCCGACGCGCAGGTGCGCGCCCGTGACACGCTCGACCGCGCTCGGGTCAAGTCGCAGAAGATCGTCGACTCGGTCACCACGCACACGTCCACCGTGCTGCGGGACGCCGAGGACCATGCGCGTCAGCTGCGCTGGCAGCAGCAGCAGCTCGCCAGCTTCATGGCCGAGGTGCGCGAGATGATCCGTCCGGAGGGCGTGTTCAGCGACGAGTCTCCTGCGTCGGCCCCGAAGGCGGATGCCGCGGTGGCCGTCGCCGGTGCGACCGAGGTTGCCGCAGCGGCCGCCTCCGACGACGTCGAGATCGATGACGTCGACGACGAGGTCGAGACCTTCGAGGCCGAGATCATCGAGGCGGAGCCCGCCGACGTGTTCCTCGGCGACGAGGTCCTCGAGGACGAGCTGCTCGACGACGAGGCCGCCACCATCGACGGCAAGATCACCATCGACGTGGTCGACGCCGAGGAGTCGACCACTCGCTGATCGACATCTTCGCCCAGAGGGGGTGCGAGCGGTCTTCCGCTCGCACCCCCTCTGGCGTTCCGCACTCCACTCCGACCGTCGCCCGGTCCGCGACGTGGGCGCGGCCGCCCGTGAGTCCCGTCAGCCGAGGAGCAGGATGATCGCGACGATCAGGTAGAACACGTTCACCGCGACGATGAACACCCGCTCGGCGATGCCGAAGGTCCGGGAGCGGAGCCACGGCAGCACGAGCGAGGCGATCAAAGCCACGAGCGCCACCATCGTCACCACGCTGAGCACCGAGAGCGTCGCCGCCAGACCACCTCCGACCGTGCTCTCCGCAAGTCTGACGAAGTTGCCCATGCACGAGTAGCTGATCGCGAACCACGCTACGGCGGCCAGCATGTGCAGGCGGCCGATCGTGGTCATCTCCTCGCCCTCGAGCGTGGTCGGCACGAACGGCAGCGCGACGAAGATCACCGCGAGAACGCCGAGCCAGGCGGCGACCCCGACTCGGTCGCTCCACTCGGGGAGCCCGAACCAGACCGCAGCGGCGAGCGCGCCCCACCCGCCGGCGGTGGTCCAGGTCATGATCGAGCTGAGCGTGCGAGTGCGCCCGACCGCATAGTCGCTGACCGCGTGCTTCACGGGCGAGTAGTCGCTGCGCACGATGTGCAGGGCGACGAACATGCCGAGCCTGGCCGTCCAGAGGGCGGCGGCGAGTGCGGCGAAGATCATGAGGGCTCCTCGGTGGTCGCGGCGCGCACCAGGCGCACCTCGTCATGCAGGGTGCGGATGACGCCTGCGAGGTGAAGGGGGTCGATGCCGATCGTGCGGGCGTTGCGATCGAGAGAGTCGCCGAGCAGTTCGGCGCATCTCTTCTGCAGCGCGTGCCCCGCGTCGGTCGCGCGCAGGCGGCGGATGTTGCCCGCTCCCTCGGGAGCGATGTTCTCGACGAGTCCGTCGCGCAGCATGGCCCTTACCAGGCCGCTCGCAGCGGGCTCGCTGACCCCCAGCCCTCTGGCGAGGTCACGTCCGGTGAGCCCCGGGTGCTCGCACACGATCACCAGGGCGACGTAGCGGCTGTAGCTCAGCCCTTCAGGCTTCAGCATCCGCTCCGCCCACCTGTCGAGCGTGCGGACCAGATCGTGCAGTTCGTAGGCGAGATCCATGATCAGTAACTTAATACCTTAAGTTAGTGATCGCAAGCAGAGGATGCAGAAGGGGCGCGACCGGCCGAAGCCGATCGCGCCCCTGTCAGGCAGGACTATCTCTATGCGCGCCCGAACTGGGCGACCGCGGGGCAGTCGAAGGGATCAGCGCCGGCGGCCAGGCCCACGCGGTTCAGGTACTCGATGACGATCGCGTACGAGCGGCCGAGGCTGGTCTCCGTGTACGGCACGTCGTTCGCCGCGCAGTAGTCGCGCACGATCTCCCGAGCCTTGGACAGGTGCGGTCGCGGCATGTTCGGGAACAGGTGGTGCTCCACCTGGTAGTTGAGTCCGCCCATGAGCGTCGTCGCCCACCAGCCTCCGCGGATGTTGCGGGAGGTGCGGACCTGCTTCGTGAAGAAGTCCAGTCGAGCACTCGGGTCGATGATCGGCATGCCCTTGTGGTTCGGCGCGAAGGAGGCGCCCATGTACACGCCGAAGACGGCGAGCTGCACGCCCATGAAGGCGAACGCCATGCCGAGCGGCAGCATCAGGAACACCGGCACGAGGATGATCGCGAAGCGCAGGGCGATGATGCCCAGCTCGGTCCAGCGTCCCTTGACGTTCTTCTTGGTCATGAGGTGCTTGAGGCCGATGTAGTGCAGGTTCAGGCCCTCGAGCGTCAGCAGCGGGAAGAAGAGCCACCCCTGCTTGCGGGTGATCAGCTTGATGAGGCCGCGCGACTTCGCGGCATCCGTCTCCAGGAAGGAGATCGTGTCGACCTCGATGTCGGGGTCCTTGCCGACCTGGTTGGGGTTTCCGTGGTGCTTGGTGTGCTTGGAGTCCCACCAGGAGTAGCTCATGCCGATGCTGCCGGCGAGGATGCGGGCGAGCCGGAAGTTCGCGGGACCCGTGCTGAGGATCTGGCGGTGCGCCGCCTCATGGGAGAGGAACGCGATCTGCGTGAAGATGACCCCGAGCGCGCCGGCGATCAGGAGCTGGAACCAGCTGTCGCCGAGCAGGATGAAGCCCGTGACGGCACCGCCGAGTGCGAGCAGGATGCCCGTACCGACGAGGATGTAGAACCAGCGGGCGCGCTGGAGCAGCCCGGTCTCCCTGACGACCTGCGACACCTGCTTGTAGGCGTGCGCCATCGGCGGGAACTCCGCGTTGCCGGAGTACGTCTGCCGGATCGGTCCGAGCGTGGCGGTTGCGGCGGTCTTATCGACCTGTGTGATGGAGATGGTGCTCTCCTGTCGATCGGGAGCCCTTGAGCTATGGAAGCCAAGGGCGGATGCCGATCGCTATCCTCAGGCTAGACCTGTCCGCATACGCCGAACGGCATACGATTCAGGCCCTGGCGCGCCGCGGACGGCGCGGCAGCGCACGAGGAGGGCTCAGGGGAAACGTCGGCGCGCGATGCGCCGACTCCTGAGCCTCCTCCAGCGCCAGGAACGCGTCGTCGAGGGTCGAGAAGGAACCGATCTCGGTGCCGCGGTTGTCGCGGACGAGATGGGCGGTGCCGTCGAACTCGACGAAGCCGGCGAACTCGCCGGCACGCGTCGCGACGTGCACATCATCGTCGGCCTGCTTCCAGGTCAACGGGTCGAACGGAGGAAAGGTGGTGTTGCTCATGGTGGTGCTCATTGCTTTGTGGCGGGCGCGCAGGCGCACCGCAGATTTCGTGAGATCGAGGGCAGACTGCGCACGCGTCGATGCATGCGGTCCGTAATGGCCCTGATCAATGGCGACGTGTCGGCCGAGAGGGGCGAATCACACACGTTGCATCTTTACTATAGCAGATCGGTTCTCGCGCCGCTCGGCCCCCGACGGAGCACATCGCCGGGGGCCGCTCTCGTCGCAGGTTCTCAGTGCGCGGGAGGCGTGCCGCCGGCACCGCCGCCGGCTCCCCCGCCCCCGGACGGCGCAGAACCCGCCGTCGGCGTCGTCGTGGTGTCGACGCGGACGACAAGGGTCGCCGTGTACCCGCTCGACACATCTCCCGTCACGGTGGCCAGTTGCGAGGCGCCCGAGTCGTCTCCGAACACGTTGTCGCTCGCGAGAGTCACCTGTGCGAGGTTCTGCGCCGATCCGTCGTAGGCGGACTCCCGGTAGACCTCGGTGCTCGACGACGCGGGCATCGCCATCTGCGAGGTCGCGATGGCGTTCGCAGAGTCGTCGATCGAGCCGACATCGGGATAGACCTCGAAGTGGATGTGCGGCCAGCGTCCCGAGTAACAACCGGGGTAGATGGACGTGAAGGAGACCTTCCCGTCGGCATCCGCCACCTGCACGCCGCGCAGATACGTGATGTCCTCGAGTCCTTCCGAGTACATCGAGTACTCGCCCTGCGCCGTGCAGTGCCAGGCGTAGACCGCGACGCCCTCGAAGGGCTTGTCGCCGTTCGCCATGTCGAGCACCTGGAACTCGAACGTCAGCGGAACGCCCTCCGCGGTGGCCGAACCGTCGATCGAGGTCCTGATGTCCTGCCGCACGATGCCGGACTCCTCCAGAACATCGGGTCCGTTCGAGCCGTCGCCAGGGTACGGCCCCGCCGTCTCGTCGGGGATCTCTCCACTCGACGTCCCGGTCGTCGCCGAGTCGCCTCCGGTCCCGGTCGTCGCGGTGGTCGAGCTCGACACGGCCGGGGCGCACGCCGCGAGCACGACCGCGCCCACGCCGATCCCTGCGAGTCCGAGCACGCCGCGACGGCTGATCAGGGTGCGGATGTCGAACGGCGCCCCCTGATCGACGACCTCCTCGTCTGGGTGATCGAGCAGGCGCCCTTCGTAGGCGGGGCCGTTCGGGGTCGGTGTCGGCTCGGGGATACGGCTCATGATCTGGCTCCTCTCGTGCGCACGGCTGGTGTGCTGTGACCAGGTTCGCGGAGGAGTCGAGCAGGACCCTTTGCCTCTTCTCTGCGGAATCTATGAACGCGCGACGGGAGAGCGGAGGACGAGGGTGACCACGATCCCCACCATGACGACGGCGGTGATCGCGACCGACGTGGGAAGCACGGCATCGATCAACACCAGCGCAGCGCCGATTGGGACGACCGTGTTGACGACGCGATCGGCGTTGTCGCGGATGGCGATCCACCACACGCCGAGCAGGAAGACCGCGATCGGGATGGACACCGTGAGCGAGGCGGCGATCGCCGACAGGTGGCTCTCGTGGGTGAGCACGCCGAGCTGCACCTCGATACCCGCCGAGAACGCCGCGGCCGCAGCGAAGACGAAGTAGTGGGTGTACCCGTACCGCAGCGAGCTCCGGAACGTCGTGATGGCGCGGTGGTGGGGCGGCCAGAAATAGATCCACCACAGAGATGCCGTCACCACGAGCGTCAGCACCGAGATGCCGATCAGCGGCCCGAGGGCGTCGACCTCGTCGATCGCCGTGATGATCGCGTTCGCGGAGGCGAGCAGGCTCTCGCCGAGCACGATGAGGGTGAACAGTCCGTAGCGCTCGGTGATGTGGTGCGGGTGCCACGGCGTCTGATACCGAAACTCGGCGAACACGGGTACGCAGATCTCGATGAGGGCGAACACGATGAAGGCGATGAGCTGCAGCGGTCCGCTCGGGATGAGCAGGAAGAGGATCCAGAGGACCTGCACCGCCCCGATCCCCACCGCGTACCGGACGGTGGCGGTGCGCAGAGGCCCCTCGCTCGATCGGCTGGCGCGCAGCCACTGCGCGATCATCGCGAACCGCATCACGATGTAGCCGATCACGGGCACGGTGAAGTTGCCGGCGAAGGCCTGCGGGATGCCGGCGGCCAGGATCAGCACGCCGCCCATCTGGACGATCGTCGTGACGCGGTACAGCCAGTCGTCGGTGTCGAACGAGGTGGCGAACCACGTGAAGTTCATCCACGCCCACCAGATCGCGAAGAACACCATCGCGTAGGAGGTGATGCCGTGCGCGAACTCGCCGTGGGCGAGCGCGTGGTGCAGCTCTGCGGAGGCCCTGCTCACGGCGACGACGAACACGAGATCGAAGAAGAGCTCCAGCGAGCTGGCGGCGCGATGAGGCTGGGCCGGGTCTCGCGGAAGCATCTGGCCGAGGCGGAATCGCGGTGCAGAGGTGGCGGTCACCGGGTCAGAATAGCGGGCTGAATTCGCACCATAGCGCGTGTTCTGGAATATCGGTTCATCCACTCGTGTGAAATACCTTCCCTCCGCCACCTCCATCCGCTAGAGTGATGTGGTCTGCAGTTCCTGCTGCATGCGAACCCGTGTGGGACGGCGTTCGCGAATCGTGACGTGGGGTCACGATGATCCAGCAGGCCCGAGGGGTCGGGTTGCAGACGCAATGCCGCGAGCGTGGGGTTCGCGGTCTGGGGAACTACTGGGGAAACTATGTCGCACTGGGGATTTCTGCGTACATTCAAGGCTCACGAGGCCTCGGCATGACGTCCGTCGAAGATGCTGTGAGCATCACTCGCACGGGTTCCGTCTTCCTGCCGGTCGCCGCTCCGCGGGCCACCAAGGCGGTCTCACGCACGGTGGTCACACCGCGCGCTTCCGCCACACTCGAGCGACGCCGCCAATGGGAGCGTCGCTACCGGATGCGACTGCGGATCACGGATGCGGCTGTCATCCTGTTCGCGGTCGGTGTCACAGCAGCGATCCAGCTGATGACCGGCGCCGCGGGGGAAGAGGCCCTGCGTGACGGCATCCTTCTGGGTACGCTCTGGTACCTGACGCTCAGCGTGCTGCACACTCGGGATGCAGCCCTGTTCCGCGCCAGCGCCACCGAGTACCGCGGCGTCGCGAACGCCAGCGGTCTCGCATTCGGGATCATCGCGATGATCGGCGTGCTGCTCGCGTGGCAGCACATGCAGCTCGTCCTGCTCGTCGGACTTCCGGTCGGGCTGCTCGCGCTGCTGATCACGCGTTGGGCGTGGCGCCACTGGCTGGTCGCACAGCGTGTGCACGGCCGGTTCGCCTCGCGCACGCTGGTCGTCGGCAACAGGGACGACGTCGAGTACGTCGTGCGCACCCTGCACCCGATCGGCGCCTCCGGCTACCAGGTCGTCGGCGCCACGCTCCTCGACGGCAACGCGCGTGACGTCGAGGTCGACGGGACCCTGTTCCCCGTGCTCGGCAACGTGAACACGGTCGCGACCGTGGCCGCAGAGCTCGGGGCCGACACGATCATCGTGGCGAGCCGTCCCGACGGAGACCCCGAGTTCGTCAAGCAGTTGAGCTGGCAGCTGGAGGGCACGGCCTCAGAGCTCGTGCTCTCCAGCCGCCTGACGGACGTCGCGGGCCCACGCATCTCTTTCGCCCCCGTCGAGGGGCTGCCCCTGATCCAGGTGCAGATCCCGAGCTACGAGGGCGGCCGCCACGTGCTCAAGCGCGCTCTCGACGTCACGGTCGCGACTCTCGCGCTGATCCCGATCGGGCTCGTGTCTCTCGTGCTCGTGCCGCTGATCAAGCTCGACTCTCCCGGACCCGCGCTGTTCTTCCAGGAGCGCGTCGGCCGCGACGGCCGTCGCTTCAAGATCGTGAAGTTCCGCTCCATGAAGACGGACGCCGAGCAGCAGCTCGCCGCCCTCAAGGCGCAGAACGAAGGCGCCGGCCTCCTCTTCAAGATGAAGGACGACCCCCGGGTCACCCGCGTCGGCAAGATCCTGCGCAAGCTGTCGCTCGACGAGCTTCCGCAGTTCTGGAACGTGCTCGTCGGCGACATGAGCGTCGTCGGCCCGCGTCCCCCGCTGCCCAGCGAGGTCACCGCGTACGACGGCACGGTCTTCCGTCGCCTCTACATCAAGCCCGGCATCACCGGCCTCTGGCAGGTCTCCGGACGCAGCGACCTGTCGTGGGACGAGAGCGTCCGCCTCGACCTGCGCTACGTCGAGAACTGGTCCGTGATGAACGACCTGCAGATCATGTGGCGCACCGCCAAGGTCATGGTGCAGCCGAGCGGGGCATACTGAGACGCATGAGCAAGGGGAACGCCCTCACCATTGCGATGGTGGGGACACGAGGGGTGCCCGCAGCGTACGGCGGATTCGAGACCGCGGTCGAGGAGGTCGGCAGACGACTTGCCGACCGCGGCCACGACGTCGTCGTGTACACGCGCGGCTCGGAGAGCCGTGAGAAGGAGTATCTCGGGATGCGGGTGGTTCACCTCCCCGCCGTCCCGGTGAAGCAGGTCGAGACGCTCAGCCACACCGGGCTGTCGACGCTGCACCTGATGTTCCGACGCCGTCCCGACGCCGCGTTCGTCTTCAACGCGGCGAACTCGCCGTTCCTCCCCTTCCTGCGGCTGCGTCGCGTGCCGACCGCGCTGCACATGGACGGGCTGGAGTGGCGGCGCTCGAAGTGGGGGCCGCGTGGCAAGGCGTACTACCGGTGGGCCGAGCAGTTCGGCGTCCGCAAGGGCGACGCTCTCATCGCCGACGCCCCGGGCATCGCCGACTACTACGCTCACCAGTTCCAGGTCCCGACGGAGATGATCCGCTACGGGGCGCCGATCCTCGACGAGGTCGCCGAGGGGCGCGTCGAGGAGCTGGGTCTGAACCCCGGGGGCTATCACCTCATCGTGGCGCGCTTCGAGCCCGAGAACCACGTGCTCGAGATCGTCGAGGGCTACCGCCGCAGCACAGCGACGCTTCCGCTCGTCGTCGTCGGCTCCGCGCCGTACAGCAGCGAGTACACGCAGAAGATCCAGCAGGCCGCAGCCGGCGATGATCGCATCCGCCTGGTCGGCGGCGTGTACGACCAGGAGCTGCTCGACGCCCTCTACTTCCACGCTCTCACCTACGACCACGGCCACTCGGTCGGAGGCACGAACCCCTCCCTGCTGCGCGCCATGGGCGCCGGCACCGCGGTCATCGCCTTCGACGTGCCCTTCAACCGCGAGGTCATCGACGGAGACGGGTGGTTCTTCTCCACCCCGGCCGACGCCGCTGCCGCCTTCGAAGAGGCCGAAGCCGACATCGAGGCCACGCGCGAGTCCGGCGAACGCGCCAAGGAGCGGGCCCGGGTCGCGTTCCGCTGGGACGACGTCGCCGACGCCTACGAAGACCTCGCGCGCAGGATCGCGGCAGGGCAGAGCGTGCACCGCGTCGCGCGGAGAGCACGCCGTCGGGCGGAGGAATGGTGACCGCGAAGAAGACCGTGCTCGTCGCCCACCCCGGCGCCGAGATGTTCGGCTCCGATCGGATGCTCCTCGAGAGCGTGATCGGGTTCGTCGAGTCGGGAGCGCGTGTCGTCGTCGCCCTGCCCAGCCGTGGGCTGCTCGACGTCGCGCTCCGCGAGGCGGGCGCCGAGGTCGTCATCATCCCCATGCTCGTGCTGCGCAAGGTCCTGCTCACGCCCAAGGGGCTCCCGCGACTGTTCCGCGACATGTTCCGCGGGCTCGGTGCGGCGTGGCGCCTCATCGGGAGCATCCGCCCCGACGCCGTCTACGTCTCGACCATCATCATCCCGCAGTGGCCGATCATCGCGCGGCTGCGTCGCACGCGCTCCGTGAGTCACGTGCACGAGGCAGAGGCGTCGGGCAACCGCATCGTGAACGCGCTGCTGTACCTGCCGCACCTGGCCTCTCAGCGCACACTCGTCAACAGCCGTTTCAGTCTCGACACCATCCGACAGGCCCTTCCTGCCCTCGCCCGGCGTGCGGCGGTCGTCTACAACGGAGTGAGCTCCCCCGACGATCCCACCCCGGCGCGAAAGACGGTCGACGGGGCACTGCGCGTCCTCTACGTCGGACGTCTCTCGCCGCGCAAGGGCCCCGACCTCATCGTGGACGCGGCGTCGGTGCTTCGCTCTCGGGGCGTCGACGCCTCCGTCACCCTGCTCGGAGCCGTCTTCGACGGATACGAGTGGTACGAGCAGCAGCTGCGCGAGCAGGCCGAGAGCACGGGAGTCGATGTGGACTTCGCGGGCTTCCACCCCGATGTGTGGCCGTTCCTCGCCGACGCCGACGTGCTCATCGTGCCCTCGCGCGTCGACGAGCCGTTCGGCAACACGGCGGTCGAGGGCATCCTCGCGCTGCGTCCGGTGATCGCCAGCGACAGCAGCGGCCTTCGCGAAGCGGCCGGCGGGTATCCGACCGCGCAGCTCGTCGTCCCCGACGACGCCGGGTCGATCGCCGACGCGCTGATCCGCGTCCGCGACGAGTGGGAGCGGATCGTGGACGAGACGCCGGAGTCCCGCGCGGAGGCACTGCGCCGCCACGCACCGGCGATCTACCGCTCCGCCGTCGCCGACGCCGTCATCGCCGACTGAGCCGATGACGTCGCCGCCGCAGACTCGCGAGTCGACCCGCGTCCGCATCGGCTGGATGGATGCCGTGCGGGGCACCGCCATCCTCCTGCTGCTGATCTGGCACGCCAGCGCCGTCCCTGTGCTCTACGGCCAGGAGATGCCCGAGCTCGTCCGCACGGTGAACGAGTTCTTCCTCCCGTACCGGATGCCGACCCTCATGTTCCTCTCGGGGATGCTCCTGCCGCGATCGATCAGCAAGCCCGCGGGGAAGTACTTCGCCGGGAAGTTCGCGATGGTCCTGTGGCCCTACCTTGTCTGGGTCACGATCGCCATGGTGACGTTCCTCGACGAGGGCGCGCCGTGGTGGCACTGGCGCGCCTGGTACGCCACCTCGTACCTGTGGTTCCTGTTCTTCATCGCCGTCTACTACCTGGCGGCCCCGGCGCTGCGTCGCCTGCCTGCGTGGGCGCCGGTGGCGGTCGCCGCCGTGGCGGGCCTCCTCCTGCCCCACGGCAGCACCGAGCAGCGGCTGGCCTACTTCGCGGTCTTCTTCTTCGCCGGCAACTGGCTCGCACAGCATCCCGATGCGCTGAAGCTCGTCACGCATCGCTGGGCGGCCCTGATCGCGGCGGTGCCCGTCGTGCTCTTCGGAGTGGCCTCGTGCATCTGGCCCGAGCAACTGCAGTACGCCGTCTGGGGCGCGCCCGCCAGCATCGCGGGCACGGTGCTGCTGGCGGCGATCTTCTCGCACCTCACCCGCGGCGGAGAGGGCGTGCGCCTGCTGCAGTTCCTCGGACGCTCCTCGATCATCTACTACGTCAGCCACTTCCCGGTCATGGCGATCCTGTCGATCTGGCTGGCCGGATCGATCGACGGGATGCTGCTCGCGCTGATCAACCTCGTCGCCGCCGCCGCGATCGGCACGGTGCTCGCCGTCTTCAAGAAGCGGGCCCCGATCCGGTGGCTCTTCGAGGCCCCACGACCGCTCCGTCACGCGATCGAGCGGCTGATCACCAGGATCAGCCGCTCGACACGATGAGTTCGGCGCGGAGCGCCCGGGGTCAGCGCGGCTGAGCCCCGAGCAGCTTCGCCCCCGACGGCAGGCGCGTCTCCGCGGCGATCGCCGTGGGGATCGTCTGCGCGATCGACGAGACCGCCGGCGCCGCAGCGGCCAATGCCGCTGGAGCCGCAGGGACCACCAGCTGATACTCGTCGTCGACGACGGATCCTCCTTCGACGAGCATCGAGTGCGTGTCCTGCCCGGTGGCGGTGCTGAACGCCTTCAGCGTGTTGGTCACCGCGGGATCACCCGCGGATCCCCGCGACCAGATGCCGAACCACACGGGGGCGGTGACGGCGGGTCGGGAGTAGAGGTTGCCGTCGCTGCGGGCCACGAGCTGACCTCCGGTGAACTCCTTCGAACGGTCCTCGACGCAGATCAGGCAGTTGCCTCCGGCATCCCCCACCACGTTGTTGACGATCACGGTGTTGCGTGTGATCCACGGCACCGTCGGGTCGGGGTTCGGCTGCCGCGGGTCGTGACCCGCGGCGCTCGTGTCGGATGCGCGGCGCTTGTCCTGGATGATCGCGATGTTGCGCTGATTGCCGACCGCGGTGTTGTTCCAGATCTGGACGTTGCCGGTGTCGATGATGTAGATGCCGTTCAACGCGTTGTCGGACACGATGTTGTCGGCGATGACCGCCTTCTCCGAGAGCTCGAAAACCAGCCCGTTGCCGGTGTTGCCCACGACGTCGTTGCCCGTGAAGGTGATGTCGTAGACGGACTCGTCGAACCAGGGGCCCTGACCGAGGTTGTCGAGGAACGCACTGTCCTTCACCTCGATGTCGCGGGACCTCGTGACCTTGAACGCCCCCGACACCGGCGCCCGGTTGAACTGCTGAGCGTTGTTCCCCACCGACAGCAGGTGGTTCACCCGCAGCCCGTCTGCGGTCGATGCGCCCGCACCGAGCAGACCGTTGCCGAGCACGGAGACGCGGGTGAAGGTCGATCGCGGAGACCAGGTGTAGAGGCCGGTGGTCGAGTTGTCGCGGATCGTGACATCGGAGACCGTGACATCGGCGGCCGCGATGACGACCGTTCCCATCTGGGGCACGCTGGTCGCATAGCGCCTGACGCCGATGCCGCGGAGCACCGTGCCCGCTGAGCGGATCGACAGCGCCTGCGTCAGCGTGCTGGCCTCGACGGGCTTGCCCGACGGGTCTGATCCCATGACCAGCTGCGAGCTGGCCTTGTCGACGTAGAACGTGCCGGCCTTCACCTGCGCACGCGTCGCGACCTCGGTGAGCTGTACCCCGCCGACCCAGAGCTGGTCGGGATGCGCGGCCATCGGGTACTGCGGGTTCACGAACTGCCACCCGGCCGACGTGCCGTCCGGAGCGCCCTTGGTGTAGGTCGGGCTCGCGTCGAGCCTGACGGTCCAGCCGTCCTTGACCCAGACGCCGCCCTCGGCACGCCAGCCGGTCACGGCCTCGGCGCCGTCGAGCCAGACCTCGTCACCCGGGGCCGGCTGGATCGTCACGCGCTTCTGCGGCGGGACGAGCACCTCTTCGTGGTACGAGCCCTTGTGCACGACGATCGTGCCGCCGCTGGGCACCTTGCGCAGCGCCGCGGTGATGGTCTGCATCGGCTGCGACGCCGTGCCGCTGTTGGCGTCGGACCCCGTGCGGGCCACGTGCACTGCGGTCGCAGGCGCGGAGAAGGAGAAGGATCCGGGTGCTGCCGCACCGGCGTCACCGCGCGGGAAGGGCCCGTCGGGGTTCGGGTTCGTCGGAACCTCGGGCTCTGTGGGCTCCGTCGGCTCGGTGGGCTGCTCGGTACCGGCCTTGGCCGCGCGCACGGCGATGGACTCGATCGCGACCTGCGGAGTGCTGCCGCCGCTCGCCGAGTACAGCGCGATGCCGATGCGGCCGCCATCCTTGACGCGCGCTGCCGAAGCGTCCGTCGCCGACACGTTCCACGCTGCGGGCTCGGCACCGGCCACCGGCCATGCCTTGCCCGAGAGGGTGACGGTCGCGGTGCCGGTCGCCTGGAAGGCGATCCGCAGCTCGTCGCCGGCCGCCACCTTTCCCTCGAGACGGGCGGAGGCGAGCACCTCGGCGCTGACGAGCTTCTGCAGCCGGACCAGCTGCAGCTCGGAGCTTCCGTCCGGCATGACGCGCAGGCGGACGGCGTAGGAGGAGTCGCCCACGACGCGGTTCGCCACGCTCAGGTAGATTCCCGAGCCCGCGGTCGGCAGGGCGCGGATGCCGATGTCGGCGGTGACGCGAGAGTCGGCGGCGACCGGGGCCGCAAGGGTCGCGGTGGACGAACGCCCGGCCGCAGGGCTGGAGATGACTCCGGCATCGCCGTCGACGCTGAGGACGGCCGCGCCGGACGCGGTCCACGCCCCACCCAGATCAGCCGAGCCCCATCCGGTGCCGTTCGTGCGATCGAACTGGTCGCAGGCGAGGTCGCCGTCGGCGCAGCCCTTGCTCGTGCCCGTGTCGGGGAGGGTGCCAGGGATCGCCGTGACGTCCTGGATCAGGACGGGCGCCACCGCGCCCCCGGTGGAGGCGTACTCGCTCCACGCGAGTCCGCCCGCGGCGGTGATGCGGGTCGCCGAGGAGTCGGACGCCTTCACCTGCCAGTCGGGGCGGGTCTCCCCCGTGGCCCAGGCGCGCGCCCGAAGCTGGACGGGGTTCGTGCCGACGGCGACGACCTCGACCGAGAAGCCGCTGCCCACCGCGTCGCCCAGGGCGATCGTCTTGCCCGACAGCACGGACGCCGTGAAACCGGAGAACGACACGAGCTCGAGCTCGGTGCGCCCGTCGCCGAGAAGGCGCAGCCGGGCCGCATACGAGCGATCGCCGGAGTCGCGCACGTGGGTGCTCAGGTACACGCCGCTCGACGCGGGGAGCTCCGGCACGGATGCCGTCGTCACCAGGTCGACGTCGGCGGCGGTCGTCGCGTTCCAGCGGACCATCCCGGTGCGCCCGGCTGCCGGGGCCGCCAGTGAGGCCGCTCCCTCGGACACGCTCGTGACGGAGGAGGCGGATGCCGTATAGGCGCCGCCAGCGGGTGCGGAGCCCCAGCCGGAGGCCGAGGTGCGGTCCATGGTGTCGGTGAGGATCGTCCCCGTTGTCGCCGCGTCAGCGCGGGACGTGCCCGTCAGCATCGCGGCGAGCGCGGTGATGACGACGAGGAAGGCGAGGATGCCGTGCGATGCGCGCGCACGACGGAGTCTGGATGGGATGGAAGTCACGTATGAACCGTTCTGTATGCAACAAGACACACCCGTCGCTAACGACAGATGCCCCCATCCGCAGAACAGGGTAGCAGGACTAGCTTGAAGACTTCTCCTGCGCGTAATACGTGGTGCGGCTGCGCGGGAGGCGCACCTTGTTCAGGACGATGCCGATGATGGGCGCGCCCGACCCCTCGAGCGTGCGGATCGTCGCCGCCAGCTGGGGCCTGCTGGTCTTCGATGCGTCGACCACGATGACGACGCCGTCCACGAGAGGCGCGACGAGGTTCGTGTCGGCCACCGTGAGCGCCGGAGGGGAGTCGATCACCACGACGTCGTGCCCCTCGCTGGCGGCGCCGAGGACCTCGGCGAACGCGTGGGAGGTGAGCACGGATGCCGAGTTCGGGGGCACCTCGCCGGAGAGCAGCAGATCGGGTCCGCCCTCGCGCCACGGGATCACCGCTTCGCTGAGCTCGGCGGAGCCGAGGACGACCGATGTGAGCCCGACGGCGGCGTCGAGCCCGAAGATCTCGCCGATGCGCGGGCGTCGGAGATCGGCGTCGATCAGCAGGGTGTTCTCGCCGAGATCGGCGAGGGTGAGGGCGAGGTTCGCCGAGAAGGTCGACTTGCCCTCGGCGGGGGACGCCGACGTGATCAGGAGTCGGCGCGACTGCCCGTCGATGTTGGCGAACGCCAGCGACGCCTGCACCCGCCGGAAGTCCTCCGCGATGTGGCTGCGCGGCTCGCGCACCACGATCAGACCGGCATCCGTCCCCCGCTTGGTGCGGGTGATCGAGCCGAGATAGGGCAGGTCCGTCACACGGGCGAGCGCCGCCTCGTTGCGCACGCGGGTGTCGGCGATCGTCGCGATGAAGGCGACGAGGATGCCGAGGACGAGACCGAGGACGGCGGCGAGGCCGGCATCCTTGCTCTTGTTGGGCAGCGACTGGAACTGCGGGACCACCGCCTCGTCGATGACGGACGGGATGATCGTCGGCTTCTGGTCGACGCCCTTGGCCACGATCGTCTTCACCGCGCTGGACAGCTCCTCGGAGATCGCGTTGGCGATGTCCGTCGCGCGCTGGGCGCCGGTCGACGTCACCTGCACGCTGAGGATCGTGGTGTCCTGCGGGATCGTGATCGCGATGCTGCGGACGAGCTCCTTGGGCGTGATGTCGAGCCCGAGCTCGTCGATGACCGGGGCGAGCACGCGCGACGACGTCGCGAGCTGCGCGAAGGAGAGCATCTGCGACTGGGTGTAGGTCGAGCCCTGGTTGAGATCGGTGCCCGTCGTGCCCTGGTTCATCGCGAAGTACAGCGTCGCCGTCGACTGGTACTGCGGCGTCGTCGTCGCCGAGATGCCGTACCCGACGGCTCCCCCGATGATGGCCATGCCGATGATGACGTACCAGAACTTGCGAATCGCAGACCATGCGCTGGCGAGCGACCAACCCGTCGCGTCAGCTTTCATCCGTGCCCCTCCAGTGCCGGCAAGCGTCGCCTCCCCATGTGACGACGTCGCCGAGCGAACGCGGCGCGTTCTCATGGTAGCCGACCGCCTGCGCGAACCCTGAGGATACGGGGCTCGTGATGCTAGGATGAGCCTGCTCAGCCGTATCCTCGTACGGCGCGCTGGGCATTCATCTGGGGAGATGTGCGGTCGTCATGACCGCGTCTGAAGGGCAGCGGCCCGATCGCGAACGGGGCGCGTCGGGGTCGAGGGGGTTTACGTGCGCGTTCTCATCGCATGGGCGAACGATTCCAGCGTCAATCTGGGAGTCCGCGCGCTCGCGCGCGGGTCCGAGGATCTGGTCAGATCGGTCTGGCCCGACGCGGAGTTCACCTATCTCAACTACGGGCGGCGGCAGCCCGAGGTTCCGTGGAGTCCGCGCGCCCTGGTGCGCGAGCGGGTCACGGGGCGTCTCGGCATGCAGCGCTGGCTCCGCGGCTTCGACCTCGTGTGGGACACCCGCTCGGGCGACAGCTTCGCCGACATCTACGGCCTCACCCGGCACACGACGATGTCGCTGCTGCACGAGTTCGCTGCCCAGGCCGGCGTACCGTCGGTCATGGCGCCGCAGACCATCGGCCCGTTCCACACCCGCCGCGGCCGCGCTCTCGCCCGCCGCAACCTGCGCCGCAGCCGCCTGGTCTTCGCCCGCGACATCGTCAGCGCGAACGCCTCCGCCCAGCTGGGGCGCCCGGTCGCCGCGGTCACGAGCGATCTCGTGTTCGGCATCGACCAGCCGACGCCGTCGGCGACGAAGCGCGACGTGCTGCTGAACGTGTCCGGCCTGCTGTGGAACGACAACCCGCACGTCGACGCCCCGCACTATCGCGACGCCATCCGCCGCATCATCGACGAGCTGCTGGCGGCAGGCCGATCGGTCACGATCTTCCCGCACGTGCTCGACTCGCAGAGCCACGACAACGACGTGCCGGTGAGCCGCGAGCTCGCCGCCGAGTACGACGGACGGGTCGACCTCGTCGTGCCCGCCGACCTCGAGGACGCACGGTCGATCATCGCGGCGAGCGAGCTCGTCATCGGCGCCCGCATGCACGCCTGCCTCAACGCGCTCTCCACCGGCACGCCGGCGATCGCGATGGCCTACTCGCGCAAGTTCGCCCCGCTGATGGATGCCGTCGGCTGGACCCGCGTCGTCTCGATCACCGAGAACGGGGACTGGGCGGGCGAGGTGCTCGCACACGCCACGGCCCCCGATCTGCGCAGCGGCGCAGAAGAGGCCCGCGACAGGGGTCGTGCCCTGCTCGAGCCCCTGGTGGCCGGCCTGAAGCAGTCGCTGTGACCGCGCTGGAGGAGCGCATCGCCGATGTGCTGACCCGCGACGCGTGCTCGGGGTGCGGCCTGTGCCCGCGACTCGATCCCGGCGTCAGCATGCGCCTCGACGACCGCGGCTACCTGCGCCCGACATACGAGGCGGAGTCGGCGCCGATCGACGGAGCGGCCGAGGTGTTCGATCGCTCATGCCCGGGCATGCGCATCACCGCTCCCGCTGCTCCGGAGGGAGCCGAGCACGATGCCCTGCTCGGTCCGAACGTCGGCCTCTGGCAGGCCTGGGCGACCGACGACGACATCCGACGCGCCGGCAGCAGCGGCGGCGCGCTCACGGCGCTGCACGCCTGGCTGCTCGACACCGGCCGGGCCGCCCGCATCACCGGAGCCGCCGCCGAGCGCACCTCCCCGCGGCGCACGGTTCCCGTGACGATCACGACGCGCGAGCAGGCCCTCGCCGCCGCGGGCTCGCGCTACGCGCCCGTCGGCGCCCTGGAGAACCCCGACGTGTTCCGCACTGACAGCGCGGTGGCGGCGAAGCCCTGCGAGGTGGCGGCGCTGCGCGCCGCGGCGCCTCAGCTCGTCGACGGAGAGGCTCCGCTGCTGCTGTCGTTCTTCTGCGCCGGCACGCCGAGCCAGAAGGCCACCGAGTCGCTGCTCACCGAGCTCGGCGTCTCCCCCGACCAGCCCGTCGATGCGCTGCGCTATCGCGGCAACGGCTGGCCCGGCCGCTTCACCGCTCGCAGCGGCGATCTCGAGGTCTCCGCCGACTACGACGAGTCCTGGGGCAGGGTTCTCGGGCCCACCACGCAGTGGCGCTGCAAGATCTGCCCCGACGGCGTCGGACAGGCCGCCGACATCGTGTGCGCCGACTCCTGGGAGACCGACGAACGGGGATACCCGACCTTCGCCGAGGGAGACGGCATCAGCGCCCTCGTCGCCCGCACGCCGCGCGGACGGGACGTGATCCTCGCCGCCGTCGACGCCGGAGTCATCGCCGTGCGTCCGCTCCCCGGCGCGCACCTGCGCGACGCCCAGCCTCTGCAGACAGCACGTCGACAGTTCCTCTTCGCCCGCCTGCTCGGCTCGCGCCTCGCCGGTCGACGCCCTCCGCGCTACCGCGGCTTCGACCTGATCCGCCTGACCGCCGCGCGGCCCCGCGAGGCGATCCGGGTGCTGCGCGGGACGCTCCGCCGGGTGCGCGCGGCACAGAGGCGCTGATGGCCTCGTCCCTCGCGCACTCCGCAGCCCGCGGCGCCTACTTCACCCTCGCCGCGCAGGCCGCGAGGATCATCCTGCAGCTGCTGTCCGTCGTGGTGCTGGCGCGGATCCTCTCCCCGCACGACTACGGTCTGCTGGCGATCGTCCTCGTCGTCGTCGGCCTCGGCGAGATCTTCCGCGACTTCGGCCTCACCTCGGCATCCATCCAGGCGCCCGAGCTGTCCACCGGCCAGCGCGACAACCTGTTCTGGATCAACGCGGCGATCGGCGTGGTGCTCACCGCGATCATGTTCTCGCTGTCGTGGGCGATCGGCGCCGTGACCGGCGAACCCGAGCTCGTGGGCATCTCGCAGTGGCTGTCGCTGACGTTCCTGCTGAACGGACTCGCCACGCAGCACAGGGCCAACCTGATGCGCGACCTCAAGCTGCGTCCCCTCGCCGTCATCGACGTCGCGTCGTCGGCCATCGCCCTCGCGGTCGCGATCGTCGCAGCGGTCGCCGGCATGGGCTACTGGTCCCTGGTGATCCAGCAGCTCGTCACCGGCATCATCCTGCTCGTCGGCGTCGTCGCGGCCGGCCGCTGGCTGCCGCGCCCGTACTCGCGATCGCATCCGGTCAAGCAGCTGGTGAACTTCGGATGGACGCTGGTCGCGACCAACCTGATCGGCTACGCCGCGCGTCAGATCGACACGGTCATGATCAGCTTCCGGTTCGGCACGGCCCCTCTGGGTCTCTACAACCGTGCCTTCCAGCTGATCATGACGCCTCTGACGCAGGTGCGCTCCCCGCTGCAGTCGGTGGCCCTCCCCGTGCTGTCGCGCGTGCAGCAGGACCAGCCGCGCTTCGAGACCTATGTGACGGCCGCGCAGCTCGCGCTGGGCTTCCTGTTCGGCATCCCGGTGGCGATCGTCGCCGGCCTCGCCGAGCCGGCCGTCGACATCATGCTCGGCAGCCGGTGGGCGGAGGCCGCCCCGATGCTGCGCATGTTCGCGATCGCCGGCATCCTGACCACCGTCTCGTTCGTGGGGTACTGGGTGTACCTCGCGCGCGGCCTTGGTGCCGACCTGCTCCGGTACACGATCGTCACCGCCCTCATCAAGGTGGTGTGCATCGTGATCGGCTCGTTCTTCGGCGTCCTCGGCGTCGCCATCGCCTTCGCCGTGCACCCCGCGATCGCGTGGCCCATCTCGCTCGCCTGGCTCTCCCGGATCACGCCGATGCCGCGACGGCAGCTGTACCAGGGCGCCGGGCGCATCATCGCCGTCTCGCTGGCCGCCGGACTCGCCGCCTGGGGCGCCGCGCAGGCCCTCACGGCGACGAACGCCTGGGTGCAGCTCGGAGTGGGGCTGGTGGCCGGTCTCGCGATCTCCGCCGCCGCCCTCGCGATCCCGGTCTACCGTCGCGACGCGAAGACGCTGTCCTCGTTCGTGCGGCTCATGCTGAAGAGGGACGGCAGCGCGGCCTGATCGTCGGCCGCATCGGCATCCCTCCCCTGCTGAGCCCACGCGACGGCGAGGCCGGCGAGGAACCACAGGTACGCGCCTGCCTGCGTGATGAGCGCGACGGCGAAGATCGCGGGCAGCTGGGAGGCCACGGCGATCGACGGCGGCGACGCCTTGCCGGGGCGGAGGATGTACGCCGCGGCGAACACGAGCGCGGCGATCAGGAGCAGTGACGGGATCCACCCGAACCGCAGTGCGAACACGAGGAACGCGTTGTCGACCGACTTCGCGTAGGCGCCGAGATACTCGCCTCCGACGGTGAGTCCGCTCCAGTCGCCCGCGCTGCCGAACAGCTGCACCTGCGACACGAGCGAGAACAGTCCGGAGCGGTAGTCGGCGCTGCCGCCCGCCTCATCGCCCGCCTCGAGGAAGATCTCCCCGACGAAGGGGATGATGATGATCGCGGCGACGACTCCGAGAGCGGCCACCGACCAGCGCATCGCGCGATCGAGCCCGGGGAGCAGCAGCACCGAGAGCACGACGGTGAAGGCGAGGGTCAGCATGCCGATGCGGCTGATGGTCGTGACCGTCGCCGCAGTGACGATGCCGAGCGCGACCAGCCGGACGGCGACCGGCCATCGGGCGGCGACGATGAAGGCGGACGACATCGCGAAGGCCGCGCCCATCGCGATCGAATGGCCCCAGGCGCCCTCGACCCGCAGCCGATCGGCACGGACCTGCAAGCCGCCCCAGCTGGCGTAGAGGTCAGCCCCCATCGCGGGAAGCGACACGAAGATGTTCGTGCCGGTGGCGAACTCGATGAGACCGAGCACGGCCGCCACCGTCACGACGGTGGCGAGCACCGCAGTGACGAACGAGCGCTTCACGCGCGACAGCACCAGTCGACCCCAGATGTACGGCAGCACCCACTCGAGCAGAGCGATCACGGTGGCCGAGAGTCCGGTCATCTTGAGGGCGAACTGCGTCGCCGCCATCAGCGTGAACACCCCCATGATGAGGTCTATCCCGTTGAGGCGGATGTCGGAGATGTTCGTCAGCACCGCGACGAGGGTGAGCAGGGTGATCGCCGACCAGAAGAAGCCGACGTTGACGCCGATCCACACGGGCACGAAGAAGAGGACGAGGGCCCAGACCACGAAGGTGAGACGCGGGCTGGCCCGGAACAACAGGATGCCGATCACGCCCACGCCAGCGGCGATCGCCGCGAGCAGGAGAGTGCTCCCGTTCACGACGATCGCCGCATCAGCAGTTCGGACATCAGCACGAGCCTATGGCACGTGCCCTGGGATTCACCCGTTGTCCGTGACCCGGAAACCGTCGACCCTCAGGACTGCCGGACCGGTGGCGGAGCTCACGCGGTTCGCATGCACCCCGACCGCTCCGGCGGCGTCGATCCCGGTGGTGTCGACGAACGAGGTCTGCCAGGCGGCTGGTTCGGTGGTGCCCTGCTTCCAGAGCTTGGCCGAGATCGTCGTCGAGGCCCCGCCGGACACGTCGACCTTCAGGGTGAAGGCGTCGCCCGCACCGCGCGTGATCCCCGGCACCTGGTACGTCGAGAGCACCGCGGACCCCTGCTGGATCACGATCCACACGGTGCCGTTGGCGTTCAGCCACGCGCGCACGAGGTAGTTGTCCGTGGCGCTCGATCGTGCGATCAGGCCGGCGTACGCCTGCCCCGTGGCCGGTGCGGCATCGGCGCTGAAGTCCATCGACATCGTGACGTTCTTCGCCGACACCGTGTTGAGCAGCATGTTGCGCGTGCTGCCGGCGCCGAGCGTGAGCACGCCCGATCCGTCGACGGATGCTGCGGACGCCGCACCCCCGGAGAGCGTCCACGCGCCACCCAGGTCGGCGGTGCCCCAGCCCGCAGTCGCCGTCCTGCCGAAGTCGTCGCTCGCGACGACCGCTCCGGGCTGCGGACCGACGGGCGGGTCGGTGGCGACCACCTGATGGGTGACGGTGCCGGTGGCGCCGTCGTCATCCGTGACCGTCAGCGTCACAGTGTACGTGCCCGCCGCGGCGTAGGTGTGCGTCGCGGTCGCGCCGGTGCCTGCGGCCGTGCCGTCTCCCCAGTTCCAGGAGTACCCGGCGACGGTGCCGTCGCTGTCCGTCGACGTGGATCCGTCGACCGCGACACCGAGGTTCGTCACCGTGCTCGTGAACGCCGCCGTCGGAGCCACGTTCGGCAGCGGGCCGACCGGGGCCTTGAGGTCGGTGACCCGCAGCGCGTCGAACGAGAACGCCGCGGTCGAGGTGGCGCTGCCGGCGCGGTTCGCGTGGACGCTCGTCCATCCGCTGCCCTGCAGTCCCGCCGTGGCGTCAGTCGTGGAGAGCTGCCAGTCGGCGGGCTCCGCGGTGCCGTCCCTCCAGGTCTTCACCTGGATGGTCGTCGGCGATGCGCCCGAGACCTTGACCGAGAGGCGGAACACGTCTCCCGCCGCCCACGTGGTCGTCAGCGCCTTGGACACCAGGACGGTGCTGTCGCGCTGGATCACCAGCCACAGCTTTCCGTCGTTGCGCATCCACACCCGGGTGAGGTACTCCGAGGTCGCCGACTTGCGGGCGCTCACCCCCACATAGGAGCTGCCGGTGGCAGGGCCCTGATCGGCGGAGTACGTCAGCGTCGTGAGCGTGTCGGCGAGCGACGTGCCCTGCAGGGCCACGTTGCGCGTCTGCCCCGCCGCCAGCGTCAGCTTTCCTGCGCCGCCGGACACGGATGCCGCCGACGCGGCCCCGTTCATCACGGTGTAGGCGCCGCCGAGCTCGGCAGATCCCCATCCGGACGATGCCGTGCGCTCGAAGTCGTCACGGATCGCGAAGGACTGGTCCGCCACCGTGACGGTGCGCGTGGTCGTGGCGGTCGCACCCACGCTGTCGGTCAGCGTGAGGGTGATCGTGAAGTCGCCGGCCGCCGCGTAGACGTGCGAGGCGGTGGCTCCGCTGCCCGCGGGGCTGCCGTCTCCCCAGTTCCACGAGTACGCGAGCGTCGCGGCATCCGATGCCGTGGACGCCGACCCGTCGACCGAGACGGTCAGCGCGTTGGCGGCGGCCGTGAAGCTCGCCACCGGCGCCGCATGGGTCACTATGACGTTCGCGGTCTTCGTCGCCTGCCCGCCGCGGTCGTCGGTCACGGTCAGCGTCACCGCGTACGTGCCCGGCGCCGCATAGGCGTGCGAGGCGGTGACGCCCGAGCCGGCCGCGGAGCCGTCGCCCCAGTTCCAGGAGTACGACGCGATCGTGCCGTCGGGGTCAGCCGACGTCGCGCCGTTCACCGAGGCCGTGAGGCCCGATGCCGTCGAGGTGAAGTCCGCCGTCGGCAGCACGTTGGGCCCGGTGACGGCGACCTGGTGCGTGACGGTACCCGTGAGGCCACGGCTGTCCGTGACGCTCAGCACGACGTCGTAGGTGCCGGAGGCCCCGTAGACGTGAGTCGGGGTCGCGCCGGTTCCGTTGTGGCCGTCGCCGAAGTCCCACGCGTAGCCCGTGATCGTCTGTCCTGCGTCGACCGTGCTGGCCGTCGCGTCGAACGCCACAGACAGGTTCGTCGGCGTGGAGCTGAACGCGGCGGTCGGTGCGTGGATGCCGGCGCCCACCGCGTAGTGGGCGGCGACCTGCGCGGCGCTCAGCGCCGTCGGGTAGACCGCGAACTCGTCGACCGTGCCGTTGAACTCCCAGCGTCCGGGGGCGTCGGGCCAGCCGCCCATGTTGTCCCCGCCCACGCGCCAGTAGCCGTCGTAGCCCTGCGCATCGGTGACCGAGGCGTCCTGCGCGATGAGGGCACCGTCGACGTACAGCTTCATGCCGTCATCGCCGAGCGACGTCACCGCGTGGTGCCACTGACCGTCGTTGTACGAGGCGCTCGACGACACCGTGCGCACCCCGCCCGGGTAGACGCCGAACGTCAGTCGTCCGTTGTTCTGCATGTACAGATGCCGGTCGTAGTTCCCGGAGAAGCCGGTCTGCTGGTTGCCGAAGCCGACGATCTTGCCGCCGTCGGTGGTGGTGGTCTTGAACCACACCTCGGTGGAGAAGACGTTCGGCCCGCTGACCGAGGACCCGGACGAGACGAGGCCTGATGTCGTGCCGTCGAGCTTCGACGCCGACGTCCCGGTGGTGCCCTCGACGGCTCCCGGCGACGTGACGCTCACCCCGCTGCTGAACAACGGGGCGGCTCCCCCGGCCCAGTCCGTGGTGGTGCTTCCCAGCGGATAGTAGAGCTGTGCGCCGTCATCGAGCACGGCGTTGGCGTAGTCGGAGGCCGATCCGCTCGTCGCCGTGGCCGTGACCGGTTGACTGGTGGCGGCGTTGCCGTTCGCGTCGACCGCTCTCACGGTATAGGTGTACGTGGATCCCGGTGCGACCGTCTTGTCGCTCAACGAGAGCTGCGTCTTGTTCCACCACCCCGACGAAACGACCTTCTGGTCGAGCACGCCGGCTGTACCCGTGCGCAGGAGCTGGTAGGTCAGGTCGCGGTCGTCACGATCCCAGTTGACCGGGATGGACACGCGGATGCGGCCAGGAGATGCGGTCGCCGCCGTCGGGGCGCCCCAGCTCGCGCCGGTGAGACGCGGTCCCTGCTTCGCGCCGCCCGAGGGCGTCGTCGAGAACCGCACGATGCCCTGGTAGCGCTGGCCGTTGACGCTCGTGAACTCGCCGGCGACGGAGATGTAGTCCCCCACGCCGGTGATGGAGAGACCGGCCTGACCGAGTCCGGACGCCGTGCCGACCGTGAAGTCGGGGTACCAGGCGTATCCGGACGGGGAGGGCGTGCCGCTCCAGTCCTTGTAGATGGAGCCGACGGAGACCGAGCGGCTCAGGGTCCCCTCGGCCGTCGTGGTGAAGGCCTCCATGTAGCGGTACTGACGCACCGGCTGCTCGGGCCACAGGTTCACGGTCTCGCACTGGTGCATGTGACTCGTCGCGTAGACGACCTTGCCGGTGGAGTAGACGCCGTAGTGGTCGCCGTGGCAGTCGGCCACCCAGCGGATCGCACCGCTGCCTGCGTCCGCGGCGAAGACGCCCTCGAGGTTGCCGGTGTTGACGTCGGAGAAGACCCAGCCGGTGCCGTAGACGCCCGTGGCATCGGTGGACAGGGCGAAGATGCCCGCCTTTCCGGATGCCGCGCCGTTGATGACCGTGCTGTTCGCCTGCCATCCGGTGTTCACGACACCGGAGACGGGGTCGATGGCCGAGAGCCCGCGCTGCGAGGCGAGACCGTTGACCATGGAGAAGCGGCCGCCCGCGATGATCTGCGAGCCGTCGGGGTCGGTGACGAGCGCGTCGACCTGCAGGTCAGACGTCGGAGCCCAGCTCCGCAGAGCGCCGTTCGAGGTCGCGAAGGCGGCGAAGTTCTTGCGGGCGGTCCCGTTGGCCTGAGTGAAGTTGCCTGCCACGTAGACGGAGTCGCCGAGCAGGGTGATGCCGAACACGCCGACCCCGCCGACGGAGGGGGTGAAGCCGGAGATCAGCTGACCGGTCTGGGCGTCGAGGGCGGCGAAGTTGAAGCGCGCGGCGCCGTTCACCTGGGTGAAGGAGCCGCCGATGTAGATGCGCGACCCGTCCGTCGAGTGCGCGATCGACTTGATCACGCCGTTGACCGACGGCGCGAAGGGCAGGAGATTGCCGGTCGTGATGTCGTAGGCGAGGATGTTGCTGCGCGGAGTCAGGTTCGTGCCGGGAGCGGCGAGCGCGGCCCGTGCGTTCGAGAAGCTGCCCGCCGCGTACACGGTGTTGCCGACCGTGGTCTGCGCCCACACGTAGCCGGAGTCGATCTGCACCGTCGGCAACGCGTCGGCCGTCGCCACGTCGGCGGTTCGCTGGAGGAACGGCGCCTTGGCGGTGGGGACGGCTGCGGATGCCGTGACGGGAGCGATCAGCGCTGCGCTGAAGGCGAGGACGATGCCGACGAATGCGGCGAACACCGCGCGCCAGCGCGCGGTCCTGCGACGTGCGACCAGAGTGCTCATCAGGCGACCTTTCCGAATGTGACTGCCACGGGCTCCCCGACGGCATGGCTGACGGAGGCTGTGGCCGGAAGGCCAGACGCAGTGAATTCGAACAGCGCCGAATTCCCTGTTCGGCGCGTGCACCGATGACGGTTCACGTGATCCCCAGTTTCCCCAGTATTACGGCCACTCCCCTAAGCGGTCGCATTGGTATATTACCCCGTCGCCCTCATCTCCGTCGAGGGGTGTTTCTGCAGATTTCCACCGATTTCACGCAAGAAAGCGGCCGCCCCTCGCAGAGAAATGTCTCGGCGAGAGGCGACCGCCTGTCGACTCTTCGTTTGCGGCCGGATCAGCCGTTGTCGAGAACCCGGAAGTTGTCGACGGAGATGACGGTCGGAGCGGTGGCGGAGCTGACACGGTTGCCGTGCACTCCGACGGCGCCAGCCGCGTCGATACCGGTGGTGTCGACGAACGAGGTCTGCCAGTTCGCCGGCTCCTCGGCGCCCTGACGCCACAGCTTCGCCGAGATCGTCGTGGATGCTCCGCCGGATGCGTCGACCTTGAGGGTGAACGCGTCTCCGGCGCCGCGAGTGATTCCCGGGACCACATAAGTGGACAGCACAGCGGATCCTTGCTGGATCACGATCGACACGGTCCCGTTCGCGTTCAGCCAGGCGCGCACGAGATAGTTGTCCGTGGCGCTCGATCGTGCGATCAGGCCGACATATGCGGACCCGGTGGACGGAGCCGCATCGGCGCTGAAATCAGCCGACATCGTCACATTCTTCGCGGACACCGAATTCAGCAGCATATTGCGCGTTCCGCCCGCCGCGAGGGTGAGCTTTCCGACGCCGTCTGCGACGGATGCGGCCGATGCCGCACCGCCCGTGAGAGTCCACGCACCGCCGACGTCCGACGGGCCCCAGCCCGAGGTCGCCGTGCGGGCGAACACATCGCGCGCGATCGCCGGGTCCACGACGGGCGGGTCGGTGGCGACGACCTGGTGGGTGACGGTGCCGGTGGCGCCGTCGTCATCCGTGACCGTCAGCGTCACGTCGTACGTGCCCGCCGCGGCATAGGTGTGCGTCGCGGTCGCGCCGGCGCCTGCGGCGGTGCCGTCTCCCCAGTTCCAGGAGTACCCGGCGACGGTGCCGTCGCTGTCCGTCGACGTCGATCCGTCGACCGCGACACCGAGGTTCGTCACGGTGCTCGTGAACGCCGCCGTCGGAGCCACATTCGGCAGCGGGGCCTTGAGGTCGGTGACCCGCAGCGAGTCGAACGAGAAGACCGCGGTCGACGTCGCCGTGGATCCACGGGATGCGTGCACGCTCGTCCAGCCGGTCCCCTGCAGGTCGGCGGTCGAGTCGGTCACGGTGAGCTGCCAGTCGGCGGGCTCGATCGCTCCGTCCTTCCAGGTCTTCACCTGGATGGTCGTCGGCGACGCACCGCTGACGTTCACCGCGAGACGGAACACGTCTCCTGCGGCCCACGTCGTGGTGAGCGCCTGCGTGGCGATCACGGTGCTGCCGCGCTGGACGGTGAGCCAGAGCTTGCCGTCGGTCCGCATCCAGACGCGGGCCAGGTACTCGTTCGTCGCGGACTTGCGTGCGCTCACGCCGACGTAGGATCCGCCGGTGGACGGCGCCTGGTCGATCGAGTACGACAGAGACGTCAGCGTGTCGGCGAGCGACGTGCCCTGCAGTGCCACGTTGCGCGTCTGACCGGTGGCGAGAGTCAGCAGTCCTCGACCGCCCGCGACGGATGCCGCGGCCGCCGCCCCGTTCATCACGGTGTACGCGCCGCCGGCCTCGGCAGATCCCCAGCCGGATGCCGCGGTGCGCTCGAAGTCGTCGCGGATCGCGAACGGCTTGTCGGCGACGGTCGCCGTGCGGGTGGTCGTCGCGGTCGCGCCGAGGCTGTCGGTCACCGTCAGGGTGATCGTGTAGTTGCCGGCCGCTGCGTAGTGGTGCGACGCGGTCGCTCCGCTGCCCGCGGCCGAGCCGTCGCCCCAGTTCCAGGAGTAGCTGAGCGTCGCGGCATCCGACGCTGTCGAGGCCGAGGCGTTGACGTTCACGTCGAGCACATTCGGGCTCGCCTCGAACGACGCGACCGGAGCGGCATGCGTCACGACGACGTCGCCCGTCTTGGTCGCCTGACCGCCGCGGTCATCCGTCACCGTGAGCGTCACGGTGTAGGTTCCCGCCGCCCCGTAGGCATGCGTGGCCGTGGCTCCGGCACCAGCGGGCGTTCCGTCGCCCCAGTTCCAGGAGTACCCGGCGATCGTGCCGTCGGAGTCGGCGGACGGCAGGCCGTTCACCGATGCGGTGAGTCCGGAGACCGTGGAGGTGAAGTCCGCCGTCGGCAGGACGTTCGGCGCGAGGGCCGTGACCTGCTGGGTGGCCACCCCGATGATCCCGCGGCTGTCCGTGGCGGTGAGCGTGACGGTGTACGTGCCGGAGGCGGCGTACACGTGCGTGGGCGTCGCGCCGGTCGCGGTCTGTCCGTCGCCGAAGTTCCAGGAGTAGCCCGTGATGGTCTGTCCGGTGTCGGCGGTTGCGGTGCCGGTGAAGGCGACCGAGAGGTCGGTCGCGGCCGTGGTGAACGAGGCCGTCGGGGCCTTGAAGCCCATACCCGTCGCGTAGTGCTGCGCGACCTGCGCGGCCGTCAGCGCGTTCGGGTAGACCGCGAACTCGTCGATGCTGCCGGCGAAGGAGTTCGACGTCGGTGCGCTCGGCCATCCGCTCAGGTTGTCGTAGCCGACGCGCCAGTAGCCGACGTAGTTGTCCTGCGCGGCGACCACGGAGGTGTCCTGCGCCACGGCCTTGCCGTCGACGTAGAGAACCATGCCCGCCGGGCCCAGTGTCGAGACGACGTGGTGCCACTTGTTGTCGTTGTACGACGTCGTGGTGGTCACGGTCTTGGTCGACCCCGGGTACACGCCGTAGATCAGGCGGCCGTTGTTCAGCATGTAGACGTTGCGGTCGTTGGTGCCGGAGCTGCCCGTCTGCGAGGTGCCGTAGCCGAAGATCTTGCCACCACGGGTGGTGTTCGTCTTGAACCAGGCCTCGGCGGCGTAGTTGTCGTCGCCCTTCGACGAGGTCGCCGACGAGACGCGGCCCGACGTGGAGCCGCTGAAGCTGGAGGCGCTGGCGCCGGTCGTGCCCTGCACGGCTCCGGGCGACGTGTTGTTCACGCCGCTGCCCACGACCGGGTTCGCGCCGCCGGCCCAGTTGCCGCCGAGGCTGCCGAGCGGGTAGTACAGCTCGGCGCGGTCGTTGAGAACCAGGTTGGCGTAGTCGGAGCCCGTGCCGCCGGCGGCGGTCACCGAGACCGGCTGGCTGAGCGCGGAGTTGCCGTCGGCATCCACCGCCTTGACCGTGTAGGTGTAGTTGGTTCCGGGTGCGGCCGTGGTGTCGTTGAGGACGACCGCGCCGACCTGCCACCACACCGACTGCGTGGTCACCTGATCGACCGGAGTGGCCGAGTCGGAACGGAGCAGCTGGTAGGTGAGGTCGCGGTTGTCGCGATCCCAGTTCGTTGTGGTCGACACGCGCACGCGTCCGGACTGCGTCGACGTCGCCGTCGGCGTGGTCCAGTCGGTGCCGGACAGTCGCGGCCCCTGCTTGGCGCCGCCCGCGGGCTTGGAGGAGAAGCGCACGATGCCCTGGAACATCTTGTTGTTCACGCTCGTGAACTCTCCCGCGACGGCGACGTAGTCGCCGGCGCCCGTGATCGACAGGCCCGCCTGGCCCAGACCCGACGTATTGCCGACCGTGTAGTCGGGGGTCACCGCGTACGCGGAAGGGGAGGCCGTGCCGTTCCAGTCGGCGTAGGTCGTGCCCGCCGTGAGGCTCCGCGTGAGCGTGCCCTCGGCGGTGGCGGTGAAGGCGAGCATGTAGCGCCAGGTGCGCGTGCTCTGCTCGGGCCAGAGGTTGGCCGTCTCGCAGGCGTGCGTGTGGCTCGTGGTGTAGACGACCTTGCCGGTCGAGTACACGCCGTAGTTGTCGCCGTGGCAGTCGGCCACCCAGCGGATCGCTCCGGTGCCCGCCTCGGCAGCGAACGCGCCCTCGAGGTTTCCCGACGCGGCGTTCGCGTAGACCCAGCCGGTGCCGTAGACGCCGGACTGGTCGACGGACAGGCCGAAGATGCCGGTCTTGCCCGCGTAGCTCGAGCTCAGCGGTGCGCCGTTCTTCACGGTGTTCGGTGCGGCCCATCCGGTGTCGATGCCGCCGGTGGTCGGATCGAGAGCCACGAGCCCGCGCTGGGTCGCGTTGTTGATGAGGTAGAAGCGTCCGCCGGCGATCACGTGCTGCCCGCCGGGCTCCATGACGAGCGCGTCGACCTGCTGGTCGGAGGTCGGCGCCCAGTCGCGCAGCGCCCCGTTCGAGGTCGCGAAGGCCGCGAAGTTCTTGCGCGCCACCGTGTTCGCCTGCGTGAAGTTGCCCGCCACGTACACGGAGTCCGCGCTCACCGCGATGCCGTACACGCCGGCGCCGCCGACAGCGGGCGCGAAGCCCGGGATCAGCTGCCCGGTCTGGGCGTCGAGGGCCGCGAAGTTGTACCGCGCGGTGCCGTTGACCTGCGTGAACGAGCCGCCGATGTAGATGCGCGATCCGTCGGGAGACGCCGCGACGGCCTTGATCACGCCGTTCACTGCAGGAGCGAAGCCCTGCAGCTCACCCGTCGTGATGTCGTAGGCAAGGATGTTGCTGCGCGGGGTCAGGCTCGTGCCCGGAGCCGCGAGCGCGGCCCGCGCGTTCGTGAAGCTGCCGCCCGCGTAGACGATGTTGCCGATCGTGGCCTGCGCCCACACGTACCCCGAGTCGATCTGGACCGTCGGCAGCGGGTCGGAGGTGATCACGTCGTTCGTGCGCTCGAGCAGAGGCGCCTTCGCCGCCGGCACCGCCGCGGACGCGGCGTTCGGGACGGCGACGACAGCGGCCGCTGCGAGAGCGATGCCGACGCCGAACGCCAGGGCCGCCCGCAGACGCGAGCGCGAAGTTCCAGCCTGAACAGCCATCAGGAGACCTTTCCGGTGAAGATCGCCACGGGCTCACCGGCGGCGTAGTTGACGGAGACGGCGACGTCGCGACCGGACGCGGAGCCGAGCATGAAGACATAGCGACCGGTTGCGGACTTCCCCGGTGCGAGTGAGCCGGTCAGCGGCGCGGGATCGCCCGCGGTCGTGCCGATGCCGGGCTCGCCGTCCTGCGCGTTGACGGTGACGACGGCGGAGTCGAGACTCTGCGCGGCATCCGTGCCGTTCTTCGCGGTGACGGTGACGACGACGGCGGTTCCGGAGACCTCGCCGGGCGTCTCCGCCTTGACGGTCACGGACTCGACCTTGTCGATCACCACGGAGATGCCGGTGTCGAAGGCGACGGTCTCGCCGACGGCGGCATCCTGCGTCGGAAGCGGAGCCGCGGTCTGCGGGCCGTCCCCGGCGTCGGGACTCTCGGTCGCGCCGGGCGGCAGGATCTGCGTCGCGCTCGGCGACGGAGACGGCGAAGCGCCGTCCGTCTCAGCGGGCGCGCATGCGGCAAGGGTGAGCATCGCCGCGATGACGACGGCTCCCCCGACAGTTTTTGACAGCGTCGAATACCCCGTTCGACGCGTGCACCAATGAAGGCTCACGTTTTTTCCCCAGTTTTCCCCAGTGGCGGCTCCCCTAAGCCGCTCCCATGCGCGACTCCCTAAGTCGCACAACCCGAATCCTACTGGACGGGTGCCCTCCGTGTCGAGAGAAAAGGCAAAGTCGGATCCGTGGCCATCGCCCTGACCAGCTCTGCGACCGTCTTCTGCACCTGCTGGAGCGTCGCGGCATGAGCACGACGACCGGCGCCGTGCCCGTCTGCGATGTCGAAGGGGTGAGCAGCGCGCCGCCACGGACGCGCCCGCTTCACCGGAACCTGCTGGAGCCCGCGCTGCGCATCGAGGTGCGCGGCGAAGTCCCGCACGAGGTCGTCACCGACCGCGCCCGGTCTCGGTGCGAACCCCGGAGCGAGCCACAGGGCCTCGCGCATCGTGAAGACCCGGCGCCGCGCACCCGGAACCAGCGACACGACCGCCGCGCGGGAACTCGTCGTCGCCGTCAGGATCAGATCCGCGTCCTCGATCTCCTCGGCGCCGAGCTGGAGCGACTGATGCCGTCGAGACCGCGCGAGCCAGGTCTCGTCCTCGCGCATCTCCGCCACGAGCCGACAGGCGGAGTGGGCCTGCAGAGCCTGCGCTCCTCGACTGGAGACCCGCACCCCCGCGAGCGAGGCGCGCTGCGAGAACTCCTCGGCAAGGAGGAACTCCGCTGCGACCGAACGGCACACGTTCGCGTCGCAGACCGTGAGGATGCCGCTCATCGTCCCGTCGCCTTCCCCCGGCTCACCCGGAAGCCGTCGCGGACCCCGCGCGCATAGGCGCGCCACGGGGCAGTGGACAGAAGCTGGCGTCGACCACCCTGAAGGAGGATCCCGTACCCGACGCGCAGCGAGGAGCGCCGCCACCGGCGGATGCCGTCCTGATCGAGATGCTTGCGGGCGTACATCATCCGGTTGCGGATGTTGAAGTAGTAGTACGTCGGCGACTTCGCACGATCGGTGGTCTCGCCCTCGTGGGTGCCGCCCTCGTCGTGGACGACGACCGCGTCGGCCAGCACGAGCGCCCCGCCGGCATCGAGCACACGATGCGAGAGGTCGATGTCCTCCCAGTACAGGAAGTACTCCTCGTCGAATCCGTCGAGGTCCCGCCACACGTCGGCGGACAGCGCGAAGCACGCGCCGGTGGCCCACTCGCGTCGAGGGCGGCCCTCGTGCCTCGCCCTGGCCGCGCGCCCGGCGGTCGTGCCGTCATCGAGGTAGAGGTCGGCTCCCGCGAACCAGTTGGCGCCCGCTCCCGTGACGATGCGGGGAGACACGAGATCTCGGGTGCCGTGCGCGGCGTCGACGATCCGACGCAGGTCGTCGATCGCGATGCTCGCATCGGGGTTGAGAGGCACGATCACCTCGGCGCCGAGCTCGAGCGCCCGCGCCGCCCCGGCATTGGTCCCGCCGCCGTAGCCGAGGTTCTCGTCGAGCAGCACGCACTCGGCGCCCAGCGCGTCGGCCACGGTGCGGACGGCCTCGCGCTCGGCCGCGGAGCTGAAGCTGTCGACGATGACCAGTCGCCCCTCCGGGGGCAGCGCGAGACGGCCGAAGTTCTCGGCGATCAGCGCACTGGAACCGTAGTTGACCGTGACGACCGCGAACGCGGGTGCGGCAGCCATGCCGCTCAGCCGTCCTCGCGGTCGAGCGCGCTGATCTCACGGAACCACTTCACGGCGGCGAGCGCGAGGAACAGCGCGTTGATCAGGGCGAGCACCGCGTAGACGGCGAGGAAGCCGGTCGTCCATCCCCACAGGGCGAACACCAGGCACAGCAGCCCGAAATCGGTGGGCAGCAGGATCATCGACCGCAGGAAGGTGCCACCGCCGCGGGAGTGCGTCGACTGCACTCCCTTCTTCTGCTTCAGCAGGTCGTTGAGGAGCATCCCGAAGAACGTCACGACGTCGACCACCGAGAAGGCGAGCGGGATGAGCAGCCACGGCGTGCCGGCGAGCGGGGTGTGCAGCTGCAGAGCGAGCAGCACGACGAGGTGCAGCGAGGCGATCTTCAGCGCGTCGACGAAGTGGTCGAGCCACTCGCCCGCGAGGCTGCCGCCGCCGCGGAGCCGTGCGATCTGGCCATCGGCCGAGTCCCACGCGTAGCCGAGGGCGAGCAGCAGGGCGACGAGGATGCCGGTCCACCACGCCGCCGGGAGGAGGAGCAGGAGCGCGAGACCGGTGAACGTGTGCACGGCGCTGATGGCCGTGGCCTGGTTCGGCGTGATGCCCACGCGGAACGCGAAGGCGGCCAGCATCCGCCCGACCCTGCGGTTCACGTACACCGAGTAGCCGGGCGCCCCGCGGGCATGGCCCTTCTGCGCAGCGGCCAGCTGCCGGTATGCGGCAGCGAAGGATGCGGACATGTCGACTCCCCTATGTCACGACCCGCGGGCACCCCACATGCCCGGGTCATTCCCGACCAGTGTAGAGCCCGACTGCTGGCACACTGGAACCATGGGGAACAAATCAGGGGGTTCTGCGCGCCCGATCAGGGTGATGCAGTCGTTCGGGGCGCCGCGCCCCACATCCAATCCGTATGTGCACATGCTGGATGAGGCGCTGGCGTCGACGCCGGGCGTCGAGCACCGGCGCTTCGACCGCCGTCAGGCGCTGTTCGGCCGACTCGACGCCATCCAGTTCCACTGGCCGGAGACGCTGTTCGGCTCAGGGACGGGTGCGAAGGGCCTCGCCCGTCGGGCGTACGCGATCGCGCTGCGGGCCCGCATCTCGATGGGCCGGGTCGCCGTCATCCGCACCGTGCACAACGTCGAGCTCCCTGGCGACGTCTCCCCCTGGCAGCGCCGCTACCTCGAATGGGTGGAGCGTCGCACCGATCACCGCATCGTGCTCAACGAGCTGACGGAGCTGCCGGAGGGCGCGGAGTCGACGCTGATCCCGCACGGCCACTACCGCGACTGGTTCGCCGATGTCGAGAAGACGGATGCCGCTCCCGGAACCCTCGGATTCGTCGGCCTCGTGCGACGGTACAAGGGCGTCGAGGACCTGATCCGCGTCTTCTCGGAGACGGCGGAGATCGCCCCCGAGCTGCGGCTGCGCATCGCCGGCAACCCGACCAGCGCCGGCCTCGCCGACGAGGTGCGGGCGAGCGCGAAGGCCGACGGCCGCATCGAGCTCGACCTCCGCTACCTGTCGGAGCCCGACTTCGCCCGCGCCGTCATGAGCAGTTCCGGCATCGTGCTGCCCTACCGCTTCATGCATAACTCCGGCACCGTGCTCGCGGCGCTGTCCCTGAACCGCCCCGTGCTGGTGCCCCGCACCGCCGTTAACGAAGCCCTGTCGGCGGAGGTCGGCCCCGGCTGGATCACGATGTTCGACGAGGAGCTCGCAGCATCCGACCTCCTGGCGTTCGCCGAGGCGATCCGCACCCTTCCCGCCGGTGAGCCCGACCTCTCGGCCCGTGACTGGGACCGGGCGGGCGTCGCCCATCGCGAGGCCTTCACGCGCGCGGTGGCGCACCGTCGCGGAGCAACACGATGACCGAGTCCGTGCTGATCGCCGTCCCGACGTACCGACGCGCTGCTCTGCTGCCCCCTCTGGTCGCGGCGATCCGCACGCAGACCGATGGGCTGCGCACGCGCATCCTGCTCGTCGACAACGACCCGGAGCGATCCGCCGAGGTCGTCGCCGGAGAGCTGGGCGTCGAGTACCTCTCGGAGACGACCCCCGGTATCGCCGCCGTCCGGCAGGCGGCCCTCGACGCGGCATCCGACGACGAGCTCACGGTCATGATCGACGACGACGTGTTCCCCGAGGACGGGTGGCTGCACGGCCTGGTCGACGTCTGGCGCGACACACGTGCGGCCGTCGTGATGGGCTACGTCCGCTACGTATGGCCCGAGGGCACCGATCCGTGGATCGCCGCGGGCGGCTTCATGCGCCGCACGCGCTTCCCGAACGGCAAGCGGCTCGACTCCCTCGCCACGGGGAACGTGCTCGTCGACACCGCCCAGGTGCGGGCCCTCGGCGTGCGCTTCGACGTCTCGCTCGGTCTCATCGGCGGCGAGGACAACGTGTTCGGCCGCGCCATCGTCGCGCGGGGAGGATCGATCGTGGCCTCCGCCGACTCCGTGGCCCGCGACGACATCGCGCCCGAGCGCACGACGCGCGAGTTCGTGCACCGCCGCGCGATCTCGCACGGGCAGGCCCGCGTGCGGCTGCTGATCCGGGAGGCGCCGGCGTGGAAGCGCCCGCTCCTGCACGTCGCGCACCTGGTCGGCGGAGCGGTGCGCTGGGTCGCCTTCACCGGCGGACGCGCGGTCTCGGCTCTGCGACGCGACACGGCGGCGAACGCCGTCTACCAGCGGCGCGCCTGGTTCGCGCAGGGACGGATGCTCGCCGCCCTCGGCATCGTGCGCGGCGAGTACGCCCGCCCGAAGAACTAGAGCTCCCCCGGCCGCATCGCCTCGGCGTCGATCGCCCTGATGACCCTGAGCGCCGCGGTGTCGACGGAAGGCTCCTCCGCGGCATCCGCCTTCCGCCGCCGACGCGGCGCGTAGACGACGAGGGAGTGGAACAGGAACCGGGCGAAGAACGCGACGATCAGCGAGAGCGCCGTGGCGAGCACGCTGGAGATGTGCCAGCTCGAGGCCATCAGCGCCATCACCGGGATGCGCAGTGCCGCCTCGGCGTTGTTGAACGCGAACGACGAGGCGAAGCGGATGCCGAGGGCCCTGGCGTCCGTGCGCATGTCGGCGAAGACGAAGCGCTCCTGCAGCAGGAAGTTGCCGATGATCGTGACCTCGGCGCCGATGATCGCCGCCCAGATGTCCGGCACTCCCGCCTCGACGAGCAGCCACATGATGCCGAGATTGGCGACGGCGCCGATGACGCCGATCATCGCGAACAGCGACATCTTCCCGAAGCGGAGCCTGGCCAGGTGGGCGATGAACGTGGCCCCCTGCCGGAGGCTCGCCTTGGATGTGCCGTGGCGTCGCTCGGCGAACTCCATCGGCACCTCGGCGATGCGCAGGTCGGTGCGCGCGAGGATCTCGAGGAGGATCTTGAACCCCTGCGGTCGGAGCGCGTCGAGGTCGAGCCTGCTGCGGTCGACCAGGAAGAAGCCGGTCATCGGGTCGGTGCTGCGCGCGAGGCGGATCGGGAACATCGCCCTGGTCAGCCAGGTCGCGGCGCGCGACACCCCGAATCTCACGGCCGTGCCGAGCCCGCTGGTGTCGCCTCCGCCGATGTAGCGCGACGCCGCGACGACGTCGGCGCCGCCCTCGTCGTGGCGGTCGAGGAGCGAGGGCAGCAGCTCAGGCGGATGCTGCAGGTCGCCGTCCATGACGATGCAGAGGTCGGATGCCGCGGCCTTGAGTCCGACGACCACGGCGCCGCCGAGTCCGCCGGTGTTGTCTTCGCGGTGGATCACGCGGACGGGCAGGGGCGCGTCGGCCGCGACCCGCTCGACCTCGAGAGCGGTGTCATCGGTGCTGTCGTCGACGAAGAGGATCTCGGTGTCGCGCCCCGCGAGCGCGGCGGCGGTGCGTGCGACGAGCTCCGCGACGTTGTCGCGCTCGTTGTACGTCGGCACGATGACCGTGACCTCTGCCACCACCTGATCCCCCTCTTCGGATGCCGACTCCATCGTTTCACGGGTTGCTATGAGTTGAGAACGTCCCCGCTCACTTCATAAACAACCTTTCCATATTCGGCCCCGCGTGAGAAGGGTCAGAACCGGGCACTCCCCGCTTCGGGCGAACTCCTGCTAGGCTGACCGGATGCGGCTGTGGGAGTCGCTGAGCGGATGGGGATCCGCTTCTGGGGAATCTACTGATCTGGGGAGATCATGGGGACGCGCATCGGCTATGCCGTTGGTGCCTTCGACCTGTTTCACGTCGGGCACCTGAACCTTCTTCGACACGCCAAGCAGCAGTGCGACATTCTGATCGCCGGCGTCGTGAGCGACGAGATGCTGCGCGAGGTGAAGGGCATCGAGCCCGTCATCCCGACGGCGGAGCGCGCGGAGATCGTTCGTCACATCTCGTTCGTCGACGACGTCTACGTCGAGACGACGCCGTCGAAGATGGACTCCTGGCGAGACGTGCACTTCACGCACTTCTTCAAGGGCGACGACTGGCGGGGCACCGAGAAGGGCCTGCGGCTCGAGCGGGAGTTCGCCGAGGTCGGAGTGGAGGTCGTGTACTTCCCGTACACCGCCCACACCTCGAGCTCCTCGCTGCGCCGCGCCCTCGATGCGATCACCGCCGGGGCCGCGCAGACGGCATCCGCCGTCGCGCGCTGAGACCGACCGCATCGATCCGGCCGAGCTGGGGCCGCCGGGTCGATGCGGTCGAGGGACGCGCCGCCGCCCTCCGGGGTCGGCGGCGCGTGGTCAGTTGGCGACGCCGAGAAGGCTCCGAGCCATACGGGCCACCCGCGGAGGAGTGTGCGGGCCGAGCCAGACCGTCCACTGCGCCGGAGGCTCCGTGCAGGTCCACTCCACGCACCAGGCGTGGACCGCGGCGGCGAGACGCTCCCCCTTGACGTGCTGGCGGATGCCGTCGCCCCGCATCAGCCATCGCACCGACACCCCGTCGGGCACGTCGATATGGCGGAGCTGGATGCGGGCGGCGGCCTCGAGCAGGACCACGCCCTGCGCGTCCCACGGCAGTCGGGCGCAGATGCCGGCGATGTACACGGCGTCCGCGGCATCGCCCGCGATGAGCACCGCGCCCTCGATGCTCTCCCAGTCCGGATCCTCGAGGTGCTCGCATGCGGTGCTCATCCCTCAAGAATAGGTAAGGCTACCCTTACTCGTCAACGACGCCGGGGGCATCCGTTCGTCGTACCCTGGATGTATGACCACTCCTGCAGCATCCGAGATCACGATGTTCGGCGCCGACTGGTGCCGCGACTGCATCCGCACCAAGAAGCAGCTCGACGAGCTCGGCATCGAGTACACCTACATCGACCTCGTCGCCGATCCCTCCGCAGCCGACGTCGCGAAGGAGATCTCGGGCCGCACGAACATCCCCGTCGTCGTCTACCCGGACTCCTCCCACCACGTCGAGCCGTCCAACGCCGACGTCGAGGCGAAGCTCCGCGAGCTCTCCCTGATCTGATCCCGATCGGCGTTCGATCCTCGCCGACCCCTCAGCGGGACGGCGCGGATCGCCTCGCCGAGGCGACCGATACACTGGCGCGATGAGCACCGAGGCTCGCCCCGAACGAGCATCCGCACGCCTGTCCGCCCGCACGATCGCACTGTACTCGATCGGCTCCCTGGGGACCGGCGGTTACGCGACCCTGCCGGGTCTGGTGCTGACCTACTTCCTCACCGACAACCTCGGTGTCGCGGCCCTGGCCGCGGGGCTCATCGTGACCGCGGCGAAGATCTGGGACGTGGTGATCGACCCGGTCATCGGGGCGGCATCCGACCGTCAGCTCGCCCGCACCGGATCCCGCCGCGGATTCATGGTCACCGGCGCGCTCACGCTCCCCCTCTTCTTCGCGCTCACCTTCGCGGTGCCGCCATCGTGGGGCCCTGTCGCCGGCGCCGCATGCGTGCTCTTGGCGTTCCTCGCCACCGCCACGGCCTTCAGCCTGTTCCAGGTGCCGTACGTCGCCCTCCCCGCCGAGCTCACCGACAGCTACGACGAGCGCACGCGGCTGCTCGGCTGGCGCGTCATCGTCCTGACCGCGGCGATCCTGCTGTTCGGCGCGGGCGGCCCCGAGCTGCGCAAGGCCGGCTCCGACCAGGTCGTCGGATACCTCCTGATGGGCATCGCCGCCGGTCTCGCGATCGGCATCGGGATGTACGTGGCCGCGAAGACGGCGGATGCCGCGGCATCCCGTGCGCGCCCTGCGGCGAGCGCCGTGCCGGAGACGGCGAGCCTGCGCGACCACTACGCATCGGGGCTCAGCGCCCTCCGCCGCAGCCAGCCCTTCCGGGCGCTGCTCGCGACGTTCCTCCTTCAGGCGCTCGCGACCGGCACGATGCTCGCCGGCGCCCAGTACGTGGCGACCTGGGTGCTGCGGTCGGAGGATGCCGTGACGCTGGTCTTCCTCGCGCTCGTCGGCCCTGCGCTGCTCGCGACACCCGGCTGGACCGCGATCGCCCGTCGCGTCGGCAAGGAACGCGCATTCGGTGTCGCGAGCGTGCTTTTCACCGTCGCGGCGGCATCGATCACGCTCGCCGTGTGGGCGCCCGGACCGTGGATCTACGGTTCGGTGGCCGTGGCCGGAGTCGCCTACGCCGGGCTGCAGTCCCTGCCGATGGCCATGCTCCCCGACGTCATCTCGCATGACGAGCGCCTCCACGGCGCCGGCCAGGCCGGCACGTTCACGGGCGTCTGGACCGCCGGCGAGACCGTCGGCTTCGCCCTGGGCGCCACCGTCGTGTCGCTCACGCTGGCCGCGACCGGCTACGTGTCGACAGTCGCCGGGGCGACGACGACCCAGCCGGATGCCGCGATCGCCGGCATCGTACTGAGCTTCAGCATCCTCCCGGCGGTCCTCATGCTGGGCAGTCTCGCCGCGCTGCGCCGCTACCGCCTCCGTCGCGCCGACATCGAGGGCTGATACCCGCTCGCGCAGGCTCCCCGTTCCCGCTGCGCTTCTCCCGCTCGCGCTGCTCCCCTCCCTCGCGCGGCTCTTCTCCCGCTCGCGCTGCTGATTGCTGCGCACGCGCCCGAAACTTCTGCAGCTCGTGCAGGTTCTCGCCGCGCGAAAGCCCAGGTCCACCACGTGAGACCGGGCCGAACCGGACCCGGCGGCATAAGCTGGGGTCCTGCCTGAAGGAGACGCCGATGACTTCTGCGACATCGCCCAGCGCCGACGAGAGCGCGTCGAGCACCCCTCGCCCTGCGAAGAAGGCCTCGTCGGGCGCGAAAGCCCCGAAGACCGCGCCCGCGACGCCGAAGCGCCCGGATGCTGCCCAGACCGCGAAGGCTCCGGCGTCTGCACGGCCGAAGACCGCCGCCGCGGCGGCGAAAAGCCCGGGTGGCACCAAGACCGCGAAGGCTCCGGCGTCTGCACGGCAGAAGAGCTCGGAAGCCGCCAGCACCGCACCTGCGACGGCGAAGAGCTCGGGTACCACCGCATCCGCCTCCGCCCTCCCCGCACTCGATGAGGGCGAGCGCACGCGCCTCGATTCCGCGATCGGCGACCTGCAGACCGGCGCCTCGATCTGGTCGGCGCTGACGCTGTCACAGCGCGTCACTCTCCTGCGCGCGGTGCGGACGAGCGTCGCGGCGACCGCCGAGGACTGGGCAGACACCGCTGCGGCGTCGAAGGGGCTGGACGGACGGCATCCTCTTCGCGGCGAGGAGTGGCTGAGCGGCCCGTACAGCGTGCTCGGCGCCCTCGACGCCTACATCGAGACCCTCTCGCGTCTCGCCGACGGCACCAACCCCCTCGACGGCGTGAAGATCGACCGCGCCCCGGGCGGACGCACCCGCGTGCACACCTTCCCCCTGACCGGCATCGACAGGTTCCTGCTGTCGGGGTTCACCGGAGAGGTCTGGCTGGAACCGGGCATCACCCCGAACGGGGCGCGGGCCGCCGCGGGGCTCGCGCAGCGCACCCCGACCGCATCCGGCGGGGTCGAACTCGTGCTCGGCGCGGGCAACATCACCTCCATCCCCGTGCTCGACGTGCTCTACGAACTGCTCGCCCACAACCGCACCGCGCTGCTGAAGGTCAACCCCACGCAGGACGCCCTCGTGCCCGTCTACAAACGCGCCTTCGCGCCGCTCATCGAGCCGGGGTTCCTGCGCATCGTGCGCGGCGGACCGGCGGTCGGCGCCTACCTGACCGGTCACCCCGACCTCGTCCACGTGCACATCACGGGCTCAGCGGCGACGTTCGACGCGATCGTGTGGGGCACGGGCGCCGCGGCCACCAGACGCCGCCGCGAGAACCGTCCGCAGCTGAAGAAGCCGATCACCGCCGAGCTGGGCGGAGTCTCGCCCATCATCGTCGTCCCCGGCGCGTGGTCGGACGACGACCTGCGCTACCAGGCGGAGCACGTCGCGACCATGCGTCTGCAGAACGGCGGACACAACTGCATCGCCGGTCAGGTCGTCATCCTGTCGTCCGACTGGGCGCAGGCCGACCGCTTCCGCGCCGAGCTGCGCCGCGCCTACGCGAACGCCCCGGAACGGCCGATCTGGTACCCCGGGTCGCCCTCGAGGATGCAGCAGGCCACCGACGCGTACCCCGACGCCCTCGTGCTCGGCGACCGCCTGCTCGTCGAGATCGGCGACGGAGACGACCCCGACGCCCTGCAGCACACCGAGTACTTCGCCCCTGTGCTCGGCGTCGTGACCGTCCCCGGCGAGGGCCAGTCCTTCCTCGACGCCGCGGTCTCGTACGCCAACGACGAGCTGCAGGGCACGCTCGGCGCGAACCTGCTGATCGACCCGGCGACGGAGAAGTCGCTCGGCAGCGGATTCGAGCGTGCGATCGCGAACCTCCGCTACGGCTCGATCGCCATCAACGGCTGGACGGCCTTCGGCTTCATCACCCCGACCCTCACGTGGGGCGCGTTCCCCGGCAGCACGATCGACGACGTGGGCAGCGGCATCGGCATCGTGCACAACGCCCTGCTGCTCGACGGCGTGGAGCGCTCGGTGATCCGCGGACCGTTCCGCCCGTTCCCCCGGTCGCTGCCCGTGGTGAACGGCGGCGGTCGGCTCACGATCCTCCCGAAGCCGCCGTGGTTCGTGTCGGCCCGCACCGGCGCCGAGGTGAGCGAAGGGCTGACACGGTTCCGCGTGAACGGCAGCACCGCGGGTCTCGTGAAGACGCTGCTGAAGGCGCTGCGCGCGTAGCCCTGACCCCACCCCGTCTGTCTTGGTCGCTCCGCTCCCTGAAGTCCCGGTCGTTGAGCGAGCGCAGCGAGACGAGACGCCCCGCCGACAGATCCGTTTCGTCTCGGTCGCTCCGCTCCCTCGCTCAACGGCCGAGAGGAAGCTCGCTCACCGACCGGCGGAGAATGACGCGGCGAAGCGGTCGGTCGCGGCCCTGAGCGCGCGCTGGATGCCGGGTTCGGATGCCGAGTGGCCAGCGTCGTCGACCACGACGAAGTCCGCCTCCGGCCACGCCCTGTGCAGGTCCCACGCGGTCATCATGGGCGTGCACACGTCATGCCGCCCCTGCACGATCACGGTCGGAATGTGACGGATGCCGTCCACACCGGCGATCAGCTGTCCCTCGTCCCACCAGCCGCGATGCACGAAGAAGTGGTTCTCGATCCGCGCGAACGCGGTGGCCCTGCGCGCATCGGACATCGCGGCGATCTGCTCGGCATCCGGAGTGAGCGTGACCGTCGACGCCTCCCAGGTCGACCAGGCGACCGCGGCGGGCTCGTGCACGGCCGGGTCCGGATCGAACAGGCGCCGATGGTACGCCTCGATCATCCTCGTGCGCTCCAGCACGGGGATCGGCGCGATGAACGCCTCCCAGAGGTCGGGGAACAACGCGGCCGCCCCGCCCTCGTAGAACCACTCCAGCTCTTCGCGGCGCAGGGTGAAGATGCCGCGGAGCACGAGCTCGGAGACGGCATCCGGGTGCGCCTGCGCGTAGGCGAGCGCGAGCGCGCTGCCCCAGGAGCCGCCGAACACCTGCCAGGTGCGGATGCCGAGGTTCTTGCGCAGCAGCTCGATGTCGGCGATGAGGTGCGCGGTGGTGACGTGGCGCAGGTCGGCGCCCGCTTCCCCCGCATGCGGTGTGCTGCGTCCGCAGCCGCGCTGATCGAGCAGGACGATCCGGTAGACCTCGGGGTCGAAGAACCGTCGCTGCCAGGGCGACGTCCCGCTCCCGGGGCCGCCGTGGAGGAACACCACCGGCTTGCCCTCCGGGTTGCCGCTGACCTCCCAGTACATGCGGTGGCCGTCGCCCACGAGCAGCTCGCCCGTCTCATACGGCTCGATCGCCGGATACAGCGCATCCAGATTCATCGTCATCGATCCTCCAGATCACAGACCTACGCCGTTAACGCTACTGGCCGTCGAGCTGATCCCCCGGCAGAGTGAAGGTCGCCGCGCACACGTCAAGGCCGTTCTTGTACCCGTTCGCGAACCAGTACTGGCGCTGAGCACTCGTGCCGTGGGTGAAGCTCTCCGGATTCACGAAGCCGCCCGACTGCTGCTGGATGTGATCGTCGCCCACCACAAGTGCCGCATTGAGCGCGTCACGACGCTGCTCCTCGGTCGAAGGCTTCAGGTAGGGAACACCGTCGGCATCCTTGTCCTCCGACATGCGCGCGATCCAGGCCCCCGCATAGCAGTCGGCCTGGAGCTCGGTGCGCACGCCGTTGCTCTCGGGTCCTGTGCCGTTGTTCGGATACTTGTCCATCGTGCCGGTGATGTACTGGATGTGGTGGCCCCACTCGTGCCCGACGATGTAGAGCTGAGCGAGGTCTCCGGCGGAGGCCCCGAACTGCTGCTGCATGACCTGGAAGAAGGTGGGGTCGATGTAGACGGTCTGATCCGGCGGGCAGTAGAAGGGGCCCACCGCGTTCGATGCGGTGCCGCACGCCGTGGACGTCGATCCGTCGACGACGACCATGCCCGGCTTGACATATCCGTCGACGTGGTCCTCCCAGTAGGCGTTCAGCGCCACCTCGGCGCCTGCCATACGGCAGTCGGTCCTCTCGTTCGCATCCTGGCCGGTCTTGCAGTCCGTAAGACTCGACTCCTGGGGTGCTCCCGCGCCGCTCCCGCCACCATCGGTGCCGCCGGGGATCAGTCCGGTCAGGTCGATGCCCAGAAGCGGACCCGCGATCAGCGCGATGATCCCGAGGAGGCCGATTCCTCCGGCGCCGGCGACGACAGCCCCGCGTCCTCGGCGACGAGTGGTGTTGGTCGAGATGTCGGCATCCGGATTGAACGTCATGGATCGAGGGTACTCCCGGGCGGATGCCGTCATAGGCTCGACATATGACGACGACCATCACGATCACCGGTGCGGGCGGCCAGATCGGCTACGCCCTGCTGTTCCGCATCGCCGCAGGCGACCTGCTGGGGCCCGACGAGAAGGTCCGGCTGCGCCTCCTGGAGATCCCGCAGGGCCTGGGCGCCGCAGAGGGTGCGGCTCTGGAACTGCAGGACGGCGCGTTCGGGCTCCTCGAGCACGTCGAGGTGACGGACGACCCCGCTGTCGGCTTCGACGGAAGCGACCTCGCGCTGCTGGTCGGCGCCCGCCCCCGAGGACCGGGGATGGAGCGCGGAGACCTGCTCGCGGCCAACGGCGGCATCTTCGGTCCGCAGGGGCGCGCGATCGCGGCGCACGCGGCATCCGGTGTGCGCGTCACGGTCGTCGGCAACCCGGCCAACACCAACGCCCTGATCGCTGCGGCATCCGCCGACGGCGTGCCGGCGGAGCGCTTCACGGCGCTGACCAGACTCGATGAGAACCGCGCCCGCGGGCAGCTCGCGGCCACCCTCGGCGTCCCGGTCGAGACCGTGCGCCGGGTGCCCATCTGGGGCAACCACTCGGCGACGCAGTTCCCCGACGTCTCGCACGCGACCGTCGCCGGGATGCCGGTCGGCGATGCTCTCGCCGCCATCGTGGGCGATGTGCCCGCGTGGCTCGACGAGACGTTCATCCCACGGGTCGCTCAGCGCGGGGCCGAGATCATCAAGGTCCGCGGATCGTCCTCCGTGGCCTCGGCAGCGAGCGCCACGATCGATCACGTGCGCGATTGGGTGCGGGGCACCGACGACTGGACCTCGGCGGGGGTGGTCTCCCACGGCGAGTACGGAGTGCCGGAGGGGCTGATCTCCTCGTTCCCCGTGCAGTCGGTGGACGGAGAGTGGCGCATCGTCGAGGGGCTCGAGCCCGACGCACGGTCTCGGGCCAGGATCGACGCGTCCGTCGCAGAGCTCGTCGACGAGCGCGAGACCGTGCGGGCGCTCGGCCTGCTCTGACCCGCACTCCTCCTCCCCATCGCGCCACCGATCGGGTTCGTCCACAGACCGCGGAACCGCCGGATTCTCTGGCCTAAAGTCGATGGACGAGCCCTGGTCGCCGGAGCAGAATGGGAGGGTGTTCGTGTCGCCTGACGTGATCGGAATGGTCATCGCCCTCTTCGCCTTCGCCGTCGCCGTCCTCGGTGGCGTCGGCGGGATGATCGCGCACCAGTCGAGGGGACTCGATGCACGGTTCGATCAGGTCGGAGCGCGCTTCGATCAGGTCGATGCACGGATAGACAGACTCGACACGCGCATCGACCGCGTCGAGGGCAGGATGGACCGCGTCGAGTCCCAGCTCGACCACCTGGCGGGTGAGATCGTCGAGGTCAAGATCGCCGTGGCCCGTCTCGAAGGTCCGCAACGGCGACTGCAGCGACTCTGAGGGCGTGCCCGCAGGTTGCAGGCAGGCATGCCAGGGGTGTGCGGACAGGGCAGAATGGACGCTGGAGGTGCGCGATGAGCGAGATGACAGAACCGACGAAGGCTGCGGCATCCGTGGATGACGCCTTGACGAGCCCGCTGCACCTGCCGCACGCGGCCGCAGAGTGCCCGAAGTGCTTCACCGAGCTGCAGCAGAACAGGGACTTCTGGTCGGCGCGACCGGACGGGTCACGACTGGTCGGTCTGGTCGTCGCACGCGATGGGATGCCGTCGGTGGTCGAGCAGCGCGACGATCTCACCCGGTTCGGGGTGCCGATCGAGGGTTTCCGGCACCCGGCACCCGACATCCTGGAGAGCTGGAACGACCGCCTCGCGCGGCTGATCGCGACACTGCATCCCGGTGACGTCCTGGTCGTCGCCAACATCAACGCCCTCGGCCGGAACGCCGAAGAAGGCACCAGGACGGTGGCTGACCTGCGTCGCCGGGGCATCATGGTCAAGGTGCTCAGCCACAACGCGAGACACCTCGCCGACGCGGCTGCACGCTGAGACAGACCGCAACCCGTCGACCAACGACGGACGCGCGCGGTGGTGGCTGCGCGGTCAGCTCCGCCCGGTCAGCTCCGCGCCGTCGACGCCGCCTGATCAACTGCGCGTGGTCAGCCGAGCGCGATCGCTGCGCGCGATCATGTCGGCCCGATCAGCTGTGCGCGGTCGCACCCGCGCGCAGCTGATCGCGCAGGGACTCCGGCTTGTCCTCGCTGAAGTAGGCGACGGCGATGAACTCGTCGAACAGTGCGAGCATCACGTTCTCCAGCTCGCCCAGCGGCGTCGAGAACCGCACCATGAGCATCCGCTTCGTGTCGGGCACGGGGATCCAGTAGTCGGCGATCAACCGCAGGATCCCCTCCGAGTCCCCGCTCTCCTCGACCTGTTCGACGCGGTGCGTGCGCAGAGCGGGAACGCCCGGGCCGCGCACCTCGATCATCGAGGCATACGCGCCGGGATCGAGCTGCTTCAGCCCTTCGGCCATGACCTTGAGCACCGACTGCGGCGCCGTGCCGACCGCTGGACTCATCCGTAGGTCTGCGGGCTCGAAGACGAGGAGCGTCACCGGCAGCGGAGTTCCCCTGGCGATCTCGGTCGAGAACATGATGGCGCGGACGTCGCCATCCGCCCCCGCCGTGACCGCCTGCTGCAGTTGACGCCGCACCGTGGCACGCTCGGCCGCGCGATCATCGGCCGGTCCCACCGCATCCTTGGCGATGCGCGCGATGGAGGACGTCGTGGCGTCTTCGCCGGACAGGTCCACCGAGAACCAGCGCCCGGGAAGGCGGAACCGCAGATCGCGACCGGTCACTCGGGTGCCGACCACTTCCCGTACCGAGCGCTCATGTCGGTCAGGCTCACTCCACCCGTGCCCGCATTCGTCACGCCCATCGGATCGAGATCGGCCGCCGCCGTCCTGAGATCGACGATCTCGTGGCCCTCCGCCGTATCCGCACCGGCCGTGATCTTGATCGTGTTCGGCTCCCAGGGAAGCGCACCCCAGATCGCCTCGACCACGGCATCCAGCTCATCAGCCGTGAGCGGCTCGGCGGTGTCGACCTCCAGTCCGAGGCTGAGTCGATGGCCCAGACCATTGGCCGACTGCGCGAGATCTCGCACTCCCACGACCCTCGGCACCGCCGCTGTCACGGCGTTCGCCACATCACCGTAGTCCACTGTCGACCCTTCCGTCTGTTCTGCCTGGCCCGTCTGCGGCATCAGCATCGTGCATCCCGCCAGCGCACCGCTCAGGAGCGACCCCGCCAGCATCACGGCGATGATCCGTCGCCCTCCGATGTGTCCTCGCCTCATGCTCATTCGCTCCAGTGGTAGTAGGACACGTCGACGTACCCATCCTCGTTGAAGAAGTTCGAGAGACCGGGATGATTCGCCTGCACTTCGGCGAGATGATCCTGGTAGGTCTGCGAGTACTTGTCGGCGTTGTGTGCGCCGGCATCCACGCCCAGCACCGGGGCGGGGTTCGGCGGGTCCACGTGGATGGTCGTCCAGTTCGAGCCGTGCTCGGTGCCGAGGTCGCCGGCGACGATGTCGAGGTTCGGCACCGGGTCTCCGTTGTGCTGCACGGAGACCACGTCGACCGAATCAGGGATCGGCATGTGGTCGATGGGCGCCCCGGAGACGACGACCGCCTGCCAGTTGTAGTCGGAGTTGTACGCCGCGAGGTGTCCGGCCATGATCCCGCCCTGGCTGAATCCGACGAGCATGACGGGGTCGTTCTCACCGATGCCCGCCTGCTCCATCGCCTCGAGGACCGCCCGCTCGTACTGCGTCTGCAGAGCCGGCGTCAGCATCAGCGCGAGGTTGCTGTCGAGGTCGTTGACCGCTCCCTGGTCGCCGAAACGGGACAGCCACTCCTGCGTGCTGGGCAGCGTGACGGTGTAATACCAGCCGTCGGGCCCGAGCACCTTGGTGATCTTCACGACCGAGTCGGTCTCCCCGCCGAGGCCGTCCACCTCCCCGGTGCCGTCGAGCACGGTCGCCAGACTCGGCCCCTCGGGAACGTCCTCCGCCGGCACGTTCGCGTAAGGATCCGTCTCGCTCACCCCCGGCGTGCCCTTGAGCACGTCGGACAGGATGCTCGTGATGATGAAGGCGGCGAGCACCCCGGCGATCACGGCCCCGATGATGAGACCGATCGTTCCGAACAGCGCACCCACCGCGATGATGAGGAGCAGCACCACGAGAACGCCCAGGATCGCGATGAGCGTGTCGGCGATCTTCTTGAGCAGATCGACGACGTCCTGCAGGAAGTCGCCGATCCACTCGCCGATGCTCGCGAGGAAGTCACCGATGTCGGAGAAGAAGTCGCCGACCTTGTCCCAGAACCCCTCGTTCGTGGAGTCGATGGCCGCGTCGATCTTGCGGATCGCGATCTCGGCGGCGTCGTTCATGGCCTCGCGCGCCGCGTCGATCCGCGAGCGCGCCGACCCGACGGCCGCCTGGGCGTCGTTCGCCGCACGCTGCGCACCGGGGACCTGATCGGCGAGGGAGGGTTCGGTGGAGTCGCCGGCGGCATCCACCCGATCGTTGAGGTCGTGGAGCGCCGCGTCGGCGCGACCCTGTGCGAGGAGCGCGTCGTCGAGATCGTCCTGCGCGCGTTCGGCGTCGGCGTGAGCATCAGTGAGCGCGACGGCGTACTCGGTGAGCGCGTCGGCGGTTCCCTTGTAGCGCGGATGGATGCGCTCGAGGTCCGAGGAGATCTCGTCGTTCTGCTCGTAGAGCGCCTGGACGGCCTTGCCCTCGTCGTCCTCGACGATGCCGCGCAGTTCGTGGATCACCGTGAGGATGACGCCGGCCGATGCGACGAGATCCGCGGCGCGCGCGGTCAGCTCGTCCGGTCTTCCGGGAAGAACGGTCATGGTCTAACCCTCCCCGTCCTGGGCCATCTTCTGATCGAGGTCACGGAACGTGTCGACGATGGCCTGCATGAAGTCGGCCTGCGAACGCAGGTTGTCGCGCAGCTTCTCCCGCGCGATGTCCCATTTGCCGCCGAAATCGTCGACCTTGTCGCTGAGACCGCCGTGACCGGTGAGGCCTCCGAGGTCGTCCGCGAAAGACTCCGCCTCGTCGAACGTCGTCGCCAGCCCCCTGGCCTTCTGCGCGGTCGACTGCAACCGCGCGAGGTCCATCCTGACGTCGCTCATGCGTCTCCCCCGTCATCACTCTGGTCGTGCCGCGCGAGGCGGTCCGCCGTCGTCTCCCGCAGCCAGGCTCCCAGCGCGGCATCGGCCGCCCTCACCTCGGCGCGCAGTTCGGCGGCGTCCGCGACGGACGCGGGCACACGCACCCGCAGCGACTGCATCGCCGCTCTCAGCGTCTCCTCCGACATCCGTACGACCCCTCCGTCGCGTGTATGCACAGGGGCCGACCGCAGACGGCCGACCCCCGAAGATCCTGCAGCAGCGTGTCAGCCGCCGGCGAGCTGCGTGTCCAGATCCTGGATCGCACGCATCATGCCCAGCAGCGACTCCGACATGTCGTTGATACCATCCACCGCGGTCTTCAGACCCGTGGTCAGCTCCCCGTAACCCTCACCGAACTTGCCCGACGCATGCTGCGTCTTGAAGTCCTCACCCAGCAGGGTGTCCACCTGAGACTTCAGAGAATCCAGCTGCCCCTGAATGTCATCACGAGCCTGCGACAGCGACGACGCCACCTGCTCCATCTCCGCATAAGACGCACCGAAATCGGCCATCGTCCACACCTCCGGTAATCGAATTGGACCGGACCTCTCCGGCCCGACACCACCAACCTAACAACACCCGCACCACCGGTCGATGGGCACAACTCCCCATCCACCAACGGGTCGCGGAACGGCTCGGATCAGGTCGTGGCTGTGATGACGGCGGCGGCCACCAGGCCCAGAACGATGAACAGGACTCCGATGGCGAAGCCCCTCCCCGATCTGGGCGCCGCGAAGAGCGCCTCGCGCTCGGCGTCGCGGCTCCTCCATCCCGATGCCGTCTCCGCCGGGACCGGAGCGTCCGGCCGCGAGAGGAGGGAGGCGAGAGCGCCGATGTCGCCGACCCAGCGCCAGAACGCGGGTTCCGTGAAGGGGAGGGCCTTGCGGGCGATGACATGGATCCGGCCGCCGTCCACCTCGACGTCGCACCGACCCGCCACCTCGCGCAGTGCGTCACGCACCGGCGGAGTCAGCTGCCTCCGCACGGCGTCGTCATCCTGCGGCTCGCAGTACACCCGCACGTGCGCGTCGAAGTCGGGGTCGATGCTGACCGGATGCTGCGCCTTCTGACGGGTCGACTGCTGGCTCCACACGTCGCCGAGCTTCGTGGCGACGGTCATCGACGGCACCGGGGCCGGAAGATCCAGCGCGACGTAGGTCGCGCTGTGCTCCACCATCGAGCGCCCCATGCTCCGCTCGTAGTAGTACGTGCCCGCTTCGAGTCCTGACCGCTCGGGGGAGGTCAGCAGGTCTCTGATCGCGAGCGGGCCGCCTGCGCGGAAACGGGTGACGGGATGCTGCGCCGCCGGCTCGGCGGCGACGTGGCTCATCCGGTTGTCCGCCGCGAGCCGCGGGAGCCGGTACGCGATGTCCGCGATCTCGCGGCGGCGTGATCCGAACGCGACGATCTGCGAGATCGCGAACGGCGCGACCATGAACGCGGCGATGATCCAGGTGAGGACGTTCATCCCGTCACCGCCGAAGATCATCTGGACGAACATGACCACGATCGCGGCCAGCGCGCCGAACCCGAGAACCTGGAAGACGACTCTGATGACGAGCCGTCGCACCGACAGCTCTTCCGCAGCGCTCCCGTGGATCGCACCGTCCGCCGGAAGGGCGGGCGCCGACGGGCTGATCGGTGCGTGCAGGGCGGCGGTGTCGAACTCGAGGGAACTCACGCCTTCCACTCGTCTCCCGCCCGGACGACAGCGGCCAAGAGCTCCTCGACCCGGTCGTGGTTCGCGAGCGGGACGAAGCCCTCCACGCGCGCGGCGGAGAGGATGCTCTCGGCGATGGGCTCGGCGACGGCAAGCGAGTACGGCGCCACCGGACCCAGCAGAGCACCTGCCGTGAGCCCCTGCCCGAAGAAGAGCCAGCGACGGGTCCCGAAGTCCACACCGTCCTCGCGCTGCGCGAGGGTCGAGGAGAATCCGACGCCGAGATGCTCCGTCTCCACGCGAAGCGACGCCGGAGGCAGGATCGCCGACGGCGCCCACAGGAAGTCGGCCTGCTCCTGCCGGGTGAGCTCGCGGTCGACGACGAAGAACACCAGGGGAGCGAGCACGGCGGCATCCGTGCCGACCAGCAGGAACCGTCGCGCGTCGTCGGAGACCTCGGCGGCGACGCTCTCCAGCGCCCCCTGGAGGCGCGCGCGAAGTGCGACCGGCACATCGACGACCGCGGTGAACCGGGAGACGGCCTGAGCCGCCCATTCGGCGGCGCCCAGCTGCCGGACGTCGGCGGTCTCCACCGGGATGGCCTTGGCCAGCTCGAAGTCGAAGCCGATCTCCATCATGCCTCCCAGGTGAACGTGGCGATGTGGGCATCGAAGAGCGCCACCCAGAGTTCAAGGACCGGGTCGTCCTCGGGCAGATCGGCCTCGTGCGCGACGGTGACCGTCCACTGCACGGCTTCGGTGAGCTTCGAGCCGGGGATCGGGATGAGGTAGTTGATCATGAACGACACGGCATCGACGTCATCCATGGAGACGGGGCGGCGCTCGGTCCAGCGGACGATGCGATGCCCTTCGCCGACGGCGACGCCGCCCTGGTTGGCGATCACGTTCTCGACGACGCGTCCGAGAGGAGCCTCGGGCGTCGCCGCTCTCTTGATGCCGATCAGGCTCGCGGAGCCGAGCGCCCAGGTGGGCGCGCTCTCCCCCGCGAAGGCGTACACGAAACCGTTCTGCGCGCGCACGGAGGCGAGCGCATCGCGGACCTGCCGCGAGAGGTTCAGGGTGAGCGCCTCGGTCGCCTGCGCGGCGCGCAGCCGGGTCGTCGCCCGCTTCACCAGCTCCTTCTCGGTCTGCTCGCTCAGGTCGTAGGCGTCCCACCCCGGAGGGAGGAGCATGCGATACGGGGGAATGGTGGCGCCGCGGCGCCCGAGCAGCTCAGATCGAAGATCGCTCATGGCACCAGTCTGTCATCCCTGCAGAAACGCGAACGGTCAGCTGAACGGGTTCTGATCGGGATCGAAGGTCCCCGACCAGGCGCCGCCGAAGGAATCCTTGGTGGCGCCGGCGATCGCGAACTGCGCGGACCAGATCTTCCCGACCATCTCGAGCGTCTGCACGCCGGTGGCGGTGCCGCTCGTCAGCGTCCCGAACTCCACGAGAGAGTGGCCTCCGAAGAGTCGTGCGCTGAAGTCGGGGAAGCTCCTCACCAGATCGGTCTGGCGGCTCCACGCGCTCCACCCCGCGGCGGGGGTCATCCTGGCGAGGAAGCCGGTGCCGGCCGGGGCGCTGGCGAAGGTCCGGATGCCGCGGGCGGCGGGACCGATGAAGGGGATGACGCCGATCACGCCGAAGGCCACGTCGACCCAGCTGCCCTCCCCGCGTATCGCCCGTGTGAGCGCGACCGCGAGGGTGAGCACGGCGACGATGCCGGCGAGGACGGCGATGATCGGTCCGCCGACGATGATGGCGAGCACCGCGAGGATGATGCCGGCGACGGCCAGCACATCGGACATGAACTGCAGGAAGCCGCCGAAGTCATCGCTCCAGGAGTCCTCGATCTTGCCCGCCATGTCGTCGCGGATGCCGTTGGCGGCGTTGGTGAACGCCGTGTGCCACGAGTCCCACTCGGCGTCGTAGTCCTTCGCACGGGCGTCCCAGGCGCCCTTGGCGTTGGTGGCGACGGTGTTCGCGGCTCCGGCCGCCTCGTCTCGCGCATCCTCGGCGTCTTTGCGGAGCTGCTCGTCGTCGGCGTCGTCGCCCGTCGGGTAGTCAGGGCGCTCGTTGCGCGCCGATTCCGCGGCCTCGGCCTTGCGGTTGTACTCGTCCCAGAGGTCGCAGAGGTCCTCGATGATCGTGGTCATCGCCGTCTGGGACCCCTCGAGCTCCTGCCCGTAGGTCTTGATGTAGGGCGCGACCACGCTGTAGAGCTCGCCGCCCTTCTTGAGGTCCTCGTGGACCTCCTTCGACAGCTCCTTGAGCTTGTCGATCGCGTCGCCCCTCATGTCGGAGCCGTTGTCGACCAGACGCTGGAGGAGGGCGGAGGACTTCTGCATGTCCGTCGCGAGCTCGCTGATCTGCGTGCCGCGCTCCTTGATCGCGTCGGCATCACCCGTGACCACCTGGATGTAGTGTCCGGCGGGGGAAGTCTGAGGCATCATCCGGTACATCGTCAGTTGCCCCCGTTGTTCTCTGACTTCTTCGCGGCTTCGACGTCGAAGTCCTTGAAGCCCTTGATCACGCCTTCGAGATGTTCTGCGACCTTCTTGCAGTTGTCCATCAGCGTCTTGCGCTTGTCGTCCCAGCGGCCTTCGAAGTCGTCGGCGGCATCCTGCAGAGCGTCTTCGCCGTAGGGCCGCCCGACGGCATGGGACAGATCCCTGCGCCGGCTCCCCGCCGCCTCGAACTCGCCGATGATGTTCTTGAGCTCGGTCTGCAGATCATCAAGATCGTCGTACTTGAGCTTGACCCCGTCGCCCACGCTGTTCTCCTCCGGTATGTGTCAGATAGCGGGGGTCGGCCTCTCGGCCGACCCCCGAAGATCCTGCAGCAGCGTGTCAGCCGCCGGCGAGCTGCGTGTCCAGATCCTGGATCGCACGCATCATGCCCAGCAGCGACTCCGACATGTCGTTGATACCATCCACCGCGGTCTTCAGACCCGTGGTCAGCTCCCCATAGCCCTCACCGAACTTGCCCGACGCATGCTGCGTCTTGAAGTCCTCACCCAGCAGGGTGTCCACCTGAGACTTCAGAGAATCCAGCTGCCCCTGAATGTCATCACGAGCCTGCGACAGCGACGACGCCACCTGCTCCATCTCCGCATAAGACGCACCGAAATCGGCCATCGTCCACACCTCCGGTAATCGAATTGGACCGGACCTCTCCGGCCCGACACCACCAACTTTACGAAACAACACCCCCCACCGCGATGGGGAGGACTCCCCATCCGCCGTCTCTCAGTGCGAGAACGCCGTGACGAGCGCCGCCGCCGCGAGTCCGACAACCAGCGGAAGGAGGCAGCCGAGCACGAACGGCCTGCTGCTCCTGCGCCCATCGAACAGCGCTTCGCGCCGCACGCGCCGCGCCGGATCGGCGGATGTGCCCACCCGCACGCCGCCGTCATCGACGGCATCCACCATCGCCACGAGGTCCTCGACCCACTCCCAGAACGCGACGTCGGCGAGTCGAAGCTGCCTCCGCGCGAGGAAGAAGACGCTCCCGCCGACGATCTCGACATCGCCGTGGCGCACCAGCGCGATCAGCGCGGTCTGCACGGGCTCCGTGAGCACGGCGCGGACGCGATCAGCGTCCTCCACGGCGCAGAAGACGCGGAACGTGGAACCGAACCCGCCTTCGAAGGGCAGCGGCGTCTGCTGCGGCTGCGGCGCCCACGCCCCCGCCTGATCGCTGGGGGATGCGGCCCTGATCGTCATCGCCGGAAGCGGGATCCCCGACTCGAGCACCGCGAACGTCGCGCTCCGCGGCATCCGTGTGCGGGCCGTCCACGTCTCGTAGGAGTAGTTGGCGACCTCGAACCTGCGCGGCGAGGCCGCGACCATCACGTCGCTCGCGACCCGTGCGCCGCCCACCTGGAACAGTGCGGCGGGGAGGTCGGGGTCGCTCTCGGCCAGCACGTGGGAGAGGCCGTTCGCGGCGGCGAACCTCGTCAGCCGGTACACGTCGGCCTCCACGGCATCCGGACCCGTCCGGTACGACCGCACCCGTGCGACGGCGAGCGGTGCGACCACGAGCGCCGCGATGATCACGGTCGCGGCGTTCAGCCCCTCCCCGCCGAAGGCGAGCTGCACCGCCACGACGGCCAGCGCCGCCAGGATGCCGCCACCGGCGACGAGGACGACGGTCTGGAAGACGGACCAGGCCATGCCGACCCTGGCACCGGTCCGGCGCCCCTCACGATCGATCCGCTCCTGGAACTCGCGGTGCGCGACGGCGGGGTCGACCGGTGCACTCAGCGCCGACATGTCGAAGCTCACGGGCATCGTTCCACCTTCCTGCGTCTGTCAGCGGCGACGGCATCCGGGCCGCCGCGCGCTCACGCCGTCCGCTCGCCCTCGACGAGCGGCATCTGCACGGTGACCTGACGCCCGGCCTGCACGAAGATGCCGCGGCCGTCGGGGAAGTCCGTGCGCTTGACCTTCGGGAAGGGCACCTTGAAGACGGCGTCGCCGTCGAAGGCGTCGGGCTTGAGGATGATGCCCTTGCGTCCGGCCTTGAAGTCTCCGATGAAGCCGAATCCGCTGGTCACCTGCGTGACGTCGGCGTCGCCGATCAGCAGGTGGTCGCTGCGGTTGATCGCCTGGAACAGCGCCTTCATCTCGCGCTCGGCGGGTCCGTCGGCGAACTGCGGCACGTCCTCCACCACGATCAGCATCCGCACGGGGACCGTCTCGTCGACGGCGATCTCGGCGATCTCCTTCGCGAGCTCCTTCGCGTCCTCCGGTGTGACGGCGCTGCGCGTCCAGTCGGCGAACTCCTTGAGCTGCGCACGCCGACCGCCGAAGTGGAACAGCTTGATCTCGGGGTCGAAGCGGCGCATCGATCCGATGATCGCCTTGAGCGCGTTCGTCTTGCCCGACTGCGGCGGCCCCGCGACCACGAACGTGCCGACCGGGTCGAAGTCGCGTGCGGCCAGGGTGTCCTCCGCGATGCCGAGCACGGGGAACTCCCCGATGCGGTCCGGCAGCTCCCGCGGCGAGAGCCGGGTCGGCAGTGCGCCGATCTCGGCGACCTCGCGGGCTCCGGCGGCACGCAGCTCCGCGGCGAGCAGGCCCTGCAACTTCGTCTGCTCCGCCACGTTGGGGGTTCCGCCGAGGGTGGCGATCTGGGTCTCCAGCCCGTCGACGATCGCGCGCCCCGGTGCGGAGCGCTCGTCGAGCACGTCCTTGGGCGCGTTCAGCATCGCGTAGCCCGACTCGTCGGACAGACGCAGCACGACCCGGCGCGACACGTTCGCACTCACGGCCGTCGGCACGGAGCCCGAGCGATCCGCGCTGGCGATCACGTGGACGCCGAGCGGCCGTCCCTCGCCGAGGATCCGCATGAACGTCTGGTAGAACGGCATCCTCGCGGTCGTCGACTCCCACTCGCTGCGGAACTGGGGGAAGCCGTCGATCAGCAGCAGGATGCGCGACTCGGCCGTGCCGGTGATCTCGCGGTACTCCGTCAGGCTCGACGCGTTCGCCGCGCTGAACCGCTTGCCGCGGTCGTCGAGCACCCTCGACAGCGAGCGCAGGATGCGCTGCACGCGCTCGGCGTCGTCGCCCGAGATGATCGAGCCGACGTGCGGGAGCTCTTCGAGGCTCTTGAGCGAGCCGGAGCCGAAGTCGAGCCCGAAGACCTCGACGTTCGACCGGGCCGGGTCGAACCCCGCAGCGATCGCCAGGGTGCGCAGCACGGTCGACTTGCCGGAGCCGCTGGTGCCGTAGACGAGCAGCGAGCCGTCCTTGTCGGGGTGGAAGTACGCCGGCTCCTGCAGCTGGCGCTCCGGCACGTCCATCTTGCCGAGCAGGATCTGCCCGTCGCCGAGCACGGGCAGATCGCGCATGTCGACGGCCCGCTCGAGGTCGTCCAGCCACGGGCGCCGAGGTGCGGGGATGCGGGCGGCGGTCGCCGCCTTCACGAGCGTCGCGACGATGCGCTTCTGGTCGTTCGGGCCGAGGTCCTCGTCGTGCGAGTCCGACTCGGGCGCCTGCTCGGCCTCCCAGGTCTGGATGGAGCCGAACCGCAGCTCCGCCACCTTGACCTCGGCGGCCTGCACCTCGTCGGTGCTCCAGCCACCCGCATAGGCGGACTGGAAGGGCACCAGACGCCCCGGTCCGGTCTTGGCGATGCCGCGGCCGGGGAGGGACGGAGGGAAGGATGCCGCCACCGGGTCGTCCACGACGTCCTTCGAGTCCGACTCGTCGGCCATGCGCAGCGCGACGCGCAGGTTGGTGTTGGCGCGGAGGTTGTCCTTGATGACGCCAGCCGGACGCTGGGTGGCCATGATGAGGTGGATGCCGAGAGACCGCCCGCGCTGGGCGATGTCGACGACGCCGTCGACGAACTCCGGGACCTCTCCGGCGAGCGCGGCGAACTCGTCGATCACGAGCACGAGCGCGGGCGGCGTCTCGGGGTCGCGGCGCTTCTCGAGTTCGAGGAGGTCCTTCGCCTTCTTGCGGTTGAACAGGTGCTCGCGGTGGTGCAGCTCGGCGCGCAGGCTGGTGAGCGCGCGCCGCACGAGGTGCGGGCTCAGGTCGGTCACCAGACCCACGGTGTGCGGCAGATCGACGCAATCCGCGAACGCGGAGCCGCCCTTGTAGTCGACGAAGAGGAACGTCACGCGGTCGGGGCTGTGCGCGGCGGCCATGCCGAGCACCCACGCCTGCAGGAACTCGCTCTTGCCTGCTCCGGTGGTTCCGCCGACGAGGGCGTGCGGTCCCTGGGTGCGCAGGTCGAGCGTCATGGCGTCGGTCTGCGACTGACCGATGATCGCACGCAGGTTGCCCGCCTTCTTGAGACGCGGCTGCGGTGCCCCCGAGCGATCGATGATCGTGTTGTTCTGCCGCCACCGGTCGATCACCGCGTTCGGGTCTGTCGCGAGGTCGGCGCCGATCAGCGACAGGAACATGACGGAGTTGGGGATGTCGGAGGAGTCCTCGATCACCGTGCTGGAGTCGACCACCGGTGCGAGCCGCTTGGCGAACATCGTCATGTACGAGTGCGAGACGCCCTCGACCTGCACATCGGGATAGGCGACGCCGCTGCGCACGGTGCCGACGGTGGCGTGCTCGAGCCCTCGACTCACGTCGACGAACGTGCGGCACGCGGCGGGCAGCGCCGCCACCACGGGGGCGACGAAGAGGCCGTAGACGCCGACGTCGGCGCCCCGCTCGAGGATCTGCGTGAGCCGGGCTCGGTCGACCGGCGCATCGTTGGTGACGATGACGAGGATCGCGGTCTGGCCGGGGAACGTCGCATCCTCCGCCGCCCGCTTGACGTCGGTGCCGAAGAGCATCGGATCCCAGTCGTCGCCGTAGGGCGGCCGCTGCGACTTCGCCTCCCTGGAGCGACGCATCACGATCTCCTCCAGACCCGACAGCAGGGCGGCGCCCGTGGAGGCCGAGTCTGCGAGGGAGACGTCCTTGAACGGGTTGCGCTCGCTGGACGTGTGCGGCAGCCACTTCAACCAGTCGAGCTCGTTGGCCCAGCCGGGTTCGGTGAGGGCCACGGTGACCAGCTCGTTCGGCGAGTGCATGCCGAACAGCTGCACCGCGATGCCGCGGAGGGCATCGCTCGCGAGCGACGTGGGACCGGCGACGCCGATCGAGCCGACGCTCTGCAGCGATTCGAGGATCGGCACGTCGCTGATCATCCGGTAGCGCTCTTCGAGCCGGTCGACGCGCTCGACGTACTCGACCAGAGCCTCTGGCGTCTCGGTGCGCTTGATCGCGGTGCGCGACTCGTCTTCGCAGACGCCGAGTCGCACCGAGAGGAAGTTCCAGTGCTCAGGGCGACGGGTCCACAGGAGCGGGCCGAGCCGCATCGCCTCGTCGAAGACGACGGCGACGGCGGGCACCTCGTTCTGGCGCACCTCCCGCTCCTTGGGGTGGGAGTGGTAGAGCTTCTCCTCCAGACGCTCGAACTGCTCCTCGAAGGACTCCGCCTCCTTGCGCAGCCGCTGGCCGAGATTGGTCTTCTGCGAGATGAAGTTGCCGAACATCATGAGCGGCGACATGAAGATCACCAGCAGCGCGCGCGGATTCTCGAACATGAAGAACGTCACGGCGCCCAACAGGATCGGCGCGACGAGCATCGGCCAGGGGAAGAGGCGCTGCACCTGGTCGCGGGGATAACGGGGCTCGTCGAGGTCTTCTCCGGTGAAGCGCTCCTCGACGCGCGGGCTGCGGTTGAACAGCAGGGCGCCGCCGCGTTCGAGCACGGGGTCGCCGGACGCCGAGCCGTCGAAGTCGCCGACCAGGTGCACCACGAACTCGCAGTCGCCGAGCGTGAAGTGCTGGCCGGGGATGACGCGCAGGCGCTGCACGAGACCGCCGTCGACGAGGATGCCGTTCGCGGAGTTCAGGTCGACGAGCTCGACGAAGGTCGCTGCGACCTCGATGCGCGCGTGGCGCTTCGAGATCAGCGGATCGGCGATCGCGACGTCGTTCGCGTGATCGCGTCCGATCATGAAGTGACCGATCGGCAGCGGGAACTCCTGCCCGGCGGCGGGACCTGCCACCACGGTGAGCACGGCCGCGGGGCGCGCGCTCGCCGAGCCCGTCGAGGCGCGGTTCGCGCCCACGTTGACCACCTCGGCGAGGAAGCCGGAGCCGATCGGGGCGTCCCCGACGAGGAGATCGGGGCTGAGCATGGTCAGTTGATCGCTGGTGGGCGGTGCGACCGACAGCGTGAGCACGTCGGAGGGGCCGGCGGGGATGCTGCGCAGCGGGTCGGTCGAGGCGATCTGCCTCGCGACGTCGGCGACCGTCGCCGTCGAATCCGCCATCACGACGACATCCGTCAGCGGGGCCGAAGGGCGCCGCAACGTCAGCTTGACTCTCATCGTCCGTCCTCACCGCGCCGCAGGCGCGTTCTGCACTGTCGCGTCATACCCGTTCGACCTGGAGCGTGCGGTCGCCGAACCGCACCGTGTCGCCCGCCTTCAGCTCCACGGGGTGGCCGGGCGCCAACGCCGTCTCGGAGCCTCCCCGCACGATCGCGCTGCCGTTGGTCGAGGCCCGATCGACGACGAAGAGACCGCGGCGGGCGGGCATCACGGCGATGTGCGTCTTCGACACCGAGCGGGTGTCGTCGAACACCGCGACGAGCTGGGTCTCGCCCTCTCCGGCGGCCGGGCTCGGCGAGCGGCCGAACAGCGTGGTGCCGCGGACCTCGATGCGCTCTCCCGTGTCGAGCACGAGCACGGCGCGCACCCCGGCGGGGGTGGCAGGCGCGGGAGCGGGGGATGCCGGGGCGGGAGACGGTGCTGAGGCGGGAGCCGGGGCTGCAGCGGAGGCCGCGGAAGCGGGACCCGGCGTCGAGGCGGGAGCGGGGGTCTGCGGGACCACGGCCGGGGCCGCCTGGACCGGGACCGGAGCTGGCACCGCCGGAGCCACCGCCGACGCCGGGGCCGGCGCGGGAACCGCAGCGGGCGCGGCGCCCGTCGGCTGCGGGGCGATCACCGGAGGCACGAACGGCGCGGATTCCGCGGCGGGAGGCGCGAAGGAGGTCGGCGCCGCAGGGGCCGGCGAGGGCGTGGCGGCCCCCGTCGCGTGGGACGGAGGCACCGCCGACACCATGGAACCGGAGACCTGCGGCTGCGCCGCATCGGGAGCTGTCGGAGTCGAGGTGCGGTGCGCGCCGATCACACCGCCGGACAGACGGGCGCTCGGCACGTACTCCGCAGGGGCGTCGCGATCGACCGGCGTCGCGAGAGACGGCAGCGGCGCCTGCTCCTCGACCTCCGGGGTCTTGACGCGCTTGCGGGCGATGCGCATGCGCTTCTGGTCGTAGGGGTTGAGGCCGCCGCGCACGTCGACGAACCAGGTCGCTGCCGCCAGGTCGAGCCAGCCGCGTCCACGGCGCTCGGTGTCGAACAGCGGCGAGAGCGCGATCACGAGCAACGGCCCGATGAGCGGCACCAGCAGCGACGCGTACGCGACGAGGTAGCGCACCACGGCGCCGCGCCAGAATCCGGGGCGCTCCAGCGTGCGCACGTTCACCGAGCGGATGCCGCAGATCGCCTTGCCGAGCGTGACGCCCTTGCGTCCGTGCAGCACCAGCTGCACCACGACGTACGCGGTCATGAGTCCCTGTGACACGGCGACGGCCACGATCGCCCAGACCCCGTTGGCGCCGCCGAAGACGGATCCCAGGTCGAGGGTGCCCGAGAGGGCCTGCGTGAGCGGAGGTGTGAGGACGATGATGGCCGGCAGGGCGATGAGCACCGCGACGAGCCATTCGATCAGCGCCGCGAGCACGCGGGCTCCTCGTCCGGCCGCACGGAGTCCGAGCGAGGCGGCATAGGCGGGATCAGGGCGTCCGTGCGCGTCGAGGCCCTCGATCACCGGGGCGTGATCGTCGATCTCCCAGATCACTCGGACTCCCCCTCTGCCTCGTCGGCGTGCGCCGTGTCGAGCAGCGGCAGGTCGTCCTTCGTCACCAGACGCGAGGCGATGACGTGCTCGACGAGACGCGCTCGGCGGTTGGTCGCGAGCAGGCGCTGCCCCCCGCGCATGCCGGGGACGCCGACGCGGTCGAACTTGTCGCACACGTTGTCGAGCTTGCGGTTGAAGCGGGTGACCGTCCATCCCAGCCGTTCTGCGGCCTTCGCGGATGTCGGGATGTCGCTCATCCCGGTGCCGTCTCTGCGCAGCTGCGGCTCCGCGAGCGCGAGGATCAGCAGCTTCTGGCTGAGGGTGAGCGGCACGTCGCCAATGGTCGAGGCGCCGCCGTCGTCGTGCTCACGGCGCGTGGCGCGGAAGGTCGGCTCGGCGGCGTGCACCGTCAGCTCGTAGGTCGTGGGTCCCGCGCTGAACACGATCGTCGTCATCTCGAACACGAGCGGCAGTCGGGCGCCCGGCGCGAGCCAGGCCTGCACGCCGCCGGCCGAGTCCGTCACCGTCGCCGTGAGGCGCGTGCCGACGTTCGACAGCCACCACAGGCCGTCGGCATCCGTGATCTCCAGGAAGTGGCGGTGCAGGAAGAGGTTGTCGTCCAGCTCCAGGTCGCCCTCTCGACCGACCACGAACCGGCCGCCGCGCTCCAGCGGGAAGAACTCCCCGGCGAACTCGACGGTCACGCCGCTCGTCCCGCTCACTCGACGCACCCCCGCACCGGCTCCGACGCGCGGCCGTCGTCACGGCGGAGCATCACGTCGACGCAGACCTTCCCCGCGCCCGCCGTGAACTGCGCCGTCGGCTCGGTCGTCTGCTGCGGGTCGACCTCACCGGACACCTCGACGACGTTCCAGATGAACGAGTCGCCCTCCTGCGGGTCCTTGTTGGTCCAGGTGAACGCGATCTGCTCGCCCGTCCTGGTGCCGCTGAGGTCGCCCACCTTCGGCACGACGTCGGAGACGACGTCCTGCGGGTCGGGGGCCTCCGACGTCGCCTGCGGAGTCGGTTCGATTCCGGAGACCAGGATGTTGAGCATCACGATCGCACCGACGACGACGGCGACTCCCGCGACCGAGAGCAGGATCCAGAGCCCCTTGCGTCCTCGAGGCGCCGTCGACATCGTCTGCGCCGGGGCGTCGACGACGGGAGCGGCGGGCGGTGCGGCGGATGCCGAGGCATCCGGCGCGAGCACTCGAGGCGCGCGCAACAGCGTGCGCTCGTCGGCATCCGCTCCGAGCACCGGAGCGGGCACCCGGATCTGGGTCTCCTCGATCGACGGCGCCTGCGCGGCGGGGGGCGGATCGTAGCGCGGGACCTCGGGGAACACGACCGCCGGTGCCTTGCGCTCCGTCGTCGCCGACGGACGTGTGAAGGCGGCGACCTCGGGGTCGATGCTGACGATCTCCCTGACGCGGGTCAGCCCGTCTCCGTCGTCTTCCTGCTCCTCGGCCGGTGCGTGGTCGTCGACGATGTCGATCGGGGTGACCGAGTGCGACAGCTCGATCTGCACCTTCTGCAGGGCGCGGGCAAAGGCCACGGCGCTCGGGTAGCGGTCGTCGGGGTTCTTCGCCATCGAGCGCTCGAGCAGGCGCTGCAGGCTCTCCGGGGAGTCGGGGCGCGCGAGGGGCGGCAGGGCGGCGCGCTCGATGCGCTCGATGAGGTCGGCGCTGGAGTTGCGCTCCCCCACGCGTTCGAACGGCGAGCGACCGGCCAGCAGCGTGTACAGCGTCGCACCCAGGGCCCACACGTCCGTGCGCGGCCCGCTCTGCGGCGGCTCGGCGAACGACTCCGGCGGCGACCACGGGATGGACATGCCGGATGCTTCGCCCGTCGCGCCCGTCGTCGAGGCGATGCCGAAGTCGGTGAGGGCCGGACGGTTGTACTCGGTGACGAGGATGTTCGCCGGCTTGATGTCGCGGTGCAGAACCCCTGCCCGGTGAGCGGTCTCGACCGCACCGGCGACCTGCACGCCGACGCGCAGCGCCTCGGCGACCGAGAACGGCTCCTTGCGCGCACGCAGCTGCAGGTTCGGCCGGGGGCAGTACTCCATGACCAGATACGGGCGCCCATCGCCCGCGACGCCGGCCTGGTAGATCGTGACGATCGCCGGATGCGTCGAGAGCATCGCCATGACGTTCGCCTCGTCGGCGAACTCCTGCGCGGCGCCGCTGGAGATCCGGTCGGCGAGCAGCACCTTGACCGCGACCCGTCGGCGCGGCATCTGCTGCTCGTACAGGAAGACGTCGGCGAACCCTCCGGTGCCGAGCGGCTCCACATAGGTGAAGCCCGGCAGCTGCGGGGGCGGTGAGGGGCGACGGGTCACGGCAGGTCCTCGAAGGCCACGGTCACTCCGTCTCCCAGGTCGACGACGTCTCCGGACAGGACGAGCGTCTGCTCACCGGGATGCAGTCGAACGGGGTCGGCGCCTGGACGCAGCAGCGTCGAGCCGTTGGTCGTGTGCAGGTCGATCACGACGACGGTGTCGGCGTCGGGGCGCACCTCGAGGTGGCTGCGCGAGATGTCCTGCTGAGGGCTCTCCACCGCGACCAGATGCGGCAGGTTCTCACCGCTGGCGCGGGTGGATCGCGGACGCCGGCCGATGATCACGGTGCGGTCGAGTTCGACCACCTGGCCCGTGGAGACGCGGATGCGGCCGAAACCGGCCGAGGCGACGGGGATCACCTGGGTGGGAGCGTCGTCGGCCACGGGAGGCTGCTGGCGCAGCGCCCGCAGTTCGGCGGCCGAGATGGTCGCTCCGTCGTGGTCGCCCTCGGCCACGATCGGGAAGGGCGGAGGCGGCGGAGCGTCGACGAAACTCGGCGCGGTGTGCACGGTCTCGCCGAAGAGCTGATCGAACTCATCGATGTCGCTCAGGGGGGACAGCGTCTCGGTGGGGATCAGCGTGACCCCCTCGACCTCGTCCTCGGCCGACGGGTCCTCGTCGGATGCCGCGTCGGGCGCCTCATCCTCGTCGGACGGCGCCGCGGCGGGCTCGGACGGCTCCTCGACCGGCGCCTCGACCGACTCCGGGAGAACCGGGACCTCGTCGACCACCGGCTCCGCGGCCGCCGGCTCGGAGACCTCGGGCGCCGGATCGATCGGGGCCTCGACGGCTCCGTCCTCGGCAGAAGGCTCGGGCGCCGCAGCGGATGCGGGAGCGTCGACCGGGGCGGCTCCGGCGACCGGCGGCACGGGAGCGACGTCGACGATCGGCGGCACGGGAGCGACGAGAGGCGGGACCGGTGCGACAGCCGCACCGAACAGCGCGAGCGCCGGAGCGGGTACGCCTCCCAGGACCGCGGCGGACACGCCGCTCTCCTCGGACTCGATCACCGGGGCCGGGCCCAGCACGGCGACGATCCGCTCGGCGTCGCTCGCCTCGAGCTCAGCGCTCACGGCCGCGGCCCGCACGACCCCGCTCTGCACCGGGAGCGCGGCGACGGCATCCGACTCCTCCACCGTGATCTCGATGCGGGTGGCGCCGCCGACGAAGCGCTCGCTCCAGGTGGTCACCTCCGCGCCGGTGAACTCCTGCGCGGACTCCGTGCCGCTGCTGATCCTGGCCACGACGCCGCCGCGCAGCGCGATGCGGACGTCGGTGCCCTCCGCGACGGCGGCCGCGAACGGCGGCAGCGCGGTGAACGATCCCCCGACGCTCGTCGTGAGCACGTCGACCACGCTGGCGAGGGTCTTCTCGGCGGGGAGCCTGTCCCACAGCCGCGCCACGAGGTCGGCGGGCGCGTCCGGCGGCAGTGCGACGAGAGCCCCCGGAATCACGATCAGGTGCCACTGTCCCGGTCGATAGATCGTCTGCATCAGCGAACCCCTCCTGCTGCCTCGCGCGGACGCGTGTCCATGTCGATGTCGGTGTCGTCGGTCTCCAGCAGCGTGCCGGGGCGCGAGGCCACCGACACGGCATCCGCGATCACGACCGTGATGTTATCGCGTCCTCCGGCCTGCAGGGCCTCGGCGACGAGAACGTCTGCGGCCTCCTGCGGGTCCGTCGTCAGCGTGAGCACTTCGCGGATCCGCCCGTCGGAGAGCTCGGAGGTGAGGCCGTCTGAGCACACCATGATCCGGTCGCCGAGCTCGGCGGGGAAGAGCCAGTAGTCGGCATCCCCCGTGCTGCTCGCTCCGATCGCCCTGGTGATGATGTTGCGCCGCCGATCGGTCGCCGCGTCCTCGGGGGTGAGCTGCCCCGCCTCGATGAGCTCCTGGACGACCGAGTGGTCGACCGTGATCTGCTCGAGCTCTCCGTCGGCGAGACGATACGTGCGGGAGTCTCCGATGTTCAGCGCGAGCCAGTAGCCCATGCCGTCGACCGAGGCGATCACGACGCCGCTGAGCGTGGTGCCGGCGCGCCCGTTGCCCGAGGTCGACAGATGCTCGACGCCCTCCCGCGCCCGCTCCAGGGCGAAGCGGACGTCGTCGAGTGCGAGGGATGCCCGGCCGATGAACAGCGCGAACTCCTCGATCACGGTGGCGCTCGCGCGCTCTCCCGCCTCGTGGCCGCCCATGCCGTCGGCGACGACGAACACGGGCGAGCTCGCCAGGTACGCGTCCTCGTTCAGGGCGCGTCGCAGCCCCGGGTGCGTCGCTGACCCGGTGGTGACGACGAGTCCGGGCCTCACGCGTAGCCGCCGACCGTGACGATGCGATCGCCGATCTCGATGGCGTCGCCGAGCCGCACCGGCACGCGCTGGCCGGCGGGGCAGGCGATGCGCTGGCCGTCGCGCACGATGGTCATGCCGTTCGTGGAATGGCGGTCGAGAACCCAGCCGCCGGAGATCTCGGATGCCGCCTCGAAGTGCGTCTTCGACAGCGACAGCGTCTCATCGCGCACGGGCACGAGCACGGCGCCGTCTTCGGGGGCGGGGTTGCGGCCGAAGATCGTGCGGCGCGACACCGGGACCCTCGTGCCGTCGTCCCACGTGAAGATCAGGCGGTGGCCGGGGATGCTGATGCGGGTCTGCTCGAGCTCCGCCTCGTCCTCCGCGCCGTCGACGGGGAGCGCATCCTGGGCGGGCGGCGCTGCGGGAGCGGGCGGCACGGCGGGAGCGGGCGCCGCCGCAGGAGCGGGCGGCACGGCAGGAGCAGGCGGAGCGGCGAGTGTCGGCTCGGCGGCGATCGGCGCTGCGGGCGCGGGGCGCTGCACCACCGTCTCGTCGAGCGACGGGTCGAGGTCCGACGCCGCCGGAGCGGCAGCGGGCTCGGGTGCAGCCGCGGCCGGGGGCCGGGGCTGGGTGACGCCGGGCACGAAGGCGATCAGCGACCCCGCGTCGGCCTGCTCGACCGGCTCCGGGTGGACGGTCGCGGGCTGAGCAGCCGGCGCCGGCTGAGCCGCGGGCACGACCGGAGCCGGAGGAACGGCGGGTGCGGCGGGGACGACCGGCGCCGCTGGAGCCGCGGGCGCTGCGGGTGCCGCGAACGCCCCGGGGTGCTGCGGAGCGGCCGGAGCGGGGATGCCGGGGACCGGCGGTGCAGCGGGGATGCCGGGGAACCCCTGGCCCGGAGCCACCACGGGGAACGCCGTCGTCGCCGGAGCGGCGGGCGCTGCGGGCGCCGCCGTCGACGGTCGCCGCGCGTCGAGCACACGAGCATCCGCGACACGGTCATGCCAGCCCTGGAACCGGCCGGAGCCGTCGAACAGCGGGGAGAAGTATCCGACCACGACGCTCGCGGTGAGCCAGAAGACGATGTTGCGCAGCAGAGCGCGTCCGAAGCGGATCGGGGAGCCGTCGGTCGCCGAGGCGAGCCGCACGCCCTGCGCGCGCATGCCGAACGAGCCCTTGCCGGTCTGCATCACGGTGTAGGCGACGGCCCAGCCCATCATGACCAGAAGGAGCAGCCCGTAGCCGATCGGCATCACGATCATGAGGTTCTCGATGGGCCTGGTGCTGAAGGCGATCACGGCGACGACGATGAAGCCGACGATCGCGATCGCCCCGGCGATCAGGGCGTCGATCAGGTAGGCGATCGCGCGCCGCGGGATCGGCGCGCTGCTCTCGATCGCGGGCTGGCTCATGGGGTCTCGCTCTCGGGTGCGGGGGGCGTCTTCGCAGCGGTGCTGCTCTTGATCGTGCCAGGTTCACGGCGGACGCGCGCGGTGGCGGCATCCTTCAGGTTCTGCATTCCGGTCGCCACGGCGGTGCCGCCCATCAGCGAGCGCAGGCTCAGGCGCGCCTTCATCCTCTTGAAGAAGCCCGCCTCCTTGCCGAGCCCGCCGACGAGTCCGTCGACCTCCGCCCAGAACGCGTCCACGTCGTCAGGGGTCGGATCGGCGGGTCCGAACACCTCGGCGTCGGCGCGCTCGGCGAGCGTCGTGACCTGCGGGAGGGTGAGGGCGGTGGCCACGGTCGCGGCCTCCTCGACCCTGGTGCCGCCGGGCGCGACCCTGGCTCCGTAGTCGACGGCGCGATCGGTCAGCTCGTCCCACCCGCCGCTGATGCGGTCGGACGCCCTGGCCGCGTTGCGCCGCGAGCGGCGCTTGGCCGCCTTCCACGCGCCGATCACGATGAACGGCGACGCGAGCAGCGCGAGGATGCCGAGCGTGATGCCGCCGACCGCGAGGATGATGCCGATCAGCCCCGCGAGGTTGAACGTCTCGTCCTCGCCCTTGCGGTCGTCCGGCAGCGTCGGCGGGAGGTCGACCGGCTCCTGCGGCGGGGGCGGCGGCTGCAGCACCTGCGGCTTGGGGTCGACCTTCGGCTTGGTGTTCTGGTCGTTCGGGACCTTGTCCTCGGGCGGGGTCGGGTTGAAGGTGAGCCAGCCCACCCCCTCGAAGTTGACCTCGACCCACGCGTGCACGTCGTCGCCCGTGGCCGCGAACTCGGGGTCTCCCTCGCGCTCCTCGTCGGGGTAGTACCCCATCACCACGCGGGCCGGAATGCCGACCTCACGCGCGAGCAGCGCCATCGCGACCGCGTACTGCTCGTCGTCGCCGATCATCTGATCGCCGCCGATGAGCGTCGAGATGCGCTCGGCCGTGTGGCCGGCGCGCGAGAGGACCTCGCCCTCCAGACCGTGGCTGAAGAAGCCGCCCTCTGCGAGGAACGTCTCCAGCGCGCGGACGCGCTCGATGGGCGACTCGGCGCCGGCGACGGTCTCGGACGCGAGGGAGGTGAGCTCCTCCGGAACGTTGCTCTGCTTCGGGAGGGGCACCTTGCCGAAGTCGACGTCGGCCAGCTGGGTGTCGTCGAGCGGCGCGGGCATGACCGTGTCGATCGTGTAGCTGTCGCCCTTCTTGAGCTTCGACGTGACGACCGCCGTGCCGGTCTCCGTGTTGTAGTAGCCCGTGCGGCGCAGCTCCTCTGCGCGACCGCCCGTGAAGTCGATCGCGGAGACGGCGCCCGCGTCGGGCACCCACACGCCGTTGTAGCGGTCGATGTCGACCTTCAGCGTGACGGGGACGCCCTCGGCCTCCGGTGACATGTTCGACCGGAGCGGCGCGAACGCACTCGACGAGTCGGGTCCGCCGTCGGTGACGTTGTAGACCATGCCGTCGTACTGATCCATGACGGCGATCCGGATGCGCGCCCCCTTGGGCAGCCCCTTCACGGTGAACAGCGTCTCGTCTGCTTCGTCGCGCACGTTCTTGCGGAAGGACTGCAGCGGACTCGGATAGTCGCGGATGTTGAACGGCGGGATGATGACGTCGCGGAAGACGTGCCGGGGCTGCGCCGGCGCGGCGACCGCGCTCGTGGCGATGCCCGCACCACCCGCGACGACAAGCACCGCCGCGCCCGCGATGAGGCGCCGCATGCGCATCTGGGTGGCGCGAGAGGAGTCGACCTCACTCACCGACACGGCGTCGTTCTGCGGCGCCCACAGCTGGCGGAGCGCGAGCCACGCGATCGCCATGACGGCGAACACCAGACCCTGGGCGAGCGGGAACGCCGGCTCGGGCGTGCCCAGCACGATGACGAGCATGAGCAGCGCACCGGCGGGGATCAGAGCCCAGGCGACCCGAGAGAGCCGGAGGGCGAGGGATGCCGTCAGCACCGTGCCGACGAGCGCGAGCAGGAACGGCACGATGAGGTGCCCGTCCGCCGCCGCCACCGGGGCGACGGTGGTGAGCATCTGCTTCCACGAGGTGACCGTGCCGAGCGCGAGGCGCTGGAGGGTGTCGAACGTCGGCACGACACCGAGGAGCGTGGTGTGCGGCAGGGCGAGGGCGCCGCCGAAGACGAAGTACGCCGCGACGGTCAGTCCGGCGATGATCAGGATGCCCCAGCGTCGCCAGGCGGCGACCGCGGAGATCGCGAGACCCAGGAGGATGCCGCCGATCGCGGCCGGGAGGTACGAGCCGCCGGCGAACGTCGGCCAGAAGCCGACCATGGAGACGCCGACGAGCAGCGCGGACGCTCCGAGGTCGAGGATCCAGCGGCGCAGCGGCAGCGCCGTGGCCGTGGTGGCGGGTGCGGTCATGCGAGAACCTTCTGGAGCGCGAGGGGGATCTGCTCGAGCGAGCCGACGGTGACGACGTCGGCGTCGCCGATGCGGCGGAGCGCGGGAGAGGATGTCGAGCGGTCGGCGACGATGGCGAGAACGCGTGCGCCGAAGGGCAGGCGGGAGCATGCCAGACGGAGGTCGTCCGAGCGCACCTTGGACCCGCAGATCAGCACGACGACGCTGGCGAGGGGCATGGTCCTGGCGACGACGCCGGCGAGGTCCTCGATGCCGCCGCGGCGGGGCTTGGAATGGGTCACGGCCGACAGCGAGTCGAGCAGCTGCTTGCCGGTGCCCGCGGGGAGCTCGCGCCCCTGCACGCGGACGTCGACGCGCTGCGAGTCGCGGATGGCCCGCAGGCCGATGGAACCGGCGACCGAGATCGCGAGCTCGAAGTCGTCTCCTGTGGCGTACTCCGCCGCGGCGCGGGAGAGCCCGATCACGAAGTGCGAGCGCCGGGTCTCCTCGTATTGCCGCACCATCATCGTCCCGGTGCGCGCGGTGGACTTCCAGTGCACGTGGCGCAGGTCGTCGCCGGGCTGGTACTCGAGCAGGGCGTGGAACGAGACGTCGTCGCGCGAGAGGTCGGCGGCGGGAAGACCCTCGAGGTCGCGCAGGTACCCGAGCGACTGGCCGTCGAAGAGGATGGTCTTCGGATGCACGAAGAGGTCGACGGGGTCGTCGCGGCGGTGGGCGCGCTCGAACAGGCCGAGCGGGTCTCCGCGCACGACGCTGACGGGGCCGACCTTCACGACACCGCGCTTCTGCGTAGGGATGGCGAAGAGCTCCTCCGCCTCCTCACCGGGCGCGAGCCGCTGGATGCCGAACTCGCCGCGGCCCGATCCGACGGGCAGCACCACACGGGAGGGCAGGATCGCCCTCGTACCGCGGTTCGCGAGCTTCAGGCCGCCGACCGCGCGCTCCCCCACGACGACGCGCGTGCGCGCGAGGTCGAGGGACACGTCGTAGGCGGTGCGCCCGATCAGGAACAGAGCGCAGAGGACGACGGTGATCGCGATGACGACGGCGGCGACGGTGAACTCCGCCCATCCGGCCACCTGACCGAGGATCCAGAAGCCGACGGCGAGCGCCATCAGCACCCATGCCAGCGGCCGGATCGCCGCGGTGACCTTGCGGAGGCGCGCGAGGCCGCGCGCACCGATGACCGCCGCGACGTCGCGCCAGCCGGCGTCGCGGGCGATCGGCGCAGCCTCGAGTGCCTCCGTCGTCATCACGCGGCCGATCGCGCCTGCGGCGCCGCGATGTTCTCGAGCACGCGGGCGATCACGATGTCGCTCGTGGTGCCGGCGAACTCCGCCTCGGCATCCAGCAGCAGACGGTGCTGCCAGACCGGACGTGCGAGGGCCTTGATGTCATCCGGCAGCACGAAGTGACGGCCGTGGGCCGCCGCCCACACCTTCGCCATGCGCACCATCGCGATCGCGCCGCGGACCGAGACGCCGAGGCGGATGGCGGGGTCCTTGCGCGTCGCCTCGGAGAGCTCGGCGACGTAGCGCAGCACGGCGGGCTCGACGTGCACGGATGCACCGAGGTCGGCCATGTCGGCGACGGCGCTCGTCGTGATCACCGCGGACAGCGCGGCCGACGGGTTGCGGTCGGATGCTCCGGCCAGGATGCTCTCGGTGATGGCGAGATCGGGGTAGCCGATCGAGGTCTTGATCAGGAACCGGTCGAGCTGCGCCTCGGGCAGCTTGTACGTGCCCGCCTGCTCGATCGGGTTCTGCGTGGCGATCACGAGGAACGGCCGGCCGGTCTCGTGGGTCACGCCGTCGACGGTGACGCGCGACTCCTCCATGACCTCCAGCAGCGCCGACTGCGTCTTCGGCGATGCGCGGTTGATCTCGTCGGCGAGCACGATCGAGGCGAAGATCGGTCCCTTGTGGAACTCGAAGCGGTGCGACTGCTGGTCGTAGATCGTGACGCCGGTGACGTCGGACGGCAGCAGGTCGGGGGTGAACTGGATGCGGGCGCTGGTGCCCTGCACGGTCGCGGCGAGCGCCTTCGCGAGGCTCGTCTTGCCGGTGCCGGGGGCGTCCTCGAGCAGCACGTGGCCCTCGGCGAGCATGGAGGCGAGCACGAGCGAGACGATCTCGCGCTTGCCCTGCACGGCCTTGTCGACGTTGTCGACGAGGCGGGTGAAGGTGCCCTGGAACCAGGCGGCCTGTTCGGGGGTCATTGTCATGAGCGTGGTGCTTCCTGTTCTGTATGTGTCGTTCGAGAGAGCGTCAGTACCAGACCATCGCCGTGGCGTATCTGTCGAGCTCTTTGATGTAGACGCGGATCGTGTTGCCGGGGAACCCGTAGTAGCAGTTGAGGTCGACGCTGCCGTTCGCGGGGACGTACGACAGCGTGCCGCCACCCCACTTGTTGCCGTCGTCGCACTGCAGGTGGTAGTTGCCTGGACTGTTGAAGTTCGCCACGGTCAGCCTGACCTTGGCGCAGGAGGACGAGCCGCAGTCGGGCCAGGACCCGGAGGCGCCCTTCTCGGTCTTCAGCACCTCGGCCGGCGGGTCGTTGGTGCGCGCGGAGTCGGAGGCCTCCGGTGACCACTGGCCGGCGCTGTCCTGCGCCCTGACCTTGATGCTGTGGGTCTCCTTGTATCCGCCGCCGACGGTCCGGGAACCGCTCACGGCGACGTTCTGCCAGCCGCCGCCGTCGACGCTGATCTGCACGACGTCGATCTTGCGGCCGTTGCCCGAGCCGGAGGCATCCCAGTTCAGCTGCACCTGCGTGCCGAGGTTCTTCGCCGTCGCCTTGGGGGCGAACGGCACGCCGTACGGCACCGCCGATGCCGCGTTCGACGGAGCGCCCGAGTAGGTCGAACCGTCGACCGTCGCGACCCCCCTGACCTCGACCTTGTAGGTCGTGCCGTTGGTGAGTCCGGAGATTGTCGGACCGCTCAGGGCCTGCCAGGTGCCTCCGTTGAGCCGGTACTGATAGCTCACCTCGCCCGTGCGCGCGCCGTTGCGGGAGCCCGGGGTGTAGGCGATCACGATCGACTTGTCGTGCGGTTCCGCCGTCAGTCCGGTCGGCGCCCCGGGGGCGTTCACTCCGCGGCGCGGCGCCGACATCGGGCTGTACTCTCCCCAGCCCGCCTTGTTGGTCGCCTTGATGCGGAACGTGTAGGCGGTCTCCGAGGTCGGCAGAGTGACCGCCTGGCTGGTGGCGCCGGCGCCGGGCGTCACCGTGCGCCTCAGCGTGGACCCCTCGTAGATCTCCAGCTGGTAGCCGTCGATCGCGTCGCCGTTGCTGTTCGGGGCGGCCCAGTTCACCTGCATCTGCGCCTGGTCGCCCACGCTCGGGATCTCCGTCGTCGTCGGCGCCGCGGGCGCGAACGGGGGGCCTGCGGGGATCTCGGATGCCGACCAGCCGCTCCAGCTCGACGGCTCGGGCGCCTTGTTGTGCGCCTGCACGCGCACCTGGTAGTTGGAGCCGTTCTCCAGCCCCTCCCAGGTGATCGAGTTGCCCGTCACCTCTTTCTGGGCGATGCCAGACGGCGGGGCGGGCGAGATCTCGAGCGTGTACCTCTCCACGGGCGAACCCGGCGTCGACGGGGTCACCCAGTTCACCTGGAGCGACTTGTCGCCGAACTTGAGCGACGGCGGGTTGGGCGTGTCCGGACGAGCGTCGGGACGCGCCACCTCGGAGGTGCCGGACGGCTTGCCCTCGCCGACGCGGTTCGTCGCGGTGACGCGGAACGTGTACTCGACGTTGTTGGTCAGCCCGTCGAGCGTGCACGTCGTCGACTGGCACTCCTTGCGGTACGAGGAGCCCTGCGCCGAGGTCACCGTGTACTTGGTGATCTCCGCGCCGTTGTTCGACGGCGCCGCGAAGGAGATGACGACGGTGCGGTCCTGCACGCTCGTGACCGTCGGCGCGCCCGGGGCCTCTGGTACGCCCTGCACGGTGACGACGACCTGGCCGTTGGCCTCGCGGTCGGGATCGTCGGTCGCATCCTTGATGCGGTAGCGCACCACCATCGTGCCGACGAAGTTCGCCGACGGGGTGACCACGAGCTCGTCGCCCTTCTTCGAGACGTCACCAGAGCCGGACTCGACGACGTACGACACGATCTCGAGCGGCGTCTCGGGGAAGGGGTTGAAGTCGTTGGCGAGGACCGGGACCGTCACCGACTTGCCCTGATCGGCCTGGCCGACGGTGTCGGTGTTGGCCGCGGGCAGAGCACGGGTGGATGCCGCGACGATCACCGAGACCGTGCCCTCGACGGGCTCGGTCTCGCCGTCGCTGATGCGCACGTCGAGGGTGAGGGCGGTGCCCTTCTTCGCGCTCGACGCGGCCTCGACGAGCAGCTTGTCGCCGTCGACCTTCGCGGTCACGCCCTTGCCGTCCCCGCCCACGAACGCGAAGGTGTGCTCGTCTTCCGGGTCGGGGTCTGTGGTGAGCGCGGCGAGGTCGAGTGCCGTGTCCTTCTCGCCCGGCGCGACCTGCACCTGTCCGCTGACGAACGTCGGCTGCTGGTTCTCGGGCGGGAGCACGTCGATCGGGATCGTGAGAGTCGCCTTGCGCCCCTCTGGATCATCGGGCCCCGTGCCGTCGGTCACCTCGAAGGTGATCGCGTCCTGACCGAAATAGCCGGCCGCGGAGGTGTAGACGAGCGTCGACTCGTCCTTCACCAGATCGGCGCCGTCGGCGTGCACAGCGGAGACCTTGGCGTGCTCGGTGATGCGGGCCGTGCCGCCTCCGGCCACGGTCACGTACTTCGAGAGCGGGAGCGAGATGGTCTCGCCGCTGACCACCTGCACGGGCTTGGTCGAGTCGATGGTCGGACGCAGACCAGACACGGCCGGCACGAAGATGAACGCCGACGCCTGCAGACCGTCCTGGTCCGTGAGCGTGTACCGGATGAGCTGCTGCTCGTCCGTGACGGTGACCCTGACCTTGCCGTTCTGCAGCGCCGTCGCCCCGGCGCCGAGGTCGAGATCGAGGGAGTCGGTCGTGCCGTCGGGGTCCTCGTCGTTCGTGAGGATCTCGATGTCGGCGGTCAGCCCGCCGTCCTTGAGGTCGTCTGGACGCACCCGGTCGTCGCGCGCGACCGGCGCCTGGAGCGGCACGTCCTCGTCGACCGTGACCTGCAGGATCGCGGATGCCGTGGCTCCTCTGGCGTCGCGGATCGTGTACTGCAGTGACGTCTCGAGAGACCTGTCCGGGGCCTGCACGAGCACACGGTCTCCCGAGACCCTGGCCTCGAGCTCCTTCGGGACCTCGAGTCCGCCGTTCTTCTCGCTGACGAGCGTGATCTCGTCGCCCTCGGGGTCGGAGTCGTTGGCCAGCACGGGGACGGCGATCTCACGACCCGGACGCACGACCACGGCATCCTTCACCGCGTACGGATCCTGGTTGACCTGCTCCGGTGGGGCGATGCCGACGCGGATGGTCGCGATGCCCTCCTTGCCGAGGTGGTCGCGCACCCGGTACTTGAAGGTGTCGACGCCGCTCGAACCCGTGAAGGCCTCGTAGGTGAAGTAGTTCGCGCCCGTCTCGTTGATGCGGCCCTTGGTGGGGCTGGAGGCGATGTCGAGGAGCTCGACCGAGTCGCCGTCGGCGTCGATGCCGTCCAGCGGCACGGCGATGCTGATCTCCGTGCCCGCGAGGGCTCGGGCGACGAGGTCGCGCGGCCGCGGCGCCGCGTTGGTGTCCTCGTCGACGGGGAGGATCTGGATCGTCACGTAGCCCGCGGCCTTCTGCTGACGCGAGTCGACGGCCTCGTACGTGAGGTAGACGGTCTTCGCCTCCGGCCCCGCCTTGAAGCGCACGGTGTCCTGCGACACGAACGCCTCGCCGTCGTCCGGGTCGACGAACGGCTCGATGAGCTCCGGGGCGACGTGCATGACGTCGTCGTTCGGATGCGTGTCGTTGTCGAGAACGGGGATCGTCACGACGTCGCCGGCCCGCACGGTGACCGTGTCGGGGTTGGCGACCGGCTGCATGATCGTGTCGGGCGCGGGGATCGGGATGACGACGACCTCGCCCTCTGCCGACTTCGACCCGTTCGAGATCGTGTAGGTGATGCGCGCCTGACCGGTGAGCGACCCCTGGTCGGTGATGCGCAGCGTCTCGTGGTTGATCACCGAGACGGAGACGCCGGAGCTGGGCTCCATCGACACCGACTGGACCACGAGGATGCCGCCGCCGGGGTCCTCGTCGTTGGCGAGCACCCCGATCAGCACGTCGCCTCCGGAGGGCAGCAGGGCGACGTCGCGCACGGCGACGGGAGCGAGGTCGGATGCCCCGGCCTCGAGCACGTCGACGCGGACGAGCCCCTCGCCGTTCTTGGGCCCGGCGGTCGCGAGGTACTGCACGTAGTAGGTGCCGGGTGCGTCGGCGGAGAAGGTGAACGTCTTGTTCGTGAAGTCGGGGATGACGGTGGCGCCGGGCACCTCGTCGACCCGGCCGAGACGCAGCGGCTCCCTGCTGGAGCTCGTGTCGTTCGTGAGCGGCGCGACGGTGACCTGCTCGCCGACGCGGGTGACCACGTGATCGGCGTTCGTCTTGGGGTCGGTCGTGCCGGGAGGGCGGACGTCGATCGTGATCGACGCGGTGCCGACCTCGCCGGAGCCGTCGGCCACCGCGACCTCGATGTCCTTGCGGCCCTGCAGGCTCGCCGTGGCCTTGTACGTGATCTGTCCGTCGGTGCTGAAGTCGACCTCGTCGCCGGGGGCGGCCGCCACCGCCTTCAGGTAGATGTCATCTCCGTCGGGGTCGATCCAGTCGGGGAGGATGTTGTACGACACCGTCCCGCCGCTCTCGACGGTGAGGCTGGTCTTGCGCTTCGGCGCAGGCGCGCCGTTCACGTCCCAGTCGTGCACCGAGAGGGTGACGGCGGCGGTGTCCTTGCCCTTGCGTCCGTCGTCGGCCTCGTAGGTGAAGGTCGCCGAACCCGTCGCCTTCTCGTCGACGGCGATCTGCAGGGATCCGCCGTTCTGGATCGGCTGCACGGTGCCGATCGAGGGCTGCTGCTCGGCGAGCGCCGCCACGAGGACGTCCCCGTCGGGGTCGTTGTCGTTGTCGAGCACCGGCAGGAGGATGGAGGCTCCGGGCCGCACCCCGAAGGAGTCGTCCTCCGCCACGGGCGGGGTGTTCTCCTCCTTGCGGTCGGGGAGGGTGGTCTCGACCGTCTCCTGGGTCGTGTCCTCCTCGTTCTCCGCCTCGCCCTCCGGGGGCGTCAGGTCGTTCCAGTTGTCGACGCGCTGCAGGCTCTCATCGGCCATCCAGGCCGCTCCGCCGACGGCGTCGTTGAGGATGATCACGTCGCGGTTCACGCGGAAGGTCAGCGAGGCGGCGTCTTCGGCCCCGTCGATCTTCGCCTCCACGTCGTCGGCGTCGCCAGGACAGTCGCGCACGAACCGCGCCGAGCCCGCCCATGCGCCGTAGAAGCACCCGCGCAGCGACACGGGGACGGCCGGATTGCCCGTGCCGTCGACCGCGGTCTCGGTCGGATCGCTCCCGTCGAGCGGCACGCTGAGCAGCGCCGACGGCGTCGCGATGGCCACGGAGTCTGCCGCGGCGGACGACTGCTGCAGCACGGCATCCGCCGCGTCGGGGATCTCGGTGCGGAAGCCACCGGGGGTCATGACGACACCGGTAGCGGCATCCAACACGACGGCCGTGCGTCCGACCGCGGTGATCGTGGGCGCCTCGTCGGTGTCGATGTCGCCGACCGACGCCTCGGACGGATCGAGGGGCTCGCCCTCGTTGTCGACGGGGATGGTGACGACCTCGCCGCGGGCGGCGGAGAGGCCGAACACGGTGCCGTCGTCGGCGACCGCCACGTCGGCGCCGTCGCCGAGCTCGGCGGTCGGGTCGACCGCCTCGATCTTGAAGCCCGCGATGGCCCTGACCGCGATGACCCAGAGGTTTCCGGACTTCGGGTCGAGGATCGCCGCCGTCTTGTTGCCGAGCACGACCTTCGCGGACGATGGGATGCCGGAGCTGTCGCCGAGTGCGACGCGGGCCGGATCGACGGCTGTGAGGGTGGAGGAGCCGCGATCGACGACGAGGACGTTGCTCTCGTCCTGCAGGATGTCGTAGTTCTCACCGGTCGTGCGCAGGCCGCCGTCGAGGACCGTGGACTCGTGGTTGAAGTGCCCGACGAGCAGGCTCGAGGTCTTCGTGATCCAGACGCCGCCGTCGTTCAGCTCGACCTTGGTGGTGGGGTTGCCGTCGTAGGCGAACGCGAGGGTGGTGATCGCGATGGCCGCGGCGGCCACGCCGGCGGCGGAGGCCAGCGTCTTCGGACGCGCACGCATCCATGACAACGCCTTCATCCCCGGTATCCCCCCTGGGTTGTGCACTCTCGGACTCGGCCGACACGCCCGAGGGCGCGCGGCATACCAGATGAGTCTAACTTGCGCGGCGGACGCTCTCGATGGGGAGGAGTCCCCACCGAGAGCGCCCGGCGCGCACGGGCCGAACGCCTGCTAGAAGTTGCCTTCCCTGGCGCTCGACGGGTTGCCGCCGATGATGTTCAGACCCTTGCGGGTGACGAAGCCGTTCCAGCAGTCGATGATCACGGAACCGTTCGACGGGATGTTGACCGGGAAACCCGCGTTGGTGGAGAACACGCTGCCGTCGGCCGTGCACTCGACCCGGTACGAGCCGCCGGCGAAGTTCTTCGTGTTCAGCTGCAGGTTGTAGCAGGGACCGCCTCCGACGCTGGTGCAGCCGTTGGTCTTGGCGTTGCCCCGCGTGACCCACGCCTCGGGCACGGGCTGGCTGTCGGTGACGGCGGATGCCGACACGACGTTCGACCACTGGCCGGCCTCGTCCTTGGCCTTGACCTGGATGCTGTGCGTCTCGCTGTAGCCGCCGCCGAGGCTGCGACTGCCGTTGAGTCCGAGGTCCTGCCATCCTCCGCCGTCGAGGCTGACGAGCACCTGGGTGATCGCACGGCCGTTCGCAGCCGGAGGAGACCACGCGACCCTGACCGAGGTGCCCTGGTTGGTCGCGGAGGCGCCGGGGTTCTGCACGGGTCCGTACGGCCTCAGAGCCCCCGAGGCCGCCGATGGCGCACCGGGCTGCGACTCCTGGCCGCCGACGACCGAGTAGGCCCTGACCCGCACGGTGTAGCTGCTGCCGTTCGCGGCGTTGATGCGCGTGCCGTCCCAGTTGCGGCTCCAGGCGCCGCCGCTGAGGGAGTACTCGTAGCGCACCTCTCCTCCGGAGGCGCCGTTGGTGTCGGAGAGCGAGTACGAGACGGTGACGTACCCGTCGTGCTCCTGAGTGCCGGTGATGGTCGGGGCCCCTGGGCTGCCGAAGGCGCGCTGCGGCGCGGAGGCCGGGCTCTGCGCGCCCCACCCGGCCTTGTTCCGCGCCCGCACCGAGTAGGTGTAGTCGGACGTGGACGTGTCGACGTTCACGGTCTGGCTGAGCTGGGTGCCGGCGATGCCGGGGATGCGGTTCACGACCCCGCCTCCGCGCATCACGACGAGCTCGTACTCGGCGATCGCGTCGCCGTTCTGCGGTGCGGCGGCCCAGGACACCGTCATCTGCACCTGCTTGCCCACCGACGGCGCGCTCTTCGCCGTCGGCGCCGCGACCGTGCCGGGCACACCGGCCGGGATCTCGCTCGCCGACCAGCCGCTCCAGCTCGACGGCTCCGGCGCGCGGTTGTGCGCCTGGATCTGGATCTGGTAGTTCGAGCCGTTCTCCAGCCCCTCCCAGACCAGGGAGTTGCCGGTGACCCCGGACTTCTCGGAGATGCCCGAGGGCGGGGCCGGAGAGATCTGCAGCGTGTACGACTCGACCGGCGAGCCCGGCGTCGTGGGCGTCGTCCACGAGACCTTGAGGCTCTTGTCGCCGAACACGAGCTTCGGCGGCTGGGGTGTGTCCGGACGCGCGTCGGGGCGGGCCACCGCGGAGGTCGGAGACGGCTTGCCGTCGCCGACGCGGTTGGTCGCCACGACCTGGAACACGTACTCGACGTTGTTCGTCAGCCCGTCGAGCGTGCAGGTCGTCGACGTGCACTTCTTCGTGTAGTTCCCGGCGACGGACTTCACGGTGTAGGAGGTGATCTCCGCGCCGTTGTTCGAGGGCGGCGACCACGACAGCACGACGGTGCGGTCCTGGACGCTCGACACGGTCGGCGTTCCCGGCGCCTCCGGCACGCCCTGCACGGTCAGCACGATGCGTCCGTCGACCTCGCGATCGGCGTCCTTCGTCGCATCCTGGATGCGGTAGCGCACCACCATCGTCCCCACGAACTCCGCAGCGGGCGTGACCTTCACCTCGCCCGCAGTGAACGAGACGGTTCCCGATCCGGTCTCCGTCGCCGCGGAGACGACCTTGAGCGGCGTCTCCGGGAAGGGGTTCACGTCGTTGTCGAGAACCGGGACCGTGACGGTCTTGCCCTGGTCGGCCTCCGGCACCGTGTCGGTGTTCGCGGTCGGGAGCGATCGGGTCGAGGCGGCGACCAGCACGGCCACCGACCCCTCGACCGGCTCGGTCGTGCCGTCGTCGATGCGCAGCCCGACGGTCGCGCTCGTGCCCTTCGGCGTACCGGAGTCCGCCTCGACGAGCAGCTTCGAGCCGTCGATGCGCGCCTTCACCCCGCCGGGCGGCTGGTCCACGATGCTGAAGCGGATGCCCTTCGCGTCCTCGGGGTCGGGGTCGGTCGTGAGGGCGGCGAGATCGAGCGGCATCGCGGGCTCGCCCGGAGCGACCTCGACCTGGCCGTTCACGAACACGGGCTGCTGGTTCTCGGGCGGGAGCACGGTGATCTGGATCGTCAGCGTGGCCTTGCGACCCTCAGGGTCGTCAGGACCCGAGCCGTCGGTCACCTCGAACGTCAAGGCGTCCTTGCCGAAGTACCCCTGCTTCGACGTGTAGACGAGGGTCTTCTCATCCTTGATCAGGGACGAGCCGTCGGCGTAGACGGCACTCACCTTCGCGGCCTCGGTGAGGAGCACATCGCCGCCGCCGGCGACCGTGACGTACTTCGACAGCGGCAGCTCGACAGTCTCACCGCTCTTGACCTCGACCGGCTTGGTCGAGGTCAGGGTCGGACGGAGCTCGCTCATCGCGGGGACGAAGATGAAGGCGGATGCCTCCTGGTCGTCCTGATCGGTGATCGTGTAGCGGATGAGCTGGCGCTCCTGGCCGACCGTGACGCGGATCGTGCGGTCCTCCCGCACGACGCCGCCTGCCCCGACCGAGAGGTCGAGCGCGTCGACGGTGCCGTCGGGGTCGTCGTCGTTCACGAGCACCTCGACGTCGACCTTCAGGCTGTCCTGCACGTCGGAGGCGACGATGCGGTCGTCGCGCGCCGTCGGCACCTTCAGCGGAACGTCCTCGTCGACGGTGATCTGCAGCACCGCGGTCGCGGTCGCTCCCCTGGCGTCGCGGATCGTGTACTGGATCGACGTGTCCATCGCCTTGTCGGGCGCGGTGACCACGACGCGGTCGCCGGACACCACGGCCTTGACGCCGGCATCCGGCGGGATCTCGAGGCCCTTCTTGACGAGCGAGATCGCGTCGCCCTCGGGGTCGGAGTCGTTCGAGAGCACGGGCACCGCGATCGTGCGACCCGGGCGCACCACGACGGTGTCCTTGACCGCGTACGGAGCCTGGTTCGAGGCGTCACCGGGGGCGATGCCGACCCTGATGGTCGCGACGCCCTCCTTGCCGAGGCGGTCGCGCACCCGATAGGTGAACGAGTCGACGCCGGTGGCGTCGCCGAACGCCTCGTAGACGAGGTAGTTGCTGCCGGTCTCGGCGACCTGGCCCTTCGACGGCGCGCTCTCCTGCCCGACGAGCTCGACCGAGTCGCCGTCGGTGTCGATGCCGTCGAGCGGGATCGCGATGCGCACGGTCGATCCGCTCAGCGCGCGGACCGTGAGGTCCTTGGGCTTGGGGGCGGAGTTCGCCTCCTCGTCGATCGGCCGCACCTGGATCGTGACGTACCCGGCGTCCTTCTGCCCGAGGGAGTCGACGGCCTGATACGTCAGGTAGACCGTCCCCGGGGTGTCGGAGGCGCGGAACCGGACCGTGTCCTGCGACACGAACGCCTCGCCGTCCTCCGGGTCGACGAGCGGCTCGACGAGGTCGGGGGCGACGTGCAGCACGTCGCCGTTGGGGTGCGTGTCGTTGTCGAGCACCGGGATCGTGACGACGTCGCCCGCACGAACGACGACCTGGTCGTCGTTCGCGACCGGCGGCATCAGCTGCTCGGGGCGCGGGATCGGGATGACGACGACCTCGCCCTCGGCGGTCTGACTGCCGTTGGAGATGCGGTAGCCGATCCGCACGGTCTCGTCGAGCGCGCCCTGGTCGCCGATGCGCAGGGTCTCGTGGTTGAGCACCGACACCGAGATGCCGCTGTGCGGCGGCACGGTGACCGACTGCACGACGAGGATGCCGCCGGCCGGATCGGAGTCGTTGCCGAGCACGCCGACGAGCACCTCGCCGCCGGCGGGGAGCAGGGCGACGTCGCGCACCGCGATCGGCGGGAGCTCGGTCTCGCTCGGCTCCAGCACGTCCACACGGACGAGACCAGGAACCGCGTTCGGGCCGGCGCTGACCAGATACTGCACGTAGTAGACGCCCGCGGCATCCGACTGGAAGGTGAACGACTTGTTCGGGAAGTCGGGGACGATGATGGCGCCCGGGGTCTCGTCGACCTTGGCCAGGCGCAGCTGCTCACGGCCGGAGCTCGTGTCGTTGACGAGGGGCGCGACGGTGACGGCCTCCCCCACGCGGGTCACGACGTGGTCGGCGTTGGTCTTCGGGAGCGTGGAGCCTGCGGGCCGGACGTCGAGCCGGAGCACGCCGGTCGAGGTCTCGCCGAGCCCGTCGGCGACCCTGATCTGGATGTCCTTGCGCCCCTGCATGCTCGCGACCGCGCGGTACGTGACCTGACCGTCCGTGGTGAAGTCGACCTCATCGCCGGGCGCCGCCACGACGTCCTGCAGGTAGATGTCGTCGCCGTCGGGGTCGAGCCAGTCCGGGAGCACGTTGTAGGAGACCGAGCCGCCCTCCTCGACCGCGATGCCGGTCGTGCGGCGCTGGACGGGCGCGCCGTTGGTGTCCCATCCGTGCACCGAGAGCTGCACGTTCGCGGTGTCCTTGCCGCCGCGGCCGTCGTCGACCTGGTACTCGAACGACCCGCCGCCGGTCGCGTCCTCGGGGACGGCGATCTGCAGGGAGCCGCCGTTGTTGACGGGCTGCACCTCGCCCAGCGCCGGCTGGCTCTGCGCGAGCGAGGCGACGAGCACGTCGCCGTCGGCGTCGGTGTCGTTGTCGAGCGCGGGCAGCATCGTGGTGCGCCCCGGCCGCACGCCGAACTCGTCGTCCTCTGCGACAGGGGGCGTGTTCTGCTCGCTGCGCTCGGGGAGCGTGGTCTCGACCGTCTCCTCGGTGGTGTCCTCCTGGTTCTCCGTCTCCCCCTCCGGCGGGGTGATGTCGTTCCAGTTGTCGACGCGCTGCAGGCTCTCGTTGGTGAGCCAGGCCGCGCCGCCGACCGCGTCGTTCAGCACGATGACGTCGCGGTTCACGCGGAACACGAGGCTCGTGGAGTCCTCGGCATCCGGGATCTTCTCGTTCACGTCGCTCGCATCGCCCGCGCAGTCGCGCACGAAGCTCGCTGACCCGGCCCAGGCCCCGTAGGTGCAGCCGCGAAGCCACACCGGGGCGGCGGGCACGCCCTTGCCGCTCGCCTCGGTCTTCGTCGCCTCGCCCCCGGCGAGCGGAACGCTCAGCAGCGCAGACGCGGTCGCGACGGCCACGGCGTCGGTCGCCGCCGACGGCTGTTGCAGCACGGCATCCTCCGCGTCGGCGATCTCGGTGCGGCCGCCTCCCGGGGTGATCACGACGCCCGCGTCGCGATCGAGCACGACCGGCTTGTCCCCGACCGCGGTGATCGAGTGCTCTCCCGACGGATCGATGTCGCCGACCGACGCCGACGACGGCTTGAGCGCCTGGCCCTCGTTGTCGACGGGGATGGTGACGACCTCGCCCTTGTCGGCGGAGAGGCCGAACACGGTGCCGTCCTTCGCGACGGCGACGTCGGCGTTCTCCCCGAGCTCCGCCGTGGGGTCCGCCGCCTTGAGCTCGAAGCTCGCGATGCCCTTGACGGGGACGACCCAGAGGTCGCCCGACTTGCGGTCGAGGATCGCCGCGGTGGCGGCGCCGAGTGCCACCTTCGCCGAGCCGGGGATGGACGCGGAGTCTCCCAGCGCGACGCGCGCCGGGTCCACGGAGCTGAGCGTCGCAGCTCCCGTGTCCACGACGAGGACGTTCGCGGCATCCTGCAGGATGTCGTAGTTGTCGCCGCTGGTGCGCAGCCCGCCGTCGAGCACGGTGGACTCGTGGTTGAAGTGCCCGATCAGCAGGCTCGACGTCTTGGTGATCCAGACGCCGCCGTCGTTCAGGTCGACCTTGGTCGTGGGATTGCCGTCATAGGCGAAGGCCATCGTCGTGATCGCCACGGCGCTCACGGTGACGGCGGCCGCGGAGGCCAGGGTCTTCGGACGTGTCCGTACCCATGACAGAGCCTTCATTTCGCGGTGTCCCCCCGGTCGATGTCCACCGCCCGATTGAGGACGGTCGACGCACCTGTCGAGTCTAACCGCGCGATGAAGAGGCGCACATGGGGAGGACTGCCCATCGGATGCCGTGGGGCGCGGCATCCGATGGGCAGGGTCTCAGCCGCGGGTCGCGCGGCGGCGGATGACGAGCACCGCGCCGGTGGCGGCCAGCGCGAGCGCACCGGCGAGCAGCAGCCACGCGGGCTCCGCGCCCGTTGTCGCGAGTCCTCCGCCCGGCGCGGTCGACCCCGACCCGCCGTTCGCGCCGCCGGAGGCGTTCGCTCCGCCTGTGCCGCCGGTGCCGTTCGCATCACCGGTGCCGCCCGCCGCGGTGACCGTGACCGCCGCCGTCGCCTCCGTGCCATCGGGCAAGATGACGGCGAGCGTGTGCGCCCCGGCGGGCGTGCTCTTCGGGATCGTCACCGTGGTGCGGAAGGCGCCGTCGGCATCCGTCGTGACCTGCCCGACCCGCACCGGGGTGGAGCGCAGCTCGATCGCCAGCTCAGCCGACGCCGGGAAGCCCGTGCCGGAGACCGCGAGCTCGCCGCCGGCGACGACGGTGTCGGCGCCGAGGTCGATCAGCGGCTGCGCGGGCTCCACCGGAGCATCCGTCGGCAGCGGGACGTCGACGTGCTTGATCTCCGAGGCGCCCGTCGTGGAGAACGAGTACACCGTCACCCGCACGCGGTCGTCGTAGAGGGCGGCGCGGAGGCCCACGGGGTCGGCGCCGCCGACGGCCTTCTCCTCCCAGTCGCCGCTCGGACCGTACATCGTCGTCACCGCGCCGGTGTTCACGACGGTCGGCGCGTGCGCCTGCGCCGGGTCCGTGCGCAGTTCGGAGCTCCAGTCGTTCAGAGTGGGCGACCAGTGCGTGTGGCTGTTGAACATGATCACGTTCGGGTTCTGCGCGAGCAGCGCCGCGAAGCGCGCCTCCTCCTGGCCGTAGTCGTTCTTGTAGAAGCGCGCGTAGGAGCCAGAGACCGAGTACGGCAGCAGGTGGTGCGAGAAGAGCAGCACGGGCTTGTTCTCGGCCCGCCAGTGGTCGAGGCGCTCGCGCAGCCAGGTGTACTGCGCCGAGCTGAAGTCGACGAAGGGGCCGGAGCCCGTCTTCGCGGAGTAGTCGTACGACTCGCTGCCGATCCAGATCAGGGGCAGCTCGCCGTCGACGAGCACCTCGCCCCACAGTCCGCCCTGACCGCCGACGTCGCGCATGCCGGTCGTGTCGAGGAACCGCTTCTGGTACGTCGCCGACCCGTCGCTCCCGTAGTACTCGTGGTTGCCGATGGTCGAGACGACCGTGCCGTACTGGCCTCCGCCGCCCGCGGCGAGCGCCGCGAAGTACGCGGAGTAGTTCGACGTCGAGCCGTTGCTGACGAGGTCGCCGTTCGAGACGAGCACGTCGGCCTTCTGCGTCATGCCGCGGAAGCCGGGGATCACGTTCTGGCTCAGTCGGGTGGTCGCACCCTGCACGTCGCTGAAGATGTCGACCACGGCCTGCGCCGTGGTGCCGTCGGCGAGGGCGGAGAGCGGACGCACGACCTGGACGTCGTCCAGCATCCAGGAGCCGGATGCCGCGGCCGCCTCGAAGTCGACGCGCACGGTCATCGCCTTCGCCCCCGCTGGCACGGAGAACGGCAGCCGCAGCTGGGCGGATTCCTCATCCGCATCGGAGAGCGCACGGAGCACGGTCTGCGTGCCGTCGTCGAACGACACCGTGACGGTGCCCTGCTGGGCGCCGCCGCGCTTGCGGTAGTGGCTGTCGAGACGCAGCTCGAGCGCGTCACCGGGCGTCACCGCGATCGGAGCGGAGGTCAGCGTGCCGTCGAAAGCGGCCTTCGCCGATTCGGCCACGGCGATCCGCCCGGAGGCGCGGGTGAACGCGTGCCTCCGATCGGTGCCGTACTCGGCGATGACGTCGGCGATGGTCGAGGTCTTCCACGACCCGCTGGCCGTCCAGGTGTCGGCCTCGAAGCCGTCGAACCAGATCTGCTGCTCGGTCGTGTGGGTCTCGGCGTCGCCCGCACCCAGCACGGTGATCTCCAGGGATGCCGGCGCGATGCCCGCCCCTCCGAGCGACAGGGTCGCCGACCCGGCAGGGGTCCCGGCCGGGAGGGTCACCGAGAAGGAGGTCTCGCCCGCGGCATCCGCCACCGGGATCCCCGAGACGGCGTCGGCGCCGAGCAGCGCCTCCAGCTGCTGCCCCTGACGGAGCCCGCCGATCTGCACGGGCACCGTCGCGCCCGCCGCCGCGACGGGCTTGGTCGCGGAGAGGATGCGCGGGGTGGAGTCGACCGGAGCCGTCTCGCCGATCTGCACGTCGTCGATCATCCAGAACCAGTTGTTGCTGCTCTCGGCGTAGGACCAGCCGATCTGCACGCTGCCCGCACCCGACGGCACCGGGACCGCGACGGAGACCTGCTCGTCGAGCCGGTTGCGCGAGAACGACTCCACGGTGACGGGTGCACCGTCGTCGAAGCGCGCGACGAGCTGCGCCGTCTGCGGGGCCTGCCCCTGCTTGTAGTGGCTGTCGAACGTCACCTGCACGGCGCCGGCGCCGGACTGCAGGTCGAACTCGGGCGCCCAGAGCACCGAGCTGAAGCGCCCTGTGGTGGGGCGGTTGGAGTCGGAGTGCACCACGGCGGTCATGCCGTCGGCGCGGGAGAACGATCCGCGATCGCCGCTGTTGCCCCAGGTCGACAGGACCTCGGGCACGGTGTGGAACGTCCACCCCTGCCATCCGGTGCGCATGCCGGCGATGTTGCTGCTCTCGACGCTCCAGCCCGCGGGCGCCTGGGCGGCGGACCCGGTCGTGAAGCCCTCGGCGAGGGGTGCGGGCGCGGCGGCGACGGCGGGGCTCGCCGCCGCTCCGGCGATCAGGGCGAGAGCGGCGGAGGCCGCGAGGGCTCCGATTCCGCGTGTGAGTCTCATGTGCTTCTTCCTCGGGAGTGGGGGACCGTGGGTCGGACGATGCGGGGTGAGGGCGCGGGTATCGCCCGATACGAGCCTGCTGAATGCAAGTAGTCATGACAACTTCTGGCAGCGAAGTTCCCCGAATGTTCACCGACAGGCATCAGACTGGTCAGAGAGCGGGATCCCATCCCGAAGAAGTAGCGACAAGGAGGGCCGACACGTGAGCGCACCGCTGCACGAACAGCTCTACGAGCGGATGCTGTCGCGCATCCGCTCCGGCGAATGGCCCGAGGGGGAGCGCGTCCCCAGCGAGCAGTCGCTCATCGCCGAGTTCGGCACGTCGAGGGGGCCGATCAGACAGGCGCTCGCGACCCTGCGCGCGCAGGGAGCGGTCGACGGCGGCCGCGGCGCTCCCCCGCGGGTCAAGAGGATGGTCCCGACGCAGCCCTTCCAGACGTTCATCTCGTTCACCGAATGGGCGCTGAGCATCGGCAGCACCCCGGGCCAGCGCGTGATCGAAGCCGCCCGCCGTCCGGCGTCGGACGACATCGCCGCCGGGCTCGGCATCGGACAGGGGGATCCGGTGGTCGAGATCGTGCGCCTCCGTCTGCTCGACGACGCCCCCGCCATGCTCGAGCGCTCCGCCTTCCCCCTCGACGTGGGCCGAGTGCTGCTCGCGGCGGATCTCGACACCGGGAGCATCTACCAGACAATGACGGCGCATGGCCTCGCCCCCACGCGCGCCCGCCATCTCTTCGACGCGGTCGCCGCCGATCCGCTCGACGCCGAGGTCCTCGCCGTCCCGCTCGGCAGCCCGCTCCTGCGCGTGCGCCGCATGGCCTGGGCCGAGGACGGAGCGCTCGTCGAGACCGCCGACGACCGCTACCTGCCGACGATGGCGACCTTCGCCGTCGAGAACACGTCGGACTCCCGCTCCGCTCTCACGAGGGAGACCGGTCGGCGCTGAGCCTCACGCCCTGAGGGGTGGTGCCGGCGTCGAGCGGGCGCAGCGAGACGAAACGTCCGCACGCCCTACGGCATCAGGCGCGCCAGCATCCCTCCATGTGGTCGTCGACCATTCCCGCGGACTGCATCAGGGCGTACATCGTCGTCGGTCCCACGAAGCGGAATCCTCGTCGCCGCAGCTCCTTGCTCATCGCGGTCGACTCGGCGGTCACGGCGGCGACGTCGGCCATGCTGCGCGGACGGATGCCGGAGGCCGGAGGCGCGAACGACCACATCAGGGCGTCGAGCTCGCCATCGGCCATGTCCCGCACGAGCCGCGCGTTGCCGATCGTGGCCTCGATCTTCGCCCGGTTGCGGATGATGCCTGCATCCGCCATCAGCCGCTCGACGTCTCCCTCATCGAACTCGGCGACGGCCTCGGGCTCGAAGCCGGCGAACACCTCGCGGAACCTCGGACGCTTGCGCAGGATCGTGATCCACGACAGACCAGCCTGGAAGCCCTCCAGCGCCATCTTCTCGAAGAGCGCCCTGTCGCCGCGGAGCGGGGTGCCCCACTCCTCGTCGTGATACCGGCGGTATTCGGCGTCGTCACCGACCCAGGCGCAGCGGTCGAGTGCGTCGGGTCCTGCGATGAGGGAGGTCATGCTCCCAGGCTATCCGCGGCGACGGACACCGCCGGCTCTCAGCGCGCGAGGTAGGCGTCGTAGGGGTCGAGGAGGGGCTGCGACCGCGGATCGGCCACCGCGGCGGCTCCGACGGCGCACGCCACGGAGAGCGCTTCGGCGGCGGATGCCCCGGAGGCGAGGCCGATCGTCAGCGCGGCGCAGAACGCATCACCCGCGCCGACCGTGTTCTCCACCGTCGTCTTCACGGCAGGGGCCGCGGCGACTTCGACACCGCCCTCGAACAGCTTCGCCCCGTCGCCGCCGTAGGTGACGGCGACCCGAGCGGCCGTGCGGAGGGCGGGGATGAGGGCGTACTCCGTCTCGTTGACGATGATGAGGTCCGCGCGTCGCAGCACTGCGTCCGGCAGTTCGCGGGCCGGCGCCGCGTTCACCGCGAGGTATCCGCGCGCCCGCGCGGCCAGCTCGACCACGAGGTCCATGGAGATCTCCAGCTGCGCGAGCACCGCCTCGCCCTCGGCGAACTCGACGCCGTCGAGGGAGACCTCCCCGTTGGCGCCTTCGCACACGGCGATCTGGTTCTCCCCCTCGCGGTCGACGACGATGAGGGCGACGCCGGTCGGCTCCGTGCCCGCCTGCAGACCGGAGGTGTCGACGCCCGCGGCATCGAGCTCGGCGCGCATCCACGCTCCGTCGGCGTCGGGTCCGACCGCGCCGATCATGCGCACCGCGGCGCCCAGCCGCGCGGCTGCGGCGGCCTGGTTGGCGCCCTTGCCTCCGGCTTCGCGGACCAGGCGGCCTCCGCCCACGGTCTCACCCGCCTGCGGAAGACGCTCTGCGCGTGCGGTGAGGTCGACGTTGATGCTTCCGACGACGGTGAGGGGAAGGGGACTCTGCACGGGGGCTCGCAATCAGGACGTGGTCTGGACGACGGAGAGATGACCGACTCGGGAGGAGACGATGCACTTGGCGAGGTACACGGGGGCTCCCCCCGTGGTAACGGTCTGGGTGAGGATGAGCACCGGCTCGGCGGCGCCGAGGCCGAGGAGCGACCCGCGCGATGCGCCGACCACGTTGACGGTGATCTCGCAGACCGCGGAGTCGAAGACGACGTCGGTCCGCTCGCGCAGCGCTGCCAGGATGCTCGACGGTGAGGTCGCCGCCTCCTCCAGCGCGTCGGCGATCGGCCGGCTGATGTCGCTGAGGTAGCGGCCGGCGGGCAGGTGCTCCTGCAGGATCGCGACCGGCTCGCCGCGCCGCTCGACGACGGCCTCGCGGAACCACGTGTTCGCGGCGGGGTCGAGCGCGAGCTTGCTGGAGGTGAAGTCGGTGGTGGACTGCAGGTCGAAGCTGAGCATGCGCACGACCACGTCGTCGTCGCCGTCGGAGAGCGCCTGCTCCAGCGGCCGCAGCTCCTCGAGCCCCACGCGCGGCAGGTCGTCGGCGACGAATCGGCCGATGCCTCGGCGCGTGATGATGAGCCCGTCCTCTTCGAGGAGCATCAGCGCCTCGCGGACCACGGTGCGGCTGACGCCCAGCGCGACGCCCAGCTCGGTCTCCCGCGGCAGGGCGGAGCCGAGCTCGAAGATGCCGGAGCGGATGCCGTCGGCGATGCGCGAGTAGACGGCGACGCGCAGCGGCTGCCCGACGGTGCTCGTCAGACTCCGTCCGAGGAACTGCTCGATCCCGTTCGTCATCCTGTCGCTCCTTCCGTCGCCGCTCCGGCGCGAGCGTCCTCCGTATTCAAGCACGGGACACCTCGTGTTGACCATGTTAGACCGGAGAGGTATAACATCATACAAGCCGCACCCGACGGCACCCATGACGAAGGAGTCTCCGTGCACACCCACGCCCCCACCGCCTCCCCCGGCGCACCCGTCCGCGAGCCCGTCCGCGGTGCGCGCGCCGTCGGGCTGGTCGCCACCCTGATCCTCGGCGTGCTCTCGTATCAGCTGAACGCGAGCATGATCACGCCCGCCCTGCCCGACATCGCCGCACAGCTGGGCGAGGACATCGGGCGCGTGTCGCAGGTGTCCTCCCTGTTCTTCGTCGCCGGCGCCGTCGGCGGCGTCGTCCTCGGACGCTGGAGCGACTTCATCGGGCGCAAGCGCGCCCTGTTCATCGTGCTCGGCATCCTGTCTCTCGGCACGCTCCTGTGCATCTTCGCGCCGAACCTCACCGTGCTGCTCATCGGACGTGTCCTCCAAGGCGCATCGAGTGCCGCGTTCCAACTCGCCTACGTGATCCTCAGCGAATCGCTGAGCGCCAAGGTCTTCGGCACGACCCTCGGCATCATCACCGCCGTCAACGGCGGGGTCGGCGGCGTCGACGGCTACATCGGCGGCCTGCTGAGCGAGGCCTTCGGCTTCCGCTCGATCTTCGTCGTCATCTTCATCGTCGGCCTCATCGCGATCGTCTGCGTGGCCAGGGTGATCCCGGCCACGCAGGTCAGCGCGTCGAGCGGAAAGATGGACTGGTGGGGAGCTGCCGTACTGTCGATCGCGCTGATCTGCGTGACGTACTTCGTGTCCTCCGGACCGAGCGCGGGGTGGCTGGCCCCGGTCACCCTCCTGTTCCTGGCGGGCGCCGTCGCCTCCCTCGTGGCGTTCTGGGTGGTCGAGAAGAGGCGTGCGACCCCGCTGATCGCCGTCGAGCACCTGCGCTCCCGCCAGGTGTGGCCGGTGCTCGCGACGACCGTGCTGACCCTGTCGAGCGTCTTCGCCGTCATCAACTTCACCGTGGTGCTGCTCAGCCAGGACGGCACCCACGGATTCGGCCTCGACGCCGCCACCGCGGCTCTGCTCTTCCTCGCCCCGCCCGCGCTGATCGGCGTCTTCGCCGCGCCGATGTCGGGCTGGCTCGCCGGGCGCCGCGGATGGATCCCCGTCCTGCGCGTGGGCATGATCGCCTGTCTCGTCCTGCTGGTCGTCATCGCCCTGCTCCCCCAGAGCTTCTGGGTGGTGTTCGCCATGATCGCGCTCCTCGGCATCACGTACAACGGCATCGTGCTGACCACGATCAACGGCCTGGGCGTCGTGCAGTCGCCCGCGGAGGCGCCGGCGGCGCTCCCCGGCCTGAACGGCAGCGCCTTCGGCATCGGCGCCGGTCTCGGCATCGGCATCGTCGCCCCCTTCGCCGCGCAGGGCACCCCCGGCGGCTACGTCACGGCGCTGTGGATCTCCGTCGGCATCACCGCTCTGGCCCTCATCACCAGCTTCCTCATCCGCCCCCGCGTCCCCGTCGACGCCTCCTGACCCCTCGGGCGGCCACAGCCGCGGCCGCCCTCCCGACCACCGGAGCACTCCATGACACACGCCACCGCCCGTCCCGTCTACTTCGACTGCGACACCGGCATCGACGACTCCCTCGCCCTCGCCTACCTGCTCTCCTCACCCGAGATCGCGCTCGTCGGCGTCGGCACCGTCAGCGGCAACACCAGCTCGGCGCAGGCCGCGGTGAACACCCTCGGCCTGCTCGCCGTCGCCGGTCGCACCGACGTGCCCGTGGCCGTCGGCGCGCATGACTTCCTCACCCACCCGTACGACGGCGGCGCTCCGCACGTCCACGGCGACAACGGCATCGGCGAAGTCGTCCTCCCGCCCGCCGCACGGACGCCCGAGGACGAGGACGCCGCGCGCATGCTGATCCGGCTCTCCCACGAGCACGCCGGAGACCTCGAGGTGATCGCGGTCGGGCCGCTCACCAACCTCGCCACCGCGCTCGCTCTCGACCCGACCCTGCCCTCTCGCGTGGCGGGCGTCACGGTCATGGGCGGCGCAGCCCTCGTGCCGGGCAACATCACCCCGGTGGCGGAGGCCAACATCGGCAACGACCCGGAGGCCGCCTCTGCGACCCTCTCCGCGGGCTGGCCGGTGACCCTCGTGCCCCTGGACGTGACGATGGAGAACGTCTTCGACGAAGACGACCGCGCCGCGCTGCTCGCCTCGGACGTGCCGCTCGCCCGCACGGTCGGCGAGATGCTCGACTTCTACTTCGACTTCTACGTCGAGACCTACGGCGAGCGCAGCAGCGCACTGCACGATCCCCTCGCCGCGGCGATCGCGGTCGGCGGGATCGCCGCGATCGTCGCCCCGGCGGTGAGCGTCGTGGTCGACACCACGGCGGGTCCGGCGCGCGGGCAGACCATCTGCGACCTGCGCGGGCAGAGACGAGGCTCGGTGGATCAGCCGGGGGCGACGGTTCGCGTGGTGCTCGGAACCGATGCCCCGCTCGCTCCGCACCTGATCGCGCGGATGACCGGAGCCGGCATCCTGGTCGGCTGACCCTCGACGGAGGGGAGAGGCGTCGTCCGCTGCTCCCCTCCGGCGATCAGGCGAAGGTGGAGGCGTCGATGACGAACCGGTACCGCACGTCGGAGGCGAGCACGCGCTCGTAGGCGGTGTTGATCTCGGATGCCGGGATCACCTCGATCTCGGCGGAGATGCCGTGCTCGGCACAGAAGTCGAGCATCTCCTGCGTCTGGGCGATGCCGCCGATGTTCGACCCGGCGAGGGTCTTGTTGCCGCCGATGAGCGAGCCGATCGGCAGCCCGAGCGGTTCGCCCGGCGCCCCGACGCACACCATCGTCCCGCCGATCGCGAGCAGCCCGAGGTATGCGCGCAGGTCGATCACCGCGCTGACCGTGTTGAGGATGACGTCGAACGACCCGCGCAGCTCCTTGAAGGTCGCAGGGTCGGCGGTCGCGTAGTAGTGGTCTGCTCCGAGCCGGATGCCGTCGTCCTTCTTGCTCAGGGTCTGCGACAGCACCGTCACCTCCGCGCCGAGCGCATGCGCGAGCTGCACGCCCATGTGGCCGAGCCCGCCCATGCCGACGACGGCGACGCGGGTGCCTGGCCCCACACCCCAGCGCCGCAGCGGGGAGTACGTGGTGATGCCGGCGCAGAGCAGCGGGGCGGCCCTGTCGAGCGGGATCGCGTCGGGGATGCGCACGACGAAGCCCTCGGTCACGACGACCTGCTGCGAGTACCCGCCCTGGGTGATGGTGCCGTCGCGGTCGGTGCTGCCGTAGGTGAAGACGGCGCCCTCGCGGCAGAACTGCTCCTCGCCGCGGCGGCAGGCGGGGCACTCTCCGCACGAGTCGACGAGGCATCCGACGCCGACGCGATCACCGATCGCATGCGTCGTGACGCTCTCCCCGACCGCGGCGACGGTGCCGGCGATCTCGTGACCAGGAGCGAGCGGGTAGTGCTGCGGACCCCAGTCGCCGCGCACGGTGTGGATGTCGGAGTGGCAGATGCCCGCGAAGGCGATGTCGATCAGGATGTCGTGCGGGCCGAGATCCCGCCGTTCGATCGTGGTCCTCTCGAGCGGGGCTGCTTCGCTGGGGGCGGCGTAGGCGGTGACGCGGGTCATGGGCGCTCCTCTGTATGGCGTACTCCGCCATTCTCCCGCGTTCCGCGCCCTGCCGGACGATCGCCGTGCAGGGCGCCCGTCGGCCCGGTACCGTGGCCGGTACGACTCTGGAGGGACGTCCCATGCGCAGATCATCCATGCCTGCCCGGATCATCACCGCACTGTTCGCGGTCGTCATCGCCCCGATCGGCGCCGGGCTCCTCAGCGCCGGAGGGCGTGCGTGGTACTACACCTTCACCGCGTTCGGGGGCTTCGACCCGAGCCGACTCCTCGGCCCCGTGCTGCTGCAGGCCGTCGGCATCCTCCTGCTGCTGGCGGTCGTGGCGACAGGGTTCTGGAGCTCGGCGGGGCTGCTCACGGTCGGCGTCCTGGCGCTCGCGAGCCTCGTCTTCGCGATCTTCCCCTCTCTGCTGCTCTCGATGTATCAGTCACCGCTGCCGCAGGAGTGGGTCGACGGCATCGTCTACGGAATCCCGCTCGCCCTGTTCCTCGCGTTCGGCGCGATGGGGCTCGTGCTGCTCCTCGCGCGGCGCTCGCCCGCCCGACCCCGGATGGCGATGAACATCGTCGGACTCGTCGCGGCACCCGTGCTGCTCACCGTCGGGATCGGACTGCTCGCGTTCGGCATCAGCAGGGGGATGCTCGTCGCGCTCCAGCAGTACCGCTTCGACGTGTCGTTCGATGCGATCGCGGCGGTCCTCAGCGGCGCCGTGCTGGTCGTCGCGGGGGTGATGACGACCCGGTGGTCGCCGTTCGCTCTGCTGCTCCCCGCCGTGGTGCTGCTCGTGCTCACGCCGCTCTCGCTCTCACCGGGGAGCGGATTCCAGGACGTGCTCTTCACCCTCTCGAGGGAGATGAGCCGCTCCGTCCCGCCGCTGCTGGTGATGGGCGCCGGGGTCGCGGCAGCGCTGGCCTATGCGCTGTTCACGGCCGTGCTGCTGAGGGCACGCGCGCAGAACCGCATCCTGCCGGGGACCTACGTCGCCCCGCTCGGTGCGGACGGCTATCCCTTGAACTATCCGGCACCCGAACCCGCGGCCGCCCCTCAGCCCTACGCTCCGGGGCAGCCCTACCCGCCCGCGCCGCCTTACCAGCAGGGGCAGCCCTACCAGCCCAACCAGCAGGGGCAGCCCTACCAGCAGGGGCAGCCCTACCCTCCGACTCAGGGGCACCCGCCGACTCAGGGTTGAGGCTCACCTCTCCGGCCGGCACCGAAATCGGCGCCTCCCGTCGGAAACCACACAGGATTCCGACGCGAGGCGCCGACTAACGCATTTCGACCGAGGCGATGCCGCTCAGCGCTGCTTCTTCAGCGCCTTCTCCTGGATCGGGGCGTTGCCGGATGCCGCGAGGTCGGCGTAGTACGCACGGGCCTCGTCCTGACGGGCCTTCTCGGCCCCGCTCGCGATGGGGGCGCGCAGGTGCTCCTGCTCGTAGCCGAACGCGTCGACGAGGTCGAGCGCATACGGACGCAGGCGCGCGCACAGGCGGTCGATGTAGCTCGACACCGCGGCGGCGCGCTGCGTCGAGAGGCGGCCGTTGATGAGGTACCAGGCGAGGTGCTTCTCGATGAGCTGCAGGCCGAAGAGGTCACGCAGCCAGGTGAGGACCTTCTTGGTGCCGGCATCCGTCGCGCGGTTCACCCCGTCGGTGAACGCCTCCCACTGCAGCAGCTCGCCGTGCGCACGAGCGGCTTCGATGAGCTCGGCCTGGTTCTCGTTGAAGAGCCGCGCTCCGAGCTCCTTGTCCTTGCCCGCCGCGCGCAGGCGCCCTGCGATGTCGGCGACCATCTGCTGCACGCGGTCGGCGAGCAGCTCGTGCTGCTGCTCCTCCCGCAGGCCCTTCTCCACCGAGCGGGCCGTCGAGCCCAGGTCGGCGACGGCCTGCCCGAGCTGACGGAGACCCGCACCGTGGAACACCTTGCCCGCGGTCTGGCCGACGGCGAACTTCGCGAGGGCCGCGGCATCCTTGCCCTTGAACTGCTTCGCGTAGTCGGTGAGCAGACGCTTGCCGACCAGCTGCAGCAGGATGTTGTTGTCGCCCTCGAAGGTGACGTAGATGTCGAGGTCGGCACGGAGCCCGACGAGGCGGTTCTCGAACATGAATCCCGCTCCGCCGCACGCCTCGCGAGCCTCCTGCAGGGTGTCGAGCGCGTGCCACGTCGACAGCGGCTTGAGGGCCGCCGCCAGCGTCTCGAGGTCTTCGCGGTCGTCGGGGGTGTCGGTGCGTCCGGAGAAGACGCCGTCGAACTTCTGCAGGAACTCGTCGTGCGCGAAGATCTGCGCGTAGGTCGTCGCGAGGCGCGGCAGCAGACGGCGCTGGTGCTTGCCGTAGTCGAGAAGCACGACCTCCTGCCCGTCGGCCCCGCCGAACTGGCGACGCTCGGTCGCGTAGGTGATCGCGATCTTGAGCCCGAGAGCGGATGCCCAGGATGCGGCGCCGTCGAGCGAGACACGTCCCTGCACCAGCGTGCCGAGCATCGTGAAGAAGCGGCGGCCGGGGCTGTCGATCGCGCTGGAGTAGGTGCCGTCAGCCGCGACGTCGCCGTAGCGGTTCAGCAGGTTCGTGCGGGGGACGCGCACGTGGTCGAAGCTGAGGCGGCCGTTGTCGATGCCGTTGAGCCCGCCCTTGAGCCCGTCGTCCTCGCGGCCGATGCCCGGCAGGTCGACGCCGTCCTCCCCGCGCAGCGGCACGTAGAAGCAGTGGACGCCGTGGTTAACGCCGTTCGTGATCAGCTGCGCGAAGACCGTGGCCGCGACGCCGTGCAGGGCCGCGTTGCCCAGGTACTCCTTGGTCGCCGCACGGAACGGCGTGTGGATGACGAACTCCTCCGTCTCCGGGTCGTAGGTCGCGGTGGTGCCGACCGAGGCGACGTCGGACCCGTGGCCGATCTCCGTCATCGCGAATGCGCCGGGGATCTCGAGGCTCATGATGCCGGGCAGCCACTTGTCGTGGTGCTCGGCGGTGCCGAGCTGCAGCACGGCCGAACCGAACAGGCCCCACTGCACGCCCGACTTGATCTGGAGGCTGGGGTCGGCGACGACGAGCTCCTCGAAGCCTGCGATGTTGGCGCCGTTGTTCTCCTCGCCGCCGAGGCGCTTCGGGAACGCACGGTGCACGGCCTTGTTCTCGACGAGAAGGTGCAGCTGGCTGAGCACGCGCTCGCGGTGCTCGTCCTTGCCGAGGTCGTCCTTGCGCCAGAAGGCGGGGTCCTTGATCATCTCGCGGGCCTGGCGACGGATGTCAGCCCAGGTGCCCATCAGGAGCTCGGTGATCTGCTCCACATCGGGCTGCGGGTTCTTCACTTCGGACACGGTGGCGACGTCGACCATGGCGTTCCTCTCAAGACGTGGGGTACGTCAATGGTAGGTCTGCCACAACATCGAGAGAACTCACGTGTGACATTCACACAATCGAATGCCGCGGCATCCCCCGGTCACGTTGTGCCCTCGGCACAGTCCGGGTCAGGCCAGAGAGGATGCGGGAGGCGGAGGCGCCGTCTTGGCCGCGTTCCAGCGTCGGCGCACGCCCGTGCTCAGACGCTCCCAGGTGCGGTCGCGGATGAAGATCGAGTCGATCGCGATCATCGTCAGCGAGAACCACGGCAGACCCATCAGCACGGCGATGCCGATGTGGAAGGAGAGGATGCCGACCAGCGCGATGAGCCGCGTCGGACGCGTGAGCAGCGCGAGCGGGAACGCCACCTGCAGCAGGATGGATCCCCAGCTGAACGCCACGACCATGGGGCCCCAGGTCGTGACGAGTTCGCTCAGCACCGGCCACGTGCCGAAGCGCATGGTGTGCAGCGGGTTGTAGACCGCGTACCCCTGCTCCCACGGCGCACCCCCGGCCTTGAACAGCGCGCCGGATGCATAGACGAAGCAGACCTGTGCGGTGAGCGCCACCAGCGCGAGGTTGTGGAAAACCGTGCCGAGCAGCGCGGGCTGGCTGCCGGCGGCGAACCAGTCGCCGCTCTTCGCGCGGCGGCGGGCGTCGAGCGACCAGCGGGCGGCGGGGTCGGCGAAGAACAGCAGCAGCAGCGCGATGCGGAACATGTTGTCGCCCTGATCGCCGACCATGTCGTTGGCCTCGATGAAGCCCACCCACAGGCAGAAGAAGACCGGCAGCACGATGCGGAACCGCCAGCCGAGCACGAACAGCACGGCCAGCACGGCGAGCAGCAGGTACAGCGCCGTGTAGGCGAGATCGTTGCCCATGGCCGCGTGGAACGCGCTGAAGATCCAGATCTTCGGGAAGTCGCTGACCGGCTGAGCGAGCTCGCCGTTCCACGCGGAACCCGAGCCGAAGGTGTACAGGCGGGTGCCGAAGTTCGAGGCGAGCAGGCCGAGGGCCGTGACGCCGAACAGGATGCGGGTGACCGCGAGTCCGTAGAGGGCCTTCTTGCCGTTGAACAGCCAGTCCGAGACGAACGCCGAGATCTTGTCGACGGCCGACAGCAGCATCGCCCAGAATCCCGAGATCATCGACGCGACGAAGGTGAGCAGGCGCGCGGGGAAGGACGCCTGCGGCGCCTCGGGGGCGGATGCCGGAGCGTCCGTCTTCTTCACGGTCTTGGGCGCCTTCGGCGCCCGGGTGTCGACGCTCACTGCTGGGTCCTCTCGAACTGTGCACGGAAGACGTCGGCGAAGTTGCCGCGATTCTGTCCTTCTTCCTCGATCGGCGCGCGCCACCCGGTCGTGGAGAACGTCGGATCGGGGCGCTGGGCGTTGGGGTTGTTGCGCTCGGCGTAGGGGACCACGTTCTGCCGGCTCACCCGGTACTGCACCTTGACGACGGCATCCGCTCCCCAGATCGCGTAGGCGACCTGCGTGGCGTAGGCGGTGGCCAGGTGCTCGGCCTTCATGTACTCGACCGTTGAGGGCTTGTCGTCGCCCTCGAGCTTGTCGAACGAGCCGACCATCCAGTCCTCCCAGCCGTCCTTCGCGAAGTCGAGGGCGGCGACGGCCTGCTGCTGCTCGCTGAGGTCGTTGTACGCGTTCATCTGCCCGCTCGCGACCTCGCTGGACTGGATGCCGGCGCGCGGCGGGAAGAGGTTGTAGCGGATCATCGAGAGCTCGACGTCGGTCGCGCTGACCCAGCCGGTCTCGACCTCCTCGCCGTCCTTCTCGATGACGGCGCGGACGTTGAAGTGGTAGTCCCCGTTGATCGGCTCGGGGGCGAAGACGCTCCACGACTGGCCGAACATCGGCAGCATGTAGCTGGCGAGCACGTCCTGCGTGGGGATCTCGCGCAGCGCCGAGTACGGCGCGATCCACAGGAACGACGCGAACACGTGCCACAGGGTGAACAGGCACGCGACGAAGGCGATGAGCTTCACCCACCAGGTCGGTCGTGGTCTGGTCGCGACAGCGACGGCATCCGCCTCCGTGTCGCTCGGAGCCTGATCGGTCTTCGTGCTCATAAGAGTCCTTCTCATCACTGAAGGCCGGGGCCGCCCGATGAGGGCGACCCCGACCTGTGACAGCGTTTCTGTCTTACTCTGCTGCGGCCGTCGCGCGCTTGCGTGCGACCAGCGCCGTACCCAGACCGAACATCAGGAGCAGGGCTCCGAGAACGATCCAGCCGTTGGGCGCCGTGCCGCCGGTGGCGGCGAGGCCGGTGGCCACGACCTTGAACGTACCCGCGACGCTACCCGACTCGGGGCCGGTGAGCGTGACGGTGTGCGTGCCGAGGTCGGTGCCGGCCGGGATCGCCCACGTGAACGTGACCGTGCCCTGAGCGTTGGCCACCTGGGTGCCCAGCGCCAGCGGGTCGGAGTTCATCACGCCGGTGACGACCTCGCCCGGCTTGAAGCCCGTGCCGACAGCGGTCTGCTGCTGGCCGCGCTCCAGGACCGGCGACTTGATCGTGATGCCGAGCTTGCCCTGCGGGTTCGCGGCCGCCGAGGCGTTCGCGTTCGTCGAGGCAGACGCCTTCACATCGGCGGCAGCCGCGGCCGAGGCCTCGGTCGACGCGTTCGCGTTGGCAGCAGCGGATGCCGCAGCCGAGGCATTGGCCTGGGCCTGAGCCGAAGCGGCCTGCGAGCTGTCAGCCTCGGCCGACGACTGCGCAGCCGCAGCCGCACGGGCGTTGGTCTCGCTGGTGGCATCGGTCGATGCGTTGGTCGACGCTCCCGCCTCAGCCTGAGCCGTTGCTGCGGCCTGCGCCGCGGCGGTGGCGTTGGCCGTCGCCTTCGCGCTCGCCTTCGTGTCTGCGTTCGCCTGTGCAGCAGCGACCGCAGCAGCCTGAGCCGCCGCGTTGTTGTCGTTGTCCGCCTGGGCCGACGCAGCTGCCGATGCCGATGCGTTGGTGTTCACCTCTGCCGATGCGTTGGTGGACGCCTGCGTCTGCGCTCCCGGGTCGGTCGATGCGCTCGCCTCGGCGACCGCGTTCGCGGAGGCGTTGGTCGACGCGTTGGTGATGGCCGCAGCCTGGGATGCCGTGGATGCGTTCGTGTCCTGATCGCCCGTGACAGATCCCGACGCAGCTGCGTTGGTGGACGCATTGGCCAGAGCCGCAGCCTGAGCAGCGACCGCAGCGTTCGCATTCGCGGCCGAGGTCGCGTCCGCGGTTGCCGCCGTCGATGCGGTCGTGGTGGCCGCAGCCTTTGCAGCCGCGATCGCGTCCGAGTCAGTCGCCGCGCTCGCAGATGCGTTCGCGTCGGTCGAGGTGTACGCCGCCGCCTGAGCCGCGGCCTGAGCCACAGCCGAGCTGGACACGTCGGCGTTCGCCGAGGCGGATGCCGATGCCGCGGCGTTCGCGTTGGTCGAGGCCTCCTGCGACGCGTTGGCCGACGACGTAGCGGTCGCCGCAGCCTTCGACGAAGCCGAGGAGTTCGCGTCCGCGAGCGTCGTCGCCGCCGAATTCGACTGAGCGGATGCCTGAGCAGCAGCCGCCGCCTGAGCGTTCGCCGCCGAGGTCGAGTCCGCCGAGGCGTTGGTCGAGGCGTCTGCGGTGACCGTCGCCGCGGCCTTCGCGGCCTGGTCGGCGTTCGCCGTCGCCGCAGCCGAAGCCTGGGACGTCGCATCGGCGAGAGCCGCAGCCTGTGCCGCAGCCTGCGCTGCCGGGTCGCCGCTCGCGGTCGCGTCTGCCGACGCGGATGCCGAAGCCGCCGCGTTGGTGTTCACGTCTCCGCCGCCGCCCGCGGTGATCGAGACCGTGTCGGTCGCGACGTTCTGCGGGTCCTCGTCGTCAGCCGCGGTCAGCACGTAGTCGGTTCCGACGTCGGTGCCCGCGGGGATCGCGTAGACGGTGTTCGCCGGGAAGCTGCCGTCGGCCTCGACCGTGAACGTCACAGGCGTGCCGATCGTGTCGTTCGAGGCGTTGCGCAGCGTGAGGGTCACCGTGGATCCGGGAACCCAGTTCGCACCGACCACCGGCAGGTTGCTTCCGGCCTGAACCGGATCCTGCGCATCGACCGTCGGGTCGACCGCCGCGATCTCGGCCGCGCGCACCGTGGAGGAGGCGAGGTCGAGGTTCAGCGCACCCAGCCCTGGCAGGAGCTCGAAGCTGATGGCGTTGACCGTGAACGATTCGGCGCCGAGGACTCCCGGCTCCTCCTGCTCGTTGATCGTGATCTCGACGACCTCGTTCAGCGCGTCGAACAGCGGGCTCAGCGCGGCGACGACCGGGTTGAGGATGCCGTCGAGCGCCGGGGCGAGACCGCTGGTGACCGTGGTGAGCAGCGTGCTGATGACCGGCGTGAGCGTGGTCGTGAGCAGGTTGATCACCGGCGTCGTGACGAGCGAGAGAACGCCGCCGAGCGGAATGCCCAGCAGATCTCCGTCGACGCCGACGACCGGGCTCCCGGGAATCGCGCCCGTGAGCTGACCGAGCTTCACGTCGACGGTGATGTCGACATCGGCGTTCAGCAGGAGCGCGGTGACGTGCGCGCCGAGCTCGATGTGGAGGCTCAGGTTGTTGATCAGGTCGGTGACGACCGTCGTGACCTTGGTGGTCAGCGTCCCGAGGGCCGCGGTGACCGCGGAGGTGATCGCCGTGATCGTGGTGTCGTCGAGGACGAGCGTGTTCGGGTCGAGACCGTTGAGGTCGGTCGCCGCAGGCCCGTTGACGATCTTCGCGAGGTCGACCGAGACGAGGCCGTTCGCGAGGTTGATCGAGACGATTCCGTTGGGGTCGGCCAGCGGCTCGTTGATCAGGGTGTTCGTCGCGGCGGTGATCGCCGCGTCGAGCCCGTCGATCGCGATCGTTCCGCCGCCGATCTGCACCTGCAGGACGGCCGGAACACCGAGGTTGAGGTTGACGGCGCTGACCACGGAGTCGAGGACACCGCCGGTGCCGACGGCCGCGTCCAGCGTGTCGCCGACGCCGCCGAGGACGCCGCCGAGCGAGGTCGCGACGGTGCCGACGAGCGGGCTCGAGACGTTGAGCTCCAGGTCCGCGACCGTGTACTCCGAAGCGAAGGTCACGTCCGACGCGGTGCCCGTGGCGGTCGCGGTCGAGGCGATCGCGCCGAGCTCGATGCCGAGGTTGTCGACGACCTGATCGGTGATCCCCGCGACACCGAGCTGGTCGAGCACGTCGGTCAGGTTCAGCTTCGCGTTGCCGTAGGCGCCGGGGTTGTTGATGTCGGTGGCGATCGTGCCGTCCTGGCTGATCGCACCGGCGCTGGCCGTCGAGGTGTTCGCCGTGGGCGACCCCGCGTACGAGTTGAGCACGCCGAGTTGACCGAGGTCGAGGAGGCCTGCGCCACCCGGACCCGAGATCAGCGGAAGCTGGAGGCCGCCGCCGAGATCGACGGTCAGCCCCTGGAGCAGAGTGACGTTGAGCGGAGTGATCTCCGGCCCGATGTCGCTCGGATTCCCGCTGACGGCCTGCGAGACATCGAGGATGTCTCCGCCGAGCAGCTCGGTGCGGATGATCTGGCCGAGTGCCTCGGAATCATCGCTCGGTGCGGCAGTGGCGCCCATGGGCACCAGCGCGCTGGTGAGGATGACAGCGCCCGCGGTTGCCGCGGCGATGCCCCCTCCGATTGCCCTGCGTCTCCGCAGGGTCTTCCCCTCAATGTTCTTCATTCGCCTCTCCCGTGTGATGCAGAACTTCGTTCGCGTCACAAGGCCCTCCCCAGGTATCGACATCGAGTCGACAGAGCGCATGCCATGTCAGTATTCCGGTACACCTCACCGAATGTCCAGCGGATCCACAGAAAACTTCAGAAGTGAAGGATTGTGACGGGGATGCCGTATGGTTCTCGTCCACGCGTTCGCGAGCGCTGTTCCCCCTCCGGAGCAGCGTCGTCATGCAAACACCTCAGGAGGCAACGATGACTCGCGTTTCTGACCATGACGCTCCAGGTCTCGTCGAGCACCTCGAATGCGCTCTGGGCCCGATTCGAACCGGCTGGACGGTCGCCCCCGATGGCGCGAAGACACCGTTCCAGATCGTCCGCTTCGCGGGCGGCTCGGGCGCCGGCTCCGTCGCCTACTCCACTCTCGGGCTGAGCAGGCGAGTGCTGCCGTCGCCCACCTCCGACCTCCGCATTCGACAGGAGCTGCTGATGCTCGCTCCTGATGCGCTCGAGCCCGACGACGTCGCATCCTTGCTCCTCCAGGTCGGCGAGATGGCGATCCGAATGGGGCGGGCGCTGCTGCGAGGCGACGTGATCGGCCCCGCAGGTGCGCTCGTCCCCGGGTCTGACCTGACCGCGCTGTACGTCACGATGCCGACGTACTTCCCTGACGAGTTCGCGACGTACTCCGACGACGACGGCACAATCGTCATCGCCTGGCTGGTACCGATCACCGACAGCGAAGCGGACTACGTGTCGAACCACGGCTGGGACGCCTTCGAAGACAGACTGAGCGAACAGGATCCCGATCTGGTCGACTTCCACCGCACGGCGATGACGCTGTGACGACCGATGGAGCGGCCACGACACGAGGATGACGAGAGGACAGTGCAAGCGTGATGCTCCGGCAGGTGCAGGTGTCATGATCGGCGTTCGCTCGAGGAACGCAGACCTCTCTCCGGCGCAGGCATGGTCGCAGGCCTCCCTGGAACAAGGGTCCGCGTTGGCCGAGTTCGTCAGCCAACGGCTGCCGACGGCCACGAGCGCGTTCGCCATCGTGTCGGATGCCGACATGACGCCGGTGCTCGACGACCACTCCCGATCTATCGACCACCACGTCGTGGATCATCTCCTCGGCGAACACCTGCATCACCAGGCGTCGACCGGGGCAGCAGTCCTCGTGGTCGAAGACGACCTGGCACGCGAGGGCGATCCTGGGCTCGCGGATGTCGTGTTCGTGGAAGATCGCGTGATCCGCTGGAGAGAACTGCAGAGGGAACCTTCGCAGCTCGTACGGCTGATCAGACGGGGCGCGTCAGGGTATCCGTTGAACGCCTACGTGTGCGACGAAGCCGCAAGAACGATCCTCCGACGAGCGGATCGCTCTCTTACCGTCGAAGGCGCCGCCTCTCTGGCCAGCACCGTTCGCGCGGTCATCCACTCGATCTACGATGCTGAAAGCTATCTCGTCATCAGCCTCGGCATGCCCACCCGACGGAACACGTCATCGGAGCCCCTCAGGTGACGGTGAGGATCGCGGCGCATCCGAATCCTGTGCATCGCCCTCGCCAGAGTGTCATGCTGAGGGCGGCTGTCGATGACGTCGGCCCTGGCGAGAGCTTCGAGCAGCTCTGGACCAGGCGCGTGGGCGACGACCTCTTCGAGATCTGCTGCATCCCGTTCTTCGCCTACGACCTCGCACTCGGTGATGTCGTCCGGGCGGACTCGGAGTCCGGCTTCGTCATCCGCTCCGTGGCGCGACGATCGGGCAACGGAGTCGCTCGGGTGGCGATCGTGCGGTCCGAAGACGTCGAGGCCGTGCACTCGCGTCTTCACGACCTGATCGCCCGAACGGAGTACCTCTGCGAGTGGTTCGCTCCCGGCTACGTCGCAATCGACCTTGAGCCGGGGCGTTCTCATGACGAGCTCTTCGAGGAGCTCGGCTGGCTCGGCGACGCTGTCGAAGTCGAGCGCATCCTGATCTGACGAACGACTCAGCTGTCGCCGCGCGGCACGGCTACCAGCCCCGTCGTCGACACGGGAGGCGCTGCATCCGATTCCGTGGCCAGCTGCGCCCTGAGTTTCGTCCTCGCGCGGCTCAGGGCGGTGTTCACCGCGGCCTGCGAACAGCCCAGCCGCACGGCGACCTCACCGGCCGACAGCCTCTCGCTGTAGATCAGCTCGACGATGCTGCGCTCCCGCTGATTCAGCGTGGCGACGGCCTGTCGCACGGCGAGGTGATCGAGCACGTCGGCCCGACCCGCACCGGGCACCGACATCAGCCCGATCGCATCGAACAACCGCGCTCGCGCCTTCGCCCCTCGCTCATGGTCGCGCAGCTTGTTGTCTGCGACCTTCAGCAGCCAGGCGAGGCGGAACGGCCGCTTCGGGTCGAACTTGACCCAGGCCAGCATGAACACGTCTCCGAGGACGTCATCGACGTCGTCGTCATTCGACAGGCCTCGTTCGAGGTATCGGCGCACCGTGGTCCGATGCTCCGCGAAGAGCGCAGCGAACTCCTCGCGCGCCGACGCGATCGCCGCGTCACGGCGCTTCTCACGCGCTGACAAGCCCCCTCCGATCACTCCTTGCCAGCCGCAGACCAATCCGAGCCCGACGATCCGTCGACTCGGCTTCCCCCCTACAGCAGTGCTAAGGAGATAGTAACGCGCCGAGATGGCCCGGATGACGGGTGTGCCGTCGCCCCTGCCCACCTTTCCCGCCGTGCACAATCGAGCTCCTCGCAGCCGCTCGACACCTCGAAGCGCAGCGTGGTGAGGCCTCGCGACACGCCCCCACCCAGACGAAGAGACGCCCCGCGGGCCGAAGCCGGCGGGGCGTCTCTTCGTGCACGATTACAGGGACAGACCGTGCCCGAAACGGAACAGCGGGTCCGCCGTGTCGAACGGGACGTCGGGCCGCGACGCCTCGACAGCGGCCATCGAGCTCGGCACGTCGAACGGCAGCTTCCCCGTCGCGGGAACGGCGCCCGTGAGCACGTCGAGCAGCGCCTCGGCGCCCGCGCCCCAGTTCGCGACGACAGCGCCTGCGGCATTCACGATCGGTCCGAGGATGGCGGGGCGGTCGAGGAACACATCGACGATGGTCGGGACGGATGCCGCGACCTCGGCGACGTGGGCGATGACGTCCTCCGGGAAGTCGAGCGAGCCCGCGTGGAAGAAGTTCTCGAACATCGAGGCGCGCTGCTCGTACGGGGCCTGCAGACGCAGGATCGCGGCATCCGCCTCCGCGGGCGTCGCGACGACCTCGCCGTAGCGCGCCGCCGCCTCGGGCGCGATGCCCTCGACGTAGAGCTTCAGCCCCGTCCGCAGCGGAAGCACCCCGTCATTCGACAGCACCGCGACCGAGGCGCGCTGCGCCTGCTCGCCCGCCGCGCGGAACTCCGCGGAGCCGACGATGGCGTCCGCGGCATCCACGTCGACATAGGGGTCCTCGAAGAGCCCGAGCTCGAACTTCTCGCGCAGCAGGCGACGCGCGGAGACGTCGAGACGAGCCTCCGCGACCTCTCCCGAGCGCACGAGGCCGATCAGCAGCTCCGTCTCGTTCTCGCCCCCGAACTGGTCGGCGCCGGCGTCGAGGATCTTCACCATGCGCTCGGCGGGGGTGAGGTGCTCGACGCCCCAGGCGCGCGCGGCGAAGTCCGTGCCCATGATCGGCTGGTCGGTGACCAGACCCCAGTCGGTGCAGACGATGCCGTCGAATCCGAACCGCTCGCGGAGCAGCCCCGTGAGCACGCCCTTGTTGAAGCCGAAGCCGACCTCCTCATACTGCGTGCCGACCGGCATGCCGTAGTAGGGCATGATCTGGCGACCGCCGGCGGCGAAGATGTCCTCGAACGGAAGGAGGTGGTGCTCGAAGTTGTCGCCGGGGTAGACCTGCTCGCGCCCGTAGTCGAAGTGCGGGTCCTCGCCGTCCTTCTGCGGACCGCCCCCGGGGAAGTGCTTGGTCATCGTGGAGACCGAGCCGGGGCCGAACGATTCGCCCTGGAAGCCGCGCACGTAGGCCGCCCCGAGCTCACCGGCGAGGGCGGCATCCTCGCCGAAGGTCTGCAGCTGCCGGGCCCAGCGCGACTCGGTAGCGAGGTCGACCTGCGGGTGCAGAGCGACGCGGATGCCGACCGCCGTGTACTCCTGGCGGGCGATGTCACCGAAGCGCTCGACGAGCGCGGCGTCACGCGTGGCCGCCAGACCGAGAGGCTCCGGCCACTGCGAGAAGGGCCCCGCGAACATCGTCGCGCCGGGGTTGTCGCTGAACGAGTGCCGCGGGTCGGTCGAGATCGACACGGGGATGCCGAGGCGAGTGGATGCCGCGAGCTCCTGCAGCCTGTTGTGCCAGGCGGCGATGTCGCTCGCCTTCGGCGCGACGCCGAGCAGGTTGAAATGGTTCATGTGGTGGCCGACCACGTACTCGCGGTTCGAGGGGATGCCGAAGTTCGCGTCGCCCTCGGAGAGCTCACCGCCCTCGCCCATCACGATCATGGTCTGGAAGAAGAGCCCGGCCTTCTCCTCGAGGGTCATCTCGGAGAGCAGCAGCTCGACGCGCTCGTCGACGGGCAGATCGGCGTCGAGCCAGGGGCGTTCGTTCCGTTCGGACATCGTCACTTGACTCCCTTGATGCGGTAGACGAGCACGGCGCCTGCGAGCGCGACGACCGCGCCGAACAGGTACCAGGTGGGATAGCCGCCGAGCGGGGTCGCGGCACCCAGGGCGATGATGCCGGGGGCGACGGCGGGGGCGATCGACTGCGGAAGGGCGTTGGCGATGTTCAGCACGCCGAGGTCCTTCGCGACGTCGTCCGGGTTCGGCAGCACCTCGGTGGCGAGGGCGAGGTCGACCGAGAAGAACGAGCCGGCGCCGAGGCCGATGATGGCCTGGCCGATGATCACGACCGGGATGCTGGGGGCGATCGCGAGGATCACGAGACCGACGACCATGATCACGCCGGCGACGGCGACGAACGGGCGTCGCTTGCCGATCTTGTCGGAGAGGAACCCGCCGAGGGGCGAGGACACGGCCATGGCCGCCATCGAGGCGAGGTTGGCGGCGAGGATGATGCCGACGGCGCCCTGCTCGTCGAGGCCGAACTTGGTGACGAGGTAGAGCGGCAGGAAGGTCGCGATGCCCGCGTAGCCGAACATCACCATGAACTTGGTCAGCCACGTCCAGCCGAAGTCGGGGTGCTTGCGCGGGTTGAAGACGAAGGAGCCGAAGAACATGCCGATCGTGAAGCGCTCGGCGGGCTTCTCGGTGAGCACGCGGTCCTTGAGGATGGCCACGAAGACGATGGCGAGGATCAGGCTGATCACGCCCGGGACCACGAAGCGCTCGAAGTCGCCGGGGAGGAAGTTCACCAGGAAGCTGCCGGCGAGGATGCCGATCGGGGTGGTGATGCCGACGAGACCGGAGACCTTGCCGCGGCTGGAGACGGGCACCTGGTCGGGCAGGGTGGCGTTCGCTGCGGCGAGGACCGCGTTCATCGAGGTCTGCACCAGGCACCAGGCGAGCAGCACCATCCACACCGACGACGCGGCGCCGATGAGGGCGAACCCGCCGAGACCGACGATCGAACCGCCGAGGATCCACGGACGACGCATCCCCCAGCGCGAGGTGGTGCGGTCGGAGAGGCGCCCGACGAGCGGGTTGGCGACGAGGGCGAATGCGGCGCCGACGCCCATCACGAGGCCGAGGCTCCCCTCGGTGTTGGTCGGGTCGAGGTGCTGGACCTTGAAGGCCATCGAGACCATGACCGGGGTGAGCAGGGCGAGGTAGACGCCGAAGTTCACCGCGGCGAGACCGGGCGTATAGCCGCGGGGGGTCTTCTCGGGGGTGGTTCCGGGGAGCTTGAAGCCGGTGGTTCCGGCGGCTGCGGCGTTCGCAGCCGATGACAGCTCTGTCATGGGAGATCCTTTCGGGCAAGGTTCCGCCGGTCTTCCGCGATCGGCGCGGACTCGACGATACACGAATCTCGACCGTTTGGTAAGTGAATCTCGACCGATTGGTAATGAGCGAGGATAGAGTGTCCTGGGAGGATGCGATGACGAACACCCGGCATGCTCGTGCCGCTGCCACGAGGCAGCGCATCCTCACGGCTGCCCGCGAGCTCTTCGTCGCCCAGGGGTACCGCTCCACCTCGCTTCGCGACATCGCCGCCGCGGCATCCGTCAGTCATCCCGGTCTCCTCGGCCACTTCGCCTCGAAGGACGACCTGCTCGCCGAGGTCGTCGCGCAGTTCGAGGAGGAGAACGCCGAGGCCGTCAGCGTCCTCACCGCCGCCGCCGAGCCGGGGTCCCTCGTGCTGTCCGAGCTCGCCACCCGCAACGCGGAGACCCCCGGCTACCTGGAGCTGTACGCCGCACTCACCGGCGAGGCGTCGGCCCCGGCCCACCCCGCTCACGAGCGGATGCGCGAGCGCTACGCCACCATGCGCGAGCTGACGGTCGACGCGATGCAGGATGCCGTGGACCACGGCGTGATCTCCGCGGATCGCGAGCTCGAAGGCGAGACGATCCGCCACATGGCCGGGTGGGACGGCCTGCAGCTCATGGCGCAGTACCTCCCGGAGCGCGTCGACGTCGTGGAGATGCTCGAAGAGCGGGAAGGGCTGTGGGCGACGCCGGTCGGATGGCGCGACCCCGAGGAGCCCGAAGCGCCCGCCGAGCCGTCGGGCCCTCTTCCCGAACTGGCGCTCAGCGGCCTCGCCGACGAGGACCAGGCCGGCTACGCGGCCGGCCGCCGACGTCGAGCGCAGATCCTCGTCGACGCCACGCAGCTCTTCGCCCGCAGCGGATACGGAGACACCAGCCTGCGCGACATCGCTGAGGCGGTGGGGGTGTCGAAGTCGACGCTGCTGCACCACTACGCGACCAAGGAGGCGCTGCTGAGCGCGGTGCTCATGGAACGCGACGACGCGATCCGCCTCCAGGACCACGCGACGACCCCCTGCCGCGCGGCCGACCTCCTGCGCGGGATGCCCGCGGGCGCCGCGCACAACGCCGAGGTCGAACCCGGCCTCATCGAGGTGTACGCGGTGCTCTCGTGCGAGGCCGTGCCCGCAGGCCACCCCGCCCACGACTACTTCATCCGCCGTTTCGAGCGCAGCCTGGACTACTTCACCGAGGTGTTCCGGCTCGCTCAGCTCGACGGCGACCTGCCAGAGCATCGCGACCCCGAGCGCGAGGCGATCTGGCTCATCGCCCTGTGGGACGGCCTGCAGTACCAGTGGCTCTACGACCGCGACGCGGTGGACGTCGCCGTGCAGCTCCGCGCCCACCTGGACGACGTGCTTCCCGCACGCTGAGACGCGTCCCCGCACCTCCGACCGTCGAGCACCGCCTCGCTCTGACAGGATCGTTCCCATGAGCACTGCGGGGGGCCGAGCGGCACAGAAGGCGAAGGGGCGCCCTGATCGTGGCGGGAAGGGCACGGGGCCCGGTCTGCTGAAGAGCTGGATCATCGTCGCCCTCGTGCTGGTCGGCATCTGGGCGGCGTTCTTCGGCATCCCCTCCGTTGTCAGGATGCTGAACGCCCCACCCATCTCCGAGGACTTCGGCCTCGAAGACGCCGTCGTGGCCCTGCGCCTGCACGCCGGCGACCACGCCTATCTCGTACTCGTGAACGAGGCCGGAGAGACGCGGTCGGTGGAGCTCGAGGAACGGGGTTTCGAGGAGTCGAGGCTCGCGTGGTCGGAGGCGGGACTGAGCGTCGGCGGCCCCGCAGACGAGTACCTGATCCATGACGACGGACTCACGGCGCTGCCCCTGTCGGGCGCGAAGGAGTCGTCGTCGGAGCGGGCGAGGCTCGCCGTCGCCGACGGCTTCGCGGTGTACACGGGTTCGGCCGAAGGTCAGCAGCTGGCCTTCGTGGATGCCGCCACGGAAGAGATCACGACGATCGACCTCGGGTACGTCAACCCCGCGCTGACCACGTGCGGCGACGATGTCGCCCTGGTCGACGAGTCCGGTGTGCGCATCGTGACGCCGGATTCACGAGACATCGACGGGCTCGGCGTGTTCACCGGCGTCCGCACGCTGGTCTGCGACCAGGACCGCGCGCTCGGCCTGGGCGAGATCGTCGACGAGAAGACGTCGGCGCACCAGAGCCTGCAGATCTGGGACCGGACCACAGGGGACAGACAGGAACTCGAGATCCACTACCCCGAGTCGGTGCTGGGGTGGGAATCGGGCACGCCCTTCGTCTGGGAGGGACGACTGCACTGGGCCGCCGGGGCCACCCTGTGGTCGATCCCGCTCGCCGAGATCGCGGAGTCGAGGTCGGTGGACGCCGAGCCGGCGGCGGATCTGGGCGGGTTCCTGGGCGACCTGAGTCCGGTCGTCGGCACCGACCAGGGTGCACTGGCGCAGAGCGGAGGACGCGTCTTCGGCGTCGCCACGGAGGAGGATTTCATCAACCCGAGCCGCGGCGAATCGTATGACAAGCTCCTCAGCTTCGCGATCTTCAGCGCGGATGCCATCAGCGGCGAGCGCCGGATCGAGATCGACGTCGACGGCATCGACTTCCCCCGGCGCGACCTCCACGTCACGGCGATCGCCGTGAACCCGGAGTGGGCCGCCGGGCGATGAGCACGGTCAGCGGCTGACTCCTCCCGGCGATGGAGGGAGTGCTGTGAGCGTCCGCCACCGCGTTTCGTCTCGTCGCTGCGCTCCTCGCTCAAAGACCGGAACCCGACCGCCGCGTGAGCGCGGCTCAGCCTGCGGCGATCACGGCGAGCACGCCCTCGCCGTAGGCCTCGCGCTTCTTCTCGCCGATGCCCGTGATCCCGTCGAGCGCCCCCATCGACGCGGGCCGATGCTCAGCGAGGGCACGCAGTGTCGCATCGCCGAAGACGATGTACGCGGGCACACCCTGCTCTCGCGCGGTCTCCGCACGCCAGGCGCGCAGCGCCTCGAACAGCGGGCGGTCTCCGGCATCCAGCGCATCCGCCGCACTCGCCTTGCGGGCGCGAGGCGCCGACGCCGGCCGGCCGATGGTGTCTTTGCGCAGCGGCACAGGGGTCTCGCCCTTCAGCACGCCTACCGCGAGCTCGCCGGGGGCCAGAGTGCCGTACTCGCCTTGCGCGACGAGGATGCCGCGAGCGAGGAGCTGCCGCACCACGCTGCGCCAGTCCTGATCGGAGAGGTCGGCGCCGATGCCGTAGGTCGCGATCTTCTCGTGGCCCTGCTGACGGATGCGCTCGGTCGACGCGCCGCGGAGGATGTCGATCAGGTGACCGGCGCCGAAGGCCTGGTTGCGCTCCTTCTTGAGACGCACGATCGTCGAGAGGAGCTTCTGCGCGGGGATGAGGCCGTCGAAGGTCGCGGTGTCTTCGAGGCACGTGTCGCAGTTGCCGCACGGCTGCGACTCCTGGCCGAAGTAGCCGAGCAGGTTCTGCCTGCGGCACTCGACGGTCTCGCACAGGGCGAGCATCGCGTCGAGGTGCTGCCCCATGCGCATCTTGAACGTGCGGTCGCCGGGGCTCTGGTCGATGAGACGGCGCTGCTGCACCACGTCGCCGAGGCCATAGGCCATCCAGGCGACGGAGGCCTCGCCGTCTCGGCCGGCGCGACCGGTCTCCTGGTAGTACCCCTCGACCGACTTCGGCAGGTCGATGTGGGCCACGAAGCGCACGTCGGGTTTGTCGATGCCCATGCCAAACGCGATCGTGGCGACCATGACCACGCCGTCTTCGCGGAGGAACCGCGACTGGTTGGTCGCGCGGACCTCGGCCGGAAGCCCCGCGTGATACGGCAGCGCGTCGAAGCCCTGCGCGGCGAGGTACGTCGCGGTCTGCTCCACCGACTTGCGGCTGAGGGCGTAGACGATGCCCGCTGCGCCCTCCGGCATCGAGCGGATGAAGGCGACGAGCTGCTTGCGCGGATCGACCTTCGGCACGATCCGGTACTGGATGTTCGGGCGGTCGAAGCTCGCCACGAAGTGCCGCGCGGCGTCGAGGCGCAGTCGCTCGGTGATCTCCTGGTGCGTGGCCCTGGTGGCCGTGGCCGTGAGCGCCATGCGCGGCACCCCGGGGAACCTCTCGCCGAGGTCGCCGAGAGCGAGGTAGTCGGGACGGAAGTCGTGACCCCACTGCGACACGCAGTGCGCCTCGTCGATCGCGATGACGCTCAGGGTGCCGCGCTGCAGCAGCGCGGTGGTCTGCGCACTGCTGAGCCGCTCCGGCGCGACGTAGATGAGATCGAGCTCGCCAGCGACGTACGCGCGCTCGACCTCGCGCCGCTCGTCGATCGACTGCGTTGAGTTGAGGTACGCCGCGTTCACGCCGTTGGCGCGCAGGGCGTCGACCTGGTCGTGCATGAGGGCGATGAGCGGGCTGATCACGAGTCCGGTGCCTTCGCGCACGAGCGCCGGCACCTGATAGGTGATGCTCTTTCCGCCGCCGGTCGGCATGAGCACGACGGCATCACCGCCGCCGATCACCTGCTCCACGATCTCGGCCTGGTCGCCGCGGAACTCGTCATAGCCGAAGACCGTGTGCAGCGCCTCCCGCGCGGTGGCGAAGTGGCTGGGCGTCGCCCTGCGCACGGGCGCACCGGATGCCGGACCGGATGCCGGGGCGGATGCCGTCACGGGCGTCCGCGGGCCGGGCCCCCAGTCGAGCGGAGGCTCGTACCCTGAGCCCTGCGGCTCCCAGTCCATGGGCTCCGGCGGCTCGCTCGGCTCCCACCCGTCACCCCAGGGCTCGTCTGCATACGGCAGATCCTCGTACGGGTCACGGGGAGTCTGCGGCATCCCTCCAGCGTAACCACCCCCGCCGACGTCACGCCCCGCGTTCTCCACAGGCGGGCGGCTCAGTCCGGAGTCGAGCGGTCGTAGGCGCCGATGAGGTCGTCCAGGAATCGCGAGACGACGGCGCGCTCCTCCTCGCTCATCGCCGAGATCACGTCCTCGACCTCGTCGATGAGCGGCGCGACCATCCGCTCGGCGTCGGCGGCTGCGGCATTCGACACCGTCACGATGAGCTTGCGCCCGTCGGACGGATGCCGCTCCCTGCCGATGTGCCCTCGATCCTCGAGCCTGTTGAGCACGAGGGTCATGGCGGCGGTAGAGATCTCGACCCGGTGCGCGAGCTCGGTCGGCGTCGTCGGCCCGGACGAGATGAGATGGTCGACGACCTCCAGTCCGGCGGCATCCAGGTCGAGCCGCTTCGCGAGCGATCTCTCGAACCGCTGCTGCCGCATCGTGAGCTGCTGCACGCGCGACCGGATGTCGCGCTCCTCCGCCGGTTCGGTCTCGTGGCGACTCGACGGCGAGTAGCCCTCTCGTCCAGCCGCACGCTGGTTCGACGTCGCATCCATGTCTGTCATAGTAGTATGAATAATTGCTAATTCTATTGATTATCAAGATGTGAGATGACATGGCCGAAACGACCGAACCTCCCTACCGCTGGCGCTGGGCGATCCTCGGGGTGATGCTCGCCGCCGAGATCATGGACATGCTCGACGCGACCATCGTCAACGTCGCCGGGCCCTCGCTGGAGACGTCCCTCGGGGTCACCCCGCTCGGACTCCAGTGGGTGATCGGCGGCTACGCCCTCGCCCTCGGCGCCGGACTCATCCTCGGCGGCCGGCTGGGCGACCGGTACGGGCGCCGACCGATGTTCCTGCTCGGGCTCACCGTGTTCACCGCGGCATCCCTCGCCTGCTCGCTCGCGCCGAGCCCCGAGACCCTCATCGCGTTCCGACTCGTCCAGGGCGCCGCGGGCGCACTGCTGCTCCCCCAGGGGCTCGGACTGCTGCGCGAGAACCTCTCGGGCGCCGAGCTGGCGACCGCGTTCGGCGTGTTCGGGCCCGCGCTCGGACTCGGCGGCATCCTCGGTCCTGTCATCGGCGGCGGACTCATCGAGGCCGACCTGTTCGGACTCGGCTGGCGCTCCGTCTTCCTGGTGAACCTGCCCATCGGGATCGCCGCGCTGATCGTCGCCTGGCGCATCCTGCCGAAGCGATCCGGCGACCGCAGGGTCACGATCGACCCCGTCGGGGGCGCGCTCATCATCCTGTCATCCGGCCTGCTCGTGCTCGCCCTCACGTTCGGCCCCGAGCTCGACTGGCCGGTCTGGGCCTGGGTGTGCGTGGTCGTCGGCGCTCTCGGCTTCGTCGTGTTCGGCTGGCAGCAGCACAGCCTGCTGCGCCGAGGAGGCGTGCCGCTGGTCACCGCCACCATGTTCACGCGGCGCGCCTACACGTTCGGGCTCGTGGGCATCGCCCTCTTCTTCAGCAGCCTCACCGGCACGCAGCTCGTGCTGACGCTGTTCCTGCAACAGGGCAACGGCTTCACCGCCGGCGAGGCCGGACTCGGCAACCTGCCCCTCGCGATCGGCTCCGCGATCGGCGGAGCGCTCAGCGGCGCCTGGCTCGCCGAGAAGATCGGCCGCTCCGTGCTGCAGCTGGGCGCCGTGACGCAGCTCGCCGGCGCCGCTCTGCTGTGGTTCGAGCTCCAGCAGCCGGGAGACTTCAGCATCTGGGGGATCGCCCCCGGCATCGTCCTCTTCGGCATGGGCGGGGGAGCGATCATCGCCGCCCTGTTCAGCACGATCCTCGCGGCCGTGAAGGATGATGAGATCGGCTCGGCATCCGGAGTGCTCACCGCGGTGCAGGCGATCGCCAGTGCCGTGGGCGTCGCGATCTTCGCCTCGGTGTTCTTCGACGCCGCGGGGTCTGGGTCACCGTCGGAGGCGTTCCAGCACACCCTCATCGTGCCGGCGATCACGCTCACGATCTTCGTCGCCGTGAGCTTCGCCTTCCCCCGCACGAGCCGGGAGGACGCGCACGGTCTCGCCGACGCCGAGCCCGTGCACTGAGCCCGCTCCGTCGCGCCCGGCCCCGTCTGCGCCCGACGCCCCGCCTACGAGACGACTCCCCATCTGAGAGACGGAGGCCAGGCCGGGCGTCGGCGCGCGGAGCGAGCCCTCCCGCTCCCGGCGGGCGTAGGTTGGACGCAGACCGCAGAAGGAGCATCCGATGACCGATATCGCCGTCACCCGCAACGACGACGCCTCCCGCTACGAGATCACGCTCGACGGCGGCCTCGCCGGCTTCGCGGAGTTCGAGCTGCGCCCCGGCGCGATCCGCTTCACGCACACCGAGATCGATCCGGCGTTCCAGGGGCGGGGGCTCGCCGGCATCCTCGCGAAGGACGCCCTGACGGATGCCGCGGCATCCGGCGAGGCGATCGTGCCGCTGTGCCCGTACATCGCGAAGTACCTCGAGACGCACGAGATCCCCGGGGCGGAGATCCGCTGGCCCGGACGCCGCGACTCATGATCGGTCAGCACCGGCTCATCCTCGAGCCACGGGAGGTGCCCCTCGGCGGCGTGCGCGGCATGAACGTGCTGCGCGCCCTGCCGCACCGCAACCTGCCGACGATCGGCGCCTGGTGCTTCCTCGACCGGTTCGGTCCCGCAGACACGAGGATGCGCGTCGAACCGCACCCCCACATCGGCCTGCAGACCGTGACCTGGCCGCTGGTCGGGGAGATCCGTCATCGTGACTCGCTCGGCAGCGACGCCGACCTGCGCCGCGGGCAGCTGAACCTCATGACCGCGGGGAACGGCATCTCGCACTCGGAGTACTCGATCGGCGAGGAGCCGATCCCACTGGACGCCCTGCAGTTCTGGGTCGTGCTGCCCGAGTCGGCGCGGCACGGCGCCGCCGGATTCGAACGCCACACCGCGCTGCCAGGTGTCACGCTGCCCGCCGTCGACGGAGCGGATGCCGCGGCCACCGTCGTGCTCGGCGAGTTCGCGGGGGCGACGTCTCCGGCGACCGTGCACACGCCGATCGTCGGCGCGGAGATCGTGGTGCCGGCCGGGACGACCGTGCACCTGCCGCTGCGCGCCGACTGGGAGCACGGGATCATGCTCGTCGAGGGCGCGGCGACCGTGGCGGAGCATCCGCTCGCCCTGAACGACACCCTCTATCTCGGCGACTCGCGGGAGAGCGTGGAGGTGTCGAGCGCCGAAGGGGCGCTGCTGTTCCTGCTCGGCGGCGAGCCCTTCGAAGACGAGATCGTGATGTGGTGGAACTTCGCAGGCCGCACGCACGACGAGATCGCCGTCGCGAGGGCCGACTGGGAGGCCGCGTCAGCCCGCTTCGGCGAGGTCGAGGGGCACGACGTGCGCATCCCCGCCCCTCCCCTGCCCGACGTGCGACTGATGCCACGGGGCCGCAGGATCTGAGGCCGCCTCGCCTCGGAAACCCCAGATGATCCGACGCCGACGCGGCGTGTCCCCGCCGACACGCCCTGATGCGCGGCATCCGTCTCCGTTCTCCGAAGACGCGACGGAACGCGGTGAGGTCTGTGCGACCTCACCGCGTTCCGTCTTGCGGGGGCTACTGCGCGTCGACCGTGAGGATGGTCGACACCGCCGACTCGCCGTACTGCACGAGGCCGAGGTAGCGGGTCCCGGCGGTGAGGCCGCTCCAGCCGAGCTGGAAGCTCGTCTTGGTGCCGCGCGTCGCCGCGATCGGGTTCGGGGTGGCCGTGAAGGCGCCCTCTCCGCTCGGCTGCACGTTGGCGACGGTCATGTCCCACGTCATCGGCGCCGAGGTCGAGTACACGTTCGCGACCACCAGGTAGGTTCCGGCCTTCGGAGCCTTCAGCGTGACCTGCTCGTCGGCCGAACCCGTCGCCGACTGCCACTTGTCGTAGTAGCGCAGGTCGTCAGGGCTGACCACGCGGTAGACCGCGAGGTCGAGGTCGCTGCCTGCGTCATCCGACGAGTCGAGGTCGAAGCGCGACAGCGTCGTGCCGGCCGGCACGTCGACCAGCCAGGAGACGTTCTTGTCGGCATCGCCCGACGCCTCGTCGCCCGAGTGCCCATCGACCCGGCCGTCCGGGTCGGCGAGGAGCTCGAACGGGGTGAGACCCGACAGCGTGAGGGCGAGGTCGCCGGTCACGCCGGGGACGATCTCCACCGTGGCGGATCCGTCGACACCGGTGCCCGAGGCCTCGGGCGGAGCATCCGCCGTCACCGGGAACACCGCGATCGGCGAGCGCACCGTGTTCTTCTTGCTCGTCCACGTCAGAGAGCCGGTGGCCCACTGCTCCACCGGGGCGCTCTGGTTGTCGAAGGTCACCGTGAAGGTGGCCGTCTGCCCCGCACGGTCGAACTTCAGCGTCGACGGCGTCACCGTCGTCTTGACGCCGGGCAGATCGACGGATGCCGTGAACGTGCCCTTCTCGGTGGCCGTGACGGTCCTCGTGACGGTCTGCGCGCTGGCGAGCGAGCCGATCGAGAAGGACGCGATGTTGAGGTCGCTGCCGTCGATCGGGTCGACGCCGTCGAAGGCGCCGAGTCCCTTGCCCTCCAGGAACGCCGCCCAGTCCTTCGCACCGTTGAGGTACAGCAGGCCCGGGTTGAAGTAGCGCGTCGGATCGACCTGACCCGCGCCCTGCTCGAAGGGGTTCCGGTTCTTCGAACCGTCGGCGTTGACCGTGTCGTAGGCGGTCGTCATCATCGCGGATTTGATCTCCGCCGGCGTGGCCTTCGGACGCTCGCCGAGGTACAGCGCCGCGAGTCCGGCGATGTGCGGCGCCGCCATCGACGTGCCAGAGAGGATGCCGAAGGTCGGCTTCTCGTCCGGCGCGTTGTTCGTCGCCGCGAGGATCGCGACGCCGGGCGCTGCGATGTCGGGCTTCATGATGTCGCTGCCGTCGGCGAGCATCGGGCCGCGACTCGAGAAGCCCGCGATCTGCGGGACGGGAGTCGTGACGCCGGTGGTGTTCTTGCCGATGAGCGAGATCGGACGGTCCTTGCCGCCCTGCACGTAGGCGAGCACGGCCGCACGGTGCGCGGAGGCGAGGTGAACCGTCGGAACGGCGTGGAAGTCGTTGTCGAGCGAGTCGGCTCCACCCGGCACGTTCACGAGGACCATGCCCTTGCCGCCGGCGTCCTTCACGACCTGCGACTTCTCGGCGCGGGCGTTGTTGCCGCGGTCGCAGACCACGATGTGCCCCGCGACCTTCGTCGGGTCGAGGGTGCCTGGGAGGCACTGCTGCGCGTTCGCCGCTCCTGCTGCCGCGGCATCCCCCGCGTAGATCGACGGACCGGTCACGGTGGTGCCGAACGGCACGCTGACCGAGGCGCCGGCCTGCGCGAACCCGTCGAACGTGACGGTGCCCTCCCAGGTCGGGATGGTGGATGCCGCGACCGTCGTGTACCAGGGCGATGCGTGATCGGCCGTGACGGGGTCGGGGCCGTCGTTGCCGGCGCTCGCCGAGACGAACACGCCCGCGGCCGCCGCGTTGAAGAACGCGATGTCCTCGGGGGCGAGCACGGTCTTGGCCGCTCCGCCGCCGATGGAGTAGTTGATCACGTCGACGCCGTCGGCGACGGCCTGATCGATCGCCGCGACGAGGTCGCTCAACGCGCAGATGTCGTCGGTCGTGACGGCGGGGTCCGGGCCCTCGTAGCAGGCCTTGTACGCCGAGATCTTGGCGCCGGGCGCTACGCCGGAGATCTTGCCGAAGTCGACGTTCTCGATCGACGCCTTCACTCCGAAGTTCCCGGCGGCCGTGCTCGCGGTGTGCGAGCCGTGGCCTGCGCCGTCACGCGGAGACAGGTAGTCGTACTGGAAGTCGAAGCCGTCTGCCTGCGCACCGGTGTAGAAGTACTGGCCGCCGATGATCTTGGTCGAGTAGTCGCCCTTGTCCCAGCCCTGGCCTTCGACCATGAGGGACTTGAACTGCCCGCCGTCCGACTTGTCGAAGTAGACGTAGGTGCCGTCGGTGTAGGGCTGGTTGCCCTTGTGTCGGTTGTGGTCGCGCTTCTGCTTCTTGAGCTTCTTGCCCTCGAACGAGGGGTGCTCCGGTGCGATGCCCGTGTCGATCACACCGACCACGATGCCCTCACCCGCGCGGTCGACGCCGCCGGTCTGCTGCCAGAGGCCGCCGCGTCCCTTCTTGTCGTCGCCGAGTCCGAGGAAGGACGTCGACGTCTGCGCATCGGGGTGACGGATCTCGTCGGGGAACACCTCGTAGACGTCCTTCGACGCGCGCAGCTTGTCGACCTGCTCGCCCGTGAGCTGAGCGCTGAACCCGTTGAGAACGGTCTGGTACGTGGTGTCCGGCGTGACGCCGACCTCCTGCGCGAGCGTCTGCTGCTCGGTCTCGAGGTGCTGGATGTAGCGCTGCGAGTCCTCGGACTCCGTCTCCAGCTGCTCGCCCTCGACGGGCTTGGTCGCCTTGAGTCCCTTGACCTCGCCGGTGTAGCTCGCCAGCGGGTCGGACTTCATCACGACGATGTAGTGCCCGGGAGTGCCCTCGACAGGGGTGGGATGCGTCACCTCCTCTACTCCTGCGTAGCCGGCGGTGGCGGTTGAAGCGATGAACAGCGTCGCCAGGGTGGTGGCTGCTGCCATCCGGAGGGGTGTTCGACCCATTGGTGCTCCCGATGTCCTATGGTGCAGCCGCGTTGCCGCACCGTCGCTCAAAGTAGTCCCGGAATCCGACTCTCACCAGATCCACAGCCGGTTCCTAGACGATCGGCCAGCCGTCGCCGCCGTTGGTCGACAGTAGGCTGGAGACGTGGCATCCTCCCGCTCCCCCCTGCCGACCCGCGTCCTGCTCGTGTGCGCCGCGATCGGTGTGGCGACCGGCATCCTGGGAGGCATTGCGGGCTGGGTGACCGTCCCCGTGCTCGCCGGCCCCGCCTTCCTCTACGGACTCGTGCTCGGCTCCCACGTGCTGCCCGGCATCATCGCGCAGGAGGTGCTCCGCCGCCCCCTCGTCGCCATCGTCACGCACGTGATCGCCGCGCTCATCGCGAGCGCCTTCAACCCCGCGTGGGCGCTGCGCTTCATCGGCACCGCGCTGCTGTTCGGCGCGATCCAGGAGGGCGTCGCCGCGCTGACGCGCTACCGCTCGTGGGGCGCCTGGCGCTTCTTCGTCTCCGCCGCGGTGATCGGCGTGTTCGTCGCGGTCGTGGTGTTCTTCGCCGCGCACCTGTCGACCATGGCGCTGTGGGCGCAGATCGCATATCTCGTCATCTCGGTCCTCGGCCCGATCGCCTGGACTGCGGTGGGCCTCGCCATCGGCACAGCGCTCAGCCGCGCCGGCGTCGCACGCCGCTAGCGCGGGCCCTCTCCTCTTCGGCCGGCCTCGCCGTCGACGCCCGCGTGAATGCCGCGTGGCGAAATAGGTAAGGCTCAGCTAAGTTAGTAGGGTCCGATCCGCTGACCCGAGGCCGTGCTAGTGCGCCCATCCGCGCCCCTTCTGCGCGTGCGTGACCTCTCGATCACCCACGCGGATGCCGCGCACCCCTCACCGGGCGACGTCTCGTTCGACATCGCGGCCGGAGAGGTCGTGCTGCTGCTGGGACCGTCGGGCTCGGGCAAGTCGACGCTCACCCTGGCGCTCAACGGACTCATCCCCCACGCCGTCCCCGCGACCATGACGGGCACGGTGACCGCGGGCGACCTCGACACCGCCGAGACGACGACCGCGTCGCTGAGCACCCGGGTCGCGATGGTGTTCCAGGATCCGGATGCCCAGATCGTCACGGGCACCGTCTACGACGAGGTCGCCTTCGGACCGGAGAACCTGCTGCTGCCGCTCGCCGAGGTGGAGCGGCGCACCGAAGACGCGCTTCGACGCGTCGGCCTGTGGGACCGGAGGACGGACAACCCCGATCTGCTCTCGGGCGGAGGCCGCCAGCGCCTCGCGATCGCCTGCGCGCTGGCGATGGGCTCGCCGCTGATCGTGCTCGACGAGCCGACCGCGAACCTCGACCCGCAGGGTATCGACGACGTCTACGCGGCCCTCGCCGACGTCGTCGCCGCTGGTGACAGGGCGATCCTCCTCGTCGAGCACAACCTCGACGCCGCGATGGGGTTCGTGACGCGGGCGATCGTGCTCGACCGCGACGGACGCGTCGCGTTCGACGGGCCCGCCGCATCCGTGGTGCGCGAGAACGTCGATGAGCTGCTCTCGATGGGGGTGTGGCTTCCGTCGGCGACGCTGGCGGCGCTGCGGATGCGGGATGCCGGCGTCGTCCTCGAACCGCTGCCGCTGACCCCCGATGAGCTCGGGGCCGCGCTCGCCGCCGCCCCCGGGTCGTCGAACGAGGCCTCCCGGTCGTCGAGCGAGGAGCGCAGCGACGAGACGAAAAGCTTCGCGCCGCGCACGAGAGGAGTCGCGACGCACAGCGTGTCGTCTCGCTCCGCTCACTCGACGACCGAGGCCGCACGCGAGACGAGCGAGCAGGACGCGCCGCCGATCATCACGGCCAGCGGCCTGACCGTGCGGAAGGGGAAGCGGGAGATCCTGCACGGCGTCGACCTCAGCATCCCCGCCGGCAGCCTCACCGCGATCGTCGGCACGAACGGCGCGGGGAAGACGACGCTGATCCAGGCCCTCGCGGGGGTCGTCCCTCCGCCACGGCGTCGGGTGGATGTCGCGGGCGTCGACCCGGGCACCGCCTCTCCGCGCGAGCTGTCCGCCCGCATCGGATTCGTCTTCCAGAACCCCGAACACCAGTTCATCGCACCGACGGTGTTCGACGAGCTCGCCCACGGCCTGCGGCTGCGGCGCACGCCAGACGACGAGGTCGAGAGCCTCGTCGCCGAGATGCTCGCGCGCTTCGGCCTCGAGCACAAGGCTCACGTGCATCCGTTCCTGCTGTCCGGCGGCGAGAAGAGACGCCTGTCGGTGGGCACCGCGCTCATCACCAGGCCGCGGGTGCTCGCTCTCGACGAGCCGACGTTCGGGCAGGACAGGGCACGAGCATCCGAGCTGCTCTCACTCCTCGACGACCTGCGCGCCGAGGGCACGACCATCGTCATCGTGACGCACGATCTGCAGCTGGTCGCCGAGCACGCCACTCGCACCGTCATCCTCCGTGACGGGCGCGTGCACGCCGCCGGCCCCACCGCCGAGCTCTTCGACGACGGTCGCGCCTTCTCCGAGGCGGGGCTGCGCCTCCCCGCCCTGCAGCGGATGCTGGCGGGCAGATCATGAGCGCCGCGTTCGATCCGTACGCAGAGATGACGGCGACCTCGCCGCGGCAGTTCCTGTACGGGCTGAACCCCCTCTCCAAGGTCGTGGCCGTGCTGCCCGCGATCCTCGTGCTCGTCTTCGTGCGGGACCTCGCGACACCGGCCGCGTTCCTCGCCCTCTCCTACGCCGTGCTGCTCGTCGGCGCACGTCTCACCGGCCGCACCGCGGCGATCCTGTTCGCGGCCGTGCCCCTCGGCATCCTGCTCATCGGCTTCGGGTTCTCGATCTGGGTGGATGCCGGTCTCGTGAGCGACACCGCACCCCTGCTCCGCGTCGGCGACTGGACGCTCTACCAGGGCGCCCTCGCCATCGGCTTCGCCACCGGCCTGCGCCTCGGAGCGATCATCGCGCTGGCGCTGATCGGCGGTCTCACCACCACGGGTCCCGACCTGGTGCGGGCGAGCGTGCAGCAGCTGCGCGTGCCGTACCGGATCGGCTACACGGCCCTCGCGGCTTTCCGCTTCGTGCCCCGCTTCGGCTACGAGCTCTCGGTGATCCGCGCGGCGCACCGCGTGCGCGGCCATCACGGCGGGCGCGGTCCGTTCGCCAGGATCGCACGCGGCTGGGGCTACATCGTCCCCCTGCTCGCGGGCGCGATCCGGCACGCGGAGCGTGTGGCCCTGGCCATGGACTCCCGCGCCTTCGGCGCCCACCCCACGCGCACCGAGCGGCATCTGGTGCCGTTCCGCGGGCGCGACCTCGTCTTCATCGTGGTGGGGATCGCGGCCTCCGCGACGATCCTCGCCCTCTTCTTCCCCTGGAACATCTGAAAGGCGCACCGATGGCGTTCAGCAAACTGGTCAAGCCGCTCTCCTCCGACCTCCTCCACGTGACGGTGCTGCGCACCGAGCGGCTCGCACCGCACTGGGTGAGGGTCACCCTCGGCGGCGGCGAGATCGAGAGGTTCCGGCCGATGGGCTTCGACCAGTGGTTCCGTCTCTTCCTGCCGATCGGCGGCGAAGCGGGGCTCGACCGCGTGCCCGCGAAGGCGAACAAGATGTTCGGATACCTGAAGTTCCTCCGCATCCCCGATGGCGAGCGTCCGGTCATGCGCAATTACAGCGTGCGCGCGTACCGCCCCGCGACCGCCGACGCCGGGGCGGAGATCGACGTCGACTTCGTGCTGCACGGGTCAGCCGCCGAGGGCACGGCCGGTCCCGCGTCGCGGTGGGCCGAGACGTGCGAGCCCGGCGAGCACGTGCTGATCATCGACGAGGGACTCACGTTCAACCCCGAGCGCGGCACCGATCGCGTCGTGCTGGTCGGCGACGAGACGGCGCTGCCCGCGATCTCCTCGATCTGCGCCTCGCTGCCGGCCACGGCATCCGGCTCCGCCCTCATCGAGGTGCCGAGCGAGGAGGACGCCCTCGACTTCCCGCACCCGGCCGGCATCGACGTCACCTGGATCGTGCGACCGCACTCCACGGCTCCCGGCACCCTCGCGCTCGCGGCGCTGCGCGAGGGCGACCTGCCCGCGGCTCCCTTCCACGCCTACGCCGCCGGCGAGCAGGCCCTCGCGTCCGGGGTCCGCAAGCACCTCGTCGGCGAGCGCGGAGTCGACAAGAACACGGTCAGCTTCTGCGGCTACTGGAAGATCGGGGCGGCGTCCCCCGCATCGAAGGCTGCGCGCGAGGCCTCGGCGGAGCCGCTGGTATGAGCGCGACGGACGGCGGGGCGCACACCCCGGAGACGGATGCCGCGGCCGCCGCTGCGGCGACGGAGAGGCAGCCCTACAACGGCGCAGGATCGGGGACCGCTGCGGCCCCGACCGATCGGCCCCGCGGGGCGAAGGGCGCGCGCTACTCCACGGCCGTGCTGCTCACCTGTGCCGCACTGGGCGTCGCGGGCGGCCTGCTGCTCGCCCCCGCGAACTGGATCTCGACGATCCTCTTCCCCGGACTGCCGTTCGTCAGCGTCGCGCTGGCGGGGCTGTGGCTCCTCCCCTCGGTGATCGCGCTGCGACTGCTGCGCCGGCCGCTCGTCGGCATCCTGGTCGGGCTTCTCGCGGGACTCGTGATCGTGCCGTTCTCCGGATACGGATTCGCCAGCGTGCTCACGAACCTGTGGTGGGCGGCGTTCACGGAGCTGCCGTTCGTCTTCGTGATCTGGCGCTACTGGGGCACGTGGATGCACTACCTCGGCGCGATCGTCGTCGGCGTCGTCTACCCGGTGCTGGCGTGGGCGTCGTTCAACCTCGGGAGCATGACCGTGGGCCTCCAAGTCACGTTCTTCGCGGTCACCCTCGCGAGCTGCGTGGGTGCGACCGCCCTCGGCATCCTGATCGCCGACCGTCTGCGCCGTGCGGGCGTCGGAGGCCGGACCCCGCAGCCGCGTCCGTAGTCGCGGCGACCGTATCCGGCCTGCACCGGAGCCATGGCGTGCTCCTTTCAGGGTCACAGCTGCGGATCTCGAAGCCGACACGCCGCTCACCCGGCATCCTCGCCGGCGTTTCGCGGCGCCGCTCCGAAGCTGTGCCCGGCGCCGCTCCGAAGCTGTGCCTGACCGCACGGTCAGAGCGACAGGTGGAGCCTCAGGGCCTCGTCGACCGCGCCCAGCAGCTCCGCCGGCACCCAGCCGACCGGCCGCACGATCCGGGCGACCGAGACCGTGCGGATCTGCTCGGCCTGCGCTTTCGAGTCGCGATCGAGTCCCGTCGCGCCGGCGGGGAGGAGCACCTGGAACGGGAACACCTTCTCGGTGCGGGAGGTCAGGGGCACGACGGTCACCGTCGCATTCGAGCTGCGGCTCGCGACGGTGTTGGCGGTGTTGTTGCTCACCACGACGGCGGGGCGAGTCTTTCGCACTTCGGACCCGACTGCCGGGTCGAACGACACGAGGACGATCTGCCCTCGACGCAGCAGAGGGATGGATGCCGCGCTCACGCCGACGCGAGTCCGTCGCTGTCGGCGAGGTCCCACTCGGGGTCGTACCCCTCGGCATAGGCCTCGGCGTAGGCATCCGCGAGGCGGCTCTCGCGGAGCAGACGGACGGCATCCTGCACCGCCGCCGATCGCGACGCGTACCGTCCGCTGAGCGCCTCGAGGTCGAGGAACGCCAGATCGCTCTCGCTCAGGCTGAGACTGACCTTGCTGTTCATGGCTCCATGCTACTCAGGTAGCAAGGATCCTGCTACCGACCATCACCCGCGACGAGCACGGCTGCGGACCCCGTTCCCGACACGCCGCTCTACGGCGTCCACCCCTCGGCGCGCCTCGCCCCCGCTCCGAAGCCGTGCCCCGTGTTTCCGGCATAGAATCACCGGAGCAAAGACGCACGACAT
>NZ_PCOT01000001.1 GCF_002979415.1 Microbacterium sp. MYb72 | reverse complement strand
GTACCCTTCGGGGCGGAGCGCTTCGAGCTGCTGCTGCACGTCTTCGAGGGATGGGCCGGTGACATCGGTCGTCTGCTGGCCTCGTGGGCGGATCATTCCAACAAGCATCTGTCCAGCCTAGGAGGCCGGGGCGAGCAGAGACGGGTCGTCGCGGTTGACGGTGCGGGCGTTGTTGACCTTCGTGTCGACGATGTGCTCGCGGATCGTGGAGGCGACGTCGGAGGAGGTGTGGTCGAGCATCGCGAGGGTGTTGATCTTGGCCTGTCCGGTGAGCTTCTCCGGGGAGAGCCACTGATCCCACGTGTCAGGGGTGAGGAACGCCGGCATCCGGTCGTGCACAGTCCCGGATGCGTCGCGGGCCGCCCGTGTGATGACGACCATGCAGCGGGACCGTTCGCCGTTCGGGAGTTCCATCGACCAGGTGAGCCCGGCGGCGGAGACGAGCCCGTCGCCGTGGAGGAAGTGCGGGGTCTTCGGGGTCTTGTCGCCGGTCCATTCGAAGTAGCCGCGCATGGGGACGATGCACCGGGCCGCGGAGAACGCGGGCGCCCAGAACCCGGTGGCGAGCTTCTCCATCCGGGCGTTGATGATCGGTGCGCCCTTGGGGCGGTTCGCGGGCTTCTGCCAGTCCCACCGCACGAGTTCGAGGATGCGGCCCTCGCCGCGGTCGCGGACGATCACCGCGTCATCGGTGGGGGCGATCGAGTACGCGCCGTGGAAGTCCTTCCACCAGTCCTCCGGGCGCCCGCCGTCGGCGACATACTCCCGGATGAGCTCGTCGGTGCCAGCATCCATTGCGAATCGTCCACACATGGCAGTGACCCTACGCCTCGTCGCCGACGTCGTCGATCGTCACCGCGTTGCCCCACACCCAACAGCGGAAGGTCGTCTCCTCAGCGGAGAACTCGATCCCCGCCGCGAGGGGTGTCGAGCGGACGATCCGTGCGTCGACACGGACGGCCTCGGGGCCGAACCGCACCCAGGCCCGCACGCGGCGTTGCGCGGCCCGCGGGTAGACCGTGATGGGCTGCGTGTTGAGGTCGAGCTCTCGGTCGCTGAGCGACTGCAGCGGCCCCTTCAGAGCGGCGGTGCGGATCTGTCTCCACTCCGCTTCACGCGCGACCCGCGCCCGAGTCAGTGGTCCTGCGCTTCCCAATGCCGGCGTTCCTTCCTCCGGCCGAGGAGATGAGTCTACGTCGGCGCTCCGACGTCAGCCACCGTGAAGGGTGGGGCCGTCGAACTCCGGAGGGATGGCGATCGCGTCGAGCTCGGCGCCGTGGTCCTCGATGTGCCCGCACGCGCATGCGAACCCGCGCGGATGATCACGCATCACGGTCCCGCAGTTCGGGCATCGGGGCTGCAGGTCGGCGAGGTCGTCCATTCGACCAGCGTATGTCGGAGGTCTCAGGCACCATACCCGTCATGAGCCCTGCTGAACTTCTCGCCTTCGAGGCCGCGCATCCGCACTCGACTCCGTCGCGAGATGCCCTCATTCGCTCCGAGCTCGGAATCACCCCGATTCGCTATGCCGTGCTGCTCGGCCGCGCCGCGGCATCCGCCGAGGGCGTCGCGGCCGATCCGTTCACGGCGCGCCGCGTGAGGGAGCGAGCCTCATCGCGTGCGGATGCCAGAGCACGGCGCACCATGGGCGCGGTGCGAGGTGGCATCTCGGCCTAGTCGCATTCGTGAATAGTGCCTGATCCCGGCGCGGGAATAGGGCATGTTCACACTGATGACCGCGGGACTGGTCGTTCTCATCTGGGCGGTCGCGGGGCCCGCATTGAGCGCCCTGTTCGAGCAGGCCATCCAACGGGTCTCGGGGCTCTGACATGTCCCTGCGGCGTGTGCTCGTCGATGAGCGCGGATCCAGTGCGGTGGAGTTCGTTCTGGTGGGCACGCTCCTCACAGTGCTCACGCTCGCCGTGCTGCAGCTCGCGCTCGCCGTGTACGTGCGCAATGTCGTACACGATGCCGCGGTGGAGGGCGCCTACCACGCGGCGCTCGCCGACACAGAGCCCGAGGAGGGAGTGGAGCGCACTCGGATCGCCGTGAACCGCGCGGTGGGGGCGTCCTACGCGGAGGACGTGACGATCTCGGTGACGGAGCAGGAGGTCACTGTGAGAGTTCGCACCACGCTCCCTGTGATCGGTCTGCTCGGCATCCCACACGCTCTGGAGGTGGAAGCGCATGCGCCGGTGGAGTCGCTGGGTGAAGAATGAAGACGGCTCGGCCGCACTCGAGTTCATCACGGTCGGGCTCATCCTGCTCGTGCCTCTCGTCTACCTGATCGCGACGCTCGGGATCATCCAGGAGCAGACCCTCGGAGTCGAAGCGGCCGCGCGGCACACGGCTCGGTTGATCGCCCAGGCATCCGACCCCGAGAGCGCCGGAGATCGGGGCGAGCAGGTGCTCGCGGCGGTCGTCGAGGAGTACGGCCTCGACCCCGAGTCCGTCGAGGTGTCGCTCGTATGCACGCCGGTCGGCGCGGAGTGCCCAGCCGCGGGAGCCACGCTGACGGTCACGGTCCGCACCCGCATCGAGTTGCCCCTGATGCCGTCGGTGCTGGGGCTCGACGAGTCCACGGCGATCCCGGTCGAGGCCGCCTCGGTGCAGAAGATCTCCCGACTGTGGGCGGGCGGCTGATGGCCGCTCGGACGGCAGGCGACGACGAAGGGAGTGTCCTCCTGCTGGCGCTCGGTTACGCTCTCCTCGCGCTCACCCTGATCTTCGTGTGCGTCTGCGCGACCGATCTCTACGTCACCCAGAAGCGGCTCGACGCGCTCGCCGACTCCGCCGCGCTCGCCGGAGCGGACGGCTTCACGCTGACCCTCGACGGTGAGGAGGCGCGAGCCGAACTCGACGACGAGGGTGTTCGCGCGCAGGTCGACGCACTGCTCTCCGCGCTGCCGACGGATGCGCGTCTCGTGTCCGCCGGCACCCCGGACGGACTGTCCGCGCGCGTGACGGTGGAGGGGGAGTGGCATCCGCCGCTCTTCTCCCTGTTCCTGCCGGACGGCGTCCGCCTCGAGGCGACGGGCACCAGTCGCACGGCGCTGCAGTGAACGCGGTCGTGCCGGATCGATCAGGTCTCGTCGGCCGCCGTCCGCGGCACGAACATCGGGATCCAGCGGATGAAGCCCACAGCGCCCAGCAGACCGACCACTCCGATGGCGGCTGCGGCGACCGGCAGGGATGCGACCGCGATGACCCCGGAGATCATCAACGGGGCGACGGCGCCCCCGGCATCCGTCAGCGTCCGCCAGGAACCGAGGAAGGCCGCCGGTTCGCGCTTCGGAGCGACATCGGCGCCGAGCGTGAGCAGGATTCCGCTGGACAGGCCGTTGCCGACGCCGAGCATGGCCGCGAACATGCCGAACCACAGCACGGAGGCGTCCAGGTCGTGCGTGAACGAGAGGGCGAGGAACCCCGCTCCCATGAGCACCATGGCGGGCATCGCCGCCCAGAGTCGGCCGAACCGGTCCATCACCTGCCCGCTCGCGTAGAACAGGGCGAAGTCGATCGCGCCGGAGACACCCACCACGAGGGCGATCGTGGAGGCGTCGAGACCGAGGGAGAGGCCCCACAGCGGCAGGAGCACCTGGCGGGCCGAGCGCACCGCCGAGAGCGACGCGGCCGCCAGCCCGAGACGCCCGAGCACGGCACGCTGCTGCCACATCGTGCGGAAGACCCCGGCGCGCTCGATCGTCGGGATCGAACCGCTCACCACCTCGCCCGAGTCCTCGGTCAACACAGAGGAGGGCGGCACCGGGACGGTCTTCTCCGGGTCGGGGCCGAACACGACGAGCACGACCATCACCACGAGGCAGACGAGGAAGAACCAGAACGCGGCGGCCTCGGCGCCGAACAACTGCAGGAGCCCGGCGGCGACGAACGGACCGATGAAGATCCCGAGGCGGAAACTGCCGCCCAGGAGCGACAGCGCCCTGGCGCGGAAGTCCACGGGCACGCGCGTCGTCATGAAGGCGTGCCGCGCCAGCCCGAACGCCGCAGCGCAGAAGCCGAGCAGGAAGACGGATGCCGCGAGCACAGCGGGCGTCGGAGCGAACAGCATCAGCACGCCCGCCGCGATCGCCACGACGCCGCCGATCACCATCGTCATACGCTCGCCGATGCGGGCGACAGCCCATCCTGCGGGCAGATTGCCGCAGAGCTGACCGACCACCAGAGCGGACGAGATGAGCGCGGCGAGGGCGATATCGGCGCCCATCGACGCCGCGACCACGGGGATCAGCGGGATCACCGCGCCCTCGCCCAGCGAGAACAGCAGCGTCGGCAGGTACACCATGGGCCCGAACTGCCTCAGGACCACGGATGCGCTGCTCATCACTGCGACTCTACTCGGCAGGCTAGGCTGGGTGAGCCATGCTCGAACTCGATCTCTCCGCCGACATCCAGGCCCTGCGAGTCACCTACGGTGACATCCGCGAGGTCGTCGATGTCGAAGCGCTCCGCACAGACATCGCCCGCCTCAGCGAAGAGGCCGGTGCCCCCGACCTCTGGGACGACACCGAGCGGGCCCAGAAGGTGACCAGCGCGCTCAGCCACCGCCAGTCGGCCCTCGCCAGGGTCGAGGGCATCGGCAACCGCCTCGACGACCTCGAAGTGCTCGTCGGCCTCGCCAACGAGATGGACGACGAGGACTCCGCCGCCGAGGCGCGCGCCGAGCTCGCCGCGCTCACCGAGCTGATCAATCAGCTCGAGGTGCAGACGCTCATGGACGGCGAGTACGACGAGCGCAGCGCCATCATCACGATCCGCTCCGGCGCGGGCGGCGACGACGCCACCGACTTCGCCGAGATGCTCATGCGCATGTACCTGCGCTGGGCCGAGCAGCACAAGTACCCGGTCAAGGTCATGGACACCTCCTACGCGGAGGGCGCTGGCATCAAGTCGGCCACGTTCGAGATCGAGGCCCCCTATGCCTTCGGCACGCTGTCGGTCGAGGCCGGCACCCACAGGCTCGCTCGCATCAGCCCGTTCGGCTCCGCCGACAAGCGTCAGACGTCCTTCGCCGCCGTCGAGGTCATCCCGCTCATGGAGGAGGCGACCGAGGTCGACATCCCCGAGGGTGACATCCGCGTCGATGTGTTCCGGTCGTCCGGCCCCGGAGGCCAGTCGGTCAACACCACCGACTCCGCCGTGCGCCTCACGCACCTCCCGACCGGCATCGTCGTGTCGATGCAGAACGAGAAGTCGCAGATCCAGAACCGCGCCGCCGCCATGCGCGTGCTGCAGACCCGCCTCCTGCTCCTGCAGAAGGAGCAGGAAGCAGCGAAGAAGAAGGAGCTCGCCGGCAACATCACGGCGAGCTGGGGCGACCAGATGCGCTCCTACTTCCTCTACGGCCAGCAGCTCGTCAAGGACCTGCGCACCGGGCACGAGTCCGGCAACCCCGCCGCCGTGTTCGACGGCGACCTCGACGGCTTCATCTCCGCTGGCATCCGCTGGCGGAAGCGCAAAGAAGAAGACTGATCGAGGTCACTGGGCGGCGCCGGCGAGAGTGCCGGTGACGTCCTCCTCGCTGTAGACGATGCACTGGATCGCGTGGTCGTCGTCGAGCGTCCAGCTGCGCTTCGTGGGCACGTAGTAGTAGAAATCCAACACGGAGTCCGCATACGGGATGCCGACGAAGGTCTCGAACTCGGCTCTGCACCGGGTCTGGGCCTCGACGTCGACCGCCTTGTCGCCGGGGAATTCGGGCCCTTCGACGTCGAACACGAAGTAGACCTCGTCGGTGTGCGGCTGATCGCACGGGACGACGGGCACCTCGTACACCCCCTTATCCCCGTAATCGATGAGGGGGATGCAGTCTCCCACCGTCAGTTCGATCAGGCCCTTCATGACCGCGCCGTCGACGTCGGCGGGATCGACCGGGGTCGGTTCAGCGCTCGGCGCATCGGAGGGGGCGGTGCTCTCCTCGGCGACAGGACCGGAGGGGTCGGCCGATCCCGTGAACGAGATGAGGGCCACGGCCACCGCGAGGATCGCGCCGAGACCGCTGGCGCCCAGACCGAGGAAGCCCGGCCACTTGGCTCCGCGGAGGAACAGCGAGACGATCGACAGCGCGAAACCGAGGCCGAGCAGCACCCAGCCGCCGACGGCGATCGGGGGGATGCACGAGACGACGATGCCGACGACGGCGACGATGAGGCCCACCAGCCCCAGGACGGACAGCCCCTTCTTCGCGGGCGCGGGTGCGGTCGCGTACGGGGGAGCGGATCCGGAGTATCCGGGGTACACGGTCGGCTGTTCGGCGAACTGAGCGGCCGACGCCCCGGGAGCGGGCAGCTCGAAGGGAGGGGCGAACGGAGCCGCGTCGCTGGGCGTGGACGCGACAGCCGCGGCGGCGGCAGCGTCTGCACTCTGAGCGGCATCAACGGGGTGCGCGGAAGCCGTGGAGTCTGCCGGCGCCGGGGCCGGTGCGGGCGCCTCCACGAGGTGCTCGGTCCACTGCAGGCCGTCCCACCACCGCCGACGTCCTGACCCGTCGTCGTACCAGCCCGCCGGAATCGTCATCTGTCGCCCTCCGTCGGGATCAGCCGGCCGACGGCGTCACGGTGATGCGCGCCACGGGCTGCAGGATGCCATCGAGCACGACGACCGTGTAGGAATCGCTCTGCGCGATGTCGAACGTCGCCGTGCCATGCGCCGTCTCCCCGGCCGCCAGCTCTGCGTTCTCGAACTGGCTGTCGGCGAAGAAGTCGTAGGTGCCCTCGGTGCCGTCGGCGGTCTCGACCGTGAAGTAGAACGGGCCGACGTACGTGGTGCCGTCGACGCCCGTCCACGTCACATCGATCGTGAGGAATCCGCCGTTGGTGGCGTCGATGCCGCTGCCGTCGGACGTGCTCCAGGTTGCCGAGCCGATGACGATGTCGCCGGTCCCGGTCGAGTGCGGGACGGTCACCGTCTCGCCCATCGCGCCCTCGACGACCGTTCCGGAGGCTGAGCCGCTGTCGCTGGAGTCCGTGCCGGAGTCCGTGCCGGTGTCGGTTCCCGAGTCGGTGCTGCTCGTCGGGAGATCGGTCGGCAGGTCTCTGATCGCGGAGCCGACGGCCGAGACGGTGAACACGATGGCCATCACCACCGCGAGGATCGTGCCCAGCACCGAGACGATGATTCCCGCGATTCCCGGCCACTTGCGTCCCTTGAGGAACACCGAGATCAGAGACACGACGAATCCGGCGAAGAGGAGGAACCAGCCGAAGATGATCGTGAACGGGATGCAGGAGAGGATCGTGCCGAGTCCGGCGATGCCGAGGCCGACGAGACCCAGGACGGAGAGCGGCACGGGGCCCGTGGGGGCGGCCGCGTAGGGGGCCTGGTAGGCGCCGGGGTAGCTGGGAGCCGCTCCGGGGTAGCTCGGCGCGGCGCCGGGGTACGTCGGCGCAGCTCCGGGGTAGGTCGGCGCCGTGCCGGGGTAGGGCTGTGCCGGCGCCGAGCCGGGGTATGCGCCCGGGGCGGGGTATCCCTGGGCCGGGGCTCCCGAGGCATAGGGCGGAAGCGGAGCCGTCGGCGCCGTCGCGCCCGGTGCGATGAAGGGGCTCGTCGGCTGCTCGTCCTGGGGCGCGCCCGCCGCAGGGGCGGACCAGTCCGGCGCGGCTGCAACCTCGGTCTCAGCGGGCGCCGCGGTCTCTGCAGGGGCCGCAGCCTCCGGAGCGATGACCGCATCCTCGGGGGCGGCGATCGGCGTCTCGGGGGATGCGACGGCCTCGGACGCGATGACGGTGCCCTCGATGTCCGACGGCGCATCGGCAGCGGTGCTCGTCTCCGCGTCGTCGGCGGCGAGGGCGGGGGCGGTCTCGGTCGGGGCGGCGTCGACCGCTGCGGCGGCCTCGACCGCGGCATCCGTCTGCGGCGTCTGTTCGACGGGCGTCTCCGAGGAGAGCTGCGTGTCCGGGGTGCTCTCGGCCACGGGGGCGGCATCCGTCGCGGGCGCCTCGGGCTCGACGAGCGGAGCGAAGTGCTCCGTCCACTGCTCGCCGTCCCACCACCGCTGGCGTCCGGAGCCGTCGTCGTACCAGCCTGCGGGTGTGGTCATCGTGTCCCCCTCGGACCTCGGAGCCCACGCGGGCGGCGTGGATCAGCACCTTCATGTATAGCAGTGAGCGGTGACACGCTCATGGCTGCGGGGTGTCGCTCGACGGCAGACGGGAGCAGGCGCTTAGGCTCGTACCGCCATGATTCGGTTCGAGAACGTCACGAAACGCTATCGCGGGACCACCAGGCCCGCTCTGTCCGGTGTCGACTTCGAGGTCCAGCGAGGAGAGTTCGTCTTCCTCGTGGGGGCGTCGGGGTCCGGCAAGTCGTCGTGCCTGCGACTCATCCTCCGAGAGGATGTGCCGACGTCGGGCCGTGTCGCCGTGCTCGGCCGTGACCTCCGATCCCTCGCGAACCGCAAGGTCCCGTACTTCCGCCGCCACATCGGCTCGGTGTTCCAGGACTTCCGCCTGCTCCCGTCGAAGACCGTCTTCCAGAACGTCGCCTTCACGCTCCAGGTGACCGGATCCTCGCGCGGCTTCATCCAGCAGGCGGTGCCGGAGGCGCTGGCGCTCGTGGGCCTCGACGGCAAGCAGAAGCGCATGCCCCATGAGCTCTCCGGCGGCGAGCAGCAGCGCGTGGCCATCGCCCGCGCTCTCGTGAACCGCCCTCAGGTGCTGCTCGCCGACGAGCCCACCGGAAACCTCGACCCCGCGACCTCCGTCGACATCATGCAGCTGCTCGCCCGGATCAACGCCGGTGGCACGACGGTGCTCATGGCGACGCACGAGGCCGCGTTCGTCGACGCGATGCAGCGTCGCGTGATCGAGCTCCGCGACGGCGAGATGGTGCGTGACGAGGTCCACGGCGGCTACGGCGACACCTCGAACATCCCGCGCCTCGTCCCCGAGGAGGTGCGAGGAGCCGCGGCGGCCGCGGCCCTCACCGCCGTCCAGGAGGTCCAGCGGCAGACCGCCGACCTCTCGGTCGTCCGTGCGGCGCTGGCAGAGGAGCTGAGCGCTCAGCGCAAGGCGGAGGCCTCGACCCCCGACGCCGTGCCCGCGGCATCCGAGATCCCCGAAGCGCAGGCGGCCCCCATCGAGCCGCAGCAGGCACCGCAGGAGGAGAAGCCCGCAGAGGCTCCCGCCGCGGTGGGCCCCCGCACGCACCCGATCGTCCTCCCGCAGGTCGACGTCGCCGAGCTCGGCGTCGCCGACAGGTTGGGCCTCTCCGACGACGGCGACGACGAAGTGGGGCCGACCTCATGAGAATCGGACTCATCCTCACGGAGGCCCTCGGCGGCCTTCGACGCAACATCTCGATGGTGATCTCCGTCGTGCTGGTGACCTTCGTGTCCTTGACGTTCGTCGGAGCGGCGATCCTCATGCAGGCTCAGATCGGCACCATGCGCGGCTACTGGACCGACCGCGCGCAGGTGGTGGTCTCGATGTGCTCGCCGCTGTCCGAGCCCACGAACGCCTGCGTCGGCGGCGCGGCCGACGAGGATCAGGTCGCCGCGGTCAAGGCGACCCTGGAAGGGGACGCGCTCGCACGACTCATCTCGAACGTCCGATTCGAGAACAAGGACGAGGCCTACGCGAACATCGTCGCGCAGCTCGGCGAGGACAAGGCCAGCCTGTTCACGGCCGACCAGATGTCGGAGAGCTTCTACGTCACGCTCAAGGACCCGACCCAGTCGCAGGTCCTCGTCGAGGCGTTCAGCGGCAAGGTCGGCGTCGAGCAGGTGAAGGACCAGCTGCAGTACCTCGAACCGCTGTTCTCGGCGCTCACCGTGGCGACGTACATCGCGGTCGGCATCGCCGCGCTGATGCTGATCGCCGCGATCCTCCTGATAGGCACGACCATCCGACTGTCGGCGTACGCGCGGCGCAAGGAGATCGGCATCATGAGGCTCGTCGGAGCATCGAACCGCTTCATCCAGACGCCGTTCGTGCTCGAGGGAGTGTTCGCGGCGTTCCTCGGCTCCGTGCTCGCCAGCGCGGCGGTCGTCGCAGGGGTGCACTTCGGGGTCGAAGGATATCTGCGCGGCAGGGTGCCGTTCATCACGACCTGGGTGAGCATGCAGGATGCCGCATATGTGGTGCCCGTGCTCATCGGCATCGGCGTGCTCCTCGCGGCGCTGTCGGCCGGCTTCGCGATCCGCCGGTGGCTGCGCACCTGATAAGCTGACAGGCTGTCGTGCGCCCGCACGGCACGGAATCAGGAGAGCATCATGCCCAGGGAACGCGGGGAGAAGGTCATCGCGACCAATCGTCGCGCACGTCACGACTACAACATCGAGAAGTCGTACGAGGCGGGGATGGTGCTCACCGGCACCGAGGTCAAGTCACTGCGTCAGGGACGCGCGAACCTCAGCGACGGCTACGCGTTCGTCAAGGGCAACGAGGTCTTCCTCGACTCCGTGCACATCCCGGAGTACTCCCAGGGTCACTGGACGAACCACTCGGCCAAGCGGGTCCGCAAGCTGCTGCTGCACCGCGAGGAGATCGCCAAACTCCAGCACGCCGTGTCGGCGGGCGGGTACACGCTCATCCCGCTGAAGCTCTACTTCTCCGACGGCCGCGCCAAGGTCGAGATCGCGCTCGCGAAGGGCAAGCGCGAGTTCGACAAGCGGCAGACGCTGCGTGAGCGGCAGGACACCCGCGAGGCGGAGCGCGCCATGCGGCTGCGCAACCGCGTCGGGGAGTAGTCAGCCGATCACGCGCCGCAGGAAGGCGATCTCACGCTCCAGGGCGTCGACGATCGTCTCGGCACTGCGGAAGCCGTGCCCCTCACCGGGATACAGCACGTACTCGTGGTCGACGCCGTGCGCGGCCAGGGCGTCGCGGATGGCCTCGGACTGCGCGGGCGGCACGACACGGTCCTCCTCGCCCTGCAGCAGCAGCACGGGGACGTCGATCCGATCCGCATGGGTGAGCGGCGAACGCTCGATGTAGAGGGCGTCGGATGCCGGGAGGGGCCCCACGAGGCCCGCGATGTACGACGCCTCGAAGTCGTGGGAGTGCTCGACGAGCCCGCGCAGGTCGGTCACGCCGTAGCGGCTGATCCCCGCGGCGAACGCTCCTCCGCGCACGAGGGCGGAGAGCACGGTCCAGCCTCCGGCGGACCCGCCGCGGATCGCGATGCGCGCGGGGTCGGCGAGCCCGGCGTCGGCGAGACCGCGTGCGGCGGCGATCACGTCGTCGACGTCGACGACGCCCCACTGGCCGAGCAGTCTCTCCCGATAGGCGCGGCCGTATCCGGTCGACCCGCCGTAGTTCACGTCGAGCACCCCGATGCCGCGACTCGTGTAGAAGGCGATGGCCGCGGCCGCCGCGCCGGTGACGTGGGCGGTCGGTCCGCCGTGCACGAGCACGAGATAGGGCGGACGCCCGCTCTCCGGCGTCGAGACGTCGGGGTTGGCGGGAGCGTAGGCGAAGGCGTGCACCGGTCCGTGCATCCCTTCGACGACCAGCGCACGCGCCGGCGGCATCCACGCGGCGTCCGCAGGAGCGCCTCCGGCGACGGTCGACACGGCGCCCGTGTCGAGGTCGACGCACCAGACTCCCGGAGCGACGGTCGATCCGTTGCCGCTCAGCAGCACCCTGGACCTCGACACGTCGTCGACGCTCACGTGACCGTCGCAGGGCACGGCGAGAGCGCGGGTCGACCCGTCACGGTCGATCAGCACCACCTCGTCGCGTCCGTTCGTCCGCACGGCGACGATCCGGCCGTCGTCGAGGAGCCCGTACCAGCGGTTGCCCAGCACCCACAGTCCGTACCCCGTGTCGGCATCGGCCGGCGCGATCGGCTCGGGGGTCGAGCCGTCGAGCGCGACCCTGTGCAGGTTCCAGCGGCCGGAGGGATCGTCGGCGAACACGAGCTCGTCCTCACCGGCCCACTCCGGTTGGAGGGCGGCGCGCGTGGGCAGGACCAGCTCGGCGCCGTCCGCACCGCGGACGTGCAGCCGGGCGCTGTCCCACGGCATCCGATCGCCGCTCCACTGCACCCAGGCGATCCGGTCGCCGGCAGGGGAGAGCGCGGGATGGGCGTAGAAGCCGGTGCCCTCGACGACCGTGCGGACCCGTTCGACGTCGTCTGCGGCCGAGCCGTCGATCGGGATCTCCACGATCGCGCGCAGATGGGGGTCGGCGGTGAGGTCCTCTCGTACGGCGAACAGCCGCCCGCCCTGCAGCCGCAGCCCTCCGTGGGCAGGACCGGCGGGGGTGAGCGGGCGCGGCTCTGCGCCGTCGTCGCGCCGATACACGCGCTGATCGGAGGCGTTCACGAAGAAGAGCGAACCGGCGGGGCTCGCCGTCCAGGCGCCTCCGCCGTACTCGTGCACGCGGGAGCGCGCGCTCCACGGCGCCGGAAGCACCTCACGCCCTTCTGAGCTGCGCACGGTCACGCGCCCGCCCTCGGAGGGCACCGACTCGCCCCACCAGATCTCGTGGCCGACGAAGCGGGCGCCGTCGATGCGGGGCGAGGACGCCGCGACCGAGGCGGCGGAGAAGGGAGACGGCCAGGACCCGAACGGCATTGACATGCCTCGAGCCTATTGGCGTGCGACACACGACGTCACACAGGATGCGGGCGGGCGTCGGCGTGCCATAGGTTTCTGGAAACGCCCGGTTCGCCCCGGTGCGTGGAGCGACAGCCGAGCCCGGCACCCGCCCGCGAGATCGACGCAGTCCTGCGCCGCTCGCGGCCCCGTGCCCGCCCTGTCCCCAGGAGAAGAAGATGTCTTCCGAGACGCCGAACCCTCGAGTGCCGTTCTCCTTCGAGCTCTATCCGCCGCGCTCGGCGTCCAGCCACGAGGCGCTGCACGAGACCGTCCGTCGGCTGGCGGCCGCAGGGCCCGACTTCATCTCGGTGACCTACGGCGCCGGCGGCTCGACCGGGGGACGCTCCCTGGAGGTGCTCCGCTTCATCCGCGAGCACACCGCCGTCGAGCCCCTCGCGCACCTCACCTGCGTGGGCAACACCTACGCGGGCGCCGCGACTCTCATCAGGGAGTTCCTGGATGCCGGCATCCTCAGCTTCCTCGCCCTCCGCGGGGATCCGCCCGTCGGACAGGACGAGCCGTTCCTCGGCGATCTGGAGAGCGCGGCGCAGCTCGTGCAGCTCATCGACCGCGTGCAGGCGGAGCGCGCCCCCTACGAGGAGTCGCCGGTGCCCGGCATCCCCGGCGCCGCACGCGTGAGCGCGCGCCGCAAGGCGAGCATCGCGGTCGCCGCCTTCCCCAACGGGCACCCGCGCTCCGTCCACCGCTGGCAGGATGTCGACGCGCTGCTCGCGAAGCAGGCCGCTGGCGCGACCTCCGCGATCACGCAGCTGTTCTTCCACGCCGACGACTACCTCACGTTCGTCGAGAGGGCGCGCGCCGCCGGCGTGACGATCCCGATCCTCCCCGGCATCATGCCGATCGTCTCGCCGGTCCGGCTCGCTCGCGTGCTCGAGCTCACCGGCGAGACGCTGCCCAGCGAGCTCGCCATCGCCCTCGACGTGGAGCCGACCCCCGAGGGCCGGCACGAGATCGGCGTCGAGTGGGCCGCGCGCCTCGCCAGGGAGGTCGTCGCCGGCGGCGCACCCGGCGTGCACCTCTACGCGTTCAACCAGCACGACACCGTGCTCACCGTCCTTGAGGAGGCCGGCGTCCTGCCGGTGTCCCGACTCCGCTGACCCCAGAACCCCCGCTGAAAGGAACACCCATGTCCGCATTCCCCGAGGGCACCATCCTCGGCTACCCCCGTATCGGTCGCCGTCGCGAGCTGAAGAAGGCCGTCGAGGCGTTCTGGGCCGGCCGCACCGACCTCGCCGAGCTGGAGGCCACCTCCGCCGAGCTGCGCGCAGCCACGCGCGAGCGTCTCGCCGCGCTCGGCCTCGGCCGCACCGACTCCGCCATCCCCGAGTCGTTCTCTTACTACGACCAGGTGCTCGACGCCGCGGTGACGGTCGGCGCGATCCCCGCGCGGTTCGAGGACCTCCGGTCGGAGGACGGCACCATCGGCCTTCCGGCGTACTTCACGGTCGCCCGCGGCGAGGGGGAGCGCGCCCCGCTCGAGATGACCAAGTGGTTCGACTCGAACTACCACTACCTGGTGCCGGAGATCGGCCCCGAGACGGTGTTCTCGCTGTCCAGTGACCGTGTCGTCCGCGAGTTCGCAGAGGGCGCGGCGGCCGGATTCACGACCCGCCCGGTCATCGTCGGCCCGGTGACCCTCCTCGCTCTGGCGAAGGCCTCGGACGACGCCCCCGAGGGGTTCGATCCGCTGTCGCGTCTCGACGACCTGCTCCCCGTCTACGTCGAGCTGCTCGCGCGGCTGAAGGACGCCGGTGCGGAGTGGGTGCAGCTCGACGAGCCCGCCCTGGTCAGCGAGTCGCTCCCTGCGTCGATCGCTGCGCTGTCGGATGCCGCCGGCCGCGCCCTCGGGGTGCTGGGCGGAGCGGCGGCGCGCCCGTCGATCCTGGTCGCCGCGCCGTACGCCGACCTCGGTGAGGTGTTCCCCGTGCTGGCCGCCGCCCCGATCGAGGCGATCGCCGTCGACCTCGTGCGCGGAGGCGTCCCCGCCGGCGCAGCCGGCCTGGAGGGGAAGATCCTCGTGGGCGGCGTCGTCGACGGTCACAACATCTGGCGCGGCGACCTCGCCTCGGCCTTCGACACGCTCGAGGCGCTGCGCGCGCTCGGCGCCGCCGGCGTCTCTGCCTCCACGTCGACCTCTCTGCTGCACGTGCCGCACGATGTGACCGACGAGACGAAGCTCGATGCGCGTCTGGTCTCGTGGCTCGCCTTCGCCGACCAGAAGGTCGAGCAGGTCGTGGCCCTGGCACGGGGCCTCGCCGAGGGGCGTGCGGCCGTCGCCGCCGATCTCGACGCGGCATCCGCTGCCCTGCAGGACCGTCTCTCGGCTCCGGGCGTCCGCGACGGTGCCGTTCGTGCCCGTGCACTCACCGAGGCGGACTTCTCGCGCGTGTCCTACGAGGAGCGCGAGTCCGCGCAGGAGGCCCTCGGCCTTCCGGCGCTGCCGCTCACGACGATCGGGTCCTTCCCGCAGACCGGCGACATCCGTCGCGCCCGGGCGCGGTTCACCAGGGGCGAGATCCCCGCCGAGGACTACGAGGAGTTCCTGCGTCGCGAGGTCGCCAGCGTCGTCTCGCTGCAGGAGGACCTGGGCCTCGACGTGCTCGTGCACGGTGAGCCGGAGCGCAATGACATGGTGCAGTACTTCGCCGAGAACCTCGATGGCTTCGACGTCACCGAGAACGGCTGGGTGCAGTCGTACGGCTCCCGCGCGACCCGTCCGTCCCTCCTGTGGGGCGACGTCTCCCGTCCCGCTCCGATCACGGTGGACTGGTCGACGTACGCCCAGTCGCTCACGACCAAGCACATGAAGGGGATGCTGACGGGCCCCGTCACGATCCTCGCCTGGTCCTTCGTCAGAGACGACCAGCCGCTCGGCGAGACCGCGAACCAGGTGGCGCTCGCCCTGCGCGACGAGATCGCCGACCTCGAGGCCGCTGGTATCGCGATCATCCAGGTCGACGAGCCCGCGCTGCGCGAGCTGCTGCCTCTGAAGAAGGCGGATCAGTCCGCGTACCTGCAGTGGTCGGTGGACTCGTTCCGCCTCGCGACGGGTGGCGCGGCGGCGGGCACCCAGGTGCACACCCACCTCTGCTACTCGGAGTTCGGCGTCGTGATCGACGCGATCCGCGCCCTCGACGCCGACGTGACATCTATCGAGGCGGCCCGCAGCCGCATGGAGGTCGTGGCGGACATCGCCGAGGTCGGCTTCGATCACGGCATCGGCCCCGGTGTCTACGACATCCACTCGCCGCGCGTCCCCTCGGCGGAGGAGGTCGAGTCGCTGCTGCGCCGCGCGGTGGACGAGATCCCGACGCGCCAGCTGTGGGTCAACCCCGACTGCGGTCTGAAGACGCGTGGATACGACGAGACCGTGGCGTCGCTGCGCAACATCGTCGAGGCCACGCGTCGGGTGCGCGAGGACGTGGTCGTCGCTGTCTGACGCCCGTCCGAAGAGAGAAGCGAACCGCCCTTCCCGGGGCTCGGGAAGGGCGGTTCGCTGTCGTCAGCCGTCGTCAGACCGCGCGCAGCACCGCGACGATCTTGCCGAGGATCACGGCCTCGTCGCCCAGGATGGGCTCGAAGGCGGAGTTGCGGGGGAGGAGCCAGGTGTGTCCGTCGCGGCGGCGGAGCACCTTGACCGTGGCCTCGCCGTCGAGCATGGCCGCGACGATCTCGCCGTTCTCCGCGCTGTGCTGCGAACGCACCACGACCCAGTCCCCGTCGCAGATCGCGGCGTCGATCATCGACTCACCCGACACCTTGAGCATGAACAGGTCGCCCTTGCCGACGAGCTGCCGGGGGAGCGGGAAGATCTCCTCGACCTGCTGATCCGCGGTGATCGGCACTCCGGCGGCGATGCGACCCACCAGCGGCACGAGAGCGGCGTCTCCGACCGGGGTGGCGACATCGGCGGGATTCTCGCCGCTCGCGCCGGGGAGGTCGATGAGCACCTCCATGGCCCTGGTCTTGCCGGGGTCGCGGCGCAGATAGCCGCTGAGCTCCAGCTGTCCGAGTTGATGCGTGACGCTGGACAGCGACTTGAGGCCGACGGCGTCGCCGATCTCGCGCATGCTCGGCGGATAGCCGTGCCGGCTGATCGAGTTCTGGATGACCTCGAGGATCGCCATCTGCTTGGGGCTGAGGCTCTTGCGGCGACGGGTACGCGGCGCCTCGGTGTCGGGGGCGGAGTTCTCGCTCATCGTGCTCCTTTGTACGCGATTCCGGCGTCGCAGTTCGAATGTCGGAGGTCCGTGGTGGGGTATCCGTATCGAAACCGTATCCGAGAAACGGCCCGATCTGGAAGATCTGTTCGAGCGTGTCGGCAGATTCTCGAACCAGGTTTCGAAGAACGCTTGACAGATGTTCGAACTCGAAGATATCTTCGGTACGTAGCTTCGCATTCCTGACTCCCGGCCGAGTCCTGGATGCGAACGCTACGCCAACTTTCTCCGGCGGGGATGATCCGCCGGAGGGCAGAAAGGGAGCACGACATGAGCACCATCACCTTCGGAACCGCAGCAGTCCTTCCGGCACGTCCGGCCGCACGCCTGCGTCTGACGGTCCGCGGTCGCCGCGTGCTCCTCGGGCTCGCCTCGATCCCTCTCGCGGCGGGCATCGCCTTCGCCGCGCTCAGCGGTGGAAGCGCGGCGGCGTCCGGTGCTCACGTCGCGACGGCGTCCTTCGAGACCGTCACGGTGATGCCGGGGGACACCCTCTGGTCGATCGCCACCACGGTCGCTCCCGACGCCGACCCTCGCGAGGTGATCGGCGAGATCAGTCGGCTCAACATGCTCACGGGCGGCGCACTGCAGATCGGCGACGAGCTCGCCATCCCCGCGCAGTACTCCGAGTGATCTCGGAGCGCGCGTCCTGCGAGCCCGTCGGGAGAGCGGTGCATGCGCAATGCGGCGTCACCCGGTGCATCATCGGCCTTCGCGCGTCCTAGCATGGGAAGGGTGACCGCATCACTCGCTGACCTCCCGCTTCGCGATGACCTCCGCGGATTGACTCCCTACGGAGCTCCGCAGGCCCCGCTTCCCATCGCGCTCAACGTCAACGAGAACACGCATCCCATTCCGGATGCCGTCGCCAGCGACATCCTCGACGACATCGCCGTGGCGCTGCGCGACATGAACCGCTACCCGGATCGAGAGTTCACGACTCTGCGCGAGGGCTTCGCCGAGTATCTCGGGCACGGCCTCACTGCCGACCAGATCTGGGCGGGCAACGGCTCGAACGAGGTGCTGCAGCACATCCTCCAGGCCTTCGGCGGTCCTGGACGCACGGCGTTCGGCTTCGCGCCCACGTACTCCATGTACCCGCTGATCGCTCAGGGCACCGGCGCACGCTGGGTGGCGGGTGTCCGCGAGCCCGACTACACGATCACCGCGGAAGATGCTGCTGCTCAGGTGCGCGCTGTCGACCCCGACGTGATCCTGCTGTGCTCCCCGAACAACCCGACGGGCACGCCCCTCGGGCTCGACGTCGTCGAGGCCGTCTACGAGGCGGCCAGAGGCATCGTGATCGTCGACGAGGCGTATCAGGAGTTCGCACCGAGGGAGGCGGCATCCGCCCTCTCCCTTCTCGAGGGGCGTCCGCGTCTGGCGGTGTCGCGCACGATGAGCAAGGCGTTCGCCTTCGCGGGAGCGCGGGTGGGCTACCTGGCCGCCGATCCCGCGTTCATCGACGCGCTGCGCCTCGTGCGCCTGCCCTATCACCTGAGCGCCCTCACCCAGGCGGCGGCGATCGCCGCGCTGCGCAACGCCGATGTCATGCTCGGCATGGTCGACGAGATCGTCGAGCAGCGCGACCGCATCTCGGCGACCCTGGAGGCGCTCGGGTACACGCCGCACGAGTCCTGGTCGAACTTCGTCCTCTTCGGTGGCGTGGTCGACCCGAAGGCCACGTGGCAGCAGCTGTACGACAGGGGCGTGCTGATCCGCGACGTCGGCATCCCCGGCCACCTCCGCGTCACCGCGGGCACGGAGGCCGAGACCACGGCGTTCCTCGACGCCCTCGCCTCGATAGGATCGGCATCATGAGCACCCCCGCCCCGCGCACAGCCCGCCGCGTGCGCAGCACGTCGGAGTCCACGGTCGAGCTCGAGCTCAACCTCGACGGGACGGGTGTGAGCCGCATCGACACCTCGGTGCCGTTCTTCGACCACATGCTGACAGCGTTCGCGAAGCACTCCCTCACCGACCTCACGGTGCGGGCGTCCGGCGACACGAACATCGATGCGCACCACACCGTCGAGGACGTCTCGATCGTGCTCGGGCAGGCGATCCGCGAGGCGCTGGGCGACAAGTCCGGCATCTCCCGCTACGGCGACGCGCTGGTCCCTCTCGACGAGGCGCTCGCGCAGGCGGTCGTGGACATCTCCGGTCGCCCGTACCTCGTGCACGAAGGTGAGCCCACAGGATTCGAGTACCACCTCATCGGCGGTCACTTCACGGGCGCCCTCGTGCGGCACTCGTTCGAGGCGATCACGTTCAACGCCGGACTCACCGTGCACGTCCGCGTGCTGGGCGGCCGCGATCCTCACCACATCGCCGAGGCGGAGTACAAGGCCTTCGCGCGTGCCTTCCGCCAGGCGAAAGCCCTCGATCCGCTGGTCGACGGCGTCCCGTCCACCAAGGGCGCGCTGTGAGCAGCGCGCCCACGGTCGCGGTCTTCGACTACGAGTCCGGCAACGTCCATTCCGCCGTCAAGGCGCTCGTCGCCGCGGGAGCGGATGCCGTGCTCACCCGCGACAAGACGCAGGCGCTGGAGGCCGACGGCCTCGTGGTTCCTGGCGTCGGCGCATTCCAGGCCGTCCGCGACGCGCTGTTCGCCCACGGCGGTGACGAGATCATCGATCGTCGGCTCGCCGGCGGGCGCCCGGTGCTGGGCATCTGCGTCGGCATGCAGGTGCTGTTCTCCCACGGCGTCGAGCGCGGACACGACACCGAGGGCCTCGGCGAATGGCCGGGCGCGGTGACGGAGCTCAACGCGCCGGTCCTGCCGCACATGGGCTGGAACACGGTCGAGCCCGGCGCCGACAGCGTGCTGTTCCGCGGCATCGAGCAGGAGCGGTTCTACTTCGTGCACTCGTACGCGGCGCAGTCCTGGGAGCTCGACGTCATCCCTCCGTTCCCGCAGCCCGTGCTCACCTGGACGACGTACGGAGATCCCTTCCTCGCAGCCGTCGAGAACGGCCCGCTCTCGGCCACCCAGTTCCACCCGGAGAAGTCCGGAGACGCGGGCATCCAGCTGCTGCGCAACTGGGTCGGCAGCCTCTGACCTCCTCGATCGGCGTCACGCATTTGAACGAGCGCCGATTGCGAGGGTAACCTCGGTTCTCGTGCCTCTCATCGGCGCACTCCCACCACTCAAGGACGTCATGAACGACTTCGCGCAGTCTCCCTCCCTCACTCTGCTCCCGGCCGTCGATGTCGCGGGCGGCAAGGCCGTCCGCCTCACGCAGGGCGAGGCCGGCAGCGAGACCAGCTACGGCGATCCTCTCGACGCAGCGGGGGAGTGGGTGGCGCAGGGCGCGAAGTGGATCCACCTCGTCGACCTCGACGCCGCTTTCGGACGGGGGAGCAACGCCCCCATCCTGCGCAAGGTGATCAAGCAGTTCAAGAACGTCAACATCGAGCTCTCCGGCGGCATCCGCGACGACGCGACGCTGGAGGCGGCGCTCGAGAGCGGCGCCACGCGCATCAACCTCGGGACCGCGGCGCTGGAGAACCCCGAGTGGGCGGCAGACGTCATCGGCCGGTTCGGCGAGGCGATCGCGGTCGGCCTCGACGTGCGCGGCACGACCCTCGCGGCCCGCGGCTGGACGAAGGACGGCGGCGATCTCTGGGAGGTCCTGGATCGTCTCGAGGATGCCGGCTGCAGCCGCTACGTCGTGACCGACGTGACCAAGGACGGCACGCTCCGCGGACCGAACCTCGAGCTCCTGCGCGAGATGACCTCGCGCACCCCGAAGCCCGTCGTCGCCTCCGGCGGCATCGCGAACCTTGACGACATCGCCGCTCTCCGCGAGCTCGTGCCGCTGGGCGTCGAGGGTGCCATCGTCGGCAAGGCGCTGTATGCCGGAGCGTTCACGCTGGCCGAGGCTCTGGATGTCGCAGGAGACTGACGCGCACTCCTGCGGGCCCGAGTCGCACAATCACGGCGACTCGGCGGGCGTTCCGTGGGAGGGGCGCAGTTTCGAGCCGAATCCGCACGCCGCGGACGACGGCTCCGCCGACCCCGCGCTGCTCGAGGCGCTGCAGAGGTTCCGTGCGGGTGAGGGCGCTCAGACCGAGGTCATCGACGCCTTCCGCTCCGCGCGCGTGCTGATTCCCCTCGTCGCCGAGAAGGGCGATGAGGGCGTAGGTCCCACGGGCCTGGTCGTCGACAAGACGCAGGAGCTGTCGATCGTCACGGTCGCGGCCCCCGACGGCCGCCGCGTGCAGCCGGTGTTCTCCTCGGTCGATGCGATGCAGCGGTGGGATGCCACAGCCCGGCCCATTCCGGTCGAGGCCGTGCGCGCCGCGCTGGCGGCCTCCGCCGACGACACCGATCTGATCGTGCTGGACCCGACGTCCGACACGGAGTTCGTGATCCGCCGTCCCGCCGTGTGGGCGATCGCTCAGGGGCATTCCTGGGAGCCGAGCTTCCTCTCGCCGGAGGTGTTCGGCGCGCTCCAGGAGAGCGTCGCGCACGAGCTCGCGGTGATCGACGTCGCCGTCGCCGCGGGCGACCCGGACGCGAGGCTCCGCGGCCCTGAGCTCGTCGTGATCCTCGAGCTCGTCGACGGACTCGAGCGCGAGGTGCTCGACGCGGTCCTCGCGCGTCTCGCCCAGCGCTGGTCCGCCGACGATCGCATCGCCGTGCTCGCCGACTCGCTCACCGTCAAGCTCCGCCGCTCCGCCTGACCCTGCCCCGACGACGTGCGATCCTCGCCGCGTTCGTCTCGCCGCGCTCGCTCAACGTCCGGGGATTGGTGCGCTCGCTCAACGTCCGGGGATTGCGTGTCGTCTCGCTGTGCTCGCTCAGCGCCCGGGTTGCGGACTTCTACCCCAGCCGTTCGTCAACAGAACGTGACGGCGCAGGGTTGCCCTGTTCGGGTGAATCGGGAGGTGCCCGCGAAGCGGGAGGGTTCCCGTTCTTTGCCTGACCAAGACATCCCGGAGTCCGGCAACGAGAGACTAGTTGACCGGCCCCGTCCACTTCTCGCCCGGCCCCTTGCCGATCGGGTCGGGGATGACGGAGGCCTCGCGGAAAGCGAGCTGCAGGGACCGCAGTCCGTCGCGCAGCGACCGTGCGTGCATGTCGCTGATCTCGGGGGCGCCGGCCGTGATGAGTCCGGCCAGCGCGTTGATGAGCTTGCGCGCCTCGTCGAGGTCGAGCTGCGCTGCGGCATCCGGGTCGTCGGCGAGGCCGAGCTTGACGGCCGCGGCGCTCATGAGGTGCACGGCCGCGGTCGTGATCACCTCGACGGCGGGGACGTCTGCGATGTCCCGGGTGGCGGATGACGCGGCCTCCTCCTGTCGGGCCCAGCGCTCTTCGCGCTCGCGTGTAGCCTCGTCCGATGCCTGGTTCGTCACTTCGCCTTGCCTTCTGTTAGACTTTGTCGGGCTCCGGAGCGTCATGCTCCGGTACGAAAGAGGATTCACTTCCCACCCGCGCTTGCCGTTCCAGGCTACCGGGTCTTGCACTCCACCGGATCGCATCGACAGATGCCGCCGGCAGACTGGGTGCGAAGCTGGCGTCTGGATGCCGGTGGGTGGGAGACGATTCTGATTTCGCCCGGATTGCGAACAGCATCCGGTGGCCGAAACCATCGTCTAAGGAGTTCCGCATCAGCGATCCCCGCACCAATGAGCGCATCCGCGTCCCCGAGGTCCGCCTCGTCGGCCCCGCGGGTGAGCAGATCGGCGTCGTCCGCATCGAGGCGGCGCTGCGCCTTGCGCAGGAAGCCGACCTCGACCTCGTCGAGGTCGCACCCAACTCGAAGCCGCCCGTGGTCAAGATCATGGACTACGGCAAGTTCAAGTACGAAGCCGCCCAGAAGGAGAAGGAAGCTCGCCGCAACCAGGCGAACACCATCCTCAAGGAGGTCCGCTTCCGCCTGAAGATCGAGGCGCACGACTACACGACGAAGCTCAAGCGCGCCGAGGGCTTCCTCAAGGCGGGCGACAAGGTCAAGGCCATGATCCTGTTCCGCGGTCGCGAGCAGTCGCGTCCCGAGCAGGGTGTCCGTCTTCTCCGCAAGTTCGCCGAGGACGTCGCCGAGCTCGGAACGGTCGAGTCCAACCCGACCATCGATGGACGCAACATGGTCATGATCGTGGCTCCGCTCAAGAGCAAGTCCGAGGCGAAGCAGGAGCAGAACGCCGTTCGCGACGCGCAGCGCGCAGCGAACAAGCAGGCGGCTCGCGAGGCCAAGACCGATGCTCCCGCCGAAGGCGCCGCAGCGGAGTAACTCCCGCCCCACCTACTCCCGCACCGCGGGTTGACACCGTCGCCTGAGAAGGCGCCATACGAAGGAAGAGAAGATGCCGAAGCAGAAGACCCACTCGGGTGCTAAGAAGCGCTTCAAGATCACCGGCAGCGGCAAGCTGAAGAAGCAGCAGGCCGGGATGCGCCACAACCTCGAGCACAAGTCGAGCCGTCGCACCCGTCGCCTCAACCAGGACCAGGTTCTGTCGAAGGCAGACTTCAAGGTCGCGAAGAAGCTTCTCGGTCGCTGACGCGATCGAACGCACGAATAGGAACACAGGAAAATGGCAAGAGTCAAGCGGGCGGTAAACGCCCACAAGAAGCGTCGCGTCATCCTCGAGCGCGCCTCCGGCTACCGCGGTCAGCGTTCGCGCCTCTACCGTAAGGCCAAGGAGCAGGTCATCCACTCCCTGGTCTACTCGTACCGGGACCGTCGCAAGCGCAAGGGCGACTTCCGTCGTCTGTGGATCCAGCGCATCAACGCCGCTGCCCGCCAGAACGGCATGACCTACAACCGCTTCATCCAGGGCCTCGGCCTCGCGGGTGTCACGGTCGACCGTCGCATGCTCGCCGACCTCGCGGTCAACGACGCTGCGACCTTCACCACGCTGGTGGAGACGGCGAAGAAGGCTCTGCCCTCCGACGTCAACGCTCCGAAGTCGGCTGCGTAAGCACCTCTTCACACAGGGCGCTCTCCTTCGGGAGGGCGCCCTGTGGCGTTCCCGGGAGCGCGTGAGCCCCGACGACGCGCGATGGTCTCGTCGACGACGGCGGCCGCGATGACGGCGACGGCGTAGACGACGAGGTCGCGCGGGTCGAACCCGGCCCCCAGCACCAGGCCGATCGGGGGGAACTCCGCCGTCCAGAGACGGGGGAGCCCGGTGAGCTGGAGCAGCTCGATCCCCGCGCAGATCGTGAAGGCGATGAGGGCCGGCCGCAACGGCCGCGCACGTGGGGCGACGAAGGCCGCGAGCAGATAGATGAGCACGGCGTAGAGCCCATCGCCGACGACATCTCCGACGGGGCCCGAGACCGACCGGTGCACGAGCAGCCCCAGCCCCACGGTCGCGGCGGCGAGCACCGCGAGCACGAGCCTTCGGCGGATCGGCGTCGGGGCGGCATCCGTCATCATGCACGCACCTTATCCGGATGGCGCGAGAAGGACCTCCACGTTCCCTAGACTGTGATCGTGCTGGAGAACCCCCGGTCCCCCCGAGTCCGTGCCGTCGCGAAGCTGACCAAGCGCAGCGCGCGAACAGAGACAGGGCTGTACCTCCTCGAGGGCCCGCAGGCCGTGCGCGAGGCGCTGACCTACCGACCCGAGACGATCGTCGAGCTCTTCGCGACCCCGACGGGGTGGGACAAGCATCCGGACATCAGGGCGAAGGCGGTGGATGCCGACGTAGACGTCGAGTACGTCACCGAGTACGTCCTCAACGCCATGGCCGACACCGTGACCCCTCAGGGGCTCGTCGCGGTCGTCCAGCAGACGCCGACGTCGGTGCGCGACGTCTTCGCGTCGTCGCCTCGTCTCGTCGCGATCTGCGAGGAGGTGCGCGACCCTGGCAATCTCGGCACGATCATCAGGGCAGCGGATGCCGCCGGAGCCGATGCCGTCGTGCTCACCGGCCGCACCGTCGACCCGTACAACCCCAAGGTCGTCCGCGCCACGACGGGGTCGCTGTTCCACCTGCCCGTGTCGGTCGCGGGCGATCTCGCCGAGGTCGTGGAGCGGGCGCACGACGCCGGGCTCCGCATCCTCGCCGCAGATGTGAAGGGCGACGACCTCCTCGCCGCCCGCGCGGAGGGCGTGCTCGCCGAGCCGACGGCCTGGCTGTTCGGCAACGAGGCCCGCGGTCTCGAGGACAGCGCACTGGAACTCGCCGACCGCGTCCTCAAGCTCCCGATCTTCGGCCGTGCCGAGTCGCTGAACCTCGCGACCGCCGCGAGCGTGTGCCTGTACGAGAGCGCCTTCGCGCAGCGCGCAGCCGTGGCAGACTGATCCGGATGGAGCGGCAGGGCGCCGTTCCCGCCTGACGTGGGGACAGGGGGCCGATGCGAGTTCTGATCGTCGAGGACGACGCCGGCGTCGCGAAGGCTCTCGATGCATTCCTGAGCCGCTCCGGATACGCTACGGTCCGTGCGGCGACCGGTCAGGAGGCGTTGGACGCCCTCGGAGCCGACACCGAGGTCGTGCTGCTCGATCTCGGCCTCCCCGATGTCGACGGCATCGACCTCTGCCGCCGGATCCGAGCGCGCACGGACGTGCCGATCATCGTCGTGACGGCGCGCAGTCAGGTCGACGAGCGCATCAGGGGGCTCAGGGCGGGAGCAGACGACTTCGTCGTGAAGCCCTACGACATCCAGGAGCTGCTGGCCAGGATCGAGGCGGTCACCCGCAGGACCCGGCCCGCGAGAGTCGAGTCGGAGGAGATCGTGCGCCTGCACGGGGGCGCCGTCGAGGTCGACTTCGTCAAGCGCCAGCTGCGGGTGCGCGCCGATCCGGTCGATCTCACCAAGAAGGAGTTCGACATCATCGCCGTGCTGGCGAGATACCCCGGTGTCGCGGTGCCGCGGGACCGGCTGATCAGAGAGGTCTGGAACACCGACTGGCACGGCTTCAGCCACTCGCTCGAGGTGCACGTGGGCGCGGTCAGGCGCAAGGTCGCAGTGCCGCTCATCGAGACCGTCCGCGGAGTCGGCTATCGGCTGATCGGCGGCTGACCCATGCGGAACCGCCTCGTCATCGTCTTCCTCGTGCCCCTGATCGCGATCGTCCTCGCACTCAGCGGAGCGTACGCCTGGAGCGCGGCGCGCAGCGTGCAGCAGTCCTTCTACAGCGATCAGTTCGGCGACCTCACCTACTTCGTGACCAGTGCGCGGCAGTCGCTGCGCGCCGACACCCCCGCTGTGCTCGAGGGCGAGGTCCGCAGGTTCCAGGACGTGTACGGCATCCGCGTGGTGGTCGTCGACGTGTCTGGTGAGGTGTGGGCGGCCAGTGGACCGGATTCGGCGGTGCTGGAGGAGGCGGAGTCCGAACGGGTGCAGCTCGCCCTCAGCGGGCGTCGCTCTGAGCCGCCGGAGCCCACCTTCCCCCTGATCGACAACGATGCGGTCATGGCCGAGCCGGTCTTCGACGACAGCGACGTGATCGGCGTCGTCCTGATCTCGTCGAGCACCGATTCGCCGAGATCGGAGATCCTGCAGCACTGGTTCGTGCTGTCTCTCATCGTGATCGCGACGATCCTCGCCGGGCTGCTGCTCGTGTTCGGGCTGGCGAACTGGGTCCTGGCGCCGGTGCGCCGACTCGATCAGGCGATGGTCGCGATCGAGCGCGGCGAGATGGACGCCAGAGTCTCCGAAGACACCGGGCCGCCAGAGCTGCGTCGCATGACGGTGCTCTTCAACAGCATGGCCGCCGAGATCGAACGCGTGCTCGCCCGTCAGCAGGAGTTCGCCCTGAACGCCTCGCACGAGCTGCGCAATCCGCTGAACGCCCTGCTCCTGAGGGTCGAGCATCTGATGACGGGCCTCGGTCGCGAGTGGCGCGAGGACATCGAGGAGACCAGGGAGGAGGGGCGGCGGATGACGCGGATCCTGGAGACCCTCCTGAGCCTCGCGAAGGGCGGGCGAGGCGATGCGAGCTTCGCCGCCGTCGACCTCGCCGGGCTCGCGCGGCGCAGAGCGGAGGCCTGGCGGGAGGTGGCCGGCCGTCGCTCGGTGACCGTGGAGGTGACCGGCGATCGGGCCGTGCCGACGATGGCGGACAGGACGGTGCTGGAGAGCGCTCTGGACGCGGTGATCGACAACGCCGTGAAGTACTCGCCCGAGGGCGGTCACATCGAGATCCGCGCCGTCGCGGCCGACGGTCGCACGGGGATCGCCGTGCGCGACAACGGCCCCGGTCTCGAGGCGTCCGAGGTCGGAAGCGCGACCGAGCGGTTCTGGCGCAGCTCCGAGACGGGGACCGTGAGCGGATCCGGCCTCGGGCTCGCGATCGCCACCGACCTCCTCGCCTCGATCGGCGGAGAGCTGAGCGTGGAGGCGCCGGACGACGGGGGGCTGCTCGTGTCGCTGTGGATCCCGGACGGAGCCGTCCGATGAGGAGAGGCCTGCGCAGGGTCGTCGCGCTGATCGCCGCGGCAGCCGTCGCCGTCGGGGTCGGCGGCTGCAGCGCGCCGAGCGACGAGTGGAGCACGAGCAGCACCGTGATCGCCGGCGGAAGCACGACGGGCGTCTACTACGACTACGGGGAGCATCTCGCGGGAGAGCTCTCCACCCGCCTCGGGACCCCCGTGACCGTGGCGGAGACGAACGGCTCGGTGGACAACCTGCTGCGCATCGCCTCCGGACGGGCCGTCGTCGGTTTCGCACAGGGGGATGCCGCGGCCGACGCCGTCGCCGGGACCGGGGTGTTCCAGGAGCCCCTCGCCGTGAAGGCCGTGGCGCGGCTCTACGACGAGTACCTGCACATCGTGGTGCGCGCCGACTCCCGCATCGACGATGTGCGTGACCTCGCCGGCATGCGCATCTCCCTGGGCGCCGAGAACTCGGGCGTGCACGTGATCGCCACGAGGCTCCTCGAGGCCGCGGGGGTGGATGCCACGACGATCAGCGACCCGCAGCTCGGACTCGCCGAGTCCATCGACGCCATGCAGAGCTCGGACATCGACGGCTTCTTCTGGGTGGGCGGCCTGCCCACTCCGGGGATCGCCCAGCTCGCGGAGAACACTCCCGTGCGGCTGCTCCCGGTGGAGCAGGCCTGGGTCAACAGCGTGAACGCGAGCCACTCAGGGGCGTATCGACCAGCCGACATCCCGGCGGGCACCTACGGCATCGAGGAGCCGACGCTGACGATGGCGGTCCCGAACTTCCTGATGACCGCCACGGACACGCCGGATGCCGTGGTGGAGGACATCGTCTCCACCCTGTTCGACGCCCGTTCCCGCATCGCTCAGGAGGTGCCGGTTGCCGCGCGACTGGACCGGAGGCAGGCGATCTTCACCGAGCCCGTCGAGCTGCATCCGGGTGCGCTGACGTACTACCGGGACACCAGGAACTGAGCCGCGGAGCGCTGCACGCACGTCGTTCCGTGTCCGTTGGGTAACACCCGTGTTACGAGCCTCAAGAAACCCTCAAGAAGTCTGACACCGCTCGTCGCGCTCTGCCATCGTGAGGTCGGTCGCGCACGATTCGATGGAGAACTCAGACGCCCGTGGGGACGGGTGGCGCGCATGAGCTCTCTGGGAGAGCACCCCCGATCGAGCACCGCTGACCACCCTGCGAGTTTGGAGAACACATGACCTCTGGTAACGCCCTTGTGGTGGTCGAGAACGTGCAGAAGCACTACGGCGACTTTCAGGCGCTCACCGACATCGACCTCACGGTCGATCAGGGCGAGGTCGTCGTCGTGATCGGGCCCTCCGGCTCCGGCAAGTCGACGCTCTGCCGCACGATCAACCGCCTGGAGACGATCACGAGCGGCAGCATCCGCATCGACGGCAAGGAGCTGCCCGCCGAGGGCAAGGGTCTCGCGACCCTCCGCGCCGACGTCGGCATGGTCTTCCAGTCGTTCAACCTCTTCGCGCACCTGACGATCCTGGAGAACGTGACGCTCGGGCCCATCAAGGTCCGCGGGATCAAGAAGGCCGACGCCGAGAAGGAGGCGATGGAGCTCCTGGAGCGCGTCGGCGTGGCCAAGCAGGCTTCGAAGCTCCCCGCGCAGCTCTCCGGCGGTCAGCAGCAGCGCGTGGCCATCGCCCGTGCGCTGGCGATGCATCCGAAGGTGATGCTCTTCGACGAGCCGACCAGCGCGCTGGACCCCGAGATGATCAACGAGGTGCTCGACGTCATGATCGAGCTCGCCCAGCAGGGTATGACGATGATCGTCGTCACCCACGAGATGGGCTTCGCCCGCAAGGCCGCCCACCGCGTCGTCTTCATGGCCGACGGGCGCATCGTCGAGGAGGCGACGCCGGAGGAGTTCTTCACGAACCCGAAGAGCGATCGCGCCAAGGACTTCCTCTCGAAGCTCCTCACCCACTGACCTTTCCACCCTGCACACACAGCACACGAAGGAGACGCACATGCGACGCACACGGACACTGGCAGGAATCGGGATCGCTGCGGCTGCGCTGCTCGCGCTGACCGCCTGCAACAGCGGCACCCCGACCAGCACCGGAACCGGCGGAGGCGCCGAGGAGGAGCCGTCGACGAGCAGCACGCCGTGGACGGTGGCGACCGACGTCAAGATCGACGGCAGCCCGACGTTCGACAGGATCTCGTCCTCCGGCACGGTCAAGGTCGGCGTCAAGGAGGACCAGCCGGGTCTCGGCTACCTCGACCCGGTGACGGGGGAGCGCACCGGCTTCGACGTCGACATCGCCCGCTGGATGGCGGCATCCCTCGGCGTCGACCCCGAGAAGATCGAGTTCCAGGCGATCGCGTCGGCGAACCGCGAGCAGGCCATCGTGAACGGCGACATCGACTACTACGTCGGCACCTACTCGATCACCGACAAGCGCAAGGAGCAGATCTCCTTCGCCGGTCCGTACTTCATCACCGGGCAGGGCCTCCTCGTCGCCTCCGACAGCAAGATCAAGAGCGTCGACGACCTGAGCTCGTCGACGACGGTGTGTTCCGCGACCGGCTCGACGCCGATCCAGAACATCAAGACGAACTACCCCGAGGTCCCGACCAAGGAGTACGACACGTACTCGAAGTGCGTGGAGGACCTGAAGAACGGGCAGGTGGATGCCGTCACCACCGACGAGGCCATCCTCATCGGCTACGCGGCGCAGGCCCCCGACCAGATCAAGGTCGTCGGCAAGCCGTTCAGCGAGGAGCGCTACGGCATCGGCGTCGCCAAGGGCGACACCGCGCTGGTGGAGTACTTCAACACGCAGCTGACCGATGGCGGCGACGTCTGGCAGCAGATCTTCGACAACAACCTCGGCGCATCCGGGGTCAAGGCGACTCAGCCCAAGGTCGACCCGGTCGGCTGAGTTCCGGCGGGCGGCCGATATCCTCGGCCGCCCGCTGATCGGCAGGGGCAGCACGAGCACACGAATCGACAGGAGCAGCAGTGGGAGTCATTACAGACAACCTCGATCTCTGGGGAGAAGCACTGGGGGGCACGATCGTGCTGTTCCTGGGCGGTGGGCTCATCGCCCTGGTGCTCGGGCTGGTCGTAGGAGCAGCGAGGGTGTCCCCGGTGCCGATCGCACGGGCGGTCGGCGGCGTGTACGTGAACTGGATTCGCAACACGCCGCTGACCCTCGTGATGTTCTTCTTCGCGTTCTGCCTGCCGATCCTGCTGGGGGAGCGCGTCAACTCGCTGCTGCTCACGGTGGTGGCGCTGGGCATCTACACCGCGACCTATGTCGCCGAGGCGCTGCGAGCCGGTATCAACACGGTCCCGGTCGGGCAGGCGGAGGCGGCGCGGGCGATCGGCCTGAACTTCGGCCAGGTGATGCGCTACGTGGTGCTTCCTCAGGCGACGCGCTCCGTGGTCCCGCCGATGATGAGCGTGCTGATCGCCCTGCTGAAGAACACCACGGTGGCGGCGGGCTTCTCGGTCCTCAACCTCGGCTCCATCAGGTCGTGGCTGAGCGAGCGCGGTGAGAACGCACTGGTCGTGCTGCTCTGGGTGATGGTGATCTTCGTGGTGATGGTGCTGCTGCTCGGCTGGGTGCAGCGCGTTCTCGAGAACAGGTGGAGGATCGCGCGATGAGTTCCGTCCTTTTCGATGTCCCCGGCCCTCGTGCCGTCGTCCGCAACCGGCTCATCGGAGTCCTGACGATCCTCGTCGTCCTCGCCGTGCTCGGCTGGGTCGTCTGGCGTCTCTTCGCCACCGGGCAGTTCTCCGCGGCGAAGTGGAACATCTTCACGTACTCCGCGGTCTGGGTCCGCTTCGGCGAGGGGCTGTTGAGCACGCTGGCCGCCTTCGCGGTCGCCGGCGTGGGGTCGATCGTCCTCGGGTTCGTCCTCGGCATCGGCCGTCTGTCCGACCACGCATGGGTGCGGGAGCCGGTCAGGTGGATCATCGAGGTACTGCGGGCGGTGCCCGTCCTGGTGCTGATGATGCTGCTGTACTACGGGCTCCCCGTGATCGGCGTGAAGATGCCTCCGTACTTCGCCGTCGTGATCGCGCTGATCGTCTACAACGGCTCGGTCCTCGCTGAGGTGCTGCGCGCCGGAATCGAGTCCCTTCCTCGCGGGCAGCGGGAGGCCGGCTACGCGATCGGTCTGCGCAAGTCCGGCGTGATGCGGCTCATCCTCATCCCGCAGGCGGTGCGGGCCATGATGCCGGTGATCATCGCCCAGCTCGTCGTCGCGCTGAAGGACACCGCGCTCGGCTTCATCATCACGTATCAGGAACTGCTCTTCGTGATCAACCTGATCGGCAACCAGCCGACCTACAACTCCCCGCTGATCCCGGCGGCGATCGTCGGCGGCTCGATGTACGTGGCGGTCTGTCTCGTGCTCTCCTACATCGCCTACCGGCTCCAGCGTCGGGCCAAGCGCTCGCCGAAGCAGGCCGCGGTCGCGCACAACGCGGCCGCAGACGACGAATCGACGATGACCGAGGTGATCGCGCTGCAGAGCCGAGCCGGGAAGCACGACGGGAGCAACTCCGGCGCCCAAGGTCTGTGAGCCGCACGGCGCGGTGCCGTGCCCCCGGTAGACTCGACTCTCGTGTCTGAGTCTCCAGAGATCACCCCAGAAGCGGTCGAAGCCGCCGTCGCCGCAGCCCTCGAGGCCATCGGGGCGGCGCGCGACACCACCGAGCTGAAGGCGGCCCGCGCCGCACACGTCGCCGAGGGGTCGCCGCTCGCGGTCCTGAACGCGTCCATGCGGCAGGTCGCCCCCGAGAACAAGGCGGCGTTCGGCAAGCTGGTCGGCCAGGGCCGCGGCCAGGTCACCCAGGCGCTCGCCGCCAAGGAGGCTGAGCTCGCCGAGGCCGAGATCGCCGCTCGGCTCGAATCGGAGCGCGTCGACATCACCGCCGTGCCGTCCCGCACGCGCGTCGGCGCCCGGCATCCGCTCACCCTGCTCAGCGAGCAGATCTCCGACATCTTCGTTGGCATGGGGTGGGAGATCGCGGAAGGCCCCGAGCTCGAGCACGAGTGGTTCAACTTCGACGCCCTGAACTTCGACGTCGACCACCCGGCGCGCCAGGAGCAGGACACGTTCTACGTCGACCCGGCCTCGCGTCACCTCGTCATGCGCACCCACACGAGCCCCGTGCAGGTGCGGTCCATGCTCGACCGCGAGGTGCCGATCTACGTGCTCTGCCCCGGCCGCGTGTACCGGACCGACGAGTTCGACGCGACGCACCTGCCGGTGTTCACCCAGTTCGAGGGCCTCGTCGTCGACAAGGGCATCTCGATGGCGCACCTCAAGGGCACGCTCGACCACGTCGCGCGTCAGCTCTTCGGACCGGAGGCCAAGACGCGCTTCCGCACGAACTTCTTCCCCTTCACCGAGCCCTCCGCAGAGCTCGACCTGTGGCACCCGACCTTCAAGGGCGGCGCGCGCTGGATCGAGTGGGGCGGCTGCGGCATGATCAACCCGAACGTGCTCCGGGCGGCGGGCATCGACCCCGACGTCTACAGCGGCTTCGCCTTCGGCATGGGCGTCGAACGCGGGCTCATGTTCCGCAGCGACGTGCAGGACATGCGCGACATGGCAGAGGGCGATATCCGATTCAGCGAGCAGTACGGGATGGTGGTGTGATGCGCGTCCCGCTTTCGTGGCTGCGTGAGTACGTCGATCTGGCAGCGGATGCCACGCCCGAGGACGTCCTCGCGGCGATGGTGCGCGTCGGCTTCGAGGAGGAGGACGTCCACCGCTTCGACATCACCGGTCCCGTCGTCGTCGGACAGGTCGTCTCGCTCGAGGGCGAGCCGCAGTCGAACGGCAAGACGATCAACTGGTGCCAGGTCGACGTGGGCGAGGCGAACGGCGGCATCCGCGGGATCGTCTGCGGTGCGCACAACTTCGTCGCCGGCGACAAGGTCGTCGTGACCCTGCCCGGTGCCGTGCTGCCCGGTCCGTTCCCGATCGCGGCGCGCAAGACCTACGGACACGTGTCCGACGGCATGATCGCGTCGGCGCGCGAGCTCGGCCTGGGGGATGAGCACAACGGCATCGTCGTGCTCTCCGACCTCGGCATCGATGCGCCCGTCGGCGCCGACGCGATCGCGCTCCTCGGCCTCGACGACGTCGCCGTCGACATCAACGTCACCCCCGACCGCGGCTACGCCTTCTCGCTCCGCGGAGTGGCTCGCGAGTACTCGCACGCGACGGGGGCGGAGTTCCGCGACCCCGCCGAGCGCGACTTCGCCGAGCTTCAGCCGGGCACCGGTCACACCGCGATCGTCGACGACCAGGCCCCCGTGCGCGGACGCGTCGGCGCGAGCGAGTTCGTCACCCGCGTGGTGCGCGGGGTCGACCCGTCGCGTCCGACGCCGCCCTGGATGATCGCGCGTCTGACCCTCGCCGGCATGCGCTCCCTCGGCGTGCTCATCGACATCACGAACTACGTGATGCTCGAGCTCGGCCAGCCCCTCCACGGCTACGACCTCGACGCCCTGAGCGGCGGCATCACCGTGCGCCGCGCCTCCGCGGGCGAGAAGATCACGACGCTCGACGGCCAGGAGCGCACGCTCGACGCCTCTGACCTGCTGATCACCGACGACTCGGGCCCCATCGGCATCGCCGGGGTCATGGGCGGCGGCACGACCGAGATGACGGAGACCACGCGCAACGTCCTCATCGAGGCGGCGACGTTCGACCCGGTCACGATCGCGCGCTCGGCACGTCGTCACAAGCTGCCCAGCGAGGCCTCCAAGCGCTTCGAGCGAGGCGTCGACCCGCTGATCCCGTTCGTCGCGGCCCGTCGCGCCGCCGACCTCATGGTCGAGCTCGCCGGCGGCACGCTCACCGAGGAGGGCGGCGCGCTGTTCGCCGAGGTCTTCGTCGGCGACATCGAGCTGCCCACGGGCTTCGTCGAGGGGCTCATCGGCGTGGACTACACGGATGCCGAGATCTCGGGCGCGCTCGAGACGATCGGCGCCGAGGTCACCGCGACCGACGCCGGCTGGACGGTCATCCCGCCCACCTGGCGTCCCGACCTCACGGACAAGTGGACGCTGGCCGAGGAGGTCGCGCGCATCCACGGGCTCGACCGCATCCCGTCGGTGCTGCCCACGCCGCCCTCCGGCCGCGGACTCACCGCGCACCAGCAGGGTCGCCGTCGGGTCGCGAACGCGCTCGCGTCCGCAGGACTCGTCGAGACGTCCGCGTTCCCGTTCACGAACGAGGCGCAGAACGATCTGCACGGCTCCGCCGCGGGCGAGCACCTGCCCAGCATCCGCCTGGCGAACGCCCTCGACGGCCAGACGCCGTACCTGCGGCGCTCGCTGATCCCCGGTCTCCTGCAGATCGCGCATCGCAACATCTCGCGCGGCTTCACTGACCTCGCGATCTTCGAGACCGGCGTCGTCTTCCTGCCCGAACCCGGCGTCGTCTACGGCACCGACGAGGTGCCGCCGCTCGGCGTGCGTCCGTCGGACGAGACGCTCGCAGAGCTGAACGCGTCGATCCCGCCGCAGCACCGTCACGTCGCGGCGCTGTTCACGGGCAACGTGTCGGCGCGCCAGCCGGGCCGAGCGGCCGAGGCGGCCGGTCTCTCCGAGGCCCTCGACGCCGTGCGCGTCATCGCCGCGGCGGCGGGCGTCGAGATCGACGTGGTGCAGACGCAGCGCGCCGCGCTCCACCCCGGCCGTGCCGGTGCGCTCCGCATCGGGGATGCGGAGGTCGGCTACGTCGGCGAGCTGCACCCGGCGGTCTCCGAGGACGCCGATCTGCCCGGTCGCGCGACGGTGCTCGAGCTCGATCTCGACGGCATCCTCTCGCTCGCCGGGGGAGGGACGGTCGCGGCCTCGCTGTCGACCTTCCCCGCGGCGACGCAGGACGTGTCGCTCACGGTGCCCGCGGAGGTCCCCGCTGGGGACGTCCGTGCCGCTCTCATCGAGGGGGCGGGGCCCATGCTCGAGTCCCTGCGACTGGTCGACGACTACCGCGGCGAGGGCGTTCCCGAGGGGTCCAAGAGCCTCACGTTCGCACTGCGCTTCCGCGCCGACGACCGCACGCTGACCGCGGCGGAGGCCACGGAGGCCAAGCTCGCCGGGGTCGCGGTCGCGGCGGAGCGGTTCGGCGCCGCGCTGCGCGACTGAGCCAGGTTCCGGCACGGCGCCGGGGTAGCGTGTCGGGATGAGCATCCTCCCGCACAGCACCCCGGCGGCCGTTCCCGAGGGCGCCCGTCCGCTCGGCGACGGTCCGTTCCTCATACCGGGAGAACAGATCGACTGGCACTACCGCGCGCCCGGCTGGCAGCCGGGAGATCCCTCGACGATCAGCCCCATGCGCGTCGTGCGCGACGATGAGCGCGGTCTCGTGGCCTGGCTCGCCTCCGGCACGCTGCAGGAGGCCCAGGGCACGGTCACGGGCGAGCGCGTGCGCTCGATCCCGCTGGAGCGGCGCTGGCTCGACGGCCGCACGAGGATCGTCGAGGCATGGTGGGGCGGCGGCAGCCTGCGCATCGCTCCGGCCGGAGCACCCTGGTCGGTGTGCCTGTTCTGGACGCACGCGGATGACGGCGACTGGCGCTTCGACGGCTGGTACGTGAACCTGGAGAACGCCCACCTGCGCACCGACCGCGACACCTACTCCTCGGATCACATCCTCGACGTCTGGATCGCGGCGGACCGCACGGTTCATCTCAAGGACGAAGACGAGGTCGCCGCGGCGATCGTGCAGGGTCGCCTCACCCGCGAGCAGGCCGCGCAGATCGAGAGGCATGCGGATGCCGCGATCCAGTCCTTCCACGACGGCGACTGGCCCTTCGACCCGGAGTGGGTCGCATGGCGCCCCGACCCGACGTGGACCCTCCCCGAGCTTCGCGGACTGGAGGAGCTGCGGCGCCCTTGAGGTCGGCTCCGCCGCGGTGTCGGTGCTCTGCTCTGGGCGGAACGGGCTTCCGTGCGGAAGCGGATGCTGATGACATGGACGCATGACGATTGCTCTGATCCTCGGCGGAACCGGCTGGCTCTCCGGTCGCATCGCGCGACGGCTGATCGACGACGGCGTCGAGGTCACGTGCCTCGCCCGTGGTGCACGCACGGCGCCGAGCGGGGCTGCTCTCGTGCGGGCGGACCGGGATGATCCCGACGCGTACGCGGAGGCGGCCGTGCGTGACTGGGACCGTGTGATCGACATCTCCTCCCGTGCCGACCATGTCGTCGCCGCCGTCGCGGCGCTCGGAGACAGAGCCGCACGCTGGACGTACGTCTCGTCGATGTCCGCCTACTCCGACGACGTCACGGTCGGCGCCGACGAGTCCGCTCCGCTGCACATCGCCGCGGCACCGGGGGATGAGTACGAGTACGGTCCGCAGAAGGTCGCGGCGGAGGACGCGGTGCGCACGCTCGCAGACCGGGCGCTCATCGTGCGACCCGGACTCATCGTCGGCGCGGGCGACCCCAGCGATCGCTTCGGATACTGGGCCGCGGCGTTCGACCGCGCGGGCGACGGGACGGTGCTGCTGCCGCCAACGGAGGGGCGCACGACGCAGGTGATCGACGTCGATGATCTCGCGGCGTACGTGGCCGCCACGGCGTCGACCGGTGCGGTGAACACGATCGGCGACGAGCATGCGCTCGGCGAGGTGCTCGCACTGTTCCGCGCGGTGGCGGGGCACGACGGCGACACGGTGTCCGCCGACGAGGGATGGCTCGTGGAGCACGGCGTCGAGTACTGGATGGGGGAGCGCTCGCTGCCGCTGTGGCTGCCGGCGGAGATGACCGGTTTCATGACGCGCTCGAACGCCGCCTATCGTTCCGACGGCGGGACCCTGCGTCCGCTCGGGGACACCGTGGACGCGGTTCTCGCGGACGAACGAGCACGCGGCGTCGACCGCGAGCGGCGCGCGGGGCTCACCCGGACCCAGGAGCTGGAGCTTCTCGCCGAGCTCGGGTGATCCGCGCTCTTCGCTAGACTGCGAGCAGTGACACGGGGTGCCGCATCCGCGGCTGAGAACAGACCCGTCGAACCTGATCTAGTTAGCACTAGCGAAGGGAATGTCGCATGAGCGATCTTCTGCGTCCTGCATCCGCCTCCGACCTCGTCTCCGAGGCCGCCACGCTGCTGGGGGTGCTGCGAGAGGCGCCTCCTCTCACGCACTGCATCACCAACGCCGTCGTCACCGGGTTCACAGCCAACGTGCTCCTCGCCGTCGGCGCGGCCCCCGCGATGGTCGACATCGTCGGCGAGGCCGGGATGTTCGCCGGCATCGCCTCCGGTCTGCTCGTGAATCTCGGCACGCCGAACCCCGAGCAGCGGGCGGCGAGCCTGGAGGCGGCGGCCGGAGCCGCGGCATCCGGCACGCCCTGGGTGCTCGACCCCGTCGCCATCGGCGCGCTCCCGGTGCGCACGGCGCTGGCGCAGGAGCTCGTGGCGCTGCGCCCGACGGCCATCCGCGGCAACGCCTCGGAGATCCTGGCGCTGGCCGGACTCAGCGCAGGCGGTCGAGGGGTCGACGCCACTGACACCACGGATGCCGCCGCCGACGCCGCGGTCGCGCTCTCCTCGCGCCTCGGCAGCATCGTCGCGGTGTCGGGTCCGGTGGACCTGATCACCGACGGGGAGCGCGTGCTGCGGCTCGCGAACGGACACGAGCTGCTCACCAGGGTCACGGGAGGCGGCTGCGCTCTCGGCGCCGTCATGGCTGCGTTCCTCGGGGCCGCACGGACCACGGGAGCCGATGCGCTCACGGCGGTCGCCTCGGCCAGCCTCGTCTACACGATCGCCGCCGAGCGCGCCGCTGCGGCATCCGCAGGCCCGGGCAGCTTCGCGGTCGCACTGCTCGATGCGCTCGCCGCCGTGCATCCTGCCGATCTCGCCGGAGCGGCGCGCGTCGAGGGCGGCGCGCTGTGATCGCCGACCTCTCTCTGTACCTCGTCACCGATCCGGGGCTGTGCGGAGAACGCGGTGTCGTGGAGACCGTGCGGATGGCCGTCGACGGGGGAGTGCGCCTCGTGCAGCTGCGCGACAAGCGGGCGACGGATGCCGAGACGACCGCGCAGCTCGTCGAGCTCTCCCGGGTGATCGACGGTCGAGCGCTCCTCGTCGTGAACGACCGTCTCGACGCCGCGCTCGCCGCTCGTGCCGCGGGCGCCCGCGTCGACGGCGTGCACCTCGGACAGGGGGACTCCTCGGTGCTGCGCGCCCGTGCCGCACTCGGCCCCGACGCCCTGATCGGTCTCACCGCGAACAGCACTGAGCACCTCGCCGCACTCGGAGAGCTGCCGGAGGGCACAGTGGACTACCTCGGCGTCGGCGTCATCCGACCGACCAGCACCAAGCCCGACCATCCGCCTGCACTCGGCATCGAGGGCTTCGCGGCGGTGGCTGCGGCCTCTCCGCTGCCGTGCGTGGCGATCGGCGGCGTCGGCATCGACGACGCCGAGGCGCTGCGCGAGGCGGGCGCCGCCGGTCTCGCGGTCGTGTCGGCCCTGTGCGCCGCCGATGATCCGGCAGCGGCGGCGCGAGGATTCCTCCGCCGCTGGCGTGCAGCGGGGGTGCCGCGTGTGCTCAGCATCGCCGGCAGCGACCCGTCGGGAGGGGCGGGCATCCAGGCCGACCTGAAGTCGATCGCGGCGAACGGGGGATACGGCATGGCCGTCCTCACCGCTCTCACCGCGCAGAACACGCAGGGCGTCAGCGCCGTGCACGTGCCGCCGACGGAGTTCCTGCGCGCGCAGCTCGACGCGATCTCCGCCGACATCGTCGTGGACGCCGTGAAGATCGGCATGCTCGCCGACGCGGAGGTCATCGGCGCCGTGGCTGACTGGCTCGACAGGGTGCGCCCGCCGATCGTCGTGATCGATCCCGTCATGGTCGCCACCAGCGGGGACCGCCTGCTCGACGCGGCGGCCGAGCACGCGCTGCGCGGACTGCTGAGCCGTGCCGACGTCGTCACCCCCAATCTCACCGAGCTCGCCGTGCTCACCTCCCGTCGGATCACAGGTTGGGAGGAGGCACTCGCCGCGGCGGAGGAGCTGTCGGCCGAGATCGGCGCCCAGGTGCTCGTCAAGGGCGGGCACCTCACCGGTGCGGAGACCCCAGACGCGCTGATCGGCGCCGGGGTGCGGCGCGAGTTCTCCGGCGCCCGCATCGACACCCCGCACACGCACGGCACCGGCTGCTCACTGTCCTCCGCGCTGGCTACGCTGCTCGCGCGGGGGGAGAGCCCGGCGGATGCCGTCGCCGGAGCGCGCACCTGGCTGCGGGAGGCGCTGCGTGAGAGCCATGAGCTCCGTGTCGGACGCGGACACGGCCCGGTGCACCACTTCGCAGGCCTCTGGTCCCGCGGTGGTCTCGACACCCGACCCACCCCCGGTGAGGTCCGCGCGGACTGGTGGGAGGGCATCTCCGACATCCGTTCCGGCATCGACGAGCTCCCGCTCATCCGTGCCCTCGCCGACGGCACGCTGGATCGCGATGCCTTCGTGTTCTACCTCGCGCAGGACGCGCTGTACCTGCGGGAGTACGCCAGAGTGCTGGCGGAGGCGTCCCGCCTGGCGCCGTCGTCGGCGGAGCAGGCGTTCTGGGCGGAGTCCGCACACGGGGCGATCGTCGGAGAGCTCGAGCTGCACGCCTCCTGGCTGACCCCCGCGACGGGCGTCGGCCAGGAGACATTCGCCGCCGCGCCCGCCCCGACCACGACGGCCTACCTCGACCACCTGCGCTCGGTCGCCTTCGGGGGCGACTATGCCGAGCTCATCGCGGCGATCCTGCCCTGCTTCTGGCTCTACACCGACCTCGGTCGGCGTCTGCACGCGGGGGAGTTCGGGGAGTACGCCCGCGATCCACGGCATCCGTACGCGTCCTGGCTCGTAACCTACGCCGACCCCGGTTTCGAAGCCGCGACGGAGACGGCGATCGCGTACGTGTCGCGGGCCGCGGCGGCATCGTCGCCCTCGCGCAGAGAGAGGATGCTCCGCGCCTTCGAGATCGCGAGCGCGCACGAGCTCGCCTTCTTCGCCGCGCCGATCCCGCAGGGCATGTGACGCGCAGGATTTGCGGATGCCGCGGCGCTCGCGCTACTGTCGCGACATGCCTTCGGCCGCCACCGCTTCTCTGACGCTCACTCCGAGCGTCATCGCTGTGCGCCGACGCCGCGGCGGCCGCCGACTCTAGGCGACCCCGCGCTCCTGCCTGTGCACGCACGGCGGTCGAGTGCCGGTGTCGCCGCTCAGGCCTCCGACCCTCCCACCGTTAAGGTAGAAGCATGACGTACTCCGTCGCCGTCTCCGGCGCATCCGGCTACGCAGGCGGCGAGATTCTGCGCCTCCTGGCCGCCCATCCCGACATCGAGATCCGCACCGTCACCGCACACTCGAACGCAGGGCAGCCGCTGATCCAGCATCAGCCCCACCTGCGCTCGCTCGCCCATCTCACGCTGCAGGACACGACACCCGAGATCCTGGCAGGGCACGACATCGTGTTCCTTGCCCTGCCGCACGGGCAGTCTGGGCAGTACACCGACGCGCTCGGCTCGGTGCCGCTCGTGATCGACGCGGGCGCCGACCACCGGCTCACCTCGAAGGAGTCGTGGGACGCCTTCTACGGCGGCGACTTCCACGAGCCGTGGGCGTACGGTGTTCCCGAGCTGCCCGTCGGCGGGGGGAAGCAGCGGGCGAACCTGCGCGGCGCCACGCGCATCGCGGCACCGGGGTGCAACGCCTCGACCGTGAGCCTCAGCCTGGCGCCCGGCGTCGCCGCGGGAGTGATCGATCCCGGCGACATCGTCTCCGTGCTCGCGGTCGGCCCCTCAGGCGCGGGCAAGAGCCTCAAGACGAACCTCCTCGGCAGCGAGATCCTCGGCACCGCCAACCCCTACGCGGTGGGCGGCACGCACCGCCACATCCCGGAGATCAGGCAGGCGCTCGCCGCGGCGTCCGGGGCAGAGGCCGACGGCATCCGCATCTCCTTCACGCCCGTGCTCGTCCCGATGTCACGCGGCATCCTCGCCACCTCCACCGCTCCGATCGCCGAGGGCGTCACCGACGCGCAGATCCGCGACGCATGGGAGAACGCCTATGCGGGGGAGACCTTCGTCCAGCTTCTCCCCGAGGGGCAGTTCCCGCGCACGGCCGACGTGCTCGGGGCGAACACCGCGCTGATCGGACTCGCGATCGACCGCGCCGCGAACCGCGTCACCGTCGTCACCGCGGTCGACAACCTCGTCAAGGGCACCGCCGGTGCCGCCATCCAGTCCATGAACATCGCGCTCGGTCTCCCCGAAGAACGCGCCCTCTCCGTGAACGGAGTCGCACCGTGAGTGTCACCGCACCTGCAGGATTCGAGGCGGCCGGCGTCGCCGCAGGCCTCAAGAGCACGGGAAAGCCTGACGTCGCCGTGGTCGTCAACCGCGGCCCGCGCAAGGTCGGAGCGGCCGTCTTCACGAGCAACCGCGCCAAGGCCAACCCCATCATCTGGTCGCAGCAGGCCGTGGCCGACCGCGTCGTCGAGGCCGTCGTGCTGAACTCGGGTGGGGCGAACTGCTTCACCGGCAGCTTCGGCTTCCAGACCACGCATCAGACCGCCGAGAAGGCGGCCGAGCTCCTCGGCGTCAGCGCGGGGGATGTGCTCGTGTGCTCCACCGGGCTCATCGGCACCGGTGACGAGGTCTTCCGCTCGAGGGTCCTCGCCGGCACCGCGCAGGCGATCGCCGAACTCTCCTCCGAGGGAGGGGACGCCGCCGCCCAGGCCATCATGACCACGGACACGGTCGCCAAGACCGCGGTGGTGCGCCGCGACGGCTGGACTATCGGCGGCATGGCGAAGGGCGCGGGGATGCTCGCGCCCGGTCTCGCCACCATGCTCGTGGTGCTCACCACCGATGCCGTCCTCGAACCGCTCGAGGCCGATGAGGCGCTCCGTCGGGCGACGGGTCAGACGTTCGACCGTCTCGACTCCGACGGCTGCATGTCGACCAACGACCAGGTGACGCTGCTCGCCAACGGGGCGTCCGAGGTGGCCCCCGACCTCGACGACTTCGCCGCCGCGCTCTCCGAGGTCTGCCAGGAGCTCGCCGTCAAGCTGCAGGGCGATGCCGAGGGCGCGAGCCACGACATCACGATCGAGGTGCAGCATGCCGCATCCGAGAAGGATGCCGTCGAGGTCGGCCGCTCCGTCGCGCGCAACAACCTCTTCAAGGCGGCGATCTTCGGCAACGACCCGAACTGGGGGCGCGTGCTCGCCGCGATCGGCACGACGGCGGCGCAGTTCGACCCCTACGACGTCGACGTGTGGATGAACGGCGTCCGCGTGTGCAGCGAGGGCGGCCCCGACCGTCCCCGCGACGAGGTCGACCTGACCCCTCGGGCCACCCACCTCGTCATCGACCTCAAGGTCGGCGAGGTCACGGCATCCATCCTCACGAACGATCTCACCCACGAGTACGTCCACGAGAACAGCGCCTACGCCTCATGACCGACATCCAGGACACCCCGGCCGAGATCGCCGCGGTCAAGGCTGAGACCCTCATCGAATCCCTCCCGTGGCTGAAGAAGTTCCGCGACCAGATCGTCGTCGTCAAGTACGGCGGCAACGCCATGGTCTCCGACGAGCTGCAGGAGGCGTTTGCCCAGGACATCGCGTACCTGCGCTACGTCGGCGTGCAGCCCGTCGTCGTGCACGGCGGGGGTCCGCAGATCTCGAACATGCTCGATCGTCTCGACATCCCGAGCGAGTTCAAGGGCGGCTACCGGGTCACCACCACCGAGGCGATCAGCGTCGTGCGGATGGTCCTCACCGGCCAGGTCAACCCGCAGCTGGTGTCGAAGATCAACTCGCACGGCCCGATCGCCACCGGTCTCAGCGGCGAGGACGCGGGTCTGTTCGGCGGGCGTCGTCGCGGCGTCATCATCGAGGGGGAGGAGGTCGATCTGGGTCGCGTGGGCGATGTCGTCGAGGTCGATCCGACCCCCGTGCTCGATCACCTGGCCGCGGGGCGAGTGCCGGTCGTATCGTCGATCGCGCCCGATCTGGACCACCCCGGGCAGTCGCTCAACGTCAACGCGGATGCCGCCGCCGCCGCCCTCGCGGTGGCGCTCGGGGCGCGCAAGCTCGTCATCCTCACCGACGTGCCGGGGCTCTACGCCGACTGGCCCAACAGGGACTCCCTCGTCTCGCACCTCACATCGGACGCACTCGTCGAGATGCTGCCGAGCCTGGAGTCCGGGATGATCCCGAAGATGAGGGCCTGCCTGGACGCGGTCGAGGGCGGCGTCGACGCCGCGGCGATCATCGACGGACGGGTGCCGCACTCGGTGCTCGTCGAACTCTTCACCAGCAAGGGAATCGGAACAGAAGTGGTCATGGGAAGCGCAGGGACGACGGCATGAGCAACTGGCAGGATGACGCGGCGAGCGATCTGGTCCTCAACGCGGGGCCCCGCCTCGCCATGCTCACGCGCGGCGAGGGCTCGTATCTGTGGGACTCCGAGGGCAAGCGCCTGCTGGACTTCCTCGCGGGCATCGCGGTGACCTCCCTCGGCCACGCGCACCCCGTGTTCGTCGAGGCCGTGTCCCGCCAGGCGGCGACCCTCGCTCACGTGTCGAACTACTTCGCCACGCCGTCGCAGCTCGCCCTCGCCGCGCGCCTGAAGCGGCTCGCAGGCGCGGGCCTCGACGGCCGCGTGTTCTTCTCGAACTCCGGCGCCGAGGCCAACGAGGCGGCGTTCAAGCTCGCCCGTCTGCACGGCGGAGCGGAGAAGCCGCGCATCATCGCGCTGGAGAACGGCTTCCACGGGCGCACGATGGGCTCCCTCGCCATGACGGCGAAGGAGTCGATGCGCGCCCCGTTCGAGCCGATGCCCGGTGGTGTCGAGCACATCCCGGCGACGATCGAGGCGCTCGAGGCCGCGATCGACGACCGCGTCGCCGCGGTCATCGTCGAGCCCATCCAGGGAGAGGCCGGAGTGGTCGAGCTGCCCGATGGGTACCTCGCCGCAGCGCGCTCGCTCACCCTGAAGCACGGCGCGCTGCTCATCGTGGACGAGATCCAGACCGGCGCCGGGCGCACCGGAGCCTGGTTCGGCTTCAACCACGAGGGCATCACCCCCGATGCGATCACCCTCGCGAAGGGGATCGGCGGCGGCTTCCCGATCGGCGCCCTCGTCACCTACGGGGCCGCGAGCGCGCTCTTCACACCCGGTTCGCACGGCTCGACGTTCGGCGGCAACCCTCTGGCGACGGCCGTGGCCGACGCCGTCCTCGCCGAGATCGAGGACGCGGGTCTCGTCGAGAACGCCGCGCTGCGCGGCGCTGAGCTGCGCGATCTCATCGAGGCCATCGACTCCCCGCTGATCGAGGGCGTCCGCGGTCGCGGTCTCCTCATCGGCGTCGCGCTGACCGCTCCCGTCGCCGGCGCCGTGGTCGCCGCGGCCCAGGAGCGCGGTCTCATCGTGAACGCCGCCAACCCCGAGACCGTGCGCATCGCGCCGGCGCTCACCATCGGCGCCGCCGAGCTCGCCGAGTTCCGCGAGTTGTTCACGGCATCCCTCGCCGATGTCCAGGCATCCCTCACCGACTCCGGAAAGGCCCCCGCATGACCCGCCACCTGCTGCGTGACGACGACCTCACCCCCGCCGAGCAGGCGGAGATCCTCGATCTCGCGCTGGAGCTGAAGAAGGACCGCTGGGCGGACAAGAGCCTCGCCGGTCCGCAGACCGTCGCGGTGATCTTCGACAAGTCGTCCACCCGCACTCGCGTGTCCTTCGCGGTCGGCATCGCGGATCTCGGCGGCTCCCCGCTGATCATCTCGACGGCCAACAGCCAGCTCGGCGGCAAGGAGACGCCCTCCGACACCGCACGGGTGCTGGAGCGCCAGGTCGCGGCGATCGTCTGGCGCACCTACGCCCAGGCCGGTCTCGAGGAGATGGCGAACGGCACCCGCGTGCCCGTGGTCAACGCGCTCTCCGACGACTTTCACCCCTGCCAGCTGCTCGCCGACCTCCTCACGATCCGCGAGCACAAGGGCGATCTGAAGGGTCTCACCCTCACGTTCTTCGGCGACGGGCAGAGCAACATGGCGCACTCCTACGCGCTCGCGTGCGTCACGGCGGGCATGCACGTGCGCATCGCCTCGCCGGCCGACTACGCGCCGCGCGCCGACGTCGTCGAGGCCGCCGACCGCCGTGCCGCCGAGACCGGCGGCTCGATCACGCTCTACACGGACCCGGTGGAGGCGGCGGCCGGCGCCGACGTGGTCGTCACCGACACGTGGGTGTCGATGGGCAAGGAGGAGGAGAAGCTCGCGCGCATCCGCGATCTCGGGGGCTACAAGGTGATGCCGGAGACGATGACGATCGCCGACTCCGAGGCGATCTTCATCCACTGCCTCCCCGCCGACCGCGGCTACGAAGTCGACTCCGAGGTCATCGACGGCCCGCAGAGCGTCGTGTGGGACGAGGCCGAGAACCGCCTGCACGCGCAGAAGGCGCTGCTGGTCTGGCTGCTCCGCAAGAACGAGGAGGCCGCCTGATGGGCGCGGACAAGAACGAGGGCACGAACGAGGGTGCCCTATGGGGAGCGCGTTTCGCGAGCGGTCCCTCTCCCGAGCTCGTCGAGCTGAGCCGCTCGACGCACTTCGACTGGATCCTCGCGCCGTACGACATCGCCGGATCCCATGCGCATGCGACGGCCCTCGAGGCCGCAGGGTACCTCGAAGCCGATGAGGCGACGCGGATGCACGAGGGACTGGATGCCGTGGCCCGCAAGGTCGCGGACGGCTCGCTGCGGCCGCAGCCGACGGACGAGGACGTGCACGGCGCCCTGGAACAGGCCCTGATCGCCGAGCTCGGGCCCGAGCTGGGCGGACGCCTGCGCGCGGGTCGCAGCCGGAACGACCAGATCGCGACGCTCGTGCGCATGTACCTGATCGACCACGCCCGGGTGATCGCCCGTGACATCCTCCGCGTGATCGACGCGCTCGTCGCCCAGGCCGAGGCGCACCCCGATGCGATCCTCCCCGGTCGCACCCATCTGCAGCACGCGCAGCCCGTGCTCCTCGCCCACCACCTGCAGGCGCACGGCTGGCCTCTGGTGCGAGAGCTCGAGCGGCTCGTCGACTGGCGTCGCCGCGCCGGCGTCTCGCCGTACGGCGGCGGAGCGCTCGCGGGTTCGACCCTGGGCCTCGACCCGGCGCTCGTCGCGACGGAACTCGGACTCGACCGTCCCGCCGAGAACTCCCTCGACGGCACATCCGCGCGTGACGTGGTGGCGGAGTTCGCCTTCATCACGGCCATGACGGGCGTCGACCTGTCGCGCCTCGCCGAGGAGATCATCCTCTGGAACACGCGCGAGTTCGGGTTCGTCACGCTGCACGACGGCTACTCGACCGGGTCGAGCATCATGCCGCAGAAGAAGAACCCCGACATCGCCGAGCTGGCCAGAGGCAAGTCGGGCCGGTTGATCGGCAACCTCTCGGGTCTCATGGCGACCCTCAAGGGGCTGCCCCTGGCGTACAACCGCGACCTGCAGGAGGACAAGGAGCCGGTCTTCGACTCCGTGCAGACGCTGGAGGTCGTGCTGCCCGCGTTCGCCGGCATGGTCGCGACGCTGCAGTTCGACACGCAGCGGATGGCCGCGCTCGCCCCGCAGGGCTTCTCCCTCGCGACGGACGTCGCGGAGTGGCTGGTCAAGCGCCGCGTGCCCTTCCGTGACGCGCACGAGATCTCCGGTGCGCTCGTCCGCGCCTGCGAGGACCGGGGGATCGGCCTCGAAGACGCCTCCGACGAGCTGCTGCTCTCGGTGTCCGCGCACCTGGCGCCCGAGGTGCGCGAGGTGCTGACGATCGAGGGATCCGTCGCCTCGCGCACGGGCGCCGGTGGCACCGCCCCCGTGCGCGTCGCGGAGCAGCGCGCCGAGCTCGTCGCACGGGCACAGGCAGCGGCGCACGCTCTCGGGCTGTAGTCCTGCCGCGGCGGATCCGGCTCAGTGCAGGGTCGCGTCCGCCGCGGATCGCACCCAGCGCGTGAATCGCACGGTGAGCCCGGAGCGCATGGGGGCGGCGAGGAACGGACCGGCGGATGCCGCGGCGTCTCCGTCGAACGGCGCGACCCGCACCAGGCGCCAGTCGCCGTCGTCGGCGCGAGCCCGCACGATCACGGCATCCGGCCAGCGGCTCACGCGCACGGTGATCTCGCTTCCGTGCCAGTCGTCGACGTGGCCCACCGACCAGTCGGAGCCGACGTCGGTGACGACGGCGCCGAGTCCGAGGTGGTCGTCGGCGTACTCGATCCCCGCCTTGATCCAGTGCTCGTCGTCGATCTTCGCGAAGACACCGGCCTGGTCGAACTGACCGTCCCACGGAGCCTGGAACGACACGTCCATGGCCTCGCCGACGGCGAGGGGCGCGAGAAGCGCGTGCTCGCTGTCGTGCACGAAGCCGTAGGCGGTGCGTCGCCAGGCGTCGCTGCCCTCGACGGCCGTGACGTCGAGGTGGGTTTCGTCGGATGCGGCCGTCGACTGGGCGAAGGGGGCATGGGTCCACGAGCCGTCGGACCAGGGGATGATGTGCGATTCAGGCATATCCTCAAGATATAACTAAATAACGCATAAGTACAGAGTTATTCGTGATACGGTTATCCGATGGTCATCGCCGTACTCGCCGACATCGTCGGCTCCCGCAGGCTCGATGATCGCACGGCCGCGCAGCACGTGCTCGACCGGACGATCGCGCAGGTCGAGGCCGACCTCCCGCTGGCCGCGCAACCGCTGACTCCCACGGTGGGAGACGAGCAGCAGGGCGTCTACAGCGACCTCGGAGACGCGCTGATCTCGCTCCTGATGATCCAGCTCCGGCTGCCGGACGGCATCGCGTTCCGGTTCGGGATCGGCGTGGGGGAGGTGCGTCCCGTCGCATCCGTGCACGGCGAGCTCGCAGACGGACCGGGGTGGTACGCCGCGCGCGCGGCGATCGAGACCGTGCACGCGAGGGAAGGCCGCGCCGTGCCGCGCACGCGCACGTGGATTGTCGGAGCCCCCGGGCAGGATGAGGTCATGGAGACCACGATCGCGGCGTCCAACGCCTACCTCCTCGTCAGGGACGAGCTGGTGGGCGCCATGAACGAGCGCGAACGGCGTCTGACCTACGGACGCATCATCGGACGGTCGCAGCAGGAGCTCGCCGCCGAGGAGGGCATCTCCCAGCCGAGCATCTCGAAGGCGCTGCGCACCGCGGGAGCCGCCGCGATCGTCGAGGGACTGGCCGCGCTCAGAGGGGAGCTCGCATGATCGCCGCCGGATTCGTCCTGCTGGCCGTCGGCGCCGCCGACCTCGTGCGGCAGTTCGCGCCTCGCCGGTGGATCGGCTATCTCTCCGTGGTGGTGATCCTGCTCCTGCTCGGCAGCGTGAGCGACGCCCTGCTGCCGATGATCGCAGCGCTCGTCGTGGGCGCTCTGTGGGTGTGGTGCATGCCAGACGATCGACCGGCGCCCCTGGGATTCTGGCCTGCGGTCCTCCTCGGCGTCCTCAGCGTCGGCGCGGTGGTGTGGTGGGGAGCCCGCACCGACGCCGGTCTCATCGGCGGAGTCTGGAGTCTGCGTTCGCCGTTCGGCGACGTGTCCTTCGACCTGGCGGTGCTCACGCTGGGCGCCGGAGTCTTCCTGCTCGAATCCGCGAACCTCGTGGTGCGCGCCGCACTCGACGGCGAGCACACCTGGCGTCCGGCCGATCCGGTGGCGGTCGTCACCGCGCCGTCGGACTCGGCGACCCCCGTCGCGGAGGCCGAGGCGTCGGGCGCAGAGTCGTCGGAGGCAGAGTCGTCGGGCGCTGAGTCGTCGGACGATGCGGCGGCGAAGAGCGCAGCCGCTCCTGCTGATCCGCGCGGCGGGTTCAAAGGCGGGCGGCTGATCGGACCGCTGGAGCGCACGCTCGTGATGATCCTCACCCTCGCATCGGCGTACCCGATCCTGGCGGCGATGCTCGCGGCTAAGGGCATCGTGCGCTTCCCGGAGATCTCGCGCGACGGCGAGACCGGAGCCAGGGCGGAGTACTTCCTCGTCGGAAGCCTCGTCAGCTGGGTGATCGGGCTGGGAGCGGCGTTCCTCGTCTGGTGGGCCGCGCACAGCTGAGCGGTTCACCGCTGATAGCCTTGATCGCGTGTCTGATCCCGCTCTGACGACTGCGGCGCCCGCGATCGATCCCACGTTCGACAACGTGTGGGACGAACTCGTGTGGCGTGGCCTCGTCCACGTGTCCACCGACCAGGAGGCGCTGCGCGCCCTGCTCGCGGGAGACCCCATCACGTACTACTGCGGGTTCGATCCGACCGCTCCGAGCCTGCACCTGGGCAACCTCGTGCAGCTGCTCACGCTGCGTCGCATCCAGCTCGCCGGCCACAAGCCCCTCGGCCTCGTCGGCGGCTCGACCGGCCTCATCGGAGATCCGCGACCGACCGCCGAGCGCACGCTGAACACGCGCGAGACCGTGGTCGAGTGGGTCGGGCGCCTGCGCACCCAGGTCGAGCGCTACCTCAGCTTCGAGGGCGACAACGCCGCACGCATCGTCAACAACCTCGACTGGACGGCGCCGATGTCGGCGATCGACTTCCTGCGCGAGATCGGCAAGCACTACCGCGTCGGCACCATGCTGAAGAAGGACGCGGTCGCCGCGCGCCTGAACTCCGACGCCGGCATCAGCTACACCGAGTTCAGCTACCAGATCCTGCAGGGAATGGACTTCCTGGAGCTCTTCCGCCAGTACGACTGCGTGCTGCAGACCGGCGGCAGCGACCAGTGGGGCAACCTCACCAGCGGAACCGACCTCATCCACCGCGTCGAGGGCGCTTCGGTGCACGCGATCGGCACCCCGCTGATCACGAACAGCGACGGCACGAAGTTCGGCAAGAGCGAGGGCAACGCGATCTGGCTGGACGCCGAGATGTGCAGCCCCTACCGGATGTACCAGTTCTGGCTCAGCACCGCGGACGCCGACGTCATCGACCGGCTGAAGGTCTTCACCTTCCTCAGCCGCGCCGAGATCGAGGAGTACGCGGCGCTCGTGGAGTCCGAGCCGTTCCGCCGTGCGGCGCAGAAGCGTCTCGCGCTCGAGGTCGTCGCCACGGTTCACGGCATCGATTCTGCCGCCGCCGTGATCGCGGCATCCGAGGCGCTGTTCGGACAGGGTGACCTGACCGCTCTCGACGCCTCGACGCTGCGGACCGCGCTGGAGGAGCTGCCGAACGCCACCGTGCCTTCGGGGACTCCGGTGGTCGAGGCTCTCGTGACGACTGGTCTGGTGTCCAGTCTCAGCGAGGCCCGGCGTGCGATCACGCAGGGCGGGGTGTCGGTCGACGGCATCCGCGTCGACGACGAGTCCGCAACCGTGAGCGGTGCGCTTCCCGGCGGAGTCTCCGTGCTCCGTCGAGGCAAGAAGACTCTCGCCGGCGTCTTCGTCGGCTGACGCTCGTCCGTCGCGAGCAGAGCGGATGCCGTTCACCCCGAGTCATGCGCTGGTCGCACTGCCGTTCGTGCGCACGCCGCTCGTGCCGTCGGCGATCGCGATAGGTGCGATGGCGCCCGATCTGCCCCTGTTCCTCCGTGGAACGGGGCTGGACTACGGGTTCACTCACACCTACGCGAACGTGATCTGGACGGCGCTCGTCGCATTCGCGCTGTTCCTGATCTGGCGAGTCGTGCTGCGCCCGGCCGTTCCGGAGCTCTCACCGGTCTGGTTGGCGCGTCGGCTTCCCGCGAGCTGGGACGACCGGGGCCTCCCCGCGCTGCGGAAGGCGATCGGCTACGGTGAGTCGCGCTTCTTCCCCTTGCTCCTCGCGGCCTCGCTGATCCTCGGCGTCCTGTCGCACATCCTCTGGGACTCCTTCACGCACGAGGGGCGGTGGGGCGTCGAGATGCTGCCGGCGCTCGATCGGATGTGGGGACCTCTGACCGGGTTCAAATGGCTGCAGTACGGCTCGGGGGCGGGCGCGCTTGTCATCATCGGCGTCTGGGCGATCCTTCGAGTGACCAGGGCCGTGCCCCGAGAGAGCATCGTGCGGGCGCTCCCCTCGGCCGTGCGGATCTCCTGGTGGCTGTCGCTCCCGATCATCCTCGCCACGGCGTGGACCATCGGGTTCGCGGCCTACGGCCCGTTCACCGATGACTTCACCCTGCAGCACCTCGCCTATCGGGTGCTCCCACCGGCCTGCGCGGTGTGGGGTGCGCTGACCGTGATCCTCTGCCTGCTGCTGCCGGTGTTCCGCGGTCGTCACCAGCGGGGCTGATCCATGCCCCACTCGTGCGGGGCACGGAAGTCGAGCCCGGGAAGAGCGGGTCGTGCGGTGGCGAGTCGTCGCCCTCCGATGTCGAAGTGCGCCGTATGGGGTGCGGGGTCGACGTCGCGCTCCGGCGCGGGTTCCGCGTTCCGCGGCATCCCGAGAAGCTCGGCGGCGATGCGGCGCAAGGAGGTTCGCACCTGCCAGGTGCCGCCGTCTCGTCGTCGCCGCTCGAGCAGCGCGACGACGGATGCGGCGAGCAGATAGCCCGCGCTGTGGTCGAGTGCCTGCGCGGGAAGCGCCCCCGGACGGTCGCCGTCCGCCGACTCGACGAGCGCGATGCCTGACTCCGCCTGCACCAGGCTGTCGAAACCGGCGCGCTCAGGGCGGTCGACACCCCAGGCGCTGAGCTGCGCGACGACGAGACCTGGATAGCGCTCGGCGAGGAGCTCTGCGGAGAGGCCGAGTCGATCCAGCGCCGCGGGGCGGTATCCGAGCACGACGACGTCGGCCTGGGCGAGGAGCGCGTGCATCTCGGACGAGCGGGCGTCGAGCAGGGCCGACCTTTTGCCGTGGCCGGTGTCGAAGTGCTGCCATTCGGGTTCCGGCAGGTGCGGCGGATCGATACGGAGGACGTCGGCGCCGAGGAGCGCGAGGGTGCGAGTGCAGACGGGGCCGGCGATCACGCGGGTGAGGTCGAGGACGCGAATGCCCGAGAGCGGGAGCGCGCGGACGGGTGAGAGGGGGAGATCCGGAGCAAGGGGTGCTCGACCGGGGCCCTCGACACCGCGGATATCCAACAGGGGAGTGCTGCGCAGTGCGGCATCCTCGATCGGCCGCTCGGTGGAGACGACCACGGCGAGACCTCCCTCGGAGGAGATCGCGGTGGCAGCCTCCGTCGAGGTCCGCTCGGCGAATGCGGAGGAGATCGCGTCGAGGTCGGTGATCCCGAGACCCCGCAGCAGCGCCTCTGCGTGGTGGCGGTAGTTCCCGTGGGTGCGCACCCACCCGTCGCGGGAGCGCCAGAACCCGGAGTACGGCGACCACACCGATGGCGCCGTGTCGTCGACGGTCAGCAGGCGGTCGCTCCGGTAAGAGAGGGCGATCCGGTCAGGGTCGAGCTCTGCGCTGATCCCCGCCACAGATGCCACCGAGACCACGCTCGCCCAGGCGAGATCCGCCGTCGCCAGGCGGGAGGGCAGCGGGACGGGGTGTGCCGGCGCGGGAAGAATCAGGACCGACGAGTGATCCATGCCGAGCTCGGTGAGAACCCGATCGCGCAGGGCCTGGTCCGGACGGGGGAGGAGGGGCGCAGACATGAGCCGATCGTACTCCGCGGCGCGATGGACGCCGGATTCGCGATCTGGCCAGGGGGAAATAGCGGGACCGGCGACGACGACACGCCCGGGGGGTACGGCCCGATTTGCCGGAGGCCCGGGATCCACGTAAGTTATTACTTGTTCGCCCCACAGGGAAGCGGAGAGGCCGAGAGCCTTACCCCCCTCAAGCGGAGAACCACCCCCACACGATCAGCTCCTCGGAGAAGATCGCAGACATACTTCTGTCTGATGTGGGGATCCGGATTCCGGATCGCGTCGATTTGACAGCGAAACGGAATCGGGTAAGCTAGTCGAGTTGCCTCGGCGCGGTAAGCGCCTGGCAATAACATCAGCTCCCGAGCTTCCGGCGTGTCGATTTGACAGCCTGAATTGCTCCGGTAAGATTGAGAAGTTGCCCTTCGGGCCTGGTTGTGATGACTGGGTCGGGGGAGCGTCCGATCCTTGAGAACTCAACAGCGTGCACTTGTCAAATGCCAAATAACCTCGATCTAGCTTCGGCTAGGTGAGATTCCTTTGGATCAAAGACCAGCCCTTCTTTTGGGGGGTTGGCATTCGGATGAAGTCAGCAATGAATTTGTCTCTTTGGTCAGCATCAAACTCGCTGCGTCACCGTTTTCCCGGTGGGGTATGCATTTCTTTTTTACGGAGAGTTTGATCCTGGCTCAGGATGAACGCTGGCGGCGTGCTTAACACATGCAAGTCGAACGGTGAAGCAGAGCTTGCTCTGTGGATCAGTGGCGAACGGGTGAGTAACACGTGAGCAACCTGCCCCTGACTCTGGGATAAGCGCTGGAAACGGCGTCTAATACTGGATACGAGCAACGGCCGCATGGCCAGTTGTTGGAAAGATTTTTTGGTTGGGGATGGGCTCGCGGCCTATCAGCTTGTTGGTGAGGTAATGGCTCACCAAGGCGTCGACGGGTAGCCGGCCTGAGAGGGTGACCGGCCACACTGGGACTGAGACACGGCCCAGACTCCTACGGGAGGCAGCAGTGGGGAATATTGCACAATGGGCGGAAGCCTGATGCAGCAACGCCGCGTGAGGGATGACGGCCTTCGGGTTGTAAACCTCTTTTAGCAGGGAAGAAGCGAAAGTGACGGTACCTGCAGAAAAAGCGCCGGCTAACTACGTGCCAGCAGCCGCGGTAATACGTAGGGCGCAAGCGTTATCCGGAATTATTGGGCGTAAAGAGCTCGTAGGCGGTTTGTCGCGTCTGCTGTGAAATCCCGAGGCTCAACCTCGGGCCTGCAGTGGGTACGGGCAGACTAGAGTGCGGTAGGGGAGATTGGAATTCCTGGTGTAGCGGTGGAATGCGCAGATATCAGGAGGAACACCGATGGCGAAGGCAGATCTCTGGGCCGTAACTGACGCTGAGGAGCGAAAGGGTGGGGAGCAAACAGGCTTAGATACCCTGGTAGTCCACCCCGTAAACGTTGGGAACTAGTTGTGGGGTCCATTCCACGGATTCCGTGACGCAGCTAACGCATTAAGTTCCCCGCCTGGGGAGTACGGCCGCAAGGCTAAAACTCAAAGGAATTGACGGGGACCCGCACAAGCGGCGGAGCATGCGGATTAATTCGATGCAACGCGAAGAACCTTACCAAGGCTTGACATATACGAGAACGGGCCAGAAATGGTCAACTCTTTGGACACTCGTAAACAGGTGGTGCATGGTTGTCGTCAGCTCGTGTCGTGAGATGTTGGGTTAAGTCCCGCAACGAGCGCAACCCTCGTTCTATGTTGCCAGCACGTAATGGTGGGAACTCATGGGATACTGCCGGGGTCAACTCGGAGGAAGGTGGGGATGACGTCAAATCATCATGCCCCTTATGTCTTGGGCTTCACGCATGCTACAATGGCCGGTACAAAGGGCTGCAATACCGCGAGGTGGAGCGAATCCCAAAAAGCCGGTCCCAGTTCGGATTGAGGTCTGCAACTCGACCTCATGAAGTCGGAGTCGCTAGTAATCGCAGATCAGCAACGCTGCGGTGAATACGTTCCCGGGTCTTGTACACACCGCCCGTCAAGTCATGAAAGTCGGTAACACCTGAAGCCGGTGGCCTAACCCTTGTGGAGGGAGCCGTCGAAGGTGGGATCGGTAATTAGGACTAAGTCGTAACAAGGTAGCCGTACCGGAAGGTGCGGCTGGATCACCTCCTTTCTAAGGAGCATCTGACACCTCTTGTAGGTGTCCAGAACCCAGATCGAAGGCGTACGTTCTTCGCTGGGAGCTCATGGGTGGAACATTTGACATGGCATCGAGATCTTGTCTCGGAATGAGTACGCCGCTTGCGGTGGGAAAGTTCTGGGGGGAGGGGTCGGTGTCTGCACGCTGTTGGGTCCTGAGGGACCGGACGTCGTGGCCTTTCGGGGTTGCGTGTCTGTACCTCTGGGCCTCTTGTTGTTTCCCCTGGTGGGAAGTGGTGAGGGGTACCGCCCGTACTTTGAGAACTACACAGTGGACGCGAGCATCTTGCAACAGCCTTCGGGTTGTTGCGATAGATGATCTTAAAGATCATTAGTCAATTTCTGATCCCGCCTTCGGGTGGGGTCGAGTTTTGATTCAAACTCATGTGATTTCAAGTCTTTAAGAGCAAACGGTGGATGCCTTGGCATCTGGAGCCGAAGAAGGACGTAGCAATCTGCGATAAGCCTCGGGGAACTGATAAGCAAGTTTTGATCCGAGGGTGTCCGAATGGGGAAACCCCGCTGGGCGGCGTGCCGACCTAGTGACTCCCGCCTGAATATATAGGGCGGGTAGAGGGAACGTGGGGAAGTGAAACATCTCAGTACCCACAGGAAGAGAAAGCAACCGCGATTCCGTTAGTAGTGGCGAGCGAAACCGGAACAGGCTAAACCTAGCGTGTGTGATAGCCGGCAGGCGTTGCACGTTGGGGGTTGTGGGACTTTTCAGTCATCTCTGCCGAGGTGGCGGCGTTACACGATGGTATAGACGAACGGTCTTGAAAGGCCGGTCATAGAGGGTGCCAACCCCGTAGTCGAAATGCCAACCGTGGCGCGAAGAGTATCCCAAGTAGCACGGGGCCCGTGAAATCCCGTGTGAATCTGTCAGGACCACCTGATAAGCCTAAATACTCCCAGATGACCGATAGCGGACAAGTACCGTGAGGGAAAGGTGAAAAGTACCCCGGGAGGGGAGTGAAATAGTACCTGAAACCGTTTGCTTACAAACCGTTGGAGCACCCCTGGTAGGTGTGACAGCGTGCCTTTTGAAGAATGAGCCTGCGAGTTAGCGATATGTGGCGAGGTTAACCCGTGTGGGGTAGCCGTAGCGAAAGCGAGTCTGAATAGGGCGATTCAGTCGCATGTCCTAGACCCGAAGCGAAGTGATCTATCCATGGCCAGGTTGAAGCGACGGTAAGACGTCGTGGAGGACCGAACCCACTTAGGTTGAAAACTGAGGGGATGAGCTGTGGATAGGGGTGAAAGGCCAATCAAACTTCGTGATAGCTGGTTCTCTCCGAAATGCATTTAGGTGCAGCGTTGCGTGTTTCTTGCCGGAGGTAGAGCTACTGGATGGCCGATGGGCCCTACAAGGTTACTGACGTCAGCCAAACTCCGAATGCCGGTAAGTGAGAGCGCAGCAGTGAGACTGTGGGGGATAAGCTTCATAGTCGAGAGGGAAACAACCCAGACCACCAACTAAGGTCCCAAAGCGCGTGCTAAGTGGGAAAGGATGTGGAGTTGCTGTGACAACCAGGAGGTTGGCTTAGAAGCAGCCACCCTTGAAAGAGTGCGTAATAGCTCACTGGTCAAGTGATTCCGCGCCGACAATGTAACGGGGCTCAAGCACGCCACCGAAGTTGTGGCATTGACATTATTGGTAGGCCTTCGTGGTCCAGCCGTGTTGATGGGTAGGAGAGCGTCGTGTGGCCAGCGAAGCGGCGGTGTAAACCAGCCGTGGAGGCTACACGAGTGAGAATGCAGGCATGAGTAGCGAAAGACGTGTGAGAAACACGTCCTCCGAAAGACCAAGGGTTCCAGGGTCAAGCTAATCTTCCCTGGGTAAGTCGGGACCTAAGGCGAGGCCGACAGGCGTAGTCGATGGACAACGGGTTGATATTCCCGTACCGGCGAAGAACCGCCCAAACTAATCCAGTAGTGCTAAGTATCTGAATCCTCACATTGGATCCTTCGGGATCCGCCGTGGGGCCTAGCGTACGACCCCATGCTGGTGCGGTTAGCGTATTAACAGGTGTGACGCAGGAAGGTAGTCCAAGCCAGGCGATGGTTGTCCTGGTGCAAGTGCGTAGGCCGAGAGATAGGCAAATCCGTCTCTCACATAGGCTGAGACACGATGCGGATAAAAAGTGGATGATCCTATGCTGCCAAGAAAAGCATCGACGCGAGGTTCTAGCTGCCCGTACCCCAAACCGACTCAGGTGGTCAGGTAGAGAATACCAAGGAGATCGAGAGAATCGTGGTTAAGGAACTCGGCAAAATGCCCCCGTAACTTCGGGAGAAGGGGGGCCATCCACTTATACGGATTTACTCCGAAAAGGGTGTGGTGGCCGCAGAGACTAGTGGGTAGCGACTGTTTACTAAAAACACAGGTCCGTGCCAAGTCGCAAGACGATGTATACGGACTGACGCCTGCCCGGTGCTGGAAGGTTAAGAGGACCGGTTAGCCGCAAGGCGAAGCTGAGAATTTAAGCCCCAGTAAACGGCGGTGGTAACTATAACCATCCTAAGGTAGCGAAATTCCTTGTCGGGTAAGTTCCGACCTGCACGAATGGCGTAACGACTTCCCAACTGTCTCAACCGCGAACTCGGCGAAATTGCATTACGAGTAAAGATGCTCGTTACGCGCAGCAGGACGGAAAGACCCCGTGACCTTTACTACAGCTTGGTATTGGTGTTCGGTGTGGCTTGTGTAGGATAGGTGGGAGACTGTGAAGCAGGGACGCTAGTTCTTGTGGAGTCATTGTTGAAATACCACTCTGGTCACTCTGGATATCTAACTTCGAACCGTAATCCGGTTCAGGGACAGTGCCTGGTGGGTAGTTTAACTGGGGCGGTTGCCTCCCAAAAAGTAACGGAGGCGCCCAAAGGTTCCCTCAACCTGGTTGGCAATCAGGTGTCGAGTGTAAGTGCACAAGGGAGCTTGACTGTGAGACTGACAGGTCGAGCAGGGACGAAAGTCGGGACTAGTGATCCGGCAGTGGCTTGTGGAAGCGCTGTCGCTCAACGGATAAAAGGTACCTCGGGGATAACAGGCTGATCTTGCCCAAGAGTCCATATCGACGGCATGGTTTGGCACCTCGATGTCGGCTCGTCGCATCCTGGGGCTGGAGTAGGTCCCAAGGGTTGGGCTGTTCGCCCATTAAAGCGGTACGCGAGCTGGGTTTAGAACGTCGTGAGACAGTTCGGTCCCTATCCGCTGCGCGCGTAGGAAGTTTGAGAGGATCTGACCCTAGTACGAGAGGACCGGGTTGGACGAACCTCTGGTGTGTCAGTTGTTCCGCCAGGAGCACCGCTGATTAGCTACGTTCGGGATGGATAACCGCTGAAAGCATCTAAGCGGGAAGCCGGCCTCAAGATGAGACTTCCATACCTTCGGGTGAGAGGCTCCCAGCCAGACTACTGGGTTGATAGGCCAGATGTGGAAGTGCAGTAATGCATGCAGCTGACTGGTACTAATAAGCCGATGACTTGATAACACACCGTTTGTAGGTGCTACGCGTCCACTGAGTGGTTCTCGATGTACGGTCGAGAACCACACAACACACACGAACTTTTTCGTGCACATGTTGTGTACTGATTGAAACATCAATAGTGTTTCGGCGGCCATAGCGTGAGGGAAACGCCCGGTTACATTCCGAACCCGGAAGCTAAGCCTCACAGCGCCGATGGTACTGCAGGGGGGACCCTGTGGGAGAGTAGGACACCGCCGGACTCCTTTTAGTCAAAATGGCCACCCATCGCTGGGTGGCCATTTTGCATATACACGAACAAAACAGATTGTGCGCGCAGTACGTCGCACGCTCAGTGAGAAGAGCCACCCGTCACCGGGTGGCTCTTCTGCGTTAACGGATCTTCTCTGTCGACGCCGTGTGTGCCGTTGGAGCTTGTCAGCGGGCGATCGGCAGGCGAAGCGTCAGCACGCTGCCGGCGCCTTCCGCAGAACGGATCGACACATCGCCGCCGTGGCGGCGCATCACCGTCGCCACGAGCGTGAGACCGATACCTGAGCCGCTCACATCGCGTGCGTTCTGCGCACGCGCCAGTTCGTCGAACACAGTGGACAGTTCGGCGGAGGGGATGCCGCGACCGGCATCCGCCACCTCGATGACCGCCCAGCCGTCCTGTTCACGCAGACGCACCTCGATGGGGCCGGACTCGGAGTACTTCGCGGCGTTGCCCAGCACGTTGTCCAGCGCGACGGAGAGGAGGTCGACGTCGACGGAGAGCGGCGGGACCGCCCACGGGACCCGGGTGACGGCGAGGACGACCCTGGCGCCCGCGGTGGGGTTCTGCTGCGCGAGTGCGGTGACGGATTCGCTCAGCAGCTGCTCGAGGTCGACCTGCTCTCTGTCGAGTGGCCGGGTCTCCAGTTCGGCGAGCTTCCGCAGATCGCGGATGAGTGTGCTGAGCTTCGCGGCCTGGGCGTCTATCGTTCGCCATGCGTCGGTCTGCGAGCCGTCCTGAGCCGCGACGGCGGTCGCACGGATGGCAGTGATCGGGTTCTTCAGCTCATGATCGAGCCGGGCGAGGAAGCGCTGGTGGGTCGCGCGCTCGTGGAGGGCTGCCGCATCCGCCGCATCCCTCGCGCGCGCGTCGTTTCGGACGTCGCGGCGCCGGGCGCGGTTGCGCGCTACCAGCACGGTGAGCGGGACCGCGGACAGGACGAGCCCCGCTGCAAAGGTCGCGGCAGGAAGGGGCGTGCTCATCGTCAGGAGGCGCTCGTCTCCGGCCAACAGCATCCCGCCGGCCGTGAGCGTGCACAGCGCCACCGGTACGGCGGTCAGGATGCCCAGGGCGACGTCGGCGCGGCGGCTCATCCGGCCACGACCTTCGGGACGAACTGATAGCCCATGCTCTGCGCGGTCTCGATGAAGCGCCCGTCTCCCAGGACCCGTCGGAGCTCGGCGATCCGGTGATCGACGGCTCTGCTCGATGTGGCGAAGTCGAAGCCCCAGAGGGTGGAGAGGAGGCGCTCGCGCGTGTGGACCTCCTGCGGGTGGAGCATGAGGTACTCGAGCAGCGTCAGCGCCTTGGGCGTGAGCGTCAGTTCGGCATCACCGCGCCAGACCCGGCGAGCGGTGCGGTCGAGGGTCAGGTCGAGGGCACGCAGGCGCGGCGCGGAGCGGAGAGAACCGGCGCCCTGTTCGGTACGGCGCAGCACGGCGCGGATCCTCGAGATCAGCTCGTGAGGATCGAAGGGCTTGTTCAGATAGTCGTCGGCGCCTTCGTCGAGCGCGGCACTGCGCTCCCACGATTCGCCCACCTGGGTGAGCAGGATGATCGGCAGCCAGAGCTGGCGCGCACGTACGCGGCGCACGAACTCGCGCCCGTCGACATGGGGCATGAGCACATCGCACACGACGAGGTCGGGGGCGTCGCGCTCGACCTCGAGGAGGCCTGCGCGGCCGTCCTCCGCGATGCGCACGTCGAATCCGCTGCGCCCGAGGAACGCGCCGAGCGCCCCCGTGATCGCCTCGTCGTCGTCGACGATGAGGATCCGCGGGCGGTCCGGCGCGTCCATGCTCAGCCCTTTCGCAGCGTGTTGGACGAGCCGCTGTCGTGCACCGTCGGGGTGGCGCCCGACCAGAAGATCGAGCTCGCACTGCCGGTGACCGTGACGACACCGAGGTTCTCGGCGTACACGACGGTCCCGCTGCCCTCGAGCGTGAGCTCGTCGACGTCGTCGGCGATCACGACGCCCGCGTCGATCTCGATCACGAGCTCGGGGCATGCGCCCTCGACCCGGACGATCGCCCCGTCGGCGGTCAGCGGACCGTCAGGGCACGGCATCGTGGTGGTGGCCGCGGCGATGAGCCGATCGCGTTCCTCCTGCCCGTCGGCGCTCAGCCCGGAGGTCGCGGGCGTCTCGGCCTCCGGCGTCTCCTTCTCGGCATCCGGAGCCTGCGACGTCTGCTCCTGCGTGGGGGCCTTCTGCGAGGGTTCGGACGGATCGACGATCCCCACTGTGCATCCGGTCAAGCCCGCCGCGAGAAGGGCGAGGGAGAGGAGGGGCATCAGACGCGGTGCTCGCATGGTTCTATCCTCTCGTCTTTTCAGAGCGTCGCCGGGATGAAGATCTCCACCCGACGGTTGAGCTGCCGACCTGCGGGGTTGTCTGATCCGTCCACTTCATTGGGAGCGACGGGGCGGGACTCGCCGAAGCCCTCCGCCGTGAGCGACGCCGTCACGCCACGCTTCTCCAGACCCGCGACGACGGACTGGGCTCGGTCCTCGGAGAGCTTCTGGTTGGCGTCATCCGAGCCGATCGCATCCGTGTGGCCCGAGACCTGCGCCTGGGCGACGGACAGCGAGCCGAACACCTCGGCGACGGCATCCAGGGTGGTGGCCGCGTCCGGGCGGATATCGCTCCGATCGAAGTCGAACAGGACACCGTCGTCGAAGGTGAGCGTCGTGCCGCAGGATTCGATCGGGGCGAGTGCGCCCAGGGGAGGGAAGGAGCCGAGCTTCGGCACGGGAGGGAGCTTGTCGGCGTCGACGGTCTCGCCGTCGACGAGCGCGGTGCCGTCTCCGAAGTTCTGGATGCTGATCCTGCCGTCGGAGTAGTTGCCGGAGCCGTCTCCGAAGTTCTGGATCGTGACGGTGCCGTCGGAGAAGTTGCCGGAGCCGTCTCCGAAGTTCTGGATCGTCACGGCGCCGTCGGAGTAGTTGCCCGACCCGTCTCCGAAGATCTGCACGGTCTTCGTCGCGTCGGAGTAATTGCCGGAGCCGTCTCCGAAGTTCTGGATCGTGACGGTGCCGTCCGAGTAGTTGCCGGAGCCGTCTCCGAAGTTCTGGATCGTGACGCCGTTGATCGTGGAATTGCCGGACCCGTCTCCGAAGTTCTGCACGGTGCCGTCTGCGCCGGTGAACGTGCCGGAGCCGTCGCCGTAGAGGAACGACGTGCCGTTGCCGGACACCACGCCGCCCGACGCATCGCAGTGCGCCGGGGTGGCCGTGACGCCGGGGATGTCGGAGAGCGCGTCGTTCACCTCGATCGTGAAGGCGGATGCCGAGGTGTCGAGCAGCGCCAGGTCGGGGAGCACGAACAGCGGCACGGCAGGGAACTGTCCCACGTCGTACCCCGGCACCACGGAGGTCCGGGGAGCGGAGGCCGACGGAGTGGACGATGCGGGCGGCTTCTTCCCGCCGGAGGCCGGCTCGGCTGCGCAGCCGGTGAAGAGGAGGGTCGCGGCCAGGCCGAGAACGAGGCCGCGGCGACGGATGGTGCTGGTCGAGGAGGTCATGCTTCGACAGTAGCCAGTGGGTGTGGCGGGACTGTCGCCATCGTGTCGCAGGTCTGCGACATTCCGATACTCAGCGTTTCAGGCGGGACTCCAGCGTCGCCGCGGTGTCGCGCACGGCATCCGCCAGAGCGCTCTCGTCGAGGTCGCCGTCCGCCCAGGTGACGGCAACGGCGGCGATCGGCCATCCGGCGTGATCGCGCACCGCGACGCCCACGCTGCGCAGCCCGTCGGCGACCTCGCTGTCTTCCGTGGCGTATCCGCGGCCGCGCACCTCGCGCAGGAGCTCGCGGAGCTCACCCGGCTTGCGGGGGCCTAGGCCGGTGCGGTCGGGGAACGAGGAGGCGCTCGGGTAGAGCGCCCGCACCTGCTCACGGGGAAGGGATGCGAGCATGGCGCGTCCCGACGCCGTCAGGTGCGCGGGGAGCCGCACGCCGACGTCGGTGATCAGCGCGGGCCGTCGAGGAGCGCGCTCCTCGACGATGTAGAGCACGTCTCCGCCGCTCATCACGGCGAGGTGCGTGCTCTCGCCGAGGCGATCGGAGAGGGAGGCCACGAGCGGACGCCCGAGACGGGCGAGGGGCTGTTGCCGTGCGTAGCCGCCGGCGAGCTCGAACGCCGAGGTGCCGAGACCCCATCGCCGCTCCTCGCGGAGATGGAGGACGAAGCCGTGCGCGGCGAGCGTCGTGAGCAGGTGGTACACGGTCGACCGGGGGAGTGCGAGCTCCCTGGCGATGGCGGATGCCGCGACCGGCGCCGGTCGTCCGGCGAGGTAGCGCAGGATGCGGAGCGTGTTCTCCGCCGCCGGAACCTGGGCGGAGGCGGCATCCGATATGTCTGGTATCACAGACAAAGGATGCCATGAACCGGTGCCGCGCGCGACCGCGACGGTGTGGAATCGACGTATGAGTGATCAGTCCCCCGTTCTCGTCGGCGTCGAGCCCCTGCGCCACGCCGACGTCGTCGCCGTCGCCCGACACGGCGCCCCCGTCGTCATCGCCCCCGAGGCTCTCGCCCGCGTCGCCGAGACCCGCACCGTGATCGACGGCCTCGCCGCGGACCCGAACCCGCACTACGGGGTCTCCACGGGCTTCGGCGCGCTCGCGACGACGTTCATCGCCCCCGAGCGCCGCCTGCAGCTGCAGGCCAGCCTGATCCGCTCGCACGCCGCCGGCACCGGCGCGGAGATCGAGCGCGAGGTCACGCGCGGCCTTCAGCTGCTGCGCCTGCAGACGCTCGCCTCGGGGCGCACCGGCGTGCGACCGGTCGTCGTCGAGACCTACGCGGCACTCCTCAACGCGGGGATCACCCCGATCGTGCGCGAGTACGGCTCGCTCGGCTGCTCCGGCGACCTCGCGCCGCTCGCGCACATCGCGCTCGCCACCATGGGCGAGGGAGACGTCCGCGACGCCGCAGGCACGCTGCTCCCGGCATCCGAGGCGCTCGCCGCTGCGGGGATCGAGCCGCTCACCCTCGTCGAGAAGGAGGGCCTCGCCCTCATCAACGGCACCGACGGCATGCTCGGCACCCTGGTGCTCGCACTGCATGACCTGGAGGAGCTCCTGGTCACCGCCGACATCGCGGCCGCGATGTCGATCGAGTCGCAGCTCGGCACCGACGCCGTGTTCGCCGCCGACCTCATGGCGCTGCGTCCGCAGGTCGGTCAGGGAACCTCCGCCGCGAACCTGCGCGCGTTCCTCGGCGACTCCCCGATGGTGCACAGCCACAAGGGCCCGGAGGACGGCCGCGTGCAGGACGCCTACTCGCTGCGCTGCACGCCGCAGGTGCACGGCACCGCGCGCGACACCGCAGGTTACGCGGCGACCATCGCCGACCGCGAGCTCGCCAGCGTCATCGACAACCCCGTGATCACGCTCGACGGACGCATCGAGTCGAACGGCAACTTCCACGGCGCCCCGGTCGCGGCGGTCCTCGACTTCCTCGCCATCTCGGTCGCCGATGTGGCCTCCGTCTCCGAGCGCCGCACCGACCGCGCCCTCGACCCCGCGCGCAACCACGGCCTCCCGCCGTTCCTCGCCGACGAGGTCGGCGTCGACTCCGGTCTCATGATCGCGCAGTACGCGGCGGCCGGCATCGTGTCCGAGCTCAAGCGCCTCGCCGTCCCGGCATCCGTCGACTCCATCCCGTCGTCTGCCATGCAGGAGGACCACGTGTCGATGGGCTGGGCGGCCGGACGCAAGCTGCGCCGAGCGATCGACGGCCTCGGTCGCGTCCTCGCCATCGAGATCCTCACCGGCGCGCGCGCCCTCGACCTGCGCGCGCCCCTCCAGGCCGGAGCGGCCACCGGGGCCGTCCGCGACCTCGTCCGCACGGTCGCCGCCGGCCCCGGCCCCGACCGCTTCCTCTCTCCCGAGATGGAGGCCGTGACCGCCCTCGTGCAGTCCGGCGCCATCGCACGCATCGCAAAGGAGCACGCGAAATGAGCACCACCCACACGAACATCCGGGCGCCGCGCGGCAACGAGCGCACCGCCAAGAGCTGGGGCGCCGAGGCCGCCAAGCGGATGCTGATGAACAACCTCGACCCCGAGGTCGCCGAGCACCCCGAGGACCTCGTGGTCTACGGCGGCACCGGCAAGGCCGCCCGCAACTGGGAGGCGTACGACGCGATCGTCCGCACGCTCGACGAGCTCGAGCCCGATGAGACCCTGCTGGTGCAGTCGGGCAAGCCGGTCGGCGTGTTCCGCACGCACGAGTGGGCTCCCCGCGTTCTCATCGCGAACTCCAACCTCGTCGGCGACTGGGCGAACTGGCCCGAGTTCCGCCGTCTCGAGCAGCTCGGCCTCATGATGTACGGGCAGATGACGGCCGGGTCGTGGATCTACATCGGTTCGCAGGGCATCCTGCAGGGCACCTACGAGACCTTCGCCGCCGTCGCTCGCTCGCTCGGACGGGAATCGCTCAAGGGCACCCTGTCGCTCACCGGCGGCGCCGGCGGGATGGGCGGCGCGCAGCCGCTCGCCGTCACGATGAACGACGGCGCCGTGCTCATCGTCGACGTCGACGAGACCCGTCTGGCCCGTCGCGTCGACCACGGCTACCTCGACGTCTACTACACCGATCTCGACGAGGCCATCGCTCGGGCGGTCGCCGCCAAGGAGGCCGGCGAGGCGCTGTCCGTGGGCATCGTCGGCAACGCGGCCGAGGTCTTCCCCGAGCTGTTCCGTCGTGGCGTCCCGATCGATATCGTCACCGACCAGACCAGCGCGCACGACCCGCTCGCCTACCTGCCGATCGGCATCTCGGTCGAGGACTGGAAGGCCGAGGCCGAGCGCGACCCCGAGGAGTTCACGCGTCGCTCCCGTCTCTCCATGGCGGCGCACGTCGAGGCCATGGTGGCCTTCAAGGATGCGGGGGCCGCGGTGTTCGACTATGGCAACTCGATTCGCGCGGAGGCCCAGCTGGGCGGCTTCGACAGGGCGTTCGAGTTCCCCGGCTTCGTGCCGGCGTACATCCGCCCGCAGTTCGAGGAGGGGCGTGGCCCGTTCCGCTGGGCTGCGCTCTCCGGCGACCCCGAGGACATCCGCAAGACCGACCGCGCGATCGCCGAGCTGTTCCCCGAGGATGCCGCTCTGCACCGCTGGCTGGAGAAGGCCGGCGAGAAGGTCCACTTCGAAGGTCTTCCCGCCCGCATCTGCTGGCTGGGCTACAAGGAGCGCCACCTCGCCGGACTCAGGTTCAACGAGATGGTCGCGTCGGGCGAGCTGTCGGCTCCGATCGTGATCGGCCGCGACCACCTCGACTCCGGCTCCGTCGCCTCGCCGTACCGCGAGACCGAGGCCATGAAGGACGGCTCCGACGCGATCGCCGACTGGCCGCTGCTGAACGCGCTGCTGAACACGGCATCCGGCGCCTCCTGGGTGTCGCTGCACCACGGCGGGGGCGTCGGCATCGGTCGTTCGATCCACGCCGGTCAGGTCACCGTGGCCGACGGCTCAGCGCTCGCCGCCGAAAAGCTCGAGCGCGTGCTGACGAACGACCCCGGCACCGGCGTCATGCGCCACGTCGACGCCGGCTACGAGCACGCCCGCGAGGTCGCCCGTGAGCGCGGCCTCAAGGTCCCGATGCTCTGACTGTGACAACCTCATGAGAGGTCAGAGGACGTCTCTCCGGACCCCCGGCAGGCGACGCTCTCTGACCTCTCACGGAAGGGAGACCCCGGATGACCGTGCTGATCACGAACATCGGCGAGCTGACGACCAACGTCCGCTCGGCCGACGGCGACCCGACCGGAACCCTGCACGACGCCGCCGTCCTCATCGACGACGGGCGGATCGTCTGGGTCGGCGCTGCGGCCGATGCCCCTCAGGCCGACGAGACGGATGACGCCGGCGGCGCCGCGGTCATCCCCGGATTCGTCGACAGCCACAGCCACCTCGTGTTCGGCGGCGATCGCGCCGTCGAGTTCGAGGCGCGGATGGCGGGGCAGAAGTACGCGGCGGGAGGCATCCGCTCCACGGTGGCCGCGACCAGGGCCGCGACGGACGATGAGCTGCGTGCGCGTCTGCGCGGCTTCATCGAGGAGCTGCGCGCTCAGGGAACGACGACCGTCGAGATCAAGAGCGGCTACGGACTGAGCGTCGTCGACGAGGAGCGGCTCGTCCGCCTCGCCGCCGAGGTGACGCCGGAGGTCACGTTCCTCGGCGCGCACGTGGTGCCCGCCGAGTACGCGGACCGCGGCGACGAGTACGTCGACCTCGTCACGGGGCCCATGCTCGACGCCTGCGCTCCCCACGCGAAGTGGATCGACGTGTTCTGCGAGACCGGTGCGTTCTCGGTGGAGCAGTCCCGCCGGGTCCTCGAAGCGGGCATCGCCCGAGGACTCGCTCCGCGCGTGCATGCGAGCCAGCTCGGCCCCGGCGACGGGGTGCGCCTCGCCGTCGAGCTGGGCGCGGCATCCATCGACCACGGCACCTACCTGACGGATGCCGACGTCGAGGCGCTCGCAGGGTCCGACACGGTGCTGACGCTGCTGCCCGGCGTGGAGTTCTCCACGCGCCAGCCGTACCCCGACGCCCGGCGTCTCATCGACGCGGGTGTGACGGTGGCGCTCGCGTGCGACACCAACCCCGGGTCGAGCTTCACGAGCTCCATGCCGTTCTGCATCGCCGTCGCCGTCCGCGACATGGGGATGACGCCGGCCGAGGCGGTCTGGGCCGCCACCGCCGGAGGCGCGGCGGCGCTGCGCCGCGACGACGTCGGCGTCATCGCCCCTGGGTATCGTGCGGATCTCGTGCTGCTGAAGGCCCCCACGCGCATCCACCTGGCGTACCGTCCCGGCGTGCCGCTCGTGGACCAGGTGTGGAAGGACGGGGTCGTCGTCGCCTGAGCGGACGACGACGACCCCGACCGCTCATTCGAGCGCGCGAGCGCAGACCACTGCCGCGGCGGCCGACCAGGCCTGCGGGCGGCACGCGGCAGGGTAGGGGACAGGGCGCCCGCCGGGCACCCTCTCGTCGCCGGCGTGCAGTTCGGGGACCCGGTAGTCGAATCCCTCGGCGACGTCGATCAGCTGCGCCGCGACCGCACGCGCCTCGTCGGCGAGACCGGCGCGCAGCATGCCGTGGACGGCGATGGCCGTGTCGTGGGTCCACACGCTGCCGCCGTGATAGCTCAGCGGCCAGTAGCCGGCGGCTCCGGTCGAGAGGGTCCGGATGCCGAAGCCGCTGGACATCGATCGGCCCGTGAGCAGAGCCGCGCAGGCGCGCTCCTCCTCGGGGTCGAGGATGCCGGTGCCGATCAGGTGGCCGATGTTGCTCGTCAGGGAATCGACCGCGGCCCCGTGCGCATCGAGTGCGATGGCGGGATAGTGCCCCTCCTCGGTGCGCACCCAGTACGCGGCGCGGAAGCGGGCCCGCAGATCGGCCGCCCACTCGCGCAGTGCGGTGCCGCCCGTCTCTCCCAGCTGATCGAGCAGCCCGGCCCCGCGCACCGCCGCCTCGTAGGCGTACGCCTGCACCTCGCTGAGGGCGATCGGACCGTCGGCGAGCCGGCCGTCGCGCCACTGGATCGAGTCGCCCGAGTCCTTCCAGCCCTGGTTGGCGAGGCCGTGCCCCGACTCGTCGGCGTAGTCGATGAAGCCGCTGCCCGAGGCGTCCCCGTGCACGATCATCCAGTCGAGCGCCGCACGCAGGGCGGGAAGCAGCTCGCGCAGCTCGTCGTCTGGCATCCCCGCGTCCCGCGCGTCGGCGAGGAGGCACACCCACAGCGGCGTCGCGTCCACCGTGCCGAAGTAGAGGGGCGGCAGGTGCACGCCCTCGTTCGGCAGGGAGAGGATGCCGCTGCGGAGCTCATGCGGGATCTTTCCAGGGGCCTCCGCCGAGTCGGCATCCGTCGTCGTCCCCTGCAGGCGGGCGAGCACCCGCAGCGTCGAGGCCGCCATCTCCGGCGCGGCGGCGAGAGCCAGTCGCGCCGCCCAGATCGAGTCGCGGCCGAACAGGGTGAAGAACCACGGGGCGCCCGCGGCGTAGAACGCATCGTCGGGGTGGTCGGGCAGAGCCAGCCGCAGCGCGTCGAGATCGGCGGTCGCCCTGTCCAGCCAGCGGGACGCTCGGGGGTCGACCGGGGAGGCGAGCCGGTGGGGTTCCGCGGGGGCGGCGGCGGAGACGACGAGCGTCGGATCGTCCATGGTCACCGACCAGGAGAGATCGAGCGAGCCGTGCGGCGGTATCACCGCACCCCAGGTCATCGTGATGCCGTGCTCGTCGGCGGTCACGGTCGCTCCGGCGGCGGCGAGCGTGAAGGACGCCTCGTCGGCACGGCAGACCGCGCCGTCCCACGACCAGGACGCCTCGGCGGAGAGCCCGGCCTTCACCTCCTGCATGGGCGCGAAGTCGGGGACGATGCGCACCGTGAGGTCGACGGGCACACCGTCGTCGAGGTGAGCGGAGACGCGGAGACGCTCCGAGAACGCGCCGGCCGTCACGGTGCGCTCGCGGTCGAGCCGCACCTTCGGGTCGGCCGAGTCGTCGTCGATGCCGCGCAGCACGTCGACGAGGAGCACACGGCGGGGGGTGGGGGAGGCGCAGCCGATCGATTCCAGCTCGGTGCCGCGCACGGCGACGTCGATCGCTCTGATGTGCCGCATGTCGCCGTGATAGACCCCGTGGATGGGTGCGGTTCCCATGCGCCCCTCGGCGTCCGACCACACCTGGGTCGGCGCCTCGAGGGCGATCACTGCGTCGTGCAGCAGCGGTTGCAGCGGCGGGGTGGGGGTCATTCCTTGACGGCTCCTTCTGTGGTGTTCATGATGCGGCGCTGGAAGATGAAGAACATCACGGCGACGGGGATCGTCATGAGGAGCGCCGCCGCGAGCTTGATCGGGTACTGCGTGCCCTGGCTGAGCTGGCCGCTCGCGAGCGAGGCGACGCCCTTCGTCAGCGTGGTCAGAGCGGGATCGTTGGTGGACACGATGAAATGGCTCAGCTCGTTCCACGAGCCCTGGAACGACAGGATCACGATCGTCACGAGCGCCGGGGTCGCCATCGGCAGGACGACCGACCAGAACAGCCGGAACGTGCCGGCTCCGTCGATGCGCGCCTGCTCCTCGACGGAGACCGGGATCGACTCGAAGAAGTTCTTCATGATGAAGACTCCGGCGGCGTCGACGAGCAGCGGCAGGATCATCCCCGCATAGGAGTTGAAGATCCCGAGCTGGTTGATCACGAGGAACTTGGGGATCAGGAGCACGACCGCCGGCACCGACATGACGGCGACCAGAGCCGCGAAGACGACGCCGCGACCTCGGAAGTGCAGACGTGCGAGCGCGTACCCCGCGAGCGAGTTGAAGAAGACCCGGCCCGCCGTCACGAAGATCGTCACGATCGCGCTGTTGACGAACCACGACGGGAAGTCGGAGTTCGCGAACAGGCGTTCATAGGCCGCGAAGGTCCACACCTGGGGGATGAGCGAGATGCCGCTGGATGCCGCGTCCTCGTCGGTCTTGAAGCTCGTCGCGACCTGGACCAGGAAGGGGTAGATGTAGATGAGCGCGAGCCCGATGAGCACGGCGTACAGCACGATCTGCCAGGTCAGCTGCTTGCGGGAGAGCCTCATGATGCACCGCCCTTCTCCGTGACCTGGTAGGCGCGGATGCGGCGCTGGGACACGGGGCGGTCGCGCAGCACCCAGCGCTGCACGAGGGTGAAGACGACGATGATCACGAAGAGGATGAAGGCGATCGCGGCGCCCTGGCCCCACTCCTGGTTGTTGAACGCCGACTGGTAGGAGAGGTAGGCGGGCGTCAGCGTGGTCTTGCTCGGCGCGCCGCGGGTTCCGGCGTAGATCTGGTCGAAGACCTGCCAGCATCCGATGAGGCCGAGGGTCAGGACCGTGAACAGGGTCGGCCGAAGCTGGGGGAGGGTGATCCGCCAGAAGCGCTGCCAGCCGTTCGCGCCGTCCATCATCGCTGCCTCCTCGACGTCGCCGCCGAGGTTCTGGAGCCCGGCGAGGAAGAGAAGCATGAACGTCCCGGACGTCGTGAAGACCGCCATCAGGATGTAGGCGCTCATCGCGATGGACGGGCCGGAGAGCCAGTCCCACCAGGAGACCCCCAGCATCCCGCCCTGGGCGAGCGCAGCGGGTCCGCTGTCGCCGAGGAGGAGATGCAGGATGCCGCGCGGATCGTTGAACCAGTTCGGCCCGTTGAGGCCGAACCAGGACAGCACGTCGTTGACCGCTCCGCTCGCCGAGAACAGGAACATCCACAGCACGGTGATCGCGACGGAGCTGGTGACGGAGGGGAAGTAGTAGGCGGTGCGGAAGAAGCCGCGGCCGCGCAGCATCGCCCTGTTGACGAGGACCGCGAGGAACAGCGCGAGCGCCGTCTGCAGCGGCACCACCAGCACGACGTACCAGGCGTTGTTGCGCAGCGCGGTGCCGAAGTCCTTGGTGGCGAGTCCGCCGTCGGTGAGGACCGCGGCGTAGTTGTCGGCGCCGACGAACGACACCGAGCCGGCGAGGGGGCTTCCGCGGCCCGCCCAGTCGGAGACGCTCACCCACAGCGCCATGAGCACCGGGACGAGGAGGAAGACGCCGAGGATGGCGATCACCGGCGCGGTGAACAGCCACCCGGCTGCGGCCTCGCCGCGGCGGAGCCCGGAGGATCCGCCGCGACGAGGCGTGGCCAGAGCGGTCATGGTTACTTGACGACCGCTTCGAGGTTGGACTGGACGGAGTCGAGGATCGTCGCGGGGTCGGCGGTCTTCAGCGACTCGAGCTGCGCGTTGAAGTCGGAGACGACGTCGGCCGCCCCGTCCTGGTTCGGCGGGAACTGCGCGTAGTCGGCGCCGGCGAGGAAGGGGGCGAGGGCGGCGTTGTCGGCCGTCCAGGCGTCGGCTGCCGACTTGATCGAGGGCATGGGGCCGAACGCCTTCGAGAAGGCCAGCTGGCTGTCGGCGCTCGTGAGGTACTCCACGAGGTCGAGGGCGGCCTTCTGGTTGGGGCTGTCGGCCGCCATGCCCCAGCAGTTGGTGAACTGCAGGGTGCCCTGGCCGCTGGGGCCGGCGGGGAGCTCCGCGACGGTGTAGTCGACGGACGAGTAGTCGTTGGTCATCGCCCCGGTGATCCAGTTGCCTTCGATCACCATCGCGGCGGAGCCCTTGCCGAGTGCCTCCCCGCCCCATCCGGCGCCGACGTCCTTGGCGAAGGCGAAGGTGCCGTCCGCGAGGTGCGACTTCACGTAGGTCAGAGCGTCGACGTTCGCCTGGTCGCTTGCGATGGCCTTGCCGTCCTTCACGAGGCCGCCGCCCGCCTGCGCCATGAAGGTGCCGACGCGCTGGTACTCGGCGCCGAACGCGAGGCCCACGTGCTCGGGCGTCGTGAGCTTCTGCGCGACGGAGGCCAGGTCGTCCCAGGTCTTCGGCAGATCGGCGTCGGTGAGGCCGGCATCCGTCCACATCTTCGTGTTGATGACGAGCGCGAGGGTGGAGAAGTCCTTCGGCGCGCAGTAGAAGTCGCCGTCGACGGTGAAGTTCTCGACGAGCGAGGGGTAGAAGTCGTCCTTGTTCTTCAGGTCGTCTCCGTAGGCCTTCAGAGAGCCGTTCGATGCGTAGCCGGCGATCTGGTCGGTGGAGAGATAGAAGAGGTCGGCGGGCTTGCCCGCGGCGAACCCCTGGGAGAGCTCCTGGTTGAGGTCGCTGGCCACCTGGAGGGAGGTCTTCGTGCCGGACTTCGCGGTCCAGTCGTCCAGCGCCTTCTGCACGGCGGCGGTCTCGGCATCGCCCGAGGAGCCGATGAGGACGGTGAGCGCGTCGTCGGAGGAGGTGAGGCCGCCGGCATCCGGCTTCGCGTCTCCTCCGGAGAAGCCGGATCCGCAGCCGGTGAGCACCAGGGTGCTGCTGATCAGCACCGCTCCGGTGCCGAGGACTGCGCGTGTGATGTGCCGTGTCATGGTCTCTCTCCTTTGATGAGTCACTGCGGGCGACGGCCGCGTGCGGCTCGTGCGAGTTCGGGAAGGGTAGGAATTTGAACGATCAAATCCTGTGTGGAATAGGCTAGGGGCGAGGGCGCGGAAGTGTCAACCCCGCACCTGTGACCCAGGCCGTGAACGAGGAGGTGCGATGGCGAAGGCGCCCACTGTCGAAGACGTCGCCGAGCACGCCGGAGTCTCCCGCCAGACGGTCTCGAACGTGCTCAACACGCCAGACATCGTGCGTCCGGCCACGAGGGAGCGCGTGCTCGCCGCCATCGACGCCCTCGGCTACCGACGCCATGCCGCCGCGCGACAGCTCCGACTGCGGCGCAGCTCGACCATCGGCATCCGCCTCGACCCCTACGTCGGCGGCATCTCCGGAGTCGTGCTCGACAGGTTCGTGCACGCCATCACCGAGCACGCGAGTGAGCGGGGCATGCGCATGCTCGTCTACGCCGCTCGCACTCCGGAGGAGGAGATCGCCCGCCTCGCGGAGCTGTGGGAGGGGTCGGAGATCGACGCGGCGATCATCACCGGCACCATGCGCGACGACCCCCGCGTGGGCCGGCTCGACGATTCGGGACTGCCGTTCATCTCGTTCGGACGGCCGTGGGGAGAAGACGACATCGCCGACCCGCGGCACCTGTGGGTCGACGTCGACGGCGCGGCCGGCACCCGCGCGGCGACGGAGCACGCGCTGACCTTCGGCGGCCGTGTCGCGTTCCTCGGCTGGCCATCCGGCTCCGGCACGGGCGACGACCGCGAGCGCGGGTGGATCGAGGCGATGCGCGCGGCCGGCGCGAAGGGTGCGCGGGTCGTCGCCGACGACTCGGTGCCGCAGGTGAGGGCGAGCGTCGCGCGCGCCCTCGACGAGGGACTGGATGCCGACGCCGTCGTCTGCGCGAGCGATTCGCTCGCCGTCGGCGCTCTTCTCGCGCTCTCCGACGCGCGGCGGTCGGTTCCCGTGATCGGCTTCGACAACACCCCGACCGCGGAGGCGCTGGGGTTCTCCAGCGTCGAGCAGCGCCCGGAGGACGTGGCCGCGGCCATCCTGGAGCTCATGATGGGCCCGACGGGCGACGTCGTCGCCCCCCGCCGTGTCCAGTCAGGCTCGGCGCACGCCCTGATCACCCCTGAGCTCGTGGTGCGCTGACCGCATCGAGCACGTGCGCGAGGCGCTCCTGCGGATCGCCGGAGACGACCAGGAGAGCAGGCAGGGCTCCGTCGCGTTCGAGGTCGTCGACGATCTCCAGGAGCGCATCGTCCATCGCGTCCCTCAGCTCGGGGTCCTCATCGTCGGGGACGAGGATCGGATGCCGCCTGTCGAGGGGGAGCACGACGACGAGGTCGATCTCGCGCATGGAGGCGGCGGCGATCTCCGTGGCTCTGGCGAGAAGAGACCCGTCGCTGCGCCCCAGGGACTCCAGGGCGGTGAGATAGGCGACGAAGTCCAGTGGCCCCCGCTCGGACACGACGGAGGGCTCGTGCGCGGTCTCGCGCAGCCGTGCGGCGGTGACCGACAGCTGTGCGGCGAAGCTGCGCTCTCCGGTGGGGGCGTCGTCGTCGATGTCGTCGAAGGGGTCGCCGAGCACGAGGTACTCGGGCAGCGCGGCGCGGAGGTCGGCGATCAGGGTGCTCTTGCCGCTCGCGTGGGTTCCGGAGACGACGATCCTCATCGTCGGGAGTGCAGTCCTGCGAGCAGCTCCAGCACGCAGAGCGCGGCGAGGCGGACGGTGCGGGCGTCGTCGGCGTCCGCCGTCGCGTCGACCTCCGCCAGGTCGGCGCTGACGACCCGGGGGTCCGCGGCCACGGCGCGCGTCAGCGCACGGAGCTCCCAGGCGGCGAGCCCGCCGGGGATGCTCGCAGGGCACCCCGGCGCCACCGAACGGTCGCACACGTCGACATCGATGTCCAGGTGCACGCGGGGCGCGGCCCCGGCCCCGGCGATCTCCAGCGCCTCCGCGACGACGTCGTCGATGCCGCGGCGGCGCAGCTCGTCGAGCGTGATCACCCGGATGCCCCAGTCGGCCGCCCGCTTCGCGTACGCCGCGGAGTTCGCGAAGTCGGCGATGCCGATCTGCACGATGTGCGCGGGGTCGATGCGCGAGGTCTCCACCGTGGCCGCAGCGGGAGCGTCTTCGACGAGTCTGCGCACGGGCGTGCCGTTGGAGACGCCGTCGCGCAGGTCGAAGTGCGCGTCGAAGGTGATGAGGCCGGTGGCCTCGGCGCCGAGGGCCACGGGGTAGGTGAGGGAGTTGTCGCCGCCGAGAGCGATCACGAGTTCGGCGGATGCCGTGAGCTCCCGCACGCGGGAGATCACATCGGACTCTCCCTCGTCGCCGTCCGGCTCGTGGACGTCGCCAGCGTCGGCGATGCGCAGCGCCTCGTTCAGATCGACGATCGGCGGCCCCATCAGCGTGGCGCCGTAGCGGGGCAGCGCCTCGCGGATCGCGGCCGGGGTCGCGTGGGCGCCGGTCGGGGAGAGCGAGGTGCGCCACACCGGCACGCCGAGCAGCACGGCATCCGCCGTGGAGTCGAAGGCCGGCCAGCCACCTGCGCGCGGCCAGAGGGGATCGTGCGACAGTGCCATGGTTCAGACTCCGGGGATCAGGGCGTGGGCGATGGTGAAGATGGCGAGTCCGGCGAGAGCGCCGACGACGGTGCCGTTCAGACGGATGTACTGCAGGTCGCGTCCGACCATGAGCTCGATCTTCTCCGTGGTCTCGGCCGGGTCCCAGCGTTCGACGGTGTCGGTGATGATCGAGGCGATGTCGTGCCGGTAGCGGTCGACGAGGAAGACCGCGGCATCCGAGACCCAGGTGTCGACGCGGTGCTGCAGCGCGGCATCCGTCGTGAGGCGTTCGCCGACCTCCTGGAGCGCCTGCACGAGCCGTCGCCGAAGTCCGCTCTCGGGGTCGGCGAGGGCGGAGAGGAGCCCGTTCTTCGCCGTGTTCCATGCCTCGGCGGCGAGGGCGCCGACCCGAGGGCTGTCGAACAGGGAGGCCTTCGCGTTCTCGAGCTTGGTGCGGGTCGCAGGGTCGTGCTGCAGGTTGTCGGCGAGGCGGGTGAGGTAGCCGTCGATCGCGAGCCGGGCGGGATGCCGGGGGTCGGCCTTCACCGCGTTCACGAACCGCACGGCCTCGTTGTAGGCGGTCTCGTCGACGAATCGATGCGCCAGACGAGGCACCCACGAGGGCAGGCGGCGGGAGATGAGTCCGTTGAAGGCGACGGCGTTGGCGTTCAGCCAGGTGGCGATGCTGTCGACGGCGAGGTCGACGGCGCCGTGGTGGGCGTCGGCCGCGACGATCTTCTCCAGCCACACTCCGGCCGGTGTGCCCCACTCCGGGGCGACGAGGTGCTCGCGGGCGAGGTCGGTGATGAGGTCGCGCACGTCGTCGTCGCTGAGGGCGTTGAGCACCGCGGTGGCGACCGTCGCTCCCTCCGTGCCGACGCGTTCGGCGTGCGCGGGCTCGCGCAGCCACTCGCCGGCCCGCAGCGCGATCGGGGTGCTGGAGAGCTTCGTGCGCACGACGTCCGCTGCGAGGAAGTTCGTCTCCACGAACTCTCCGAGCGTGCGGCCGATCTCGTCCTTGCGGCTCGGGATGATCGCGGTATGCGGGATCGGGATGCCGAGCGGATGCCGGAACAGCGCCGTCACGGCGAACCAGTCGGCCAGGGCGCCGACCATGCCGCCCTCGGCTGCGGCGCGCACATAGGAGAGCCAGCCGACGCGCTCCTGAAGGGCGAAGGCGATGACGAAGGCGAGCGCCATGAAGATCAGCGCGCCGAGCGCGACGGCCTTCATGCGGCGGAGCGCGCGCAGTCGGTCCTGGTCGGCGGGGGAGAGCTGCGTCATCGGCGTTCGCGGCATGGAGTCATCCTTTCACGCGATCACCGGGCGGGGCGTGGTCGGGGGGATGAAGCGTCTCGGCGCCCAGACAGGATCACCTGTGTAGTACCATCACTACATTCTGAATCGAGGTGCACGATGTTCACCATGAGCGCTCGAGAGTTCAATCAGTCCGTCGCGCGTGCGCAGCGTGTCGCCGACGGTGAGCCGGTGCTGATCACCAGGCGCGGCGAGCCGGCGTATGTGCTGCTCAGCATCGAGGAGTACGAACGGATCGTTCCAGCCCGACCGGGGTCGATGCTCGAGCTTCTCGCGATGCATGATGACGACCTCGCGCACGACGACGGCGCGTTCGACCGCATCATCGACGAGATCGTCGCCGACCGGAAGAACGACTTCGGTCGCCCTCCGATCGAGTTCTGACCGATGTATCTGGTCGATACGAACACCTTCTCCGAGGCGCGGCGCGGGGGAGAGCTCGGAAGCGCTGCGCGGACGTGGATGGAAGGAGTGGTCCCTGACGCCCTGCACATGAGTGCGATCACGGACTACGAGTTGGAGCTCGGAGTTCTCGGACTTCACAGACGCGACCCGCAGCAGGCGAGGGCGCTCAGGCAGTGGTTGAGTGTGATCCGCCAGAGCCTCGGCCCGCGGATCCTCCCCGTCTCTCCCGAGATCGCGCGGACGTGCGCCGCGCTCAACGTGCCGAATCGGCGGCCGTGGGCGGACGCGCTCATCGCCGCCACCGCACTGCATCACGGGCTGACCGTCGTCACTCGCAACGAGAAGGACTTCGACGTCCCCGGGCTCGCGGTGATCAACCCCTTCTCAAGCTGATCGGCCGGCGTCCGGCCCACGCGAGTACGCTCGATTCCGTGATCGAAGACATCAAGAAGCGCGCCCTGCACCGCACCAGCATCCTCGAGGGCCAGATGCGCGGCGTCGCGCGGATGATCGAGAACGAGGAGTACTGCATGGACATCATCACGCAGTCCCGTGCGATCCAGAAGTCCCTGGAATCCCTCAACAGGCTCCTGCTGGAGAACCACCTGCGCACGCACGTCACGCACATGTTCGAGGAGGGCGGCGACGAACGCGACAAGGCGGTCGTCGAGCTCCTCAAGGCGTTCGACTTCGATTCGAAGTAGACGACTTGATCGCACGTTGATTCGTGATCTCGCAACGGAAATCGTTGCGAGAGGCCCAACTGGCATCGGTTTTCGCTGTACCTGATGCGATTCGTGTGTTTGACTGTCCCCCAGTGATTCTCAATGGGGAGGCTTCATGCCCGATTCCACCGGCGGCGTCAGCATCGACGGCGTCACCAAGCTCTACGGCGCAGCCACGGCCGTCGACCATCTGACTCTCGACATCCGGCCCGGCGAGTTCCTCTCCCTGCTCGGGCCCTCCGGCTGCGGCAAGACGACGACGCTCCGGATGATCGCCGGGTTCGAGTATCCGGATGCCGGCGACATCCGCATCTCCGGTCGCAGCGTCCTCGATCTGCCTCCGCACAAGCGCGAGGTCAACACCGTGTTCCAGGCCTACGCGCTGTTCCCGCACATGACCGTCGCCGAGAACGTGGCGTACGGCCTGCAGCAGCGCAGGGTGCCCAAGGCTGAGCAGCGCGAGCGCGTCGCCGAGGCTCTCGACATGGTGCAGTTGCGCCGCTTCGCCGATCGCAAGCCCACCCAGCTCTCCGGAGGGCAGCAGCAGCGCATCGCCCTGTCGCGCGCGCTGATCAACCGGCCCAGCGTGCTCCTGCTCGACGAGCCACTCGCCGCCCTCGACCGTCAGCTCCGCGAGGAGATGCAGCTCGAGCTCAAGCTGCTGCAGGCGAGGCTCGGCACCACGTTCGTCTTCGTCACCCACGATCAGGCCGAGGCGCTGTCGATGAGCGACCGCATCGCGGTGATGCGGGCCGGCCGCATCGAACAGCTCGCCGAGCCCGCGGAGATCTACGCCGAACCGGCATCCGCGTACGTGGCGTCCTTCATCGGACAGCAGAACTTCGTGCACGGCGCCGTGCGCGCCGACGGCTCCTCCCTCGACACCGGGATCGGCGTGATCGGCGGACGATGGGGTGGGGAGAGGGTCGCATCGGGGCAGGCGGCGGTGGCCGCGATCCGGCCGGAGTACGTGCGCCTCGAGGCGGAGGGAGAAGCCGGCATACCCGGTCGCGTCCTCGGGGTGTCGCACCTCGGCGAGACCCTGCAGGTCGCCGTGCAGGTCGGCGGCGAGTCCACCTTCCTCTCGAGGATGCCCGCCCCCACGGCGCCGCGGATCCAGGTGGATGACGATGTGCGCTGCGTATGGGATGCCGCGGACGTGCGGCTGTTCGCCGCCGACGGCATCCCCACCACGGCGACGCACGTCATCGCACTGCCGAAGGCCGCCGCATGACCGGGGCGCCCCCGGTGCGCGTGCTGGCGGACCGCGGCGCGGCGCACATCATCCGCACCGAGCTGACCAGGCGAGGGTTCCTCGCGACGGCGCTCGCCGCGACCGGGACGGTGCTGTTCACCGCGTGCGCTCCCGGCCAGGTCGGCGCGGCCCCGCAGGCTCATGGCGGTCCGCTCGAGGACAAGCTGTCGATCTACACGTGGAGCGACTACGACGCCCCCGAGGTCCTCGATGCGTTCAGCGCGAAGAAGGGGCCCAGGATCGTCGTCGACGCCTTCAACTCGAACGAGGAGCTGATCGCGAAGCTGGTCGCGGCTCGGGGCACCAGCGGATACGACATCGTCGTGCCCAGCGGCCTGTTCGTCACGCCGATGGCCGAGAACGGGCTGCTCGAGGAGCTCGACCTCGACCTGATCCCGAACTTCGCCACGATGAATCCGAACTTCATCCACCGCTCCTTCGACCCCGACAACCGGTACTCGATCTGCAAGGCATGGGGCACGACCGGCTTCGTCTACGACCGCCGCGTCATCACCAGGGAGCTGACCGACTGGGCGGACTTCATCGATGCGGCGCAGAACGAGGCGTCGGGCAAGGTGTCGCTGCTCGACGATCCCGCTCCGATGTGCGGCATCTACTTCTGGTCGCACGGCATCGACTGGAACACCACGAAGAAGGCAGACCTCGACGCGTGCGAGAGATTCCTCGTGAAGGAGCTCGCCCCGCACGTCTCGACCTTCGACTCCGCGCCGGGAGGGCAGGTGATCCCGCAGGCCTCCGCCGCGCTCGTGCAGTCGTACAGCGGCGACGCGCGCACCGGCATGAACGAGTCCGACGACCCCGAACGCTGGCAGTGGGTGCTCGGCGCCCCCGCCACCGAGCTCTGGATGGACAACTGGGCGATCGCCAAGGGCGCACCGCACCCCGAGGCCGCCCACGCGTTCATCGACTTCATGATCGCGCCCGACGTGCAGCTCGCGCAGGTCGACTACATCGGCTACGACACGGGTGTGCAGGGCACGCAGAAGAAGGCGGAGGACGCCGGGCTCGAGAGGCTCGACATGGTCTACTTCGACGACGCGCAGGTGGAGACGATGCACGAGCAGGAGTTCACCGAGGCACAGGAGCGGATCGTCTCGATCTGGAACGCGACGAAGGCGGCCGCCGGTGCGTAAGCTCAGGATCCGCTTCGGCCTCGCCCTCCCCGCGTGGGTGTGGCTCATCATCTTCTTCCTCGTGCCGATCGGCGTGGTGATCTGGTACAGCTTCGGATACAAGCCCAGCATCTTCGCCACGAACTCGAACGACAGGCTGTCGTTCGACCGCTACGTCGAGGCGCTGTCGCCGACCTTCTTCACGACGTTCCAGAACACGCTCTGGGTCGGCGTCACCGGCACGCTGCTGTGCCTCCTGATCGGCGCGCCCGTGGCCTACTGGATCGCGGTGAAAGCCGCTCCGTCGCGGAGGGGGATGCTCCTCGCCCTCGTCATGGTGCCGTTCTGGACGAACTTCCTGGTGCGGACCATCGGATGGCAGGTGATCCTCGCCCCCGAGGGGTGGCTCTCGCAGGCGCTGCAGTTCATCGGCGTCATCCCCGGCCCGCTCGAGATGCTCAACACCAGAGGGGCGGTGCTCCTCGGCGTCGTCTACAACTACCTGCCGCTGATGATCCTCCCGCTGTACGTCGCGTTCGACCGCGTCAGCGGACCGCTGCGCGAGGCGAGCAAGGACCTCGGCGCGAACAGCGTCACGACGTTCCTGCGGGTCACGGTGCCGATGGCGCGCCCCGGGATCATCGCCGGCATCCTTCTGGTGTACATCCCTCTCATGGGCGACTACATCACCGCGACCGTGCTCGGCGGCGCGAAGGGCAACATGGTCGGCCAGATCGTCGCCAGCCAGTTTCAGACGGCGCAGAACTGGGCGCTCGGTTCGGCGATGGCGGTGCTGCTCATCCTCACCATCGCCCTGTCGATCGGGGTGGCGGCGCTGCTGCTGTGGCTCGTCACGATCCCGGTGCGACGACGCAACCGGCTCATCCTCGGGGAGGCATCATGACCAGGCGCGGCATCGCACGACACCTTCTGCCGATCTGGGCGACTCTGGTGTTCCTCTTCCTGTTCCTGCCGATCATCGTGATCATCGTGTACTCCTTCAACGTCGGTCGGCTGCTCGTGTCGTGGGATCACTTCGGGTTCGACTCGTTCGCCGCCATCGTCACGAAGCCCGCGATCCGCGACGCCGTCCTGGTGTCTCTGCGCACGGGCCTGCTCGCGGCGGTCTTCGCGACCGCCCTGGGAACGCTCGCGGGCATCGCCATGGCGCGGACGCCCGGCAGGTGGGTCGGCTGGTTCCTGGCGATGCTGCTGCTGATCTCGGTGACGCCGGAGATCGTGGACGCGGTGGCGCTGCTGCCGTGGATGGTGTTCCTCGGGCAGGACCTGGGGATGAGCGTCTTCAACGACGGCACGGTGCGGCTCGTCGTCGGGCAGTCGCTGTTCTCCATCGCGATCGTGTCGTACATCGTGCGGGCGAGGCTGGTGGGTCTGGACGCGCGGCTCGAGGAGGCGTCCGCGGATCTGTACGCCCCGCCGTTCCGCACGTTCATGAAGGTGACGCTGCCGCTCGCGATGCCGGCCGTGCTCGCCGGATTCCTGCTCTCGTTCACACTCGGGCTCGACAACACCGTCGTCTCGGCGTTCGTGCAGGTCTCGGGCACGACCCCGTGGCCGGTCTACGTGCTCAGCGCGCTGCGCAGCGGCCTGCGCCCCGAGATCGCCGCGGTGTCGACGATCATGCTGCTCGTGACGCTGCTGGCGCTCGCGCTGGTGGCCGTGGTGCTGAAGAAGGCCGGCGACTCCGCGACCGACATCGCCCGCACGATGGCGGGCGGCTGAGGGTTCACCTCCGAACGCGAGAACTCCTCCCGAACCTGTGCGGCTCGGGAGGAGTTCTCGACGACGGGTCAGCTCGCGGCGTGCTCGTCCGCGACGGTGAGGGCCTCGTCGATCGCGGACAGGCCGCGCACGAGCTCCTCTTCGGAGATGACCAGCGGGGGAGCGACGTGCACGCGGTTGAAGTGCGTGAACGGCCAGACGCCGGCCTTCTTCGCGGCGGCGGCGAAGGCGCCCATGGGCGCGGCATCCGGTCCCGAGGCGTTGAAGGGCACCAGCGGCGCGCGGGTCTCCCTGTCGCGCACCAGCTCGATCGCCCAGAACAGGCCGCGTCCTCTGACGTCGCCGACGCTCGGGTGCTTCTCAGCCCAGGATCGCAGCGTCGGCTCCACCACGCGGGTGCCGAGGTCGCGCACGCGCTCCAGGATGCCGTCACGACGGAACACCTCGAACGTGGCGACACCGGCAGCGCACGCGAGCGGGTGACCGGAGTAGGTCAGGCCGCCGGCGAAGGGCACGGTGTCGAACGCCTTCGCGATGGCGTCCGAGATGACGACGCCGCCGAGCGGGACGTAGCCCGAGTTCACGCCCTTCGCGAAGGTGATGAGGTCGGGCTTCGCGTCGAACGCGTCGATGCCGAACCACTCGCCCAGACGACCGAAGCCGACCATGACCTCGTCGGCGATGTAGACGATGCCGTAGCGGTCGCACAGTTCGCGCACGCCCTGCAGGTAGCCGGGCGGCGGGATCAGGACGCCGTTGGTGCCGACGACGGTCTCGATGATGATCGCCGCGATCGTCTGCGGACCCTCGAGCTGGATGGTCTGCTCGAGGTGGGCGAGCGCGCGCTCGGCCTCCTGCTCCTGCGTCTCCGAGTGGAACGGCGAGCGGTACAAGTACGGCCCGAAGAAGCGCACGGCGCCGGAGTCGACGGTGTCGTTCGCCCAGCGCCGAGGGTCGCCCGTGAGCGAGATCGCCGTGGCCGTGGAGCCGTGGTAGCTGCGGTACATCGAGAGCACCTTGCGGCGCCCGGTCGACTGCCGCGCCATGCGCACGGCGTACTCGTTGGCCTCGGCGCCGCCGTTGGTGAAGAAGACCTTCTCCATGCCGTCGGGCGCGACCCCGGCGATGAGCCGTGCGAGCTCACCGCGCACGTCGTTCGCCACGGACGGCTGGATGGTCGCCAGGCGCCCGGCCTGCTGCTGGATCGCCGACACGAGATCGGGATGCTGGTGTCCCAGGTTCAGGTTCACCAGCTGGCTGGAGAAGTCGAGGTAGGCGTTGCCCTGGTAATCCCAGAACGTCGAGCCCTCGCCCGCGGCGACCGGAAGCGGGTCGATGAGACCCTGCGCGCTCCACGAGTGGAAGACGTGCCCGCGGTCGTCCGCACGCACCTGAGCTTCGGCAGCCGCGTCGGGCAGCGCGTGCGCGGCTCCGTGTCGGTCGGTGTAGTTCGTCATGTCGGTGCCTTTCGAGAACCGTGTCCGATCAGTGGTTGCTGGGGAAGCCCAGGTCGATCTGCGAGGGGGTGTGGTCGGGCCAGCGGGTGGTGACGACCTTGGACCGAGTGTAGAAGTGCACCGATTCGGGGCCGTAGATGTGGGAGTCGCCGAACAGCGAGTCCTTCCAGCCGCCGAAGGAGTACGCGCCGATCGGCACGGGGATCGGCACGTTCACGCCGACCATGCCGACCTCGATGTCGAACTCGTACTGACGTGCGGTGCCCCCGTCGCGCGTGAAGATCGCGGTGCCGTTGCCATAGGAGTTGGAGTTCACGAGCTCCACGGCGTCTGCATAGCTCTCCACGCGGACCACGGAGAGCACGGGGCCGAAGATCTCGTCCTCGTAGACCTTCATGCCGGGACGGACGTGGTCGACGAGGCTCACGCCGATGAAGAACCCGTCGGAGTCGAACTGCTGAGTGGTGCCGTCGACGACGACGGTCGCGCCCTCGGCCGCTGCGCCCGTGACGTAGGAGGCGACGCGATCGCGGTGCTCGCGCGTGATGAGCGGACCCATCTCGCTCGCGGCATCCGTTCCGTCGCCGATCGTGAGCCCCTGGATGCGCGAGGAGATCGCGTCGATGAGGTCGTCGGCGACGTCGCCGACCGCGACCAGCACCGAGACGGCCATGCAGCGCTCGCCGGCGGATCCGTAGGCCGCGGAGATCGCGGCGTCGGCCGCGGCGTCGATGTCGGCGTCCGGCATCACGACCATGTGGTTCTTCGCGCCGCCCAGCGCCTGGACGCGCTTGCCGGCGGCAGAGGCGCGCTGGTAGATCGAGCGGGCGATGGGGGTGGATCCCACGAAGCTGATCGCGTTCACGCGCGGCGACTCGAGCAGCGCGTCGACCGCCTCCTTGTCGCCGTTGACGACGTTGAGGACGCCGGCGGGCAGACCCGCCTCCTGGAAGAGCTTCGCGAGCCAGATCGCCGCCGACGGGTCCTTCTCGCTGGGCTTGAGGACGACCGTGTTGCCGCAGGCGATCGCGGAGGCGACCATCCACAGCGGCACCATGACCGGGAAGTTGAAGGGGGTGATCGCGGCGACGACGCCGACCGGCTGCTTCACGGAGTGCACATCGACGCCGCGGGCGACCTGCTCGCTGCGCTCGCCCTTGAGCAGGTGCACGAGACCTGCGGCGAACTCGACGTTCTCGATGCCTCGCGACACCTCGCCCGCGGCATCCGACAGCACCTTGCCGTGCTCGTTCGTGACGATCGCGGCGAGCTCGGGGGTGCGCTCCTTGAGAAGCTGGCGCAGGCGGAAGAACACGTCGGCGCGCTTGATCAGGCTCGTCTCGCGCCACGCGGGCAGAGCGGCGGCAGCGGCGGCGATGGCGGTCTCGACCTCGGCGGTCGACGCGAATGCGACCTCCCTGGCGACCTCGCCGGTGGCGGGGTTGAAGATCTTGCCGGTGCGGGCCGCCTCGGCGGTCTCCACTCCGTCGATGACGTGACGAACGATGTCCACGGTTCTCCTTCGAGCTGGAAGCGCTTATCGAACACTCTGACCGGGGTTCGATACGCTGGTACTTCTCAATGATCACAGAGGGGAACGGCGATCAGCGATGTCAGAACGTCAGGACTTCGGCGCAGATCAGACAGATCGTCCGGCGCGACGGGATGCGCTGCTGACCGTGGCGGACGTGCTCGCCGAGCCGGTGCTGCAGGCGGGCTCTCCGGAGGTGATCGTCGGGGGAGGAGCCCTCGACGCCGAGGTGCGCTGGGCGCATGTCTCCGACAGCGCCGCCGTCGCCCGTCTGCTCGACGGTGGAGAGCTGCTGCTCAGCACCGGGGCGGGGTGGCCGTCGGATGCGGGGGAGCTGCGCTCGTTCGCACAGGCGCTGCATCGTGCGGGGATCGCGGGCATCGTCGTCGAGCTCGGCTCCGGGCACGCGCGCGTCCCCGATCCCGTGATCGACGTGTGCGTCGAGGCGGAGCTGGCGCTGATCGCGCTGCACGCGGAGATCAAGTTCGTCACGGTCACCGAGGCCGTGCACCGGGCGCTGATCGCGGCGCAGACCGACGCGCTTCGTGAGCGCCAGCGACTGCACGAGCTGTTCACGGCGCTGAGCCTTCAGGGAGCCCCGGCCGATGTCGTGGTGTCGGAGACGGCGAAGGCGCTGGGCGCCCCTGTCGTCCTGGAGAACCTCGCGCACGAGGTGATCGCGCTGGAGGCGCTGCGGATGCCGGTGGCCGAGGCGCTGAGGGATCTCGGGGAGGTCGATCGCGTCCCGGTGCAGGCGAGAGGGGTGCGGTGGGGGACGCTCCTGGCGCTGCCTGGACCCGCGCATCCTGCGGGTCGCCTCACCGTGCTGGAGCAGGGGGCGACCGCGCTCGCCTTCGGATGCCTCGCCGACGGCGGCGACGCCGAGTGGTCGGTGCTCGCCCAGAGCGGCATCATCGACGACCTGCTGGGGGCGCGGTTCGCGAGCCCCGACGACATCGCCGCACGCCTCGCCGCCGGAGGCTTCGCCGTCGCGGATCGGCAGTGCCACGGAATCGTCGCTCGCGGCGCACGCTCCGCCAGCGAGCTCGCGTATCGCGCCAGGCAGGCGGGATGCGCCGTGGTGGCCGCCCGGGTGGGCGACGACGACGTGGCGCTGCTGTCACTGCCGGCATCCGTCGTGCTCACCGATGAGCTGGTGGTACGCATCGCGGGCGGCGAGCGGGCGGTCTTCGTCGGACCACCGGCCGACGGCGTGCTCGATCTGCTCTCCTCCCTCCGCGCCGCGCGCGACCTGGCGGCGAGCGATCGCTCCGACGCGGGCGCTCGGGTGCGTCGCGTCGACGACCGTCCGCTCGAGCGCCTGGTCGCCTCACTGCGCGACGATCACCGCCTGCACGCGCACAGCGAGCGGATGCTCGCACCCCTCGTCGCCTACGACCGCGAACGCCGAGGCGATCTGCTCGACGTGCTCGGCGCACTCGTCGCTCATCCGGGCAACCGCTCTGCGGCGGCATCCGCCAGCCATCTCTCCCGGTCGGTGTTCTACCAGCGGATCACGCTGATCGGCGATCTGCTGGACGCCGACCTCGACGACGGCGAGACGCTCGCGGCGCTCCACCTCGCGCTGCTGGCGAGGCGGAGCACCGCGGGGAGCTAGAGGACCCCCTGCGCGCGGGTCAGCACATCGCGGAGGATCTGCTCGATCTCGCGGAACTCGGACGGCCCGATCGTGAGCGGCGGTGCGAGCTGGATCACGGGGTCGCCGCGGTCGTCGGCGCGACAGTACAGCCCCGCCTCGTAGAGCGCGGGGGAGAGGAAGCCGCGCAGCAGGCGCTCGGACTCCGCGTCGTCGAACGTCTCGCGGGTCGTCTTGTCCTTGACCAGCTCGATGCCGAAGAAGTACCCGTCGCCGCGGACGTCGCCCACGATGGGCAGGTCGCTGAGCTTCTCGAGCTCGGCGCGGAACAGGGGGGAGTTCTCCCGCACGTGCGCGTTGAGGTTCTCCTCGTCGAAGATCGCGAGGTTCTCCAGCGCGACCGCGGCCGACACGGGGTGCCCGCCGAAGGTGTAGCCGTGATAGAAGGTCGTGTCGCCCTTCGAGAACGGCTCGTAGATGCGGTCGCTGACGATGGTCGCGCCGATCGGGGAGTAGCCGCTGGTCATGCCCTTGGCGCATGTGATCATGTCGGGCACGTAGCCGAGTCCCGTGCACGCGAAGGTGTGGCCGAGACGACCGAAGGCGCAGATGACCTCGTCGGACACGAGCAGCACGTCGTACTTGTCGCAGATCTCACGGACCCTGGCGAAGTAGCCGGGAGGCGGCGGGAAGCATCCGCCGGAGTTCTGCACGGGCTCGAGGAACACCGCGGCGACCGTCTCCGGGCCCTCGAAGAGGATCATCTCCTCGATGCGGTCGGCGGCCCAGCGGCCGAACAGCTCGATGTCGTCAGACGGCGCGCCCATCTCGGCGGCGCGGTAGAAGTTCGTGTTCGGCACGCGGAATCCACCGGGGGTGACCGGCTCGAACATCGCCTTCATGGCGGGGATGCCGGTGATCGCCAGAGCGCCCTGCGGGGTGCCGTGGTAGGCGACCGCGCGCGAGATGACCTTGTGCTTGGTGGGCTGGCCCATCAGCTTCCAGTACTGCTTGGCGAGCTTGAAGGCGGTCTCGACCGCTTCGCCGCCGCCCGTGGAGAAGAAGACGCGGTTCAGGTCGCCCGGCGCCTCCTCGGCCAGCCGATCGGCGAGCTCGATCGCCGCGGGGTGGGCGTACGACCACAGCGGGAAGAAGGACAGCTCAGACGCCTGCTTCGCCGCAGCCTCGGCGAGCCGGCGACGGCCGTGACCCGCGTTGACCACGAACAGGCCGGCGAGGCCGTCGAAGTACTCCTTGCCCTTGGAGTCCCAGATGCGGTGGCCGTCGCCCTTGACGATGATGGGCACGCCCGACTTCTCCATCGTGGACTGCCGGGTGAAGTGCATCCAGAGGTGGTCTTTGGCCATCGCCTGGAGTTCGGCTTCGGTGGGTGTGGTGCTCATCTGGTCCCCCAGTTGTAGAGCTGCTTCTGCAGCTTGGCGTAGATGAAGGTCTCGGTCGACAGGACTCCGTCGATCGGTCGGATGCTGTCGTTGATCAGCGCGAGCAGATCGTCGTCGTCCTCGCACACGACCTCGGCGAGGATGTCGAACGAACCGACCGTGATCACGACGTAGTCGATCGCCTCGATCGCGGCGATCTCCTCGGCGACGACCCGGGTGTCGCCGGTCACGCGGATGCCGATCATCGCCTGCCGGCTGAAGCCGAGCTGCATCGGATCGGTCACCGCGACGATCTGCATGACCCCGGAGTCGGTGAGGCGCTGCACGCGCTGGCGGACCGCGGCCTCACTGAGGCCGACGACGCGCCCGATATCGGAGTACGAGCGGCGCCCGTCCTCCTGGAGCAGCTCGATGATCGTCTTGGAGACGTCGTCGAGGGTGGGGAGCTTCTTCGTCGAACCCATGGTGCGATCCTCGCATCATCAAGGGTCGATCGGCAACCGATTCCGCAGGAGAAATTCAGAAAATCTGCGAAATCGCGGGTTCAGGCCTCGATCGGGCCCAGCCACGCGCTCGCCGCCGTGGCGTGAGCGGACTCGGGGTCGGAGGGATGGAACGCCCCGGCGAGCACGTCGCGGTAGAGCCGCGACAGCTCGTTCGAGGAGAAGTACGATCCGCCGCCCGCCGTGAGCATCGCCTGGTCGACGACGTGCTTGGCGGTGGTGATCGCACGATGCTTCACGCCGGACAGCAGCGAGAACCAGCGGGCGCCGTGGTCTGCGCTCTCGTCGACGTCGCGCGCGAGCGCGGCGATCTGCGGCGGCAGCGCATCGTAGGAGAGGGCCATGTCGGCGATCCGCCAGCGGATGTCCGGGTCCTGGGCGTAGGCGAGGCCGGTCCTCTTCGAGGTGCGCTTCTGCGCGGTCAGCACCGCGAGATCGAGGGCGCGGCGCGCGATGCCCGTGTACACAGAGGCGAGCAGGATCTCGAACACCGAGAAGATGCCGAACACGATCGGATCGGGCGTGGGCCCGGGGTCGATGCGGCGGACCACGTGCGCGGCATCCGCCACCGCGCCCTTCAGCCGGGTGGTGCGGGACTGGGTCGCGCGCATGCCCAGGGTGTCCCAGTCGTCTCCGGTCTCGACGGCCGCCGTGCGATCCACGAACGCGAACACGAGCTTCGGGGCGTCGTCGCTCGTGGTGTCGAGCCCGTGCAGTCCGAGCTTCGTCCAGACGGGGGCCAGGGAGGTGAAGATCTTCGTCCCCGTGAAGGAGTAGCCGTCGTCTCCTGTCGGCTCGGCAGCGGTGTCGCTGCCGAACAGCACGAGGTCGTTGCCGCCCTCGCTGATGCCGAAAGCGAAGACCTCCCCGGCGACGGCGCCGTCCTGCACGAACTCGAGGCCAGGCACTCCGCGATCGGAGAAGACCTTCGCGACGCCCGTCCAGACGAGATGCATGTTGATCGCCAGCGCGGTCGCCGGGGCCGCACCGGCGAGCCGCTGCTGCAGGAGCGCGGCCTCGGCGAGACCCAGCCCCGCGCCGCCGCGCTCGGCGGGCACGAGGATCGAGAGGTAGCCGGCATCCCGCAGCTCGTCGAGGTCCTGCTGGGGGAAGGTGTTCTCGCGGTCGTGGATCGGTGCGCGCTCGCGGATGCGCTCCAGGAGGTCGTCCGGCAGGTACGCGGCGGGATCGAATTCGCTCATGACAGGGCCTCCAACAGATGACGCACGGACTCCTCCGGCTTGTCGCGGTGCAGCGAGTGGCCGGCTCCCTCGACCACGCTCATCGTGAGACGCGGATTGGATGCGAGGATCTCCGCGGCCGAGTCTCCGCGGAACAGACTGAAGACGGTCGGATCCGCGGCGATCACGTGCGTGGGGACGGACAGCTGCGCAGCCTCTGGACGGACATCCCACGGCCGGTTCTGGACGCTCGTCTGCTCGACCGCCCAGCGGCTGGCGCGGTGCACGGCGTCCACCTTCAGCTCGACGTCCTGCGGGTGCCAGTGCGGATGCTCGTCGCGCACGGCGTCGATGCGGTTGTCGGCGAACGCGCGCTCCTGGCTCCTGCGGATGACGTTCGCATCGCGTCCGTCGAGCACGATGGCAGGGTCGATGAGGATGAGCCGGAGCGTCCATCCGGGAGAGGACGCCGCGGCTACCGTGCTGGAGGCGCCGCCGAGGGAGTGGCCGATCACGGCATCCCAGGCCCCGTCGCCCTCGGGGCGGGTCGCCGCGAGATCGGAGGCGTACGCCGCGATCGTGTAGTCGAGGGAGCGGGGCGCGTCTCCGTGACCGCGCAGGTCGACGGCGGTGGCATGCCATCCGGCCCCGGCCAGGGCGTCGCCCAGACGCCACATGAGAGCGGCCGAGGAGCCGAGACCGTGCACGAGGAGCGCTCGTCTGGAGGACGCGGGATCTCCCCAGGAGATGCGAGGGAGGGTGAGCGGCGCGGGCATGAGCCCAGCTTACGATCCGCTCAGGACGGGGTGACGGCGAGCGGCTCCGTGTCGGGGCGAGGGCTCGCGTCGCGGCCGCGCAGGTCGGGGAATGCCCGCACGAACACGATCGACACCACCAGCCCGACCGCGGCGAACAGCGTGGCCGCGAGGTACGCGCCGCGCCAGTCGGTGACGTCGACGAGGAAGCCGGCGACCGCGGAGCCCGCAGCCGCGCCGATGAGCTGACCGGTGCCCGCCCAGCCGAACGCCTCAGCGGTCTCGCTGAACTTCACGCTCGCCGAGGTGATCGCGAAGAGCATCGCGAGGGCGGGGGCGATGCCGATCCCCGCGAGGATCAGGGTGCCGCCGAGCCAGAACACGTTCAGCATCACCATCGTCAGCGCGAGTCCGACCGTGACGATCAGCAGTCGCCTGGCCATCGCCCAGGGGCCGATGGGGAGGTGGCCGAACGCGAGTCCGCCCGCCAGGCTGCCCGCGGAGAACACCGCGAGGACGAGCCCCGCCTCCAGGCTTCCGTGCTCGAAGGTGGCGACGACGCCGACCTCGACCGCGGCGCACGCGCCGATCAGGAGGAAGCCGATCACGGTCGCCAGCATCACCGGAGGCTTGAGCACGACCGTGCCGAGGGGGTTGCGGCTGCGCGGGATGCGGACGCGGCCGACCTCGGGGGAGAGGATGAACCACGAACCGCCGCCGACCAGCACGATCGCCACGAGCAGCAGGCCCTCCACCGTGCCGATCTGCGTGGACACGAGGGTGATCACCACCGGAGCGAGGATCCAGATGATCTCCTGCAGGGAGGCGTCGAGGGAGAAGAGCGGCGTCAGCTGGGACGAGTTCACCAGCTTGGGGTAGATCGTCCGCACCGCTGCCTGGATCGGCGGGGTGGAGAGCCCGGCGATCAGACCGAGGATCATGTATCCCGGCAGGGTGAGAGGCAGCAGGGCGAGACCCAGGATGGCGACGACGCACACGCTGAGCGTGAGAGTGAGCACGCGCCGCATGCCCCAGACGCCCATCCACCGGCTCGTGATCGGGCCGGCGACGGCCTGGCCGACGCTGGTCGCCGCGAGCACGAGACCGGCGGCGCCGTACGAGCCGGTCTGCTGCTCGACGTGCAGCAGGATCGCGAGGGAGCTCATCCCGTTCGGGAAGCGCGCGGTCAGCTGAGCAGCGATCATGCGCGCCACTCCCGGCGTGCGAAGAAGATCCCGATATCCCGCCACGGGTCAACGCTACCGGGCGGCGGGGACACGGAGGAACCCGCGTGTGCGGTCGCGCACGGCGCTTGCCTCCCGGTGAACGGCTGATCGCGTCCTCTTGCTCACTCGCGGGCACGCGCGCGAACCTGGACCGCGGACCCGGCGCCCGGTCGGGTCGCCGAGGAGGACCCGATGGCCGAGGTGCTGAGAGCTCGACGAGGAGCTGTTCCGGCCGAGGCGACGGCCGGATTCTCCTCCTTCCGCGCCGACGAGGCGGAGGCCCTGTGGGGCGCGCTGCGTCGCCACACCCTCGAGCTGAGCTGCGGAGACGGCGACCGGGATGCCCGCCGCGTGGCCGTGGGGGAGGTTCTCGACGTCTGGCTGGACGACGTGCTCGCCGTCGAGGAGCCCGGTGATGAGGAGTCGTCCTGCACGGTGCGGCTGCCGAGCGACGACACGGACCTCGTCCTCGCCCTGCTGACGAGGGGCTTCGCTCCCGTCACGATCGACGCGGTCCGCAGGCTGTCCTCCTCCGGCCGATCGGATGCCGCGCACGGACTCGCCGCCACGCACGGACTCGGAGACGGGGCGCTGCTGCGTGCGGCCTCGGCATCCGACGCCCCGGCGCTCGCCGCCTTCGACGCCCTTCTCCTCTCCCATGAGGCCGACTTCGGCGCCGTGTTCCGCAGGCAGGGGGCGGAGCAACTGCTTCTGGCGTCGATGACGGATCGACTGCGGTCCTGGCCGGACTGGACATGGCTGATCGAGCAGGACGGCGCGGCGCTCGGCTACGTGCACGCCTTCCCCGACTCGGAGACGCCCGGCTCTCCGCCTCGCGCCTACCTCGACGCCATGTACCTCGCCCCGGATGCGCGCGGCGCCGGGCTCGGCCGGAGGGTGGTCGACGCCGTCCACGGCATCCTCACGGGGGAGGGCGCGGGCTCCGTGCGGCTCGACTACTCGGTGGCGAATCCGCAGTCGGGGCCGTTCTGGTCGCGCCTCGGCTACCGGCCCGTCACGACCACCTGGCAGCGTCGTCCGTCGGTGCGCTGAGGTTCGTGTCGCGGACACGCCGCGACACGCCGGAACGCAGTTTCCACAGAAAATCGAATGTCGGATGCCGCGCGTAGCGTGCCCCCTGTGGATGGATCCGAGCGGGGCTCTCCGGAGCCGCGAGATTACGCGTTTCGACGCCCGGTTCGACACCCTCGGGGCTGTGGAAGAAACGGTGGAGAACCTGTGTTGTATCGGTGGAGAACGGTGGAAAACTACACGGATGTAACTACTACCCCTTGTGGTCGCCTCCAATGTCCGTCCCTATATGTAGTATTGAACTCCCGGCGGGGGTCTGCCGGATAAACCAGAGATTTGAGGGGATTCACGATGTCGATCACGGTCTACACGAAGCCTTCCTGCGTTCAGTGCAACGCCACCTATCGTGCGCTGGATGCCAAGGGCATCGAGTACGAGATCCACGACCTGTCGGAGGACCCGGCGGCGCTCGAGCAGGTCAAGTCGCTCGGCTACATGCAGGCGCCGGTCGTCGTGACCGATGAAGACCACTGGTCGGGCTTCCGTCCCGACAAGATCGACGAGCTCGCGTCCCGTCTGGCCTGATCACCCATGAGCGCCGTCGCGACCGCTGCGCCGCTCCTGGTCTACTTCTCCAGCGTGTCGGGCAACACCGCACGCTTCGTCGAGAAGCTCGGGCTTCCGGCCCGTCGTATTCCGCTTCGACCGCAGGAAGAACCGCTCGTCATCGACGAGCCGTTCGTGCTCGTCACCCCCACCTATGGCGGGGGTGAGGGGCGCGGCGTCGAGCGCGGAGCCGTGCCCAAACAGGTGATCCGGTTCCTCAACGACGAGAACAACCGGCGTCACATCCGCGGAGTCATCTCCGCGGGCAACACCAACTTCGGCGAGTCCTTCTGCCTCGCCGGCGAAATCATCAGCCGCAAGTGCCACGTGCCTCACTTGTACCGGCTCGAAATCTTCGGCACACAGGACGATGTCGATCGGGTGACCGACGGATTGGAGCGACGGTGGGTACCACAGTTGACGAGCAGGACGCAGTGACCGAGACAGTGGCGTTCAAGGCCAACCCCAACTATGAGGGCCTCGACTATCACGCGCTCAACGCGATGCTGAACCTGTACGACGCGGACGGCAAGATCCAGTTCGACGCCGACAAGCGCGCGGCGCGGGAGTACTTCCTGCAGCACGTCAACCAGAACACGGTGTTCTTCCACTCGCTCAAGGAGCGGCTCGACTACCTCGTCGAGAAGGAGTACTACGAGCCCGCCGTGATCGAGCGGTACTCGATGGAGTTCATCCAGAAGCTCAACGATCTCGCGTACGGCAAGAAGTTCCGCTTCGAGACGTTCCTCGGGGCCTTCAAGTACTACACGAGCTACACGCTCAAGACGTTCGACGGCAAGCGCTACCTCGAGCGCTTCGAGGACCGCGTCGTGATGACCGCCCTCGGCCTCGCCGACGGCGACGAGAAGCTCGCCGTCGCGCTGGTCGAGGAGATCATCTCCGGCCGCTTCCAGCCGGCGACCCCGACGTTCCTCAACGCGGGCAAGGCGCAGCGTGGCGAGCTCGTCAGCTGCTTCCTCCTGCGCATCGAAGACAACATGGAGTCGATCGCCCGCGGCATCAACTCCGCCCTCCAGCTCTCCAAGCGCGGCGGCGGCGTGGCGCTGCTGCTCTCGAACATCCGCGAGGCGGGTGCGCCGATCAAGCAGATCGAGAACCAGTCCTCCGGCATCATCCCCGTGATGAAGCTGCTCGAAGACTCCTTCAGCTACGCCAACCAGCTCGGTGCCCGTCAGGGCGCCGGCGCGGTGTACCTCAACGCGCACCACCCCGACATCATGCGGTTCCTCGACACCAAGCGCGAGAACGCCGACGAGAAGATCCGCATCAAGACGCTGTCGCTCGGCGTCGTCGTGCCCGACATCACGTTCGAGCTCGCGAAGAACGGCGAGGACATGTACCTCTTCTCGCCGTACGACGTCGAGAAGGTCTACGGGGTGCCGTTCGGCGACATCTCCGTCACCGAGAAGTACCGCGAGATGGTCGACGACCCTCGCATCAAGAAGACGAAGATCAACGCGCGCGAGTTCTTCCAGACGATCGCCGAGATCCAGTTCGAGTCGGGCTACCCGTACATCATGTTCGAGGACACGGTGAACAAGGCCAACCCGATCAAGGGCCGCATCAACATGTCCAACCTCTGCAGCGAGATCCTGCAGGTGAACACGCCGACCACGTACAACGACGACCTGTCGTACGACCAGATCGGCAAGGACATCTCCTGCAACCTCGGCTCGATGAACATCGCGCTGTCGATGGATGCCGATGACCTCGGCCAGACGGTCGAGACGGCGATCCGCGCGCTGAGCGCGGTCAGCGACCAGAGCCACATCCGCTCCGTGCGCTCGATCGAGGACGGCAACGACCGCTCCCACGCGATCGGCCTCGGCCAGATGAACCTGCACGGCTACCTCGCTCGCGAGCACGTGTACTACGGCTCCGAAGAGGGCATCGACTTCACGAACATCTACTTCTACACGGTGCTGTTCCACGCGCTGCGCGCCTCGAACAACCTCGCGATCGAGCGCAAGCAGGCGTTCGACGGGTTCGAGGACTCGACCTACGCGTCGGGGGAGTTCTTCGACAAGTACATCGATCAGGCGTGGGTGCCGGCGACCGAGAAGGTCAAGGAGCTCTTCGCGGGCAAGCACATCCCGACGCAGGAGGACTGGGTCGCGCTCAAGGCGTCGATCCAGGAGCACGGCATCTACAACCAGAACCTGCAGGCCGTGCCGCCGACCGGTTCGATTTCGTACATCAACAACTCGACGTCGTCGATCCACCCGATCGCGTCGAAGATCGAGATCCGCAAGGAAGGCAAGCTCGGTCGCGTCTACTACCCGGCTGCGTTCATGACGAACGACAACCTGGAGTACTACCAGGACGCGTACGAGATCGGCTACGAGAAGGTCATCGACACGTACGCCGCCGCCACGCAGCACGTCGACCAGGGCCTGTCGCTGACGCTGTTCTTCAAGGACACCGCCACCACGCGCGACATCAACAAGGCGCAGATCTACGCATGGCGCAAGGGCATCAAGACGATCTACTACATCCGTCTGCGTCAGATGGCGCTCGAGGGCACCGACATGACCGAGTGCGTCTCCTGCATGCTCTGACCTGTCCCTGAACCCGAGAAACGACGAGAAGATGACTCCCCACACCCCGATCAAGCTGGTCGACAGCGTTCAGGCGATCAACTGGAACCGCATCATCGACGACAAGGACCTCGAGGTCTGGAACCGTCTGGTGAACAACTTCTGGCTGCCGGAGAAGGTGCCGCTGTCGAACGACATCCAGTCGTGGAACACGCTGACTGCTGATGAGCAGCTGCTCACGATGCGCGTGTTCACCGGCCTGACGCTGCTCGACACGATCCAGGGCACCGTCGGCGCCGTGTCGCTGATCCCCGACGCGATCACTCCGCACGAGGAGGCGGTGTACACCAACATCGCGTTCATGGAGTCGGTGCACGCGAAGAGCTACTCCTCGATCTTCTCGACGCTCGCGTCGACCAAGGAGATCGACGAGGCGTTCCGCTGGTCCACCGAGAATCCGAACCTTCAGAAGAAGGCCCAGATCATCATGGACTACTACCAGGGCGACGACCCGCTCAAGCGCAAGGTCGCCTCGACGCTGCTCGAGTCGTTCCTGTTCTACTCGGGGTTCTACCTGCCGATCTACTGGTCGTCGAAGGCGAAGCTGACGAACACGGCCGACCTGATCCGCCTCATCATCCGTGATGAGGCCGTGCACGGGTACTACATCGGCTACAAGTTCCAGAAGGGGCTCGAGAACGAGACCGAGGAGCGTCGTCAGGAGCTGAAGGACTACACCTTCAACCTGCTGTTCGAGCTCTACGACAACGAGGTGCAGTACACGCAGGACCTCTACGACGGCGTCGGCCTCACCGAAGACGTCAAGAAGTTCCTGCACTACAACGCCAACAAGGCGCTGATGAACCTCGGGTACGAGGCGATGTTCCCGTCGACGGTCACGAACGTGAACCCGGCGATCCTGTCGGCGCTCTCGCCGAACGCCGACGAGAACCACGACTTCTTCTCCGGCTCGGGTTCGTCTTACGTCATCGGCAAGGCCGAGGCCACGGAAGACGACGACTGGGACTTCTAGACCGAGCCGATCAGTCGCAGAGTCTGTGACGACGAAAGGCCCCAGGGTGTTCGCTCGAGCCGAGCGAACACCCTGGGGCCTTCGTCGTGTCCGCCGTGTTCTGCGTCAACGGGCGCGTCCGCTCGCCCCCCAGCGGTGGTGCATCCCGGTCAGGAGCGCATCGAGGCCGATCGTGAACAGCAGGTCACGCGGTGGCAGGTCGCGTTCGGCCACCGTGGCGGCGAACGCCGTCGCCGTACGCGCCAGCACGGGAGAGCGGCCCGGATCCTTGGGCTGATACACGTCATCCGGGGAGTCCGAATCGGCGGTGGCGCCGAAGATGTAGGTCTCCAGGATGCTCATCGCGGTGATGATGCTCTCGTCCGGCCATCCCGCCTCGGTGAACCCGGTCACCACGCGCTGATACATCAGCGCCGTGTAGGGCGTATGAGCCAGAGGGACCGCGACGATGAGCGGCACCAGCTCCGGACGTGCGCGAAGACTCTCCAGATAGCTCCAGGCCCAGCGGGAGAGCGCCTCGCGAAGGGGCACGACGCCGAAGCCTGTCGTGTCCACGGTCGCAGCGAAGCGCTCCTGCAGCAGCGCCAGCACGTCGTCACGGGAGGAGACGTGGTTGTAGAGGGCACTGGGAGTCACCCCCAGTCGTCGCGCGAGCGCACGCATCGTGAGTCCGCGGATCCCCGCGGCGCGGATCTCGGCGAACGCCGCCTCGGCGATCAGGTCGCGATCGAGCACGCGCTCGCGGGGCCTTCCCGGCGCGCGCCGGACGGACGGCGCAGCGGCGGCACGCGATGTCGACATGGGCCCTCATTAATGAACGATTTGAAGTGAGCTTGAGCTGATTCTATGCGCTCCTAGGGCCGATAAATGTACGTTCCCGGTGATCTCCTGGAGCGTGATGCGACCGCTTGCCTAGGCTCGGAGGGCCATCAGCGCTGATTCGGCTCGGTACTCCGGCCACGCTGTGAGCGGGTCCGCCCTGCGCGGTCCGGAGCGAGAGGAAGACCATGACGGGTGCACGAGCCACTGCCGGAGACGTGGACGAAACGGAGGTCCTCGACCGTGACGTCGTGGTGATCGGTGCGGGCATATCCGGTCTCGTCACCGCGCGCCGCCTGACGCAGGCCGGGCATTCGGTCGCCGTGCTCGAGGCCAGGGATCGCGTGGGCGGACGCACCTGGTCTCAGACGATCGACGGCTCGTTCTTCGAGATCGGCGGGCAGTGGATCTCGGTCGAGCAGACTGCGCTGAAGGACCTGCTCGCCGAGCTGGGCAAGGAGACCTTCCGCCGGTACCGAGAGGGCGACTCCGTCTTCGTGACCCCCGACGGGGTGCGCCACGAGTTCGACGGGGACTTCCCGGTCGCTCCGGCCACGCTTGCCGAGATCGGGCGTCTGGTCGAGGGGCTGGACGAGCTGGCGGCGCAGATGGACGTGAGCGCGCCCTGGGCGCACCCTCGGGCGGCGGAGCTGGATCGGATCTCGTTCGCCACCTGGCTCTCCGAGCATTCCGGTGACCCTCAGGCCCGTCGCATCGTCGAGCACTACATCGCCGCCGGAATGCTCACCAAGCCTGCACATGCCTTCTCCGTGCTGCAGGCGCTGCTGATGATCGCCTCGGCGGAGAACTTCGGAAACCTCATCGACGAGGATCTGCTGCTGGACGAGCGCGTGGTCGGAGGCATGCAGTCGGTCTCGGAGCAGATCGCCGCCGAACTGGGCGCGGACGTCGTGCGCGTGAACGCCCCCGTGCGCTCGCTGCACTGGAGTGCGGACGGCGACGGCGCACCCGGTGAGGTGCTCGCCGTCAGCGACGGACTGCGGGTGCGGGCGCGCTTCGCGGTCGTGGCGGTCCCGCCGAACCTGTACTCGCGCATCGACTACGTGCCGGAGCTGCCGAGAGAGAGGCAGGTCGCTCATCAGCACGTGTCGATGGGTCTCGTGATCAAGGTGCAGGCCGCCTACGATCGTCCCTTCTGGCGCGATCGAGGTCTCAGTGGGACCGGCTTCGCCTCCCACGAGCTCGTCTGCGAGGTCTACGACAACAGCTCTCCGCACGAGAGCAGAGGAATGCTCGTCGGATTCATCGCGGGGGAGGCCGCGGACCGCGCCTGGGCGCTCCCTGAGGAGGAACGTCGCCGCGCGATCCTGAACTCGTTCGCCGCGTACTTCGGCGAGGAGGCGACGCAGCCCGTGGCCTCCTACGTCTCCGACTGGGGGAGCGAGCAGTGGACCCGCGGAGCATTCGCCACGAGCTACGATCTGGGCGGTCTGAGCCGCTGGGGTCACCAGCAGAACCAGCCGGTCGGGCCGATGTTCTTCGCGAGCAGCGACATCCAGGGCAGCGGATACCAGCACGTCGACGGCGGTGTACGGATCGGCACGGACACGGCAGCGCGGATCGTGGAGGCTCTTTCCGAACGCGTGTGACCTCGACGCGACAGGACGAAGGGCAGTGCCGATCGGCACCGCCCTTCGTCGTTCCTCCGCAGCGGGTCAGCCCCCGACCGGACGTCCGTCCTCGCGACGCGGCACCGACAGCGGGTTGCCGTCGCGCAGCTCCGCCGGGAGCACGCTCTGCGGGGCGTCCTGGTACGCGATCGGAGTGAGGAATCGTCGGATCGCCGTCGCCCCGACCGAGGTGTGCACGGACGCCGTGGATGCCGGCCAGGGGCCGCCGTGGTGCTGGCTCCACGCGATCGCGACGCCGGTCGGCCAGCCGTTGTAGAGCACGCGCCCGGCGATCCGTGACAGCGCCGTCGTCGCCGCCGAGACGAGAGCGTCATCGTCGTCGTCCGGTGCGTACCAGACCGTGCCGGTCAGGCTCCCCTCGAGCACGGCCAGGGCGGCGTCGAGCTGTGCGGCGGAGTCGTACCGCACCAGCAGGGTGAGCGGACCGAAGTGCTCCTGCTGGAACCTCTCCGGCTCTGCGAGGAAGGCGTCGGCGCCGATCGCGGCGACCACGGGCGCGGCCTCCCCGTCCACGGACGGCGCCTGCGCGAGAACCTCCACGTCGGCTTCCGCCTCGAGCTCCGCCGCGCCCTCCCCGAACGCGGAGGAGATCCCGCTGGTGAGCAGTTGCTGCCCGGCTGACGCGGCGACGGCTGCGGTCAGCGCCTCGTCGAACTCGGCGCTCGGCGGCACGAACACCAGCCCCGGCTTGGTGCAGTACTGCCCGCCGTCGCGCGTGAACGAGCCGGCCAGGCCGGCCGCGATGCCGGCGCCGGATGCCGCGACCGCCCGCGGCGTGATCACGACCGGATTCACCGAGCCGAGCTCGCCGTAGAACGGGATCGGCGCGCGGCGGGCGGAGGTGAGGTCGAACAGCGCGCGCCCTCCGCGGGTGGATCCGGTGAATCCGACGGCGGCGATGAGCGGATGCTGGACGAGTGCGGCTCCTGCGCTGACGCCCTCCACGAGCGTCAGCGCGTCTGCGGGGCCGTTCGCGGCGACGAGCGCCTCGCGGGCGATCTCGGCCACCCGGCGGGACAGCCCGGGGTGGCCCGGGTGGGCTTTCACGACGACGGGGCAGCCCGCGGCCAGCGCTGAGGCGGTGTCGTTGCCGAGCACGGAGAACGCGAACGGGAAGTTCGACGCGGCGAACACCGCGACCACCCCGAGCGGCCGCAGGATGCGGCGCAGGTCGGGCCGAGGCGGGATCAGTGCGGGGTCAGGGCTGTCCAACGTGGCCTCCAGGTAGGAGCCCTCGCTGATCACGTCGGCGAAGAAGCGCAACTGGGTGGCGGTGCGCACGACTTCTCCGCCGAGTCTCGCGAGGCTCAGATGGGTCTCGACGTGGGCGAGGGCGATCAGCTCGTCGGCGTGCGCGGTGAGCGCATCGGCGATCGCGCGCAGCCACACCGCGCGATCGGCGCGCGAGGACTCGGCGAGGCCGGAACGGGCGGCAGCGAGGACGGCATCCTCCATGGCATCGTGCGCACTCATGTCAGAACGCGCTCAGGCCGGTCAGGGCGCGTCCGATGACGAGCTGGTGGATCTCGTCGGTGCCCTCGTAGGTGCGCACGGACTCGAGGTTGGCGGCATGCCGCATCACCGGGAACTCGTTCGTGATCCCGTCTCCCGCGAGGATCGTGCGGGCCTGGTGCGCGATCTTCAGCGCCTCGCGCACGCTGTTCAGCTTGCCGACGGAGATCTGCGCCGCGGTCAGAGCGCCGCGCTCCTTCAGCCTGCCGAGGTGCAGCGCGAGGAGCGTGCCCTTCTCGACCTCGAGCAGCATGTCGGCGAGCTTGGCCTGGGTGAGCTGGTTCGCGCCGATCGGCTTGCCGAACACCTCGCGGGAGATCGATCGCTCGAGCGCCGCCTCCAGGCAGCTGCGGGCGGCGCCCATGGCGCCCCAGATGATCCCGTACCGCGCTTCGTTCAGGCACCCGAACGGGCCGGAGAGCCCTTCGGCGCCGGGGAGGATCGCGTCGCTCGGCAGCCGCACGCCGTCGAGCGTGACATCGCACTGCACGGATGCGCGCATCGACAGCTTTCCTGCGATCGGCGTCGCCGTGAAGCCGGGCGTGCTCGTCGGAACCAGGAAGCCGCGCACCGCGCGTCCCCCTTCGCCGTACGCGGGGTCGTCGACGCGCGCCCAGACGATCGCGACGTCGGCGAGCGACGCCAGTCCGATCCAGCGCTTGGCGCCGTCGATCACCCAGCCGTCGCCGTCGCGCCGAGCGGTGGTGGTCATCGCTGCGGGGTCGCTCCCGCCCTGGGGTTCGGTGAGGGCGAAGCATCCGACGGCCTCTCCCGTCGCCATCCGCGGCAGCCACTGCTGCTTCTGCTCTTCGGAGCCGTACTTGGCGATCGCGCTCATCGCCAGCGAACCCTGGACCGATACGAAGGTGCGCCAGCCGCTGTCTGCAGCCTCCAGCTCCAGGCACACCAGACCGTACGACACGGCGCCAGCGCCCGCGCATCCGTATCCGCTGATGTGCATGCCGAGGAAGCCCTGTGCTCCGAGCTCGGGAATCAGCTCTCGACGGAAGTGCGCGTCCTCGAAGTCCTGCTCGATGACCGGCTGGATGCGCTCCTGCGCGAACGCTCGCGCTCGCTGCTGCCAGTCGCGTTCTTCGTCGGTGAGCAGCGCGTCGAAGTCGAACACGGTGTCGATGCGGGGGGCGTGTGTCATGGGAGTTCCTCTCCGGTGAGCCATGCGGCGGGGTGCGCGTCGTTCAGTTCAGGGGGCGCGGTGCGGTAGTCCGCGGGGGTCTCGCTCAGACCGATCGGACTCGCGATCGTGCGCGATGCGCCGAGCTCGACGACCGGGTCCAGCCCGAGCCGTTCGGCGAAGGCGATGGCCTCGGCCACGTCGTTCACGAGGCCGGCGGGGATGCCCGCGGCGCTCAGGTGCGCGACCCACTCCGTCGCCGGGGCGGTCGCCAGGCGATTCTCGAGGATGGCGGTGAGCTCGTCGCGGTGCGCGACGCGGTCGGCGTTGCTCGCGAAGCGCGGATCTGTCGGAAGCCCCGCCAGATCGAGCGCCGCGGACAGCGCGCGGAACTGCTTGTCGTTGCCGACGGCGATCACGAGGTCGCGATCGGCGGCGCGGAACAGCGCGTACGGCGCGATCGACGGATGCTCGTTGCCGAGGCGCCGCGGGGGCGTGCCGGTGGCGAGGGTGGAGGCGGCCTGGTTGGTCAGAGCCGACAGCAGGCTGTGCAGGAGGTCGACCTGGATCCGCTGCCCGACCCCGCTGCGGTCGCGCTCGCGGAGTGCGAGGAGGATCCCCGCGACAGCGTTCTGCCCGCACAGCACGTCGACCAGAGCGACACCGGCCTTGGCCGCAGGGCCGTCGGGGTCTCCGGTGATCGACATCAGCCCTCCCACGGCCTGCACGAGCAGGTCGTAGCCGGCCAGGGCGGCGCCGGCCCCGTCGCCGAAACCGGTGATCGAGCAGTAGACGACGGCCGGATTAACCGCGCGCACGGCGTCGTGGTCCAGGCCGAAACGCGCCATCACGCCTGGACGGAAGTTCTCGACGACGACATCGGCGGATGCCGCCAGCCGCAGTGCACGCGCGCGATCCGCCTCGTCGGTCAGGTCGAGCGCGACAGAGCGCTTGTTGCGGTTCACGCTGCCGAAGTAGGTGGCCATCCCGTTCTCGTCGATCGGAGGCAGCCAGTGCCGGGTGTCGTCGCCGAGCGGCGGCTCGATCTTCAGGACGTCGGCGCCGAAGTCGGCCAGAGTCATCGTGGCGTAGGGGCCGGCCAGCACCCGGGAGAAGTCCGCGACGCGCACGCCGTCGAGGACTCCGTGTCGTCCGGAGCGCGCTGAATCGGTCATCGTCATCCGCCTTCGCATGTCGGGTGCAGCGTGCAACCGGTATTGATCCTATATGGAATCTTTCAAAGCACTCAAGCGTTCGGCGAGGCCGGGCTCGACTATCGTGAGGACATGCCCTCGAACCTTGGACCCGGCGTGAAGGCGGCCGTGTTCGCTCAGCTCACCGACGCCGGTCGCGCGGAGCAGGTGGCGCAGCGGCTCGCCGACGGCATCGCGCTCGGTGTGCTGCAGCCCGGTGAGCGGCTGCCCAGCGAGCCGGAGCTGGTGCGCCGCTTCGGCGTGGCGCTCATCACGGTGCGCGAGGCCCTCGGGATCCTCCGCACGGCCGGGGTTCTGGAGACCCGCCGCGGTCGCGGAGGAGGGAGCTTCGTCGTCGGGCAGGGCGGAGACCAGGACGACATGCTCGCTGCCAGAGTGCGGCGTCTGAGTCCGATGGAGCTCGCCGACATCGCCGTGATCTTCGGAGCGCTCGCGTCCGCATCGGCGGCCGCCGCCGCAGAGCGCGCCACCGAGGACGAGGTCGCCAGAGTGACGCGCTGGCTGGATGCGGCGGACTACTCCTCGGCTGCGGCTGCGCGGATGAACCAGGGCGGCTTCCAGCTCGAGCTCGCCGTGCTGAGCCAGTCTCCGCGACTCGTGCGCGAGCAGATCCGTCTCCAGGCGGAGTCGGGTTCCGTGCTGCTGGCGGGTCTCGACGACGAGGCCACGCGGAGCGACGTCAGAGCAGCCGATCGGCGCATCCTCCGTGCGGTCCAGCGGCGGCAGCCGGGGGCTGCGCGCTCTGCGGTGGAAGCGCTCGAGCAGGCGCTCCTCCGGCGCGTGCTGGCCAGCCGCATCGAGGGCGCTCGGCAGGAGGTGAGCGATGGACGCGCGAGCTGACGCCGCGGCGCACGCCGACGACCTCTTCGACGGCGTCGTGGCGACCCTGCACGGCTGGCGGGAGCGCGCAGAGCAGGTGCTGGCCGAGGGGGGAGACCGCCGTGTCGAACTCGATGCCTGCGTGGAGTCTCTGGTGGTGCCGGAGCTGGCGCGCGCGAATCCGCTCCTCGTCGGTGCCGGTGCGATCGCGGACGACGCATCCGAGGGGCCGGGCGGAATGCACTTCGCGTGGTGGCTGGGGCCCCTCAGCACCAACCCGGTGCTTCGCACCACGACAGAGCCCACGCCGCTCGACCTGTCCGCCCGCGGCTACGTCGAGTACGTGCGGGACTTCCGTGATCGCGAGTGGTATCGCGTGCCCGTCGACACCAGGCGGGCTCATGTCACCGGGCCCTATGTCGATCATCTGTGCACCTGCGACTACATCGTGACAGTGACGATGCCGCTGTCGTCGGGGGCGTCGGAATCCGCGACCGTGGTCGGCGTCGTGGGCGCCGACATCGCCGTGAGCACCCTCGAGCGCGAACTCCTTCCCGGTTTCGCCGCTTCTTCCGCCCCGCTGGCGCTGGTCGGAGCGGGTGGCCGGGTGGTGCTCTCCACGGTGCCGGAGATCGTGCCGGGCTCGCGGGCTCGATGGCAGGACGGCGCCGCGCTGGCGTGCCGCAGCGCGCCGTTCGCGGTCGTCATGGACCCGCAGCCGGACCCGGTGCGAGGATGATCAGGGGTCACGTCTTATCCTGAAACATCCTGTGTAGTATCTTTTTTCAACAGCGTGCGGATCGAGCGCGCGCCCGCATGGATCGAAGGAGCCCCATGACCTACGCAGTGACGAACCCGACGACCGGCGTCATCGAGCGCACGTACGACACCATCGGCGAAGACGCCCTCCAACAGGCGATCGCGGATGCCGAGCGGGTGCGGCTCACCTGGACCAAGACGTCGACGGTGGCCGAGCGGGCGGCGCTGATGCGCCGCGTGGCCGAGCTGCACGCCGAGCGCGCCCAGGAGCTCGGCGAGATCATCGTCCGCGAGATGGGCAAGCCGATCGAGCAGGCCGTCGGAGAGGTGGAGTTCGCCAGCGCGATCTTCGAGTACTACGCCGACAACGCCGAGTCGCTGCTGGCGGATGAGCCGATCGAGCTCCTCGCCGGAGAGGGGTCGGCCTTCGTGCGCCGCTCTGCGCTCGGCGTCCTGCTGGGCATCATGCCGTGGAACTTCCCGTACTACCAGGTCGCGCGTTTCGCGGGCCCGAACCTCGTGATCGGCAACCCGATCCTGCTCAAGCACGCCGAGCAGTGCCCCGAGTCCGCCGCGGCGATCGAGAGGATCTTCCTCGACGCGGGGTACCCGCAGGGGGCGTACGTCAACCTCTACGCCTCGCACGATCAGATCGAGACGGTCATCGCCGATCCGCGTGTGCAGGGCATCTCGCTCACCGGGTCCGAGCGCGCCGGAGCCAAGGTCGCGGAGATCGCGGGACGCCACCTGAAGAAGGTCGTGCTCGAGCTCGGCGGATCCGACCCGTTCATCCTGCTCTCCACCGACGATCTCGACGCGACCGTGGAGGCTGCCGTGCTCGCCCGCGTCGACAACAACGGACAGGCGTGCAACGCGGCGAAGCGCTTCATCATCGTCGACGAGCTCTACCAGCCGTTCCTCGACAGGTTCACCGCAGCGATGAACGCGGTCGTCGAGGGCGACCCCGCGCAGGAGGGCACCGCTCTCGGGCCGCTCTCGTCGGCTCGTGCCGCCGAGATCCTCGCCGAGCAGGTCGACCGCGCGGTCGCCCAGGGGGCCACGCTGCACTCGGGCGGCACTCGTCGGGAGAACTACTACTCGGCGACGATCCTGACGGACGTGGCTCCCGGCAGCGACGCGTTCCATGAGGAGTTCTTCGGCCCGGTCGCCCAGGTCTTCCGCGTGGCCGACGAGGCGGCGGCCGTGGAGCTGGCCAACGACACGCCCTTCGGTCTCGGGTCGTACGTCTTCACCACCGACCCCGAGCAGGCACTGCGCGTCGCCGATGGGATCGAGGCCGGCATGGTCTTCGTCAACGTCGTCGGCGCCGACGGTGCCGAGCTGCCGTTCGGTGGCGTCAAGCGCAGCGGTTCCGGCCGTGAGCTCGGCCGCTTCGGGGCCGACGAGTTCGTGAACAAGAAGATGATCCGCATCGGCTGATCGGATCGGATCGGGTCGCGGGAACGGGTCGCTCGGACGCATCCGTCAAGCCCACTGCGCTCATAGGGAGCGCGGCGAATACTGGGGTGATGCTCGATCAGCTCCCCGACCGTTCCGGTGCGATCGACCTCGTGCGGCTCCTCGCGGTCGCCGCGATCGTCGCAGGGCACGCGTTCACGAAGGACGTCACGCAGGCGTGGCTGTACTCGTGGCACGTGGCCGTGTTCTTCATCCTGACGGGGTACCTCTGGAAACCCGGACGGATGCTGCGCACGGAGGTCTTCCGTCGCGCGCTCAGCCTCGGGCGCCCCTACGTGGCGGCGTTCGCCGTGCTGACCGCGGTGCTGCTGATCGTGAAGCCGGTCGATGCGCTGCACACGATCGCCGGGGGTGTGGAGGGCGGCCGGTTCGCGCAGATGCCCTACGTGACGCTGTGGTTCGTCTCGGCCCTGTTCTTCACCGCCGTCGTGTTCCGCGCGATGGAGCGGCTCCCGTACGCCGCGCAGTGGGGCATCGGCATCGCGGGCGCCCTCGCGGCGTGGGCGTGGAGCGGACCGTTGTCGCGCACGCCCCTGGGCATCGGCTACATCGCCACCTGTCTGCTCTACCTGCTGGTCGGCGATGCGCTGCGTCGGGTGCGGGACCGGATCGCGATGCCGCTGGTCTCCGGCGTGGTGGCCCTGACCATCGGCGCCGCGCTCGTCGCGGTCGGCGCGGCGGCGCCGCTGGACATCAAACTCGGCGACGACGGCACGCCAGCCGTGTCCGCTCTCGCCTCGAGCGCGATCGCGATCGGCCTGATCCTCGTGGCCGAGAGCGTCGTGCGCCCCGGGCGCTTCTCCAGGGCCTGCACTCTTCTCGCCCTGCCGCTGCTGACCGTGGTCCTGCTGCATCCGCTCGTGCTCTGGCTGGGGGCGCCGCCGTGGGCGCAGTTCGCCCTCGGCATCCTCGTGCCGCTCGCCCTGGGGCTGGTCGCGCTGCGCACCCCGCTCTCCCCGTGGATCACCGGGCAGACCAGGGTGCGGGGCGCACGGGCGATAGGCTCCGCCGTATGACAGACGACGTTCGCAACGTGCACGACGCCCTCGCGGCCATCACCGAGCACTGGCAGCCGCATCGGCTGACCAGCGTGAACGACTACGACGTCAAGGTGGTGAAGCTGCAGGGCGAGTTCGTCTGGCACACCCATCCCGACACCGATGAGCTGTTCATGGTGATCAGCGGCACCCTGACCATCCAGCTCCGCGACGGCGACGTCGTCCTCGGCCCGAACGACGTGTACGTGGTGCCGCGCGGCGTCGAGCACTGCCCGAAGGCCGACGACGAGGTCCATGCCCTCCTGTTCGAGCCGAAGGGCACGGTCAACACAGGGGATGCCGGAGGCGACATGACCTCGGAGCTGCGAGAGCTCCGCTGACCTGACCGGTCCTCCGCGCCGCGGCGGGGAGCTAGCTCCGGTGCTCGGCGTAGTACTCCAGCAGCGCCTTCGTCGACGGGTCCTGTGCCGCGACGGCATCCGCGTCGCCCTCGATCGCCGGGGCGATCTGCATGGCGAGCTGCTTGCCGAGCTCGACGCCCCACTGGTCGAACGAGTTGATGCCCCAGATCGTGCCCTGCGTGAACGTGATGTGCTCGTAGAGCGCGATGAGCTGGCCGAGCACCTGCGGGGTGAGCGCCGGCGCGAAGATCGACGTCGTCGGGCGGTTCCCGGCGAAGGTGCGGGCGGCGACGAGAGCCCCCGTGGTGCCCTCGGCCTCGACCTCGGCGGCCGTCTTGCCGAACGCGAGCGCCTTGGTCTGCGCGAGGAAGTTCGCCAGGAACAGCGCGTGCACGTCCTGCCCGCCGTCGGTGAGCGGGTAGGCCGGGTTCACGAAGGCGATGAAGTCGGCGGGGATCAGCCGGGTGCCCTGGTGGATCAGCTGGTAGAACGCGTGCTGGCCGTTCGTCCCTGGCTCGCCCCAGAAGACCTCTCCGGTGTCGGTGGTGACGGGCGTGCCGTCCCAGCGCACCGACTTGCCGTTGGACTCCATGGTGAGCTGCTGCAGGTACGCGGGGAAGCGGCTGAGCTGCTGCGCGTAGGGGAGCACCGCATGCGACTGCGCGTCGAAGAAGTTCACGTACCAGACGTTCAGGAGCCCCATCAGGACCGGGACGTTGCGCTCCAGTGGAGTGGTGCGCACGTGCTCGTCGACGGCGTGGAAGCCCGCGAGCAGGTCGCGGAACGTGTCGGGTCCGAGGGCGATCGCGAGCGACAGGCCGATGGCGGAGTCGACCGAGTAGCGGCCGCCCACCCAGTCCCAGAAGCCGAAGGCGTTCGTCGGGTCGATCCCGAAGGCCGCGACCTTGTCGAGCGCGGTGGAGACCGCGACGAAGTGGTGCGCGACGGCATCGGTGCGGGACTGCTCGCCGCCGTCGATCGCACCGGATGCCGTGAGACCGGCCCACAGCCAGTCGCGGGCGAGCCGGGCGTTGGTGAGCGTCTCCAGGGTCGTGAAAGTCTTCGACGCGACGATGAACAGCGTCGTCTCGGGGTCGAGGTCCGACGTCTTCTGCGCGAGGTCGGTCGGGTCGATGTTCGACACGAAACGGGCCTGGATGCCGGCATCCGCGTAGGGCTTGAGCGCCTCGTAGACCATGACGGGGCCGAGGTCGGAGCCGCCGATGCCGATGTTCACGACGTGCGTCACCCTCTTGCCGGTGATGCCGCGCCAGTCGCCGGAGCGGACGCGGTCGGCGAACGCCGAGAGCGCGCCGAGCACCTCCTGCACATCGGCATCCACATCCTGCCCGTCGACGACGAGGGCCGGAGAGGCGTTCGCGGGGCGGCGCAGCGCCGTGTGCAGCACGGCGCGGTCCTCGGTGGTGTTGAGGTGCGACCCCGAGAGCATGGCGGCGTAGCGCTCGGCGACCCCGGTCTCCTCCGCGAGGCGGAGGAGCGCTGCGAGCACGTCGTCGGTGACGAGGTTCTTCGACAGGTCGACGTGCAGATCGGCGAGGGGGAGCGAGAAGCGCTCCGCGCGCGCGGGGTCGGCGGCGAACCAGCCGCGAAGGTCGGGGACGAACCCGCCGCGGAGCGCGGTGAGCTCGGACCAGGCGGACGTGCGGGTCGGGTCAACGGGAGCGGTCATGGGTACATCCTAGGATTGCGGAGATGAGCGAGACGACGGCACCGGCACGGATCGTCGTGCCGCTGTGGCGGCGGATGCTGTTCAACCCGGTGCTCTGGGGGACGGCATTGCTCGCGGCCGCGACCGCGCTGACGCTGGGGACGCAGGACATCGACCTCCCGCAGTTCCTCCTCATGATCGTCGGCGGGTGGTGCTTCGGCCTCGCGTTCGTCAACGCGACCTTCGGGATGCGGCGCAACGGGCTCGTGCTGCACCTCGCCGTCGCGGTCGTCCTGGTGGCGACCATGCTCGTCGTCACGGAGTACGGGTCGCGCCTGCTCGACCCGCTCCCCGACCCGGTGAAGGGCGTGCTCCTCGTGCTCTGGATGGCGGCGATCCCCGCGACGGGGTGGATCGTGCTGGGTCTTCTGGGCAGGGTGACCGATGCCCTCACCCGGCGCGAGCGCAAGAAGACTCCGGTGCGCGTCCCTCCGGAGTGGGAGCGCGATGAGCGCGGCGACGGCTCGTTCGTGCGGTTCCCGGCGATCGAGATGCGGATGCGCGAGCTGACCCTGTCGATCATCGGGATCACGGTCTTCGTCGGCCTCATCGGCATCGCCCTGCTCATCTCATTCAGCGACGTCGTGATGCGCTTCCCGCCCCGTCTGGCGATCGTCCTCATGGGGCTGGTGCTCGGACTCCCCGCCTACCTCGTGCTCACCGCGACGCTCAGGAAGCGCACGAAGGAGTGCACGGTGGCGTTCGGGAACGACGAGATCCGCATCCGGCTCGGCGATTCGGCATCCGTCGTGCGCTTCTCCGAGCTGGAGCACCTGCGCTGGCGCTGCCGCAGCGACTACGCGCGCATCGAGGTGCGCGGTCCTGGCGTCGACCTGTCGCTGTTCGCCGGCTTGGCCAAGGCGCCTCCCGGGCGCACCTCCGAGCTGCCGGTGCTGCCTCGACGCGTCTTCCGCAGGTTGGAGCTCGCGGGTCTCGTCGTGGCGAAGTCCCGGCGGGACGAGGTCATCACGTTCTCGCGCGCGGTCTGAGCAGCGAACGGGCGGAGGTATCCTGGTAGACGGCCGCTACGACAGGAGACCCCGTGATCCTCAGCTTCATCTTCTTCATGATTCTCTTCCTCGGAGGCATCTATCTGATGGGTCTCGCACAGTCGCTCGAGGACTTCCAGATGATCGTGTTCATCGCGGGCCTGCTGATCGTGAGCCTGTCTCTCGCGTTCATGATGCGCCAGGGCGGCTCGGCCACTCGCCGCTCGAACAACTGGTCAGGCAAGGCCGCGGAGTAGCCCCCGCGCCTCAGCGCCTCTTCGCGAGACGCGCCTCGAGGTTCGCCTTGACGGCGGGCCACTCCGGCTCGATGACGGAGTACTCGACGCTGTCGCGCAGGGCGCCGTTGCGGTAGCGGCTCATCGCCCGCATCACGCCGTCCTGCTTGGCGCCGAGTCGCTCTATGGCGGCGCGCGACTGGAAGTTCACCCACTGGGTCGTCAGTCCGACGCGGAACGCGCCGAGCGTCTCGAACGCGTGCTGCATCAGGAGCAGCTTCGATTCGGCGTTCGTGCCGGTGCCATGCGCCGAAGGACGATTCCACGTGTAGCCGATGTGCACACGGGGCACATCGGCGACCAGGTCGTACAGCGAGGTGAGGCCGAGCACCCGGCCGGACGCGTCGAACGCGGTGAACGGCACCATCTCACCCGACTCGATCAGACCGAGACGGCGGTCGATCTCCGCGGCGAGGCCGTCGGGGGACGGCACGGACGTGTACCAGGCGGTCTGCCACAGGTCGCCCTCCTGCAGGGCGTCGAGGAGGCCGTCGTGGTGCGAGCGGTCGAGCGGGCGCAGTTCGACGAGGCGTCCGGTGAGGGTGACGGGGAGCGGAGCGGTGCGGAATGCCATGCGGCCATTCAACCAGCGCGGCGACGATGCGGCGTCACGCCGCACGGGCCCGCTGGAGCAGACGCTGGAACCCGAAGACCAGTTCGACGGTGACCCCCAGCTCGAAGGCGATGCTGGGCGCGTGGGGGCCGCGGGTCGCCTCCGCCTCGGCGTACGAGGCGGGCGTGATCAGCAGCTGAGCCGCCCATTCGTCGGCTCGACGCTCCTGTCGGTCGCGGAGCGACGCCCTCGTCGTCGGAAGGTGTCCGAGGACGGCGTGCGCCAGCTCGTGCGCGAGCACGCTCCTCTTCATGCGCTCGCTCATGCCGGGAGCGAGGCGGATCGTGCGCGACCACGGGTCGAAACCGCCCGGGGTTCCTCCGGGCCTCTCGACGATGCGCAGGCCATGCTCCTCGATGAGGGGAAGGAGCTGGTCCATGCGCTCTCCTACTGGTAGAGGTCGTCCGTGTCGCCGTCGTGGGTGAGGTGCGATTCGAAGGCGACCTCAGCATCATCTTCGCGTCGACCGGGGACATCGGAGCGGCGGCGGATGGGCGTGACCGTTCCGGCGCCCGCTCGCCGGGCGTCGTCGGCGCGGAGCCGCTCCTCTGCGCGGGCGAGGACGACGTGCGGCTCGACGTCGAGGGCGACGCAGACGCCGTAGAGCACGGGGATCGGGATGGAGCGCTTGCCGGTGACGTAGTTGTCGAGTCCGCTTCTCGCGATGCCGACCTCGCGCGCCATCGCGGCGATGCTGCTGCCGCCGGCGGCGATCTCGGCCCGCAGCTGGCGACCCACGGCCGCGTTGAACTGCTCGCCCTGTGTCTTCACCCGTGTCACGATAGCACCGGGGTGAAGCCAAGATGCCGTCATTCTGGTTGCTGAACGCTTGATCGCTCACAGTCGGGGCGATAGTGTCGTCAGGTGACGACAGAAGTGCGACGAAAGGTGGCTGACGCCGTCAGGTCCGCGCTCGCCGCCTCCGGGCACACGGAGCGATGGCTGGCCGCGCGGGCGAGCCTCGACCGTGACGACCTGCGTGACAAGCTCGCGCTGCGCACCGATTTCACCGTCACCGACCTCGCAGACATCGCCGTCGCGCTCGGCATCCCGATCGCGAGCCTGTTCCCGCAGTCGAGCGGCGACGTCTCGCGAGCGAGTGATCATCAGCGCTGATGATCTGCGGCGCACGGCCGCTCAGCGTGAGGATGAGCGCGCGCTCCCTCACCATTCCGCCCGATAGCGCTGCGCGCATGAGGGTAGCGTTGCACGCATGAAGACTGTGCCCTTCGGCTCCGCCGCCGCCCCCGCCGTCATCGCCGGCATGATGCGCATCGACGACAAGGATGATGCGCAGATCCGCGCGCTCTACGACACGGCCAGGGCCTCGGGGATCGACTTCTTCGACCACGCCGACATCTACGGCGGGCGGATGCACTTCTGTGAGGAGCGGTTCGCCGGAGCGCTGCAGCTCAGCCGGGCGGAGCGCGAGGAGATCGTGCTGCAGACCAAGTGCGGCATCGTCCCCGATCGAGGGATGTTCGATTTCTCCTACGAGCACATCATCGGCCAGGTGGAGGGCTCGCTGCGGGCCCTTCAGACCGAGTACATCGACGTGCTGCTCCTGCATCGCCCCGACGCCCTCGTCGAGCCCGACGAGGTCGCTCGCGCCTTCGACGAGCTGGAGTCCGCGGGCAAGGTCCGCGCCTTCGGCGTCTCGAATCACACGCCCCGGCAGATCGACCTGCTGCGCACCGCCGTTCGTCAGCCCCTCGTCGCGAACCAGCTGCAGCTGTCGATCACCCACGCCCCGATCATCGCCCAGCCGATCGCCGCCAACATGGCGGGTGAGGAGCAGAGCGTCGTCCGCGACGGCGGCGGGATCGTCGACTACTGCCGCGTCAACGGCATCACGATCCAGGCCTGGTCGCCGTTCCAGGGCGGCTTCTTCACCGGGGTGTTCCTCGGCAACCCCGAGTACGCCGACCTCAACGCGGTGATCGACCGGCTCGCGGCCTCCTACGGCGTCGCCCCGATCGCGATCGCGACGGCGTGGATCACCCGCCACCCGGCGAAGATGCAGGTGGTGCTGGGCACCACGACGCCCGGGCGGGTGCGGGATGCCGCGGCCGGAGCCGACGTGGAGCTGACCAGGGCCGAGTGGTACGAGCTGTTCCGGGCGGCCGGGCACCTTCTGCCCTGATCCGGTGCTGCCCTGATCCGGCGGGCGTCGTCTACCCTGAGATCATGCCGTTCCTGTTCTCGCTCCTCGTCATCGCGCTGATGGTCGGCGCGCTGATCGACATCATCACGCGCGAGGACTCGCAGGTGAAGTACCTCCCGAAGATGGTGTGGATCATCCTCGTCATCCTCCTGCCGCTGATCGGCGGCCTGCTCTGGTTCGCGCTCGGCAGGGAGTACGGCGACGGCGGCATCCGGATCCCGCAGATGCGCCGCGCCGCTCCGACGACCCGCACGGCGCCCGCTCCGCCGGCTCCGCCCGCCGACCTGCGGACCACAGAGCAGCAGATCGCCGACCTCGACCGTGAGATCGAGGAGTGGCGGCTCCGCGAGGAGCTCGAGAAGCGCAAGCGCGACCAGCCGCCTGCGGCCGAGGGCTAAGCCCGCGCGAAGGACTCCCGCAGCGCCTCGTCGAGAAGCGGATAGCGGAACTCGAAGCCCGCGGCGGTGAGCTTCTCGGGCAGCACCCAGCGGCTCTTCAGCACGAGCTCCGTCTCGGTGCGGATGCCGATGGCTCCGAGCTCGAGCATCCATCGCGGCATCGGCGGCCCGATGCGCGCCCCGAGCACGGCCCGGACCGCCGCCATGAAGCCGACGTTGTCGACGGGGTTCGGCGACGCCGCGTTGACCGGGCCGTCGAGCGACGGGGTCTGCTCGAGGAAGTCGATGATGCGGGCGATGTCTTCGACGTGCACCCAGCTGAACCGTTGCCGTCCGCGCTTCGCCCCGGGGAAGTGGCCGGTGCCGGCCGCGCGCCGCGCTCTGCTCACGGGCCAGCGGCCGTCGTACTGGGGGCCACCGAGGCCCAGTTTCGCCAGGGTGCGGAGCGGGCCGAGGACTCCGCCGTCGCCCAGCACGATCGCGCTGCGGAGGGCCACCCTGCGTGTCGACGGGAGGTCCTGCGCGAACAGGGCCTTCTCCCACGCCGTGGCGACCTCGACGGAGAAGCCCGTGCCGATCTCACCCGTGGACTCCGTCATCGGACGGTCTTCGGCGTGGCGGTAGATCGTCGCGGTCGAGGAGTTCACCCACAGCGGCGGCGGGGAGTCGGCCCGAGCGATGGCTGTGGCGAGGGAGGAGGTGGTGTCCAGGCGCGACCGGAAGATCTCCGCCCGGTTCTCCGGGGTGTAGCGGCAGTTCACGCTCTTGCCCGCGAGGCCGATGACGAGAGCGGCGCCGTCGACGGCGCGGTCGATGCCCGCCTGGTCGCCCCAGCGGAGGTCGGCGTGCGAGCGGGAGATCGTGATGACCTCTCGCCCGGCCTCGCGCAGCCGCTGCTGCAGATACCCGCCCATGAATCCGGTGGAACCGCCGATCACGACGTGACCCGTGCTCATCCCTGTGCCTCCTCGATGCGATAGTCGAAGTCCCCGCGGTACTCGTACACGCGTCCGATGAACGGCGCATCGACGGTGAGGGCGATGCGCTGGCGTCCGACCTCGTCGTCGAACCTCTCGGTCAAGCGCACGACGGGGGAGAGCGCGCGCGGCGCGCGGAGCCGCAGACGACCGAGGCGGACGCCGACCGCGCGGCTCGTGAGACGGAGGGCGCCGTCTCGCACGTCCACGTCGAAGCACGCGACGACGACGCCCGGTTCGCCGAGCTCATCGACCACGCGGCCGTGGCGGGAGAGGACGACGGCATCGCGCATGGTCCAGGCGCCGGTGGGGAAGTCGAACCGGCGCATGCCGATCGCCCGCGAGGCCACGGTCACGTTCTCGACCCGGAACGGCACGTCGCGCTCCCACCGGGCGGCCACGACGCCGCGGCGCTCCAGTGTGCGCAGCAGCGGCCACAGCCAGCGCCGCGGAGTGCCGACGCGCTGGAAGACCCCTTCGCCGACCCCGACATGGCCGTCGGGGACGCCGCGGAAGTACTCGCGGAGGCGCGGATGCAGCTCCTCGATGCGGTCGCCGAGCGCCCTGGCATACGGGGACTGCGGAACCGGCGTCACGCTCCGAGCCTACCGACCTCGTGCGGGAGGTCGTGCCGGGGAGCGGAGCATCAGCTCGAGCGCGGCGAGGGCGTCGTGCTGCGGGGCGCTGTCGTCGAGCAGCCACTGCGTCTGCAGGCCGTCGGATGCCGCGATGACGAGAGCGGCGACCGCGTCCGGCGGCACGTCGTCGCGGATGAGACCCGACTCCTGCTGCAGCCGTACGCGCTCGGAGAGCTCGTCGCGCAGCCGGGCGAAGCGGGTGGTCGCGAACTCCCGTGCGGCGGGGTGCCCCTCTTCCAGGGCGGTGGCGATGAGCGAGGAGTACAGCTGCACGAGCCCCGGCACCTCGCGGTTGGTGCGGGCCGACTCGATCATGAGCTCGACCGGCGTCATGTCGTCGGGGATGGGCTGGTGCTCGTCGTCCTCATCGCCGCTGGCGAGGTAGACCGCGACGAGGAGCTCTTCCAGAGAGCCGAAGTAGTGGGTGAGGGCGGCGTGCGTGACGCCGACCTCCTTGGCGATCGCGCGCAGGCTCGTGCGGTCGGCGCCTCTCGCCGCGAACACCTCGATCGCCCTGTCCAGGATCTCCTGGCGGCGAGCGACGCCCTTGGCGTAGGCCCCCCGCTGGCGTGGTCGCTCGTTCTGTCCGGACATGACGCGAGTCTATCGAACTAAAACTTCCGCTTGGAGGTTTTCGGTGATAGCCTCCTGTGCACAGGGCGGCACCGGCCCGCGCGTCACCGAAGACCACGAAGGAGCACCACCGATGACGGTTCAGACATCCATCCAGCTGTTCACGCTCAAGAACGAGCTCGACGCCGATCTCGACGGCACGCTCGCCGCCGTCGCCGCCCGCGGATTCGTCGCCGTCGAGCCCTACGACTTCGTGCACCGCGCCGAGCCGCTCGCCGCGGCCCTCGCCGCCGCCGGCCTGGTCGCACCCAGCGGTCACGCCTTCCTCGCCTCGGAGTCCTTCGTCAACCCCGACGGCAGCGGCACCAGCGTCCCCGTGCCGACCCCCGCCGAGGTGTTCGCGGCGGCGAAGACGCTCGGCATGGGCACCGTCATCGACCCCTACACCGAGCCCGCCCGCTGGGAATCGGTCGAGCAGATCGCGGAGACCGCGCGCCTGCTCAACGCGGCCGCCGAGATCGGCGCCGCATCCGGCATCCGAGTCGGATACCACAACCACGCCCACGAGCTGGAAGCGGTCTTCGACGGCGTCACCGGTCTCGAAGTCCTCGCCGGGCTCCTCGACGAGCGCGTCGTGCTCGAGGTCGACCTGTACTGGGTCGCCCGAGGCGGCGTCGATCCCGTCGCGCTGCTGCAGCGCCTCGGCAGCCGTGTCGTCGCCGTGCACGCCAAGGACGGCACGCTCGATCCGGAGCTCGTGAACGCGTACCCGCCCGCCGACCAGGTCCCCGCAGGAGACGGCGCCGTGCCGCTCGTCGCGGCGATCGCGGCCGCACCGGCGCTCGAGCTCGCGATCGTCGAGTTCGACCACTACGAGGGCGACCTCCTCGACGCCGTCGAGCGCAGCCGCATCTACCTCGACGAGAACGTGGCCGCCTGATGGCCGCCGACAGCACGACGGTGGGTGTCGGCATCATCGGCGCCGGCAACATCAGCGACCAGTACCTCAGCAACCTCACCACCTTTCCCGACGTGCGGGTGCTCGCCATCGGAGACGTGATCGTCGAGCGCGCCGCTGCACAGGCGGCGAAATACGGAGTGCCACGCTCCGGGGGCGTCGATGTCGTGCTCGACGACCCCGAGATCGACATCGTCGTGAATCTCACGATCCCGGCCGTGCACGTCGAGGTCTCCGAGGCGATCATCGCGGCGGGCAAGCACGTGTGGACCGAGAAGCCGCTCGGAGTGAGTCGCGAGGAGGCGCGCGGACTGCTGGAGAAGGCGGATGCCGCCGGCCTCCGCGTCGGCGCGGCGCCCGACACCGTGCTCGGCCCCGGAGTGCAGACCGCCAAGCGTCTGATCGCCCGCGGCGACATCGGCCGTCCGCTCTTCGCGCAGACCACCTTCCAGTGGCAGGGTCCGGAGATCTTCCACCCCGACCCCGCTTTCCTGTACGCCAAGGGCGGCGGTCCGCTGCTGGACATGGGACCGTACTACGTCTCCACCCTCGTGCACGTGTTCGGCCCGGTCGCGACCGTGGCCGCACTCGGGCTGAAAGGTGCAGAGACGCGGCGCGTGCAGCAGGGGCCTCTGGCCGGACAGGAGTTCCCCGTCGAGGTGCCCTCGACGCTGAGCGTGCTGATGGACTTCGAGCGCGGCGGTCAGGCGCAGAGCCTGTACAGCACCGACTCCCCGATGCTCCGTCAGGGCATCGTCGAGATCACCGGCACGGAGGGGACCCTCGTGATCCCCGATCCGAACACCTTCGGCGGTGCGATCTCGATCACCCGCCCGCTCACGCGGATGTTCATCCCGCCGGAGCCCATCCAGCAGGAGATCGTCGACGTCGAGCAGGAGGGCGTGCTCTCCGGCCGCGGCATCGGACTGCTCGACATGGTGCGCTCGGTGCGCGACGGCCGTCCGCACGTCGCGACCGGCGAGTTCGGCTACCACGTGCTCGACACGCTGCTGTCGATCGAGGAGGCCGCGGCCTCGCGCTCCTTCGTCGCCGTGGAGAGCACTCTCGACGAGGTCGGGGCGCTGGACGCGTCGTTCGACCCGTACGCCAGGACGTTCTGAGGCGGGCGCCTGGTCAGGCCGCGGGTTCGCGGAGCCTGACCAGGCGCTCGTGACCGGTCTCCTCGAGCTCGGCGATGTCATCGCGCGACTTGAGGAAGTCGGAGAACGAGCGATAACCCAGGGCCTTCTCGCTGAAGGACGGGTCCATGCGCCGCATGTGGGTCTTCACCGCCGAGCTGTGCAGCCACTCGTCGGCATCCGCCTTGTCGTGGCCCAGACGCAGCGCGCGCTGCAGCAGCGCGGTCGCCTCGCCCTGCTCGTCGAGCTTCGCGGGAGCGGGCGCATCCGCCGTCGATGCGGCCTTCGAGCGGGAGGCCTTGGCCTTGGGCGCCGCCTTGGCCTTGGCGGCGGGCTCAACCTGATCGACGGTCTCGGGCGCGGGGGCAGGAGCGGCGATCCGCGTCGGCCTGACCACGCCAGGCAGCGAGTCGTACGACTCGAACTCGTCGCACGCGGCCGCGAGGGACTTCGCGGTCGATCCGGCGACGCCGACGCCGATCACGTAGCGCCCCAGCCGCTTGCAGCGCTGGGCGAGGGGCACGTAGTCGCTGTCGCCGGCGACGATCACGGCGTGGGTGAGGTCGGGGAGGCGGAACATGTCCTCGACGGCATCCACGGCGAGGCGGATGTCGGCGCCGTTCTTCGCGTACGCCGCGGCGGGGAAGAGCTGCACCAGGTCGACGGCGCGGGCCACGAGCTGCGTGCGGTACTCGGCGTTCACCGGCGACGACCAGTCGGCGTAAGCGCGCGTGAGGACGAGGGTGCCGAACGACGCGGCGTAGTCGATGATGGCGCCGACGTCGATCATCGCGGCGCGCAGTCGCTCGGTCACCTCGGGGTCGTCTGGGCGCTCGGTGATGCGCTGGCGGTCCTTGCCGTAGGCGTTGCGCCCGTGCACCCGGTCGTACCAGGAGATGACGATGTTGTCGAAGTCGAGGTAGACCGCGACGCGGGCCTCCGATGCCTCAGCCATTGTGCGACTCCTCTGTGGGGTAGGTCACGCCGATCTGAGCGCGGATCTCGTCGAGCGTGCCCATGATCGCCACGGTCTCGGCGATCGGCAGGATGTCTCCGTCGAGGAGCCCGTCGCGCACGAGGCGCTCGGCGGCGTGGGCCTCGTGCTCCATGCCGCGGGGCGCATCCGGAGCCGGTGGGCCGCCGATCTCCTCGAGGACGGTGCCGTCGGGGGCGATGAGGCGGAGGGTGGATGCCGACGACCACGCCGGCTGGATCTCGATGCGCGCCCTGGTGCCGAGGATCGACGCCGTGTTCGACCCGGCCGCTCTCGACGAGGAGAAGCTCGTCGAGACGGCGCCGCCCTCGTGGACCATGACCGTGGCGACCTCGGCGTCGGCGCCGGTCTCGACGAGACGGCCCGCGGCCTGGATGCTGGTCGGGGCGCCCAGCACGTCCCAGATGAACGAGATCGGGTAGATGCCGAGGTCGAGCAGAGCGCCGCCGCCGAGTTCCAGCGCGTTGAGGCGGTGCGCGGGGTCGGAGGGGAGGAGCTGGGTGTGCGAGGCCGACACCGTGCGGATCTCGCCCAGGGCGCCAGAGGCGATGAGCTCGCGCATCCGCACCATCTGCGGGAGGTAGCGCGTCCACATGGCCTCCATCACGAGCAGGCCGCGCTCGGCGCCGAGGCGCTGCAGGGACTCGGCCTCCGCCCGGTTGACCGTGAACGCCTTCTCGACGAGGACGTGCTTGCCGGCCTCGAGCGCGAGTCGCGCGTTGTCGTGGTGCATCGGGTGCGGCGTCGAGACGTACACGATGTCGACGTCGGGGTCGGCGACGAGCGCCTCGTAGGTGGGGTGGGTGTGCTCGGGGGCGATGCCGTGCGCGGCGGCGAAGGCGTCGGCGGACTCCTGCGAGCGTGAGCCGACAGCCACCAGATCGAGCCCTGCGCTGCGCAGATCGGATGCGAACGCGCCGGCGATGCCGCCGGTCGCGAGGATTCCCCAACGAAGACCAGTCATGGTCTCAGCGTAGAGGGTAGGGGCGCGGTCAGGCCTTCGCGAGCGCCTGATCCAGGTCGGCGATGAGGTCGCGGGGATCCTCGAGGCCGGCGGACAGTCGGATGGTGGTGAGCGAGATGCCCGCCGCCTCGCGCTGCTCGGCGTTCAGGTGCGAGTGCGTCATCGACGCGGGGTGCGCCACCAGGCTGCGCGCATCGCCGATGTTCGCGACGAGACGGACCACCCGCAGGGCGTCGATCACCCGGCCGACGCGCTCCTGGGCGCCCTCGTCCGCAGGGCCGGCCAGGTCGAAGGAGAACACCGACGGCACGCCGTCCGGCAGGTAGCGCTGCGTGAGCCCGTGCCAGGGATTGCCCTCGAGACCGGGGTGGTTGACCCTGGACACCGAGGGGTGCTCGGCGAGGAAGCGGGCGACGGCGAGGGCGGTGGCGCTCTGCCGCGACACGCGCAGGTCGAGGGTCTCGATGCCCTGCAGGATCTGCCAGGCGTTGAACGGCGAGAGGGACGGGCCGAGGTCGTGCACGTACTTCGACTTCACCAGCGCCGCGAACGCCTGCCCGATGCCGAACCGCTCCCACAGCACGAGCTCGCCGAAGCGCTTGTACGGGGCGGTGAACTGCGGCCAGCGGTCGGGCTCCGCTCCGAAGTCGAACGTGCCCTGGTCGACGACGACCCCGCCGAGGGAGGTGCCGTGCCCGGAGAGGAACTTGGTGGCCGAGTGCACGACGAAGTCGGCGCCGTGCTCGCCGGGGCGCACCAGGTACGGCGTCCCCACGGTGTTGTCGATCACGAGCGGCACCCCGGCCTCGTGCGCGATGTCGGCGACGAGTCCGATGTCGAGCACCTGAGCGACCGGGTTCGCGACGGACTCGGCGAACAGGGCGCGGGTCTCCGGACGGATCGCGGCCCGCCAGGCGTCAGGGTCGTCCTGATCGACGAAGGTCACCCCGATGCCGAAGTCCTCGAACGTGTCCTGGAACAGGTCGACGGTGCCGCCGTAGAGCTGGTTCGCGGCGACGATGTGGCCGCGCACGCCGACGAGCGCGAGCAGGGTCACCGCGACGGCGGCCTGACCGGAGGCGACGGCGACCGCGGAGGCGCCGCCCTCGAGCGCCGCGACGCGCTCCTCCAGAACCTGCTGGGTCGGGCTGGCGTTGCGGCTGTAGAGGTTGCCCGTGGTGCGCAGCGCGAACAGGTCCGCAGCATCCGCGAGCGAGGAGAACTGGTACGCGGCCGTCTGGTAGATCGGCGGCACGGCGCTGTTCTGGGGTGTCCCTGGGACGTAGCCGGCCTGGATCTGCCGGGTCGCGAACTCGCTCATCAGACCATTGTGATGAGCGAGCGGTCCGTGCTTCGGCGTGTGTCGAACTGTTGCACCGCGTGAACCTCCGAATCGCCGCCGTGGCGCGGTGGAGCGACCGCTCGTACCGTGGCCGCCATGACCGAACCGCTCATCATCGGCGCCATGGTGCGCACTCTCGGCGCGTACCCCTCCGGGTGGCGTCACCCCGACGCCCACCGCGACCCGTCCGCCGACCACGCCGTCCTGCGGCGCATCGCGGAGGAGGGAGAGGATGCCGGTCTCGACTACCTCTTCTTCGGGGACTGGCTGGCCACGGGGCCCGACCTCGAGTTCCGCGACCCCTACCTGCTCGCACGGATCGACCCGGTGAGCGCCGTGCTGTTCCTCGCCGGGCTCACCTCCCGTATCGGGCTCATCGCGACGGTGAACACCACCTACGCCGATCCCTACACGACGGCGCGCTCGCTCGCATCGCTCGACGTGCTCTCCGGGGGCCGCGCCGGCGTCAACCTCGTCACCGGCGCCGAGCCGCGGGCTGCGGGCAACCACGGCCGCGACGCGCACGCCGACAACGAGGGCCGCTACGACAGGGCGGAGGAGTTCGTCACCGCTCTCCGCCGACTGTGGGACTCGTGGAGCGAGGACGCCTGGGTCGCCGATGCCGAGCGCGGCGTGCTCATCGATCCGGAGGGTCTGCGCCCCGCCGACGTCCGCGGCGACCACGTGCGGGTGGACGGTCCTCTCAACGTCGCCCGACCTCCGCAGGGGCAGATCCCGATCGTGCACGCGGGCACCTCGCCCCGGTCGCGCCACCTCGCCGCGACCGAGGCCGATCTCGCGCTCATCGCGGCGCCGACCCTCGCGGACGCGATCGCGACGCGCGGCACTCTGCGCGACATCGCGGCAGAGGCCGGACGCTCTCCCGACGACGTGAAGGTCATCGCCCCCGTGCTCCCGGTGGTCGCGGAGTCGGATGCCGAGGCCCACCGCATCGTCGAGAGGCTGCTCTCCCTCGTGCCGCTGGCGGAGGGGCATCAGCGGGATCGGACGGCCTTCCCTCCGAACCGCACGGTCGAGGCGGTGGCCGACGCGCTCGGGGTAGCGGCCGACGACCCGCTCAGGGCGGCGTCCTTCGATGCGCCGGTGACCGCCCACGAGGCCGCGCGGCTCGGATCGGCGGGAGAGGCGCTGATCGCCCGCGTCGCGCGCATCGCCGGTCTCGGCGTCGGCGGAGAGCATCCGGTGACCTGGCGTCATCTCGTGGCCGCGCACGCGGTGCCGGCGGCCTTCGTGGTCGGCGACGCCTCGGCGATAGCCGACCACTTCGAGACCTGGCGCGACGAGGGGGCGGCCGACGGATTCAACGTCCTCTCCGCCTTCCAACCCGCGCAGTTCGAGGCGTTCACCCGGCTCGCCGCCCCCGAGCTGCGCCGCAGAGGGCTGCTCGGACGCGACGGCGGCACCCTCCGCGACCGCCTGCGCATTACGTCGCATGTCGATGCGTGACAGCGGGTGACCGCTCGTGAACGGTCGTGTCCGCCGCATCGTCGCCCGGCATCCCTCGTCCCTAACGTGAGTCGCACCCTGCATACCCGAACCCTCCAGGAGGCCCCCGCATGAATCGTCGCCTTGTCCGCGCCGTCGCCGTCGCACTCCCGCTCGTCATGGCGGCCGGTCTCGCCGCCTGCGCCTCGTCTCCGGCGCCGGCGAACGCGCCCTCCGCCGGCGGCGACCCCGTCACGGGCGGCACGCTCACCTACCTCGAGCACCAGACCTACACGAACCTGTACCCGCCGCAGGCCGGCTTCTACCCGAACGGCGGCATCGTCAACAACATCACCGCTCGTCTGACGTGGCAGAACCCGGAGACGCTCGAGATCGAGCCCTGGATCGCCTCCGACTGGACGGTGAACGACGACGCGACCGAGTACACCTTCGACCTCCGCCCCGGGGTCACGTTCTCCGACGGCACCCCGCTCGACGCCGCGGCGGTCGCGAAGAACTTCGACACCTACGGGCTCGGAGCACCGGATCGGGGGCTCACGGTCTCCGAGGCGGTGAACAACTACGCCAGCAGCGAGGTCGTCGACGACGACACCGTCACGTTCCGCTTCTCCGCCCCGTCTCCCGGGTTCCTGCAGGCGACGTCGACCATCAACTCCGGGCTGCTCTCGCCGGACACGCTGGACGGCACGATCGAGGACTTCGGCGCAGGCAACGCGGCCGAGATCATCGGCTCCGGGCCGTTCACTGTGACGGGGGAGAAGCTCGGCACCGAGTACACGCTCCAGGCGCGGAAGGACTACGCGTGGGCTCCCGAGAGCGCCGCGAACCAGGGCCGCCCGTACCTCGACGACGTGCACGTGATCGTGACGCCGGAGGACTCCGTGCGCATCGGCTCGCTGCTCGCCGGTCAGGCCGACCTCGTCCGGTACGTCCAGGCCTTCGACGAGGCCCGCGTCTCGGGCGCCGGCTTCACGCTGTACGCGCCGCAGACCCGCGGTGTGAACAACTCGATCGCCCTCCGCCCGGGGAACCCGATCCTGAGCGACATCACGGTCAGGCAGGCGCTCGTCGCGGCGGTGGACGCCAAGGAGGTGGTCGACACCCTCTTCACCGAGAACTACCCGGTGGCCACGTCGGTGCTCTCCTCCGAGGCGCTCGGCTACAAGGACGAGTCCGAGCACTACGTCTACGACCTCAAGAAGGCGAAGAAGCTCCTCGATGAGGCCGGGTGGGAGGTCGGAGGCGACGGGATCCGCGAGAAGGACGGCCAGCGGCTCTCGATCACCGTCTACGAGGCCAAGCCGCAGCCGCAGTCGAAGGCCACGCTCGAGCTCGTCGCCCAGCAGCTCGCCAAGGCGGGCGTCGAACTGACCGTCAAGCCGGGAGACGCGGGCAGCTACGCCGAGGACACGCGCGATCCGCTCAAGACGGGCTTCTACCACTCGATGGTCGGCCGCGCCGATCTCGATGTGATCAAGAGCCAGTTCTTCACGAAGAACCGCGACGTGCTCATCTCCGAGGATGCCGAGCTCGACCGCCTGCTGCTCGCCGTGGCCTCCGAGCCCGACGCCGACAAGCGCGTGAAGGCGTCGCAGGCGGTGCAGGACTACATCGCCGAGCAGGCGTACGTCATCCCGCTGTTCGAGGAGCCGCAGGTGTACGGAGCGGCGACCTACGTGCAGGGCTTCGCGTCCGAATCGGTCGGCCGCCCGACCTTCTCCGAGGTCTGGCTCCAGGAGCACTGATGACCTTCGTCCTCCGACGAGCCGGGCAGGCCGCGATCGTTCTGATCGCGGCCTTCACGGCCACCTTCTTCCTGCTGCAGCTGCTGCCGGGGGATGCGATCCTCATCAAGTTCTCCGACCCGAGTCTGGGGCTCTCGCCCGAGCAGCTCGACGGCATCCGCGCGGCCTACGGCGCCGACGTGCCGTGGTGGGAGCAGTACGTGCACGCGGGCCTCGGCTTCGTCGCCGGGGACTTCGGCTACTCGACCCAGTTCGGCACCCCGGTGCTCAGGATGCTGGCCGAGGCGCTGCCCGCGACGCTGCTGCTGGCCGCGCTCGGTCTCGTCGTCGCCCTGCTGCTCGCCGTGCTCATCGCGGCCGTGTCGTCTCTGGCCCCGTTCGCGTGGCTCCGCGACGGACTGCGTCAGGTGCCCGGCCTCTTCGTCGCCGTGCCGGTGTTCTGGCTCGGCATCCTCCTCATCCAGGTGTTCTCCTTCGGCCTCGGCTGGGTGCCGATCGTGGGCGCCGATCCGGTGCGGGGGCTGATCCTGCCGGTGCTCACGCTCGCCGTCCCGATCTCGGCTCCGCTCGCCCAGGTGCTCGTGCGCGCCGTCGATCAGGTGCAGGCGCAGCCCTTCATCACCGTGGTGCGCGCGAAGGGCGCCCCTCCGACGTGGGTGCTCACGCGATCGGTCGCGCGCAATGCGGCCGTCCCCGCGCTCACGATCGCGGGCGTCCTGTTCGGCGAGCTCGTCGGCGGCGCCGTCGTGACCGAGACGGTGTTCGGACGCACGGGCATCGGCAGGCTCACGGAACAGGCCGTGGCGAACCAGGACATCCCGGTGCTGCAGGGCGTCGTGCTGCTGTCCGCCCTCGGCTTCGTGCTCATCTCCTTCGCCGTCGATCTGGTCACCCCGCTCATCGACCCGCGTCAGCGTGTCCGCCCCGCGATCGGAGTCCGTTCATGACCGCGCTCGTCGCTGCTCCTGCCCCTGCGCCGGTGTCCGAGGACGTCGCCCGGGTCGTCGCCAGCCGTCGGCCCCGTCGGCCTCGTCGCCCGTGGGGCCTCTACGTCGCGGTGGCCCTCGTCGCGGTGGTCGTGCTGTGGGCCGTGATCCCCGGGGTGTTCGCTCCGGGGGATCCGCTCTCCGGGGCGCCGGCCGACAAGCTCCTCCCGCCGAGCGGGTCGCACTGGTTCGGCACCGATGCCCTCGGCAGGGACCTGTTCGGGCGCGTCGTGCACGGGTCGGTGCACTCGCTCTCCGGGGCGCTCATCGCCGTCACGGTCGGGCTCGGCCTCGGCACCCTGATCGGCGCGGTCGCCGGGGCGCTTGGCGGCATCGTCGACGACATCCTCATGCGGGTCGTCGACGTGCTGCTCGCGATCCCCGGACTGCTGCTCTCGCTCTCGGTCATCATCCTCCTCGGGTTCGGGACCGTGAACGCCGCGATCGCTGTCGGTCTCGGCAGCATCGCCGCCTTCGCGCGGCTGATGCGCTCCGAGGTCGCGCGGGTGCGGCGCACCGAGTACGTCGAGGCCGCGTACGGGAGCGGGGGCACCTTCTTCGCCGTGCTCCGCCGGCACGTGCTCCCGAACTCTCTCACGCCGATCGTCGCGCTCGCCGCCCTGCAGTTCGGCACCGCGATCCTCGCGATCTCCACCCTGGGCTTCCTGGGGTACGGAGCCCCGCCGCCCACCCCGGAGTGGGGTCTGCTGATCGCGGAGGGACGCAACTACATCTGGACGTCGTGGTGGCTCACGGCCCTCCCCGGTCTCGTCGTGGTCGCCGTCGTGCTCAGCGCCAACCGCATCAGCCACCGCCTCGGAAGGAACATCCGATGACCGTCAACGCTCCCACGGGCGGGACCGTCCTCACCGCCGCCGACCTGCGGGTCTCCTATGCGGGCCGAGAGGTCGTGCACGGGGTGTCGTTCGAGCTGAACGAGGGGGAGACCCTCGCCCTGGTCGGGGAGTCCGGATCGGGCAAGTCCACGACCGCGCACGCGATCCTGGGGCTCCTGCCGGAGGGCGGCCGCGTCGACGCGGGCTCGGTGCGCCTCGGCGACCTCGACGTCTCGGGGTGGTCGGACCGGGCACTGCGCGGCATCCGCGGTCCGATCGTCGGCCTCGTGCCGCAGGATCCGGTGACCTCCCTCGACCCCGTGCGGCCGATCGGCGCGCAGGTCGAGGAGATCCTGCGCCTGCACGGTCATCGCGACCGCCGGCGGCGTCGCGCCCGCGTGCTCGAGCTGCTCGACCGGGTCGGCATCGACGACCCCGACCTGCGGGCGCGCCAGTACCCGCACGAGCTCTCCGGCGGCATGCGCCAGCGCGTGCTGATCGCCACGGCGATCGCCCTGCGACCGCGCGTGCTCATCGCCGACGAGCCGACCAGTGCGCTCGACGCCACGGTGCAGCGGCGCGTGCTCGATCTGCTCGACGAGCTGCGGCGCGAGGAGGGCACCGGCATCCTGCTCGTGACCCATGACCTCGGCGTCGCCGCCGACCGCGCCCAGCAGCTGGTGGTGCTGAAGGACGGCGCCATCGTCGAGCAGGGCGCGAGCGCCGACGTGCTGGCGGCCCCCTCCGACGCCTACACGCGGCAGCTCCTCGCCGACGCCCCGGCGTTCGTCACCGGCTTCCGTCGTCCCGAGGCGCCGCCGTTCCTGCGCGACGCCGCCGCCGTCGCCGCCGAGGATCCGTACGCGATCGTCGCCGAGGGGCTCGTGAAGGAGTTCAGGGTCAAGAGACGCGAGAGCTTCCGCGCGGTCGACGACGTCTCCTTCCGCGTGCGCCGTGGCACCACCCACGCGCTGGTGGGGGAGTCGGGGTCGGGCAAGACGACGACGGCGCGGCTGATCACGCGCTTCCAGCGGGCGGATGCCGGAACGATACGGCTGGACGGGGAGGACGTCACCGGGGTGTCCGGCGAGGGACTGCGGGCGCTGCGCCGACGGATCCAGCTCGTGTACCAGAACCCCTTCGCCTCGCTCGATCCGCGACAGCAGGTTGCCGACATCGTCGCCGAGCCGCTGCAGAACTTCCGTGTGGGGTCGAAGGCCGAGCGGCGCGAGCGCGCTCTCGCCCTCATCGACAGGGTGGCGCTGCCCGCCGATCTGGCCCGGCGGACTCCGCGCGAGCTCTCCGGAGGCCAGCGGCAGCGCGTCGCGATCGCGCGGGCGCTGGCCATCGACCCCGAGATACTCGTGCTCGACGAGGCGGTGTCCGCCCTCGACGTCACCGTGCAGGCGCGCATCCTCGAGCTGCTGGCCTCGCTGCAGGCGGAGCTCGGGCTCACGTACCTGTTCATCTCGCACGACCTCGCGGTGGTCCGCAGGATCAGCCACACGGTCTCGGTCATGCGCCGCGGCCGGATCGTCGAGGAGGGCGCCACCGAGGAGCTCTTCCGCGACCCGCAGCACGACTACACCAGGGAACTGCTCGCCGCGGTCCCGGGACGCGCTGCCGAACGCACAGCCGAACCGGCAGCCGCACTCACCGCCGCACTCACAGGAAGAGCCCTCTCATGACCGCGCCCACTGTCGCCTTCTTCACCCGGCTGCTCGACGACGCCGCCCCGGCGGAGCGCTACGCGCTCGCGACGGAGCAGATCCAGCAGGCGGAGAGGTACGGCGTCGGCCGCGCCTGGGTCGCGCAGCACCACTTCCGCGCGGCGGAGGGAGGCCTGCCGTCGCCGCTCGTCCTGCTCGCGAACGTCGCGGCGCGCACCACGAGCATCCGCCTCGGCACCGGCGTCATCACTCTGCCTCTGGAGGACCCCGTGCGGGTCGCGGAGGACGCGGTCGTGACGGATTTGCTCTCTGGTGGGCGGCTGGACCTCGGTCTCGGCAGCGGCGGCACGCCGTCGTCGTTCGCGCCCTTCGGGGAGGACGTGCGCGCGAAGGCGGCGACCTACGACCGCAAGCTCGGGGTGCTGCTGGATGCGCTGGCCGGACGCGACATCGGCGCGGACAACACGCTCTACCCGGATGCCGGCTCGCTCGCCGACCGCATCTGGCAGGCGACGTTCTCGGCGCCGGGCGGTCACAGGGCCGGCGTGCACGGTCACGGCCTGCTGCTCTCGCGCACGCAGCCGCGTCGCGCCGACGACCTGCACGCCCCGCTGTCGGCACTGCAGGACCCGATCATCGACGCGTACCTCGAGGCGCTGCCCGAGGGCGTCGCGCCGCGGATCACGGCGTCCCGCACCGTGTTCGTGGCGGATGACAGGGCCGAGGCGCTGCGCTTCGCCGAGGTCGGGCTGCGCCGGGCCGCCGAAGGCTTCCGGAGTCAGGGGCAGACGATCCCCGGCGACGACCTCGACGACCTCATCGCGGCGCTCGACACCCACCTGGGCACGCCGGACGAGGTCGCCGAGTCGCTCGCCGCCGACACCACGCTCGCGCGGGCCACGGAGGTCGCGTTCCAGGTGCACTCGGTCGACGCCCCGCACGAGCACGTGCTGCGCTCGATCGAGCTCTTCGCCGACAGGGTCGCCCCGGCCCTCGGCTACACCCTCGACACCATCAAGGAGAAGGCATGACCACCGACATCGTCGATCAGATCGCGGGGGTGACGCCCGAGCTCGACGAGCTGCGGCGCCGCCGTCCGGTGACCAGGGAGCAGCTGCAGGCGAGCTTCGACGCGCTGTTCCGGCCCGTCTCCGTCGCGCACGTCTCGCAGGAGGAGCGGGAGCTGGTCGCGGCCTTCGCGACGCGGCTCGCCGGCGACACCGACGCCACGGGCACGTTCTACGCCGACCGCGCGCTCGCCGCCGACCCGCGGCGAGCGGCGATCGTCCTCGCGGAGGCCGCCGAGGCCGCGACGACGGGCCCGTACGGCGCCTACACGGAGGAGGGGCTGCGCTCCGAGAGCACGGACGGACCCCGCTACACCCCGGACGGTGACGCCGTCGATGCGCTCGGGTCGCGGCTGGCCGCTGCGCTCGCGCACACGCACCTGCTCATGCTCCGGCCGCGCGAGGCGTCGGGCGACGACATCGAGCGACTGCTGGACGCCGGCTGGTCGGCAGACGGCATCGTCACGCTGTCGCAGCTCGTCTCCTTCCTCGCCTTCCAGCAGCGGGTCGTCACCGGCCTCCGCGTTCTGGGGGCGGCGGCATGACCGTCGCGGACTCCGTGCTCGTGCACCACGACGCCCCGCATCCGCACGCCTTCACGCGTGCCGAGGTCGGCTGGCGACCCCACCTCGCGCCGCTCGCCGAAGAGGAGCTCACCGAGCGCCACTACGACGGACTCGTCGAGGCGGCGCGCGCGAAGAACGACTACTTCCGGCTGCTGGCGCGCGACCCCGAGGTGCTGAAGGCGCGCACCCTGGTCGACAAGGACATCTTCTACAACGTCGCGGAGGGCCTTCCCCGTGCGGAGCGCGAGCTGGCGGCGACGGCCGCGTCTCGTCGCAACGGCTGCGTGTTCTGCGCCTCCGTGCACTCGCGGTTCGCGGCGCACTACGGCAAGCGGCCCGACGACGTCGACCTCCTCCTCGACGAGGGGACGGACGCCGATCTCGGCGAGCGGTGGAACGCCGTGGTCGCGGCATCCGTCGCCCTCACCGACACTCCGAGCGCCTTCGGCCCCGCTGAGGTCGCCCGGCTGCGTGCGGCGGGTCTCGACGATCTCGAGATCTCCGACGTCATCCACGGCGCGGCGTTCTTCAACTGGGCCAACCGGCTCATGCTGTCGATCGGGCGTCCGGTTGCGCCGGACTGATCCTCAACGCGCCGCAAGGAACCCCGCGACGGCGTCGAGTGCTCCGTCGTGCGCCTCCAGATGGGGGAGGTGAGCGACATCCCGCAGCTCGAGGAACGTCGAATTGGGGATGCTCGCGGCGACGTGGAGGGCGTAGCGCCGGATGTGTTCGAGGTCGAGGTCGCCGACGATGACGAGCGTCGGCACCGCTATATCGCCGAGGCGCGTCCAGGCGTCGCCAGGCTCGGACTGCTCACCCGGATCGGCTGCGCGCAGGGCGACGCCGTTCATCGCCAGAAAGTGCTCGCGGGCCGTGTGCGAGGCGCGACCGGGGCGTTCCGGCCCGTCGAGCCAGACGATCGCCTCGAGGCGGTTCACCTCATCGACGTCTCCGTCGGCGTCTGCTGCGTCGATCAGTTGATCCAGCTCAGCAACCCTCGGGGCGAGCACGGGCGCGGGAGCACCGCTCACGGCTGGTGCGATGAGCACGAGCGCCGACACCCGGTCCGGGTGCGCGAGCGTCAGATCGAGCGCCGTTCTGCCGCCCATCGAGCATCCGATCACGACTGCGGCGCCCGGTTCGCAGGCATCCAAGACGGCGAGCGCGTCTGCGACGGGTGACCACCCGTCCTCGGTCTCGTAGGCGGTCTCCCCGTACCCTCGGGCGTCGAACCTGACCGTGCGGAAACCGTCTCCGAGCCGTGCGACCAGGGAGTCCCACGATGTCCTGTCGGTCACACCGGCGTGGATCATCAGCACGGCGCCGCCGTGACCGGTCGCCTCGGCGGCGAGCTGCGCGCGCCCGGAGGCGACGGTGATCAGAGTCACGGGACGAGGATGAGCTTGCCGTCGGCGGCGTGGGACTCCACGAGTTCGTGGGCTCGCGCCGCCTCGGCGAGCGGCAGCTCCTGACCGAGCTCGACCGTGAAGTCGCCCGCGGCGATGAGCGCGATCGTGGCGGGCAGCGCCTCGGCGCGCCAGGCGAGCTCCTGCTCCGTGAGCGGGATCGGCGATCCGCCGGAGAACGCACGGATGCCGAAGGACGCGGCGTCCGGTCCGCGCACGATCGTCGCGATGCGGTCGCGGTCGGAGACGAGGGCGAGCGAGGTCTCGATCGCCTCGTCGGTGCCAGCGCAGTCGAGGGCGACGGTCGCTCCGTGCGGCGCGGCGGCGCGCACGCGATCGAGCAGCCCGTTCCCGTAGGCGACGGGGATCGCGCCGAGCTCGCGCAGCTGATCGTGTCGTGCCGGGCTCCCGGTCGCGATGACCGTCGCACCCCAGGCCACCGCGAACTGCACGGCCGCCTGGCCGACAGCCCCGGAGCCCGCGTGGACGAGGAGGACGTCGCCGGCGGTCACGGCGAGTGAGCGCAGCGCCTGATACGCCGTACCCGCGGGGATCGCGATCGCCGCGCCCTCGGCGACGGTGACGCTGTCGGGGAGCGGGGCGAGATGAGCAGCCGGGACCGCGAGCGCCGAGGCGTAGGTGCCGAGCGTGTCGCGGATCGCGACGCGGTCTCCCACGGCGAACCCCTCCACGCCCTCGCCGATGGCCTCGACCACGCCGGCGCCGTCGAAGCCGATCCTGCGCGGCTCGGTGATCGGGGCCGAGGGCCTCCTGCCTCCGCGGAGCTTCGCGTCGATCGGATTCACCCCCGCTGCCTCGATGCGGACGACGACCTCGCCGGCACCAGCGACCGGGTCGGGGATGTCGCTGAGATGGAGGACGTCAGGGGAACCGAACTCTGTGTAGACGATCGCGCGAGCCATGTCTCCAGGCTAGCTCCGGCAACCGATCAAGGGGGCGGATGGCCGGCAACCCCTCAGCGGGCCGCGAGCGCCTTCGTGATGCGCTGCGGCGACACCGGCTGCGCGGTTCCGAGGCGCTGCGCGAACACGCTGATCCGGTACTCCTCCAGCAGCCACCGCGTCTCCACGAGGGCGGGCGCGGCGTCGGCGGCGAGCGGGATCGTTCCGCCGGCATCCTCGAACGCCTTCGCCATCCGCTCGAACTCGCTCATGCGCGAACGGTCCTTGCCCGGCTCGCTCGCGAGCGTCTTCAGCCGGTCGAGCATGCCGTCGAGGTAGCGCGGGAAGTGCGCCAGACGGTCGACGCCGGCCGCCGAGATGAACCCGGGGTGCAGGAGCCCTGCGAGCTGGGTGCGGATGTCGTTCAGCGGCCCGAGGAGGGAGAGGGAGTTCTGCGACTTGATGCCGCGCTCCACCTCGCGCGCCTTCGTGAGGACGCGCGCCACCAGCGACACGCACGCGAACAGGTCGTCGACCAGCGTCGCGGACACGGCGTCCCTCGCCTGCGCGAACGCGGCCTCGGTGCGCAGCGGGCCGCGCGCATCGAGCACGCGGCGGGCCACGGCGGTGCGGGCGTCCTCGATGAGCGCCGCCGCATTCTGGTACGGGGATGCCGCGAGTGCCAGCTTCTCCTGGCTGGTCAGGTGCTCCTGGATGTACGAGGAGGGCGTCGGCACGGCGAGGAGCACGAGGCGCAGCACGCCGTCGCGGGTCGCCGCCGCCGCGGCATCCGCCGTCGCCTCGACCCGCACCGCGACGGTCCTGCCCTGGTCGACGATCGCCGGGTATCCGCGCACGACTCCGCCGGCGACCCTGGTGTCGAGCACCTCGGGGAGATCGCCGAAGGTCCACGTGGTGAGCCCGCTGCGCTCGATGGAGGCCGTGGCGGCCGGTGCCGACGGTCCCTTCGCGCCCGCGGGACGGGGGGAGGCGACCGAACGAGCCACGCTGCTGCGCGCGCGGTCGGCCAGACCCTTCTGCAGCGCGGCGAGGTCGCGGTCGGAGCCGACCACGCGTCCGCGCTCATCGACCGCGCGGAAGTTCATGCGCAGATGCGCCGGCACCCGATCGTCCTCGAACTCCGCAGCCGAGACGAGCTGGTTGGCGAGCGGCTGGATGAGACGGGCCAACGCCTCCTTCAGCGTGCGCGACGGGCGGCCGTCGTGCGACTCCGGTCCCTGCCCTGCGAGCTCGACGCCGAACTTCTCCGCCCAGTCCGCTGCGGGCACCACGTGCCGTCTGATGGCCTTCGGGAGGGCGCGCAGGAGTCCGGTGATGAGCTCAGCGCGCAGTCCGGGCACCTGCCAGTCGAAGCCCGTGTCCTCGATCTGCGCGAGGAGTGCGAGCGGCACCACGACGCTCACGCCGTCGTCGGCGGCGCCGGGCTCGAAGCGATAGGCGAGCCCGAGCACCTGGTCGCCCTGCGTCCACCGGGTCGGGAACTCGCTCTGGTCCGCGCGGCCGTCGTCGTCGAGCAGATCGGCCTCGCGCATCACGAGGAGCTTCGGCGTCGCCGTCAGGGCCTCGCGCCACCACTTCTCGAAGGACCGCACGTCGAAGACGTCGGACGGGATGCGCTCGTCGTAGAAGCGGAACACCGCCTCGTCTCCGGCGAGGATGTCGCGGCGGCGCTCGCGCTCCTCCAGCTTCTCGAGGCGCTTGCGCAGTTCGGCGTTGCTGCGCCAGAACGCGCTCACCCTCTTGTCGATCCGGGTCGGGTCCCACTCGCCCTCGACGAGCGCGTGCCGCACGAACATCTCCCGAGAGGCGGCGCGGTCAATACGGGCGAACTGCACGCGGCGTCGGGGGATGATCTCCACGCCGAACAGCGTCACCTTCTCGAAGGCGACGGCCGCTCCGGCATCCTTCGACCAGTGCGGTTCGCTGATCTGACGCTTCGCGAGGTCTCCGGCGAGGGACTCGGCCCATGCGGGGTCGATCTCGGCCACCGTGCGCGCGAACGTCCGCGAGGTCTCCACGATCTCGGCCGCCATCACGGCGCGTGGGCTCTTCTTGCGCAGCCCTGACCCGGGGAAGATCGAGAAGCGGATGCCGCGGGCCCCGCGGTACTCCGACACCGTCCGCTTCTTCGGGGTGCCGCCCTTGGCGGTGCTGCGCTCGTCGATGATGCCGATCTGCGAGAGCAGCCCGGACAGGAGCGCCCTGTGGATCGCATCGGGGTCGGCGGTGCCGGAGCCGTCCTTCTCGCGCACCAGGGAGCGCAGCTGCCGGTGCACGTCGAACCACTCCCGCACGCGCACGTAGTTCAGGTGCTCGCTGCGGCACATCCGACGGAACGCGCTGGAGCCGAGCTCCCGCTGCTGCTCGCGCAGGTGGTTCCACAGGTTCAGCACGGCGAGGAAGTCGCTGGTCGGATCCGCGAAGCGCGCGTGCATCCGCTCCGCCTCGTCGCGCACCCCCTGCGGGGCGTCTGCGGACGGGCGCTCGCGCACGTCCTGGATCGTCAGGCCGGCCACGATCGGCAGCACCTGGGCGGTGACGCCGGTGCGCGAGGCCTCGACGAGCATCCGGGCGAACCGCGGGTCCATCGGCATCCGCGCGAGGTCCCGGCCGATGCGGGTGAGCCTGCCGTCGGCGACCGCTCCCAGCTCGGTGAGCAGGTCGAACGCGGCCTTGACCCCGCGGGAATCCGGAGGGGTGAGGAAGGGAAACTCGGTGATGTCGCCGAAGCCGAGCGACAGCATCTGCAGCACGACGGAGGCGAGTGACGTCCGCAGGATCTCCGGCTCGGTGAACTCGGGGCGCTTGTCGTAGTCGTCCTCGCCGTACAGGCGGATGGCGATGCCGGAGCTCGTGCGCCCTGCGCGACCGGAGCGCTGGTTGGCCGACGCCTGCGACACCGGCTCGATCGGCAGCCGCTGCACCTTCGAGCGGTTGCTGTAGCGGGAGATGCGCGCGGTGCCGGTGTCGACGACGTACTTGATGCCAGGCACCGTGAGGCTGGTCTCGGCGACGTTCGTGGCGAGGATGACGCGGCGCCGCAGCCCCGCGACCGTGGAGCGCTCGAAGACCCGGTGCTGCTCGGCGGCGGAGAGCCGCCCGTACAGGGGCAGCACCTCGACCGGCGAGGTCTGCGAGCGGTAGGCGCCGCGCACCGCGTCGGCCGCATCGCGGATCTCCGCCTCACCGGGGAGGAACACGAGCACGTCGCCCGGGGCCTCCCGGTCGAGCTCGCGCAGCGCCGTGACGATCTCGGCGACCTCGTCGTCCTCCGTCTCCTCGGTGCGCGCGCGGTAGCGGACCTCGACGGGGTAGGTGCGGCCGGAGACCTCGATGATCGGCGCGGGGCGCCCGTCGGCATCGGCGAAGTGCGCCGCGAAGCTCTCCGGATCGATCGTGGCCGAGGTGATGACGACCTTGAGGTCGGGGCGCTCGGGGAGGATCCGCACGAGGTAGCCGAGCAGGAAGTCGACGTTGAGGGAGCGCTCGTGGGCCTCGTCGATGATGATCGTGTCGTAGCGGCGGAGCAGACGGTCTCGGTGGATCTCGTTGAGCAGGATGCCGTCGGTCATCAGCGCGATGCGCGTGGCGTCGGAGACCTGGTCGGTGAAGCGGACCTTGTAGCCGACGGCCCCGCCGAGCTCGACCTGCAGCTCCTCGGCGACGCGCTCGGCGATCGTGCGCGCGGCGAGGCGGCGCGGCTGGGTGTGGGCGATGCGCTCACGGCCCAGCTCGAGGCAGATCTTCGGCAGCTGCGTCGTCTTTCCCGATCCCGTCGCACCGGCGACGATCACGACCTGGTGGTCGCGGATGGCGTCGGCGATCTCCTCCCTGGCCGCGCTGACGGGCAGCTCAGGGGGGTAGGAGATCACGGGAGAAGACATAGCCCTCCATCGTATGCCGGGATCGAGCGCATACGATCATCGGGTGACGAGAGTGCTGCGATGGTTCCGCGAGTTCGGCCTCCCTCCGCGGATCCTGGGGCTCGACATCGCCCGCGGCCTCGCGATCCTGGGCATGGCCGGCGCCCACGTCGGCGAGACGGGGGAGTTCGATCTGCTCGACCCCTCGACCTGGCTGGCGATCGTGCACGGCCGCTCGTCGATCCTCTTCGCGGTGCTCGCCGGCGTCTCGATCGCGCTCATGACCGGGCGCAGCGAGCTGCCGGATCCCGCCAGGATGCCGGCGCTGCGACTCAACCTCGTCGGCCGGGGCGCCGTCATCTTCGCGATCGGCCTGGTGCTGGAGATGTTCAACACCCCGATCGCGGTGATCCTCACCCTCTACGGCATCCTCTACGTCGCGATCATCCCGTTCCTGCGGTGGCGTCCCTCGCACTTGCTCCTGCTCGCGGGGCTGCTCGCCGTCGCCGGGCCCGCGGTGCTGGCGCTGATCACCGCAGTGACGCTGCATCCCTACGGCGCGGGGATCTCCTTCGCCCTGTACGGCTCCTATCCGATCACCGTCTGGTTGGCGTTCGTCCTCGGCGGCCTGGCACTCGGCCGTCTGCGGGTCGAGCGCGTCGAGACCGCCCTCGTCGCGTTCGGCGTCGGGCTCGGGCTCGCGGTGGTCGGCTTCGCGCTCGAGGTGGTCGGAGCGGTCGCGGGCATCGGGACGTCGGAGTCCGAGGGGGCGTGGTCGGGAGGCGACGGCTGGAGCGGATATCCGGACGCGCTGGCCGATGCTGATCCCTTCGGCGCCGTGCTGTCGGCGATCTTCGCGTCGTACCCGCACTCCGGGGGCACTGCCGAGATCCTCGGCTCCGGGGGATTCGTGCTCGTGGTGATCGCGCTGTGCCTGCTGCTGAGCCGCCCGCTGCGTCGGGTGCTGCTGCCGCTCGGCGCCCTGGGGTCCATGCCGCTGTCGGCATACAGCCTGCACGTCGTGTCGGTGTCGCTCATCGCGGGCCCCGGCGGCTTCATCCAGAGCAACGCGTTCTGGGCGCTCACGGCCATCGTGCTGCTCCTGCTGGCCACCGTGTGGTCGATCTTCTTCGGGCGTGGTCCGCTGGAGCGGCTCGTCGGCACCGCGGCCACGGCGATGGCTGCGGTGCCGACGAGGTGAGCCGATCAGAAGTGCGTGCCGCCGTCGATGCGCACCTCGGTGCCGGTGATGAAGGCGCCGTCTTCGCTCGCCAGCATCGCGACGACGCCGGCGACGGACTCCGGTCCGGCGAAGCCCTGGCCGATCGCGGGGGCGAGCTTCATGAAGAGGCTCATGTCGGCGTCCTCGGGCAGGCCGGGGCCCACGCTCTGACGGCTCTGGCCTGAGCCGTCCGTCATGCCGGAGGAGATCGAGCCCGGCTGCACGGCCGTGAAGCGGATGCCGCTCTTGGCGTACTCCGCGGCGAGCGCGTGGGTCATCGACTGCACGCCGCCCTTGCTGGCCGCGTAGGCGGCCATGTAGGGGTGCGCGAAGCCGGCCGACGTCGAGCTGAAGTTCACCACGGCCGACGAGGCGCCGTCGCGCAGCGCGGGGATCGCCTCGCGGATCACGAGGAACGTGCCGACCAGGTTGATGCGGATGATCTGCTCGAACTGGTCGAGCGTCGTCTCGTGCGTGTGCGAGGAGCGCAGGATGCCGGCGGCGTTGACGAGCACGTCGAGCCCGCCGAGGGCCTCGACGGCGGCGGCCACCCCGGCGCGGACGGACGCCTCGTCTCCGATGTCCATGGTGACGGTGGTGAGGCGGTCGGAGAGCGCCCCTGCCTTCGCGACCGTGTCGTCGAGGCCGGCGGCGCTGACGTCGGCCGCGACGACGCTGCCGCCCTCGCTCAGCATCCGCAGCACGGTGGCCTGGCCGATGCCAGAGCCTCCGCCGGTGACGAGCGCCCGACGTCCTTCGTAGCGGTTCATGATCTTCCCTTCGTCGATGTGTGATCACTTGGCAGGATATGCCTGGGTGGCACGATGTGCCAACCAGTACTCTGGGGCGGTGGAGACGCAGACCCTGACCGCGCGGCGCAAGGCTGCGACCGAGCGCGACATCGCGGGCGCGGCGGCCGCCCTCTTCGCGGAGCAGAGCGTGGCGCAGGTCACCGCCGAGCAGATCGCCCAGCGCGCCGGGGTGTCTGTGCGCACGTTCTACCGCTACTTCGCGCGCAAGGAGGACGCGATCGCGCCGATCCTCACGGTCGGCGCCGCCCGCTGGCAGGCGGCGTTCGCGGAGGCGGGGGACGGCCCTCTCCGCGAGCGCATCCCCGCCGTGATCGCCGGACAACTCGGCGCCGACGGCGAGGGAGACCTCCAGGTCATGCGCGCGCTGCTGATCGGGATCGAGTCCGACGATGCGCTGCGCGACGTGTGGCTGCGCGTCAACAACGACTCCGAACGGCGGCTGAGGGAGATCCTGCAGGGCCGAGGTGCGGCCGGAGCCGATGCGCGGATCCTCGCCGCCGTCGCGACGGACGCGATCCGCATCGCCTTCGAGGAGTGGGCCTCCACCGACGACGGACCACGGCCCGACGTGCTCGCCGTCGAGATGTTCCGGCTCATGTCCGCGCGGATCTCCGGGCTCGACTGAGCGGTCGTAGGGTGGAGATCATGACGATTCCTGCTCTCGAACTGAACGACGGCCACTCCATCCCGCAGCTCGGCTACGGCGTCTTCAAGGTGCCGCCGGCGGAGACCGAGCGCGCGGTGAGCGAGGCGCTCGAGATCGGCTTCCGGCACATCGACACGGCCGCGATCTACGGCAACGAGGAGGGCGTGGGGGCGGCGATCGCGGCATCCGGCATCCCGCGCGAGGAGCTGTTCGTCACCACCAAGCTGTGGAACGACCGCCACCACGACGACGAGCCCCGTGCCGCGATCCGCGAGAGCCTCGACAAGCTGCGCCTCGACAGCGTCGACCTCTACCTCGTGCACTGGCCGACGCCGGCGAAGGACGACTACGTGCACGCCTTCGCGAAGCTGATCGAGCTGCGCGAGGCGGGGCTCACGCGCAGCATCGGCGTCTCGAACTTCCTGGTGCCCCACCTGGAGCGCACGGTGGCGGAGACGGGGGTCGTGCCCGCGGTGAACCAGATCGAGCTGCACCCCGCCTACCAGCAGCGCGATGTCGTCGCGTGGGCCGAAGCCCACGACGTCCGCATCGAGGCGTGGGGACCGCTCGGCCAGGGCAAGTACGACCTCTTCGGCGTGCCCGCTGTCGCGGATGCCGCGGCCGCCCACGGCGTCACCCCGGCGCAGGCGGTGCTGCGCTGGCACCTGCAGAAGGGGAACATCGTGTTCCCGAAGTCGGTGCGCGCCGAGCGCCTGCGTGAGAACCTCGACGTCTTCGGCTTCGAGCTCACCGCGGACGAGATCGCCGCGATCGACGCACTCGACCCGCTGGACGGGTCGGGCCGCGTCGGATCCCACCCCGACGACGTGAACTGAGTCCCTCTCGTTCCTTGCATGACGCCCTGTGTCGCGACCCGCGACACAGGGCGTCGTCGCGGGTAGCTTCGTCGGCATGACAGCTGCCTACCGTGTCGTCGCCGTCTCGGGTTCCCTGCACGAACCGAGCAAGACCACCGCTCTCATCCGCGCCATCGGCGCCGCGATCGCCGAGCGCGCCGACATCGAGTTCGAGCTCATCGAGCTCACCGACATCGGTCCGGACCTCGCCGGTGCGCTGCGCCGCGACCAGCTGCCCGCGCGGGTGGAGGACAAGCTCCTCGCGGTCGAGAAGGCCGATCTGCTGATCGTCGGCAGCCCCGTCTACCGGGCGTCGTTCACGGGTCTGTTCAAGCACCTGTTCGACTTCGTGGGGCAGTACGAGCTCGTCGGCAAGCCGGTGCTCCTGGCCGCCACGGGCGGCGGCGAGCGCCACGCCCTGATCATCGAGCACCAGCTGCGTCCGCTGTTCGCGTTCTTCCAGGCGCTCACGCTTCCGCTCGGCGTGTACGCGAGCGACACGGACTTCGCGGGGTACGAGATCAGCTCCGAGGTCCTGCACAGCAGGATCGCCCTCGCCGCGGAGCGCGCGCTGCCCCTCGTCGGCTACGCGGCCACCAGACCCGTCGAGCTGCTCGCCGGCTGATCCGACGGCGGCGTACGGTGAGGCTATGACCAACCGGCTCGCCGACACCCTCAGTCCGTACCTGCGCGCGCACGCCGAGAACCCGGTCGACTGGTACCCCTGGGGTCCCGAGGCCTTCGCCGAGGCCCAGCGACGGGATGTGCCGCTGCTGATCTCGATCGGCTACTCCACCTGCCACTGGTGCCATGTGATGGCGCGCGAGTCCTTCGCCGATCCGGCCATCGCGGCGCTGATCGACGAGGGGTTCGTCGCGGTGAAGGTCGACAGGGAGGAGCACCCTGACGTCGACGGCGCCTACATGGCGGCGGCATCCGCCTTCACGCAGAGCCTCGGCTGGCCGCTCACCGTGTTCGCGACCCCGCGCGGCCGCGCCTTCTACGCCGGCACCTACTGGCCCCCGGAGCCGCGCCCGCCGATGCCGTCGTTCCGCGAGGTGCTGGCGGCGGTGCGTGAGGCCTGGACGCTGCGGCGCGCGCAGGCGGAGGAGTCGGCGGATGCGGTGTCCGACGCGCTCGCGAGAGCGACGGGGTCGGCTCCCTCCGACCTGCCGACCGCCGCTGATCTGGCCGCTGCGGCCACGGCGATCGCCCATCGGGAGGACCGGGTCCACGGAGGGTTCGGCGGAGCGCCGAAGTTCCCGGTGGCGACCGCGCTGAGCTTCCTGCAGACGCCGCTGGTGCGCCGGGAGGCTCCCGAGGCGGCCGCTGCCGCCGAGAGAGCGCTCCTCGCGATGGTCGGCTCCGAGCTGCGGGATCGGGACGGCGGGTTCTTCCGCTACGCCACCCAGCGCGACTGGACGGTTCCGCACTACGAGCGGATGCTGACCGACAACGCGCAGCTTCTCGACGTCGCACTCGCCTCCGGCGACGATGCGACGGCCGAGGGGGTGGTCTCGTTCCTGCGGGGCTCCCTGCGCCGCGAGTGCGGAGGGTTCGGCGCCGCCCAGGACTCGGAGTCGTGGATCGACGGAACCCGCAGCGAGGGCGGCTACTACGCGAGGACCGCGCAGGAGCGCGCCGGTCTCGAGCCCCCGGAGGTCGACGGCAAGATCATCACGGGCTGGAACGGACTCGCGATCGGGGCGCTCTCGCGGGCGGGCGCCCGGCTGGGGGAGAGCACCTGGATCGACGCCGCGGCGGAGGCTGCGGAGTCCGTCCTGCGCGCCAACCGCGCCCCGGACGGCCGGCTCGTGCGCACATCGCTCGCGGGGATCCCCTCGTCCGCCGCCGCGACGGCATCCGATCTCGCACTGCTCGCCGACGGGCTCTTCGCGCTCGCCCTGGCGAGAGGAGAGGTCGCATGGGCGGTCAGGGCACGGGAGCTGCTCGACCAGGCGATCGCCGGCGTCGCGGGCGATCCGCTGCTGTCCGCGCAGGGCATCGCCGGCTCACCCGATCACTCCGACGGCGACCTCCCGTCGGATGCGTCCGCCGTGGCGGCGGCCGCCCTGACGGCGTGGCGGCTGGGAGCGGGGGAGCGCTATCGGGAGGCGGCGTCCGAGATCGTGCGCGTCCACGGCGCGGCCTCGGTGGCGCAGCCCTTCGCGCACGGCAGCATGCTGCGTGCGGCCGCGGGGCTCGTCGATGCGCCGCGGCAGGTCGTCGCCGTGACATCGGCGCCGGACGGCCCTCTCGCGGTCGCGGCGCGCGCGGCGGATGCCGAGGCGGTCGCCGTGGTCTCGCCCGCGCAGGCGCGCGCCTTCGCGGAGGCCGGGTTCGAGCTGTTCGAGGGCAAGGACGCGGTGCCGGAGCGCGTGCACGACTGCCGTGCGTTCGTGTGCCGTCTCCCCGTGAGCGATCCGGCGGAGGTCGTCGCGACGCGCTGAGTCAGCTCGCGTTGCGCGGATGCCGCTTCGCCGCGCGTTCGTTGCCGCGGCGGTAGTTGCCGGTGACCCGCGCCATCAGCAGCTGCGGGTCGCCGGCGTCGACCTCGGCGAGGAAGGCGGCGGCCGTCGCTCCGCGCAGCACGGTCGCCGTCGTGCCGTGATGGCGGATGACGACGTCGCCTCCGCGCACCACGTACTCGAATCCTGCCGGGGCCGCCATGAGGCGATCGTAGACCGTGAGATCAGACGTTGGCGTAGCCCATGCCCATCGCGGACCTGACCTCGCGCAGGGTGGCGTCGGCGATCGAGCGGGCGCGGGCGTTGCCCCTGCGCAGCACGTCGTCGACGAGACCCGGCTCCTGGGCGAGCTCGGCCCGGCGGGACCGATGCCCGGCGAGGAAGCCGTTGACGGCCTCCGTCGCGAGGGTCTTGAGTCCGGAGGAGCCCGCCGCGCCGACCTCCTCCGCGACGCGCTCCGGGGTCGTGCCGAGGCATGCCGCCGCGGCCTGGAGCAGCCCCGACACTCCGGGGCGCCGCTCGGGGTCGAAGGTGATGAGGCGCTCCGAATCGGTCGGGGTGCGGCGGATCAGGGCAGCCGTCTCGTCCGCCGTCATCGACAGGGAGATCGCGTTCCCGTAGCTCTTCGACATCTTGCGGCCGTCGAGTCCCGGCAGCTCCGGCGTCTCCGTCACGAGCGCTTCGGGTTCGGGGAACACCTCGGCGTAGCGTTCGTTGAACCGTCGGGCGATGAGCCGGGTGATCTCCACGTGGGGGAGGTTGTCCTTCCCCACGGGCACGAGGGTGCCCTTGCAGAAGAGGATGTCGGCGGCCTGGTGCACGGGGTACGTCAGCAGCAGTCCGCTCAGAGCCCTGCCGGATGCCGCGTGCTCGGCCTTCACGGTCGGGTTGCGGCGCAGCTCCGCCTCGCTGACCAGGCTGAGGAACGGCAGCAGGAGCTGGTTGAGCTCCGGCACGGCGGAGTGCGCGAAGATCGTCGTGCGCTCGGGGTCGAGCCCCGCGGCCAGGTAGTCGAGGATCGCCGAGCGGACGTTCGCGGCGACGCCGTCCGACGCGTCGCGGTCGGTGATCACCTGATAGTCGGCGAGGATCACGAAGGTCTCGACCCCGAGCTCCTGGAGTCGGACGCGCTCCCTGATCGTGCCGAAGTGATGGCCGAGGTGCAGGGCGCCGGTGGGGCGCTCTCCCGTGAGGATGCGGAAGCCGGACGGGTCGTCGGTGATGCGGCGCTCCAGGGAGGGCATGCGTGCGGCGGTCGCGGTGAAGGAATCCATGTGTGCTCCAGGTCGATGGGTGCACGAACGGACATCCGCGGGTCGCGGGCCGCCGTGCAGCCCGCGAGACATGCGTCAGAGGGCTGCTACCGCAGCCACCAGCTCACCGAGAGGAGAGAACGCATGCATCCATCCTACGGCGGGGGAATCACTGTGCAGACTGCTCAGCGATTCGAGGGAAGCACCCGCTCGGCTGCGCGCCCTGCGCAGGGAACGCTGCACCGTTTGCCCAGCGGGCGACATCCGGTCTAGTGTTGCGCGACAGCGGCCGACGCCGGTCGCCTCCGATCTCAGCAAGGATGCTCTGACGATGACCCTCCCCACCCGTCCAGGCCTCGAGGCCGTTCCCGCCTATCGTCAGGGCCGTTCGGCGCCGGCCGGCGCGTCCAAGCTCTCCTCGAACGAGTCTCCGCACCCGCCGCTCGCCTCGGTGGTGGCCGCCGTGCAGGATCGTCTCGGCACGATCAACCGCTATCCCGACATGAGCGCCGCCGCGCTGCGCGACGCCCTCGCGGTCAGGTACGACGTCGACGCCGCGCTCGTCACGGTGGGCGCGGGCTCGGTGGAGCTCGCCGCACAGCTCATCCACGCCGTCGCGGGCGAGGGAGACGAGGTGATGTTCGCGTGGCGATCGTTCGAGGCCTACCCCTCGCTCGTGCGCATCGCCGGGGCCGTTCCCGTGGCCGTGCCGCTGGACGCCGAGCACGCGCACGACCTCGACGCGATGCTCGCCGCGATCACCCCGCGCACCCGCGCGATCTTCGTGTGCAACCCCAACAACCCCACCGGCACCGTCGTGAGCGCGGCGGAGCTGGAGCGCTTCGTCGCCGCGGTGCCGCACGACATCCTCGTCGTGATCGACGAGGCGTACGTGCACTTCGACCGCACCGACAGCTACGGCGCCGGCATCGAGCTGTTCCGCCGGCATCCGCACGTCGCGGTGCTGCACACGTTCTCGAAGGCCTACGGGCTGGCCGGTCTCCGCGTCGGCTACGCGATCGCCCCGCGCGAGGTCGCCGACAATCAGCGCAAGGTCGCGGTGCCGTTCGGCGTCACCGACCTCGCGCAGACGGCGGCCAGGGCGTCTCTGGATGCCGAGGACGAGCTCGCCGTGCGCATCGAGGAGGTCGTCGTGCAGCGCGACCGCCTGCAGGCTCTCCTCGTGGATGCCGGGTGGCCGGCCGTCGCCTCTCAGGCGAACTTCGTGTGGGTGCCGGCGGGGGAGCGCACCTCGGAGCTGGAGGCGCTGCTCCACGAGGGCGGCGTGATCGCCCGCGCCTTCCCCGGCGAGGGCGTGCGCATCTCGTCCGGCAGCATCGACGACATCGACCGCGTGGCAGCCACGCTCGTTCGCAAGGAGGCGACCGTATGACCGATGTGCCCACCACCACGACCACGACCAAGGGCCTGCATCCGGGACTCACCCGTCGGCAGATCTCCATGATGGGGCTCGGCGGCGCGATCGGCGCCGGCCTGTTCGTCGGATCCGGCCAGGCGATCAGCATCGCGGGTCCCGCCGTGCTCGTCTCCTACCTCGTCGCCGGCGGCATCGTCGTCCTCGTGATGGCGATGCTCGCCGAGATGGTCGCCGCCCGCCCCAGCTCCGGGGCGTTCAGCTCCTACGCGCAGAAGGCGATGGGCCGCAGCGCGGGCAGCGCCGTGGGGTGGCTGTACTGGATCCAGCTCGTCGTCGTGATCGCCGCCGAGGCGACGGGCGCCGGCGGCATCATCGCCCAGTGGGTGCCCGGCATCCCGGCCTGGGCCTGGGTGCTGGTCTTCGTCGTCGCCCTCACCGCGGTGAACCTGTTCGGCGTGCGCAACTACGGACGCTTCGAGTTCTGGTTCGCCGCGATCAAGGTCGCCGCGATCATCGCCTTCCTCGTGGTGGGCGTGTGCGCCATCATCGGGCTGATCCCCGGCGTCCCCGCGACGGGCGTCTCCCACATCGTCGACCACGGCGGCTTCGCTCCGAGCGGCATGACCGGCATCGCCGCCGCGCTGCTCATCGTGGTGTTCGCGTTCGGCGGCACCGAGGTCGTGGCCATCGCCGCGGCGGAGTCCGACGACCCCTCTCGCAACATCCGCCGCATCGTCCGCGAGGTGCTCGTGCGCATCCTCATCTTCTACGTCGGCTCGATCTTCGTGATCGTCGCCGTGCTCCCGTGGAACGACCCGGCGGTGAAGAAGGGGCCGTTCTCCGCGGTGCTCGACACGCTGAACGTGCCCGGCGTGGGGCTCGTGATGGACCTCATCGTCGTCATCGCGCTGCTCTCGGCCATGAACGCGAACATCTACGGCGCCTCGCGCATGGCGTACTCGCTCGGAGAGCGCGGCCTCGCCCCTCTCGCCGCCACCCGCACGAGCGTCAAGGGCGTGCCCTACATCGCCGTGCTCGCCTCGGTGGCGTTCGGCTTCGTGACCGTGGCGCTGAACTGGATCTACCCCGACGCCGTGCTGCCCGCGCTGCTCAACGTCGTCGGCTCGACGATCCTGGTCATCTGGACCGCGACGGCCGTGTCGCAGATCATCCTCCGTCGTCGCGCCGACCGCGACGGCGAGGCGATGCCGATGCGGATGTGGGGCTTCCCGTGGCTGTCGTGGCTGTGCCTGGTGCTGCTCGGCGTCGTCATCGCCCTCGCGATGATCGACGAGGGCGCGCGCGTGCAGCTGCTGCTCACGATCGGCCTCACCGCGGTGCTCCTCGTCGTCGCCCGCCTCACGCGCGGCGTCGCACGGCCCGGCGTGGTGCGGGAGTAGCCCGTGCGGATCGACCGTCTCGATGCGGCGCTGATCCGCCTGCTCACCGAGGAGCCGCAGCTGCCGATCCTCGAGTGCGCACGGCGGCTCGGCGTCGCCAGGGGCACCGCGACGAGCAGGCTCGCGCGTCTGCACGAGGGAGGCGTGATCCAGGCGATCGTGCCGCAGCTGGACCCCGCCGGCTTCGGCTACGCGGTCGTGGCGTTCTGCCTGGTGGAGATCGACCAGAAGGTCGGCCACGATGAGGTCGCGGTCGCCCTCGCCGACGCGGTGCCCGAGATCGTCGACATGCACACCGTCACCGGGGCGAGCGACATGCAGCTGCGCCTCGTCGCTCGGGACGCCGCCCAGCTGCAGGAGGTCCTCGACAGGGTGGCGCTGGTGCCGGGGGTGGCGCGCACGGCATCCTCGATCGCGATGCGCACCCACCTGTCCGGCCGCGTGCTCCCGCTCGTCGAGCACGTCGCCGAGGCGGAGAACGGCTAGATTCCCGCGTTCGAGAACTCGCCGGTCAGCGTGCCGTCCAGATGCACGCCGTGCCCGCCGAACATGTCCGCGTCATCGAACTCCAGCGAGAACGAGCCGTCGTCGTGCGCGACGTGGATCGAGATGAGTCGCAACCGGGCGGCGAACTCGTCGCCCGTCAGCCGCGCCTCCTCGGTCTCCGCCCAGCTCTCGTTGTACATCTCCAGGAGCGCCTCGGCGGCGAACCCCGTGGCCGCCGACTGCCACTCCGAGGGTGCGGAGAGGAGCGTGGCGATCGTGCCGCACATCGTCGCCATCCGCGCATCCGTCGACGAGACGATCGACACCTCGGCGTCGTGTCCCATCCACCCCCGCCGCATCGAGTACCACCCCGTGGAGCGGTCCTCGGTCAGCGCGCCGAGATCGGCGGACAGGAAGGTCTTCGGCGTCGTCCGCGCCGCGAGGAACGACTCCAGCGCGGGGACGGACCTGGTGGGAAGAACCTCGACCAGGAGGAAGCGGCGCGGGTCGGCGAACGAGAAGCCTCGTTCTTCGAGCTGGCGTCGCGCATCGGCCTCCTCGGGGGAGAGATAGCCGTTGGAGCGCCGCACCCGCACGGTCAGGATGCTGTCGCCGGTGAGCCGCTCGCGCAGAGCGGCCAGGCCGTCGTCGTCGACGAGCTGTTCCAGTCGGCAGCTCTCGCTGATGAGGGGAGCGCCGGCGTCGATGTCCCCGTCGATCCAGGCCGCGATCTCGATCGACGCGGCCCACAGCTGGGCCGGTCCGGACGGGTGCTGCGCTCCGTGCTTCGAGGCCGAGACGCCGTTCGGCCCCGTGACGACGGTGATGTCCTCGGTGCTCCGCTCGAACTTCTGATCCTGCAGGGCGAGCTGGTGAGCCGCGTCCATCACACCCAGCCCGGCAGCCAGTTGTGCAGCAGCCAGAAGTCGTAGGGCACGCTCATGCCGGTCCACACCGGGTAGAAGAACGCCGAGACGAGCACCGCGAACGCCAGGAAGATCAGCACGGTGCGCTCACCCGACTGCCTCCGATGCAGAGGATCCTCACGACGCCCCGCGATCACGCGCATCGTGACGGCGAGCCCGATCACCATGAACGGCATCATCGCGACCGTGTAGAACTGGAAGATCGTGCGCTCGGGGAACAGCAGCCACGGCACGTAGGTCGCGGCCAGCCCGATCAGCGGGTAGGTGAGCGCGGGGTCGAGCGGCTGCTTCGCGATCCAGCTGCGCACCAGACGGTAGAGCAGGTAGACGGATGCCGCCACCGCCGCGTACCAGATGAGCGGGTTCGGGATGCTGGAGATCACCGCGATGCAGTGGTCGGTGCCGCACCCGCTGGGTTCGGCGCCGACCCACACCGCGGTGGGGCGCAGCAGGAGGGGCCACTCCCACGCGGGGCTCGCGTACGGGTGCCCGCTGGTGAGGCCGACATGGAAGTTCAGGATCGCCTGGTGGTAGCGCCAGAGCGAGGCGAAGGGGTTCGGGTCGAGGTCGCGGTTGTAGCCGCCGGAGGTGACGAGCCAGCCCGTCCAGCTCGCGAGGTACACGGCGAACGCCGGGACCACCAGGAGCACGAACGACACGGGGCCCTGCTTGAAGGCGGCGGCGGTCGGCCACAGCACGACTCCCGCCCGGCGCCGGGCGAGAGCATCCGTCACCACGACGTAGAGTCCGAAGGCCGCGAGGACGTACAGCCCCGACCACTTCACGGCGCACGCGGCGCCGAAGGCGAGCCCGGCGGCGACGAGCCATGGGCGTCGCCAGAGCACGCGCCCCCACATCGGATCGGGGGCGTCGTCGTCCCTGCGCTCCAGGAGGGGGATCGTGCGCTCCCTGTCGTACAGGACGAACAGGACGCCGAGCATGATGAAGAAGGTGAGGATGCCGTCGAGGAGGGCGATCCTCGAGAGCACGATGCTGAGCCCGTCGATCGCGAGCAGGCCGCTCGCCACCGACGCCACGACGACCGAGCCGGTGAGCCTGCGCGCGATGAGGTAGGTGAGCAGCACGGTCCCGGTGCCGAGGAGAGCGGTGGCGAGGCGCCAGCCGACGCTGTTGTCGGGTCCGCCGAGAGCCATGCCGAGAGCGATCAGCCACTTGCCCAGAGGCGGGTGGACGATGAACGCGCCCTTCGCGTCGAGCGGGAGCTGCTGCAGCGTGATGAACGCCTCGTTCGCGTTCTCACCCCACGTCCCCTCGTACCCCAGGGTCCACAGCGACCAGGCGTCCTTGACGTAGTAGGTCTCGTCGAAGGCCAGCTGATGGGGGTGCCCGAGGTTCACCAGTCGCAGCACACCGGCGAGCAGGGTGATGACCAGCGGCGCGAACCAGTGGATCATCCGCCCCCAGTCGGGGCTGCGCAGGATGCTGTCGCGCAGCTGTCCGTAGCGGGTGAGGCGCTCCTCGGGGGCGGGCAGCAGGGGCACGGGCGCGGTCACGGGTACAGCCTAGACAACGCGCATAGGCTGAGCGTGTGATCATCCTCGCCGCCACGCCCATCGGAAATCTCGGCGACGTCTCTCGCCGCCTCATCGAGGTGCTGGAGAACGCCGAGGTCGTGGTCGCGGAGGACACCCGCACGACCGGCCGCCTGCTGCAGGCGCTGCAGATCGCGAACCGCCCGAGGCTCATCGCCCTGCACGACCACAACGAGAAGCAGAAGGCCGGCGAGCTCGCGGCCCTCGCCCTCGAATCGGACGTCGTCGTGGTGAGCGACGCAGGGATGCCGGCCATCAGCGACCCCGGCTACGGTCTCGTCGCCGAGGCCGTCGCCCAGGGGGTCACGGTCACGGCGATCCCCGGCCCGAGCGCGGTGCTCATGGCGCTCGCGATCTCTGGCCTGCCGACCGACCGCTTCACCTTCGAGGGCTTCCTCCCTCGCAAGCCGGGGGAGAGACGTTCGACGCTCCGCGCGCTCGCCGCAGAGCCGCGCACCATGGTGTTCTTCGAGTCCCCGTCCCGGCTCGCCTCGTCGCTGGCCGACATGGGCGCCGCCTTCGGAGACGACCGGCGGATCGCCGTGTGCCGCGAGCTGACCAAGTTCTACGAGGAGGTGCGCCGCGGCTCGGCATCCGAGCTCGCAGAGTGGGCCGCCGACGGCGTGAAGGGCGAGATCGTCGTCGTCGTCGAGGGCGCACCGCGCCGAGAGGCCTCGCCCGACGACGCGCTGGCGCAGGTGCAGTCGCTCGTGGCGTCGGGCCTCAGGCTGAAGGAGGCCGCGGCGGAGGTCGCCGGACTCACCGGCCTGTCCTCGCGCGATCTGTACCAGGCCGCGCTCGCCGCGAAGAAACCGTGACGCCCTCCGCGGATGCCGCGGTCGGCGCCGCCTACGACGAGCGTGCGGACGAGTACATCGATGTGGCCGGCACGCTCGCGCAGATGGATCAGCGCGACCGTGACACGATCGCGCAGTGGCGGGACACGTGCTCCGGCCCGCTCCTCGACGCCGGATGCGGTCCGGGGCTGTGGGCGGAGTTCCTCGCCCGAGGGGGACGCGAGGTGCGCGGCATCGACCTGTCGGCCGCGTTCATCGCCGCTGCTCGCGCCGCGCACCCTCAGCTGAGGTTCGACGTCGGCTCGTTCCGCGCGCTCCCCGTCGAGGACGGCTCGCTGGGCGGCATCCTCTCCTGGTACTCGCTGATCCACACCGAACCGGACGAGGTCCCCGCCGTGCTCGCGGAGTTCGCCCGCGCGCTCGCGCCCGGCGGAGGCCTTCTGCTCGGCTTCTTCGACGGGCCGTCGCGGCAGGGTTTCGACCACCGGGTGGCGCCGGCCTGGTTCTGGACGCCGGCGACCATGAGCGAGCTGCTCGCGGATGCCGGATTCGAGGTGACACGCACCGAGGTCCGCGGGCGCGACGCCGCGGAGATCAGCGTGCGCCCGCATGCGGCGGTCGCGGCGGTCCGCTCTCCGTCGACGCGGCGAGAGCGTACGCTCTCTCCATGACGCGCAGGCGATCGGGGCTTCGGCCGGGGGTGCTCGGCATCGTCGCCGTGCTGCTCGGCGCCGGCCTCGGCGAGCTCGTCGCCGCGTTCTTCGCCGCGTCGGCCAGCCCGTTCGCCGCGGTCGGCGGCGCGCTGATCGACCTCGCCCCGGCCTGGGCGAAGGACACCGCGATCGCCCTGTTCGGCACGGGGGACAAGATCGCCCTGCTCACCGGGATCGCCATCGTCCTCGCGGCCGTCGCCTTCGGTGCGGGGATGCTGGAGCGACGGCGTCGCTCCGTCGGCGCGGCCGTCGTCGCGGCGATCGGCATCGCCGGTGCGGTCATCGCCGTCATCCGCACCGACCTCGGCCTGCTGGCGGCGCTGCCCTCCCTCGTCGCGGGCGGCGCCGGAGCGATGACGCTGCGCGCGCTCGTGTCGCTCGGCGAGACCGAGCAGGAGAGCGCTCAGGACCAGGACCGGCGGCGGTTCCTCATCTGGACGGGAGCCGCGACGGCCGCGGGCCTCCTGGCCGTCGCGGCGTCGCGCATCGCGACGGGAGCGTCCAGGGCCGTCGAGGCCGTGCGCGCCGCCCTCCGACTGCCCGCGCCCGCGACGTCGGCGCCGGCCGTCCCTGCGACCGCAGAGCTCGGCATCCCCGGCCTGGCGCCGGTCGTCACACCGAACGCCGACTTCTACCGCATCGACACGGCGCTCGTCGTTCCCCAGGTCGACCCGAAGGACTGGTCGCTGCGCGTGCACGGGATGGTCGATCGGGAGGTCGTGCTCACGTGGGACGAGCTGATCGCCTCGCCGCTCACCGAGGCCGATGTGACGCTCGCGTGCGTCTCCAACACCGTCGGCGGCGATCTCATCGGCAACGCGCGGTGGCTCGGCCTCCCCGTGCGAGAGGTGCTCGCCCGCGCCGGGGTGGATGCGGATGCCGACATGGTCCTGTCCACGTCGATCGACGGCTTCACGGCGTCCACCCCGCTCGAAGCGCTCACCGACGATCGCGATGCGCTGCTCGCGATCGGGATGAACGGCGAGCCGCTGCCCATCCCGCACGGCTTCCCCGTGCGGCTCGTGGTGCCGGGGCTCTACGGCTACGTGTCGGCGACGAAGTGGGTCACCGAGCTCGAGGTCACCCGCTTCGACCGCGCGACGGCGTACTGGACGACCCGGGGGTGGTCGGAGCGCGGACCCATCAAGCTGCAGTCGCGCATCGACGTGCCGCGTGGCTCGATCGACGCGGGCGACACGGTCATCGCCGGCATGGCCTGGCAGCAGCACGTCGGCGTCCGCGGCGTCGAGGTGCGCATCGACGGAGGACCGTGGCGGCCCGCGACGCTCGCGACGGCCATCTCCGACGACACCTGGGTGCAGTGGAGCCTCCCGTGGGCGGCCGAGAGCGGGCAGCACGACATCGAATGCCGGGCGGTCAGCGCCGACGGCGTCACGCAGACCGATGCGCTCGCGCCCCCTGCTCCGGACGGCGCCACGGGGTGGCACCGCATCTCGGTGACGGTGCGCTGACGCGGCGTAACCACCCTCGGCATCCCACCTAGAATTGTCCCCATGCCCGCAGGCGAATCGTTCTACATCACCACGCCCATCTACTACCCCTCCGATGTGCCTCACATCGGCCACGGGTACACGTCGGTGGCTGTCGACGCGCTCGCGCGCTGGCACCGCCAGGGCGGTGACGACACCTGGATGCTGACGGGCACCGACGAGCACGGGCAGAAGATGCTCCGCGCCGCGGCGGCGAACAACGTCACGCCGCAGGAGTGGGTAGACAAGCTCGTCACCGAGGCGTGGTTCCCGCAGCTGGCGACCCTCGACGTCGCGAACGACGACTTCATCCGCACCACGCAGGCGCGGCATGAGGAGCGCGTGAAGAAGTTCGTGCAGGCCATCTACGACCGCGGGTACATCTACGCGGGCGAGTACGAGGCGCTGTACTGCGTGGGCTGCGAGGAGTTCAAGCCCGAGTCCGAGATCCTCGACGGCACCGGACCGTTCGAGGGGCTGAAGGTCTGCGCGATCCACTCGAAGCCGCTGGAGCTGCTCCAGGAGAAGAACTACTTCTTCAAGCTCAGCGAGTTCCAGGACCGCCTGCTCGAGCTGTACAAGACGGAGCCCGACTTCGTGCGCCCCGAGTCGGCCCGCAACGAGGTCGTCTCGTTCGTGCGCCAGGGGCTCAAGGACCTGTCGATCTCGCGGTCCGCGTTCGACTGGGGCATCGAGGTCCCGTGGGACAGCTCCCACGTCATCTACGTGTGGGTCGATGCGCTGCTCAACTACGCCACCGCCGTCGGCTACGGCGAGGACGAGGAGACGTTCGCCCGTCGCTGGCCCGCGTACCACGTGGTCGGCAAGGACATCCTCCGCTTCCACGCCGTCATCTGGCCCGCGATGCTGATGGCCGCGGGGCTCGACGTGCCCAAGGGCGTGTTCGCGCACGGCTGGCTGCTCGTCGGCGGCGAGAAGATGTCCAAGTCGAAGCTCACCGGCATCGCGCCGACCGAGATCACCGACGTCTTCGGCTCCGACGCGTACCGCTTCTACTTCCTGTCGGCGATCGCGTTCGGGCAGGACGGCTCGTTCTCCTGGGAGGACCTGTCGGCCCGCTACCAGGCCGAGCTCGCCAACGGGTTCGGCAACCTGGCCTCGCGCACCACGGCGATGATCGAGAAGTACTTCGAGGGGATCGTGCCGCCCGCGGCCGAGTACACCGAGAAGGACCTCGAGATCCAGCGGATCGTCGCGGATGCCGCGTCGAACGCGGACGCCGCGATCGAGCAGTTCCGCATCGACGAGGCCATCAAGGAGATCTGGACCATCGTCGACGCGCTCAACGGCTACATCACCGAGAACGAGCCGTGGGCGCTGGCCCGCGACGAGGATCAGCGCGCCCGCCTCGGCACCGTGCTGTACACGTGCGCGGAGGGGCTGCGCGCCCTCGCCGTGCTGCTCTCGCCGGTGATGCCGAAGTCGACCGAGAAGCTGTGGATCGCGCTGGGCGCGGCCGAGACGCTCGGACGTCTGCAGGACCAGCCGATCCGCGAGGCCGGAGCCTGGGGCGTGCTGCGCCCCGGCACGAGCGTCAACGGTCTCGCACCGCTGTTCCCGCGGGTGGAGTCGACCGTCTGACCCATGGCTCACACCTACGTGCAGTCCCGGGACGGCGACGGGCGCAAGGATCTGCGGTACCCCGCGGCTCCTGAGCCCCTCGCCGTCCCGGTGTACGACAACCACGCGCACCTGGAGATCCTCGACGGCGACGAGCCGCTCTCCTTGACGGAGCAGCTCGATCGGGCGCAGGCCGTCGGCATCGCCGGTGTCGTGCAGGCGTCGGGTGACATCGAGTCGTCACGGTGGGCGGTGGAGGCGGCGGCATCCGACCCCCGCGTCCTCGCGGCCGTGGCGATCCACCCCAACGACGCCCCGGTGTACGCGGAGCAGGGGCGCCTCGACGAGGCGATCGCGGTGATCGACGAGCTCGCGGCGCACCCCCGCACGCGTGCGATCGGCGAGACGGGGCTCGACTTCTTCCGCACGGAGCCCGACCGCAGGGATGCGCAGTTCGAGTCGTTCGAGGCGCACATCGCGCTCGCGAAGAAGCACGGCATCGCGATGCAGATCCACGATCGCGACGCGCACGACGCCGTGCTGGAGACGCTGACGAGGGTCGGCGCCCCCGAGCGCACGGTCTTCCACTGCTTCTCCGGCGACGACGTCATGGCGAGGACGTGCGCGGATGCCGGCTACCACCTGTCGTTCGCCGGCAACGTGACCTTCAAGAACGCGCAGAACCTCCGCGATGCGCTCAAGGTCACCCCGATCGAGCGCATCCTCGTCGAGACGGACGCGCCGTTCCTCACCCCGACTCCGCTGCGCGGCCGCCCGAACGCGCCCTACCTCGTGCCGATCACGGTGCGCTTCATGGCCGCCGAGCTCGAGGTCGACGTCGACGAGCTGTGCGCGCAGCTGGCCGCCAACACGCTCCGCGTCTACGGCGCTTTCGCCTGAACGATGGCGGAGATCGGCCGCCACACGAACAGCAGCGTGAGGGCCGCTCCGGCGAAGGCGAACCACCACGGCGCGGTGAGACCCCACACCTCGGCGATCACTCCGCCGAGCGCCTGGCCGATGACCATGCCGCCGAACACCCCGACCATGTTGACCGAGGCCACCCTGCCCTGCAGGGCCGCGGGGACGAGCCGCTGCCGGACGGTCGTGGAGATCGTGCCCCACACGAACGCGTACGCGCCGAAGACGAACATGATGATCAGGGCGACCCAGCCCGCGGTGGTGAGGGCGAACGCGAGGTGCATGACCACCTCGAGCGACAGCACCACGCGCATGAGCGTCGCGAACGACACGTGGCGCTCCAGCCAGCCGAAGCTCACCGTGGCGAGCAGACCACCGGCCGCCGACGCCGTCGTGAGGGCGCCGTAGCCCACGGCGCCCATGTGCAGGTGCTCGGTCGCGTAGAGCACCAGCACGCCCCACGGGGCGGCCCACGTGACGTTGAAGAGCAGGATGATCAGCACGAGCATCCGCACCGGGGGATTGCGCCACAGCCAGCGCACGCCCTCTGCGATGTCGGTGTGCACGGGGGCGTGGGTCTCGCGCGGCGGCACCGGCGTCTTCGCCATGCGGGAGATGAGCACGACGGCGAGCCCCACGCACACGACCTCCAGCAGGAACGGCCACGCCGTGCCCGCCGCGAAGAGGAACGCGCCGAGGGGAGGACCGGCGAACTGGTTCGCCACGAGGTATCCGGCCTGCAGCCGCGCGTTGCCGATCCCGAGGTCGGCCGGCTGCACCAGCATGGGCAGCAGCGTGCTGCCCGCGGTGTCGACGAACACCTCGGCCGTGCCGTACAGGAACGCCACCGCGAGCACGACCCAGATGTTCGCGGTGCCCGTCACGAGGAAGACGCACAGGGCGAGCAGCACGACGGCTCTCGCCGTGTTGGCCATCATCACCAGGCGGCGGCGGTCGAAGCGGTCGGCGATCGCCCCCGCGTGCAGGCCGAAGACCAGCCACGGCAGGAACTGCAGGATGGCGCCGGCGGCGACGAGGATCGGCGAGGACGTCATCGACGCGATCAGCAGGGGAGCGGCGGCGAGAGCCACCCCGTCTCCGACGTTGCTCGTCCACGACGACGCCAGCAGCCACCGGAAGTCGCGACCCATGCGGCGGGGCGCGATCAGTTCACCGATGGAGGGCATCCCAGAAGACTACTGAGGGTAGGAGACAATGGGAGGATGACCGTCACCCTCCTCGGCGCCACCGAGATCCGCAGTCTTGCCGCCGAGCTCGACGTCACCCCCACCAAGAAGCTCGGACAGAACTTCGTCGTCGACGCCAACACCGTGCGCAAGATCGTGCACGCGGCTCGCGTGCAGCCGGGGGAGCGCGTCGTGGAGGTCGGCCCCGGCCTCGGATCGCTGACCCTTGCGATCCTCGAGACGGGGGCATCCGTCACCGCCGTCGAGATCGATCACCGTCTCGCCGCCCGTCTCGCGCAGACGGCCGTCGAGCACGGGGTCGACCCCGAGCGGCTGACGGTGGTGGACGCGGATGCGCTGCGCATCACCGAGCTGCCCGGCGAGCCGACGGTGCTGGTCGCGAACCTGCCCTACAATGTCTCGGTCCCCGTGCTGCTGCACTTCCTGGAGAACTTCGACTATCTGCAGCGCGGGGTGGTCATGGTCCAGGCCGAGGTCGCCGAGCGGATCGCGGCGAAGCCGGGGTCCAAGATCTACGGCGCCCCCAGTGTGAAGGCGGCCTGGTACGGCGAGTGGAAGCTCGCGGGCACCGTGTCGCGCCAGGTCTTCTGGCCCGTGCCGAACGTCGACAGCCTCCTGGTCGGGTTCGACCGCGCCGAGGGCGAGCGCGGCCCGATCGAGGAGAGGCGGCGCACCTTCGAGATCGTGGACGCGGCCTTCAACCAGCGTCGCAAGATGCTCCGCCAGGCGCTGTCCGGGCTCTTCGGCAGCTCCGCCGCGGCATCCGCCGTGCTCGTCTCCGCCGGCGTCGCCCCGACGGCGCGCGGCGAGGATCTTACGGTCGATGACTATCAGCGCATCGCTCAGCACGCCCTGTCCGCCGCGGAGGACTAATCTGGCACGGTGACAGAGTCTCCGCGCTTCCGACCCGACGTCCCCGAACTGCACCGCCCGTACGCGGCCGACGAGAGCCGCTACCAGCGGTTCGGCTACCGCCAGGTCGGCAGCTCCGGCCTGTACCTCCCGCCGATCTCGCTCGGCCTGTGGTGGAACTTCGGCGACAACATCCCGCTCGACAACCAGCGCGCGCTGCTGCGTCACGCGTTCGACAACGGCATCACGCACTTCGACCTCGCGAACAACTACGGCCCGCCCTACGGATCCGCGGAGAAGAACTTCGGCCGCATCTTCGCCGAGGACTTCCGTCCGTACCGCGATGAGCTCATCATCTCGTCGAAGGCGGGATGGGACATGTGGCCCGGCCCCTACGGCGACTTCGCGAGCCGCAAGTACATCCTCGCGAGCGCCGAGCAGTCGCTGACCCGGATGGGGCTCGACTACGTCGACATCTTCTACTCGCACCGGGTCGACCCCGTGACGCCCATCGCCGAGACCGTCGGCGCGCTGGACACGCTCGTCCGTCAGGGCAAGGCGCTCTACGTCGGCATCTCCTCGTACAGCGCGGAGCGCACGGCGGAGGCCGTCGAGGTGGCGAGGGAGCTCGGCACCCCGCTGGTCATCCACCAGCCGGCCTACTCGATCCTGAACCGCTGGGTCGAGGACGGCCTGACCGACACCCTCCGGGAGAGCGGGCTCGGCGCGATCGCCTTCACCCCGCTCGCGCAGGGGCTGCTCACCGACAAGTACCTCGGCGACGGCACGGCGACCCGGGCGCAGAAGCGCGGTTCGCTGCCGGACGCCCCTCTCACCGAGGAGGCCGTGCAGACGCTCCGCGCGCTGAACGAGGTCGCGCGCGAGCGCGGCCAGTCGCTGGCCCAGCTCGCACTGCAGTGGACGCTGCGCGACCCGGTGGTGGCCTCGGCGCTCATCGGAGCCTCCCGTCCGGAGCAGCTCGACGAGAACATCGCCGCGGTGAACGGTCCTGAGCTGACCGTCGAGGAGCTCGCGCGCATCGATGAGCTGGCCGGCGCGATCGACGTGAACCTGTGGGCGAAGTCCTCGGAGCTCTGAGCGGGTCATGAGCATGGCATCGTCGTCGCCCCGCGTGCACGTGCGCGCACCGGGGAAGATCAACGTGTACCTCGGTGTCGGCGGACGGCATGACGACGGCTATCACGCGCTGGCGACGGTGTTCCAGGCGGTCTCCCTCTACGAGGACGTGATCGCGAGGCACGCGGATGACTTCTCCCTCGTCGTGCGCGGAGTGGAGGACCCGGATGCGGTGCCCCTCGACGACCGCAACCTCGCGATGAGGGCGGCGAAGCTGCTCGCGGCCGCCGCTGGTTACGAAGGGGGCGTCGCTCTGGAGATCCGCAAGAGCGTCCCCGTCGCGGGCGGGATGGGCGGCGGCTCGGCGGATGCGGCGGCGGCGCTCGTCGCGTGCGATGCGCTGTGGGGCACGGGCTTCTCGCAGGCACGCCTGCACGAGCTCGCGGCCCGGCTCGGCGCCGATGTGCCGTTCGCGCTGCACGGCGGCACGGCCGTCGGCACGGGGCGCGGCGATCAGTTGAATCCCGCGCTCGCGCGCGGACGCTTCGACTGGGTGCTCGTGACCAGCGAGGAGGGGCTGTCGACGCCGGTCGTGTACGGACGTCTGGACGCGCTCCGCGATGAGGAGGGCGCGCTCGCCGACGATCCTCCGCTGTCCCTCGACGTCCCTGTCGCGGTGCTGCAGGCGCTGAGGTCCGGCGACCCCGAGGCGCTCGCGGAGTGCCTCTTCAACGACCTGGAGGCGGCGGCGCTCGACGTGCGCCCCGATCTGGAGCAGACGATCCTTGACGGCATCCGCGCAGGGGCGCTGCGGGGGATCGTGTCGGGCTCCGGCCCGACCATCGCGCTGCTGTGCGCGGATCCGGAGGGCGCGCAGCACGTCCAGGCCGCGCTGCGCGAGGCCGGAGTGGATGCGCTGCACGTGCACGGGCCTGTGCCCGGCGCCCGCATCATGGGCTGAGCCCGACCGCCGAGCCACGCCGGAGCGGGATTATCCCCGGCTCTGCGGCCCACCCGTGTGACGGCCCCGAGGGTACGGTGAGGAGAGGACGTCCTTCGGCGGTCAGGTGCCGTCATGACGGCGTTCCGGACGGGAGTCATGATGTCTGAAGCGATCATCGTCGGAGCGGTGGAGTCATCGGCGGGAGCCCATGCGATCGCCTGGGCCGCCCAGCGTGCAGCGGACCGGGAGCAGCGCATCGTGCTGTACGGGATCGTCGGAGGCGCGGCAGGCGCCGTCGGCGCGTCGTCCATGATCTCCGACGCGCTGCAGGCGACGGAGGAGTTCCTCCAGGGGCAGGCGGAGACGCTGCGTGCCCGCGGGCTGTCGGTCGAGACGCGGACGGATGCCGGAGATCCGGTCGCGCTCCTCATCGAGGCGTCGAGGTCGTCTGCTCTGCTCGTCATCGGCAGCGACTATCGCGGTCCAGGGACGGGTCCTGCGCGCGGGGTGCACGGCATCCGCATCGCCGCGGGAGCCCATTGCCCTGTCGTCGTCGTGCCGGATCACGACCTCGACGCCACGGGACGGACCGGCGTCGTCGTCGGCGTCGACGGATCGCCCGTGTCGGAGGCCGCCGTCCGCTTCGCGGCGAGTGAGGCCGACCGGCTGGGCGAGCCGCTCATCGCGGTCACGACCTGGACTCCCCTCCCCGCGCCCCGGCACAGCGGCGCCTACCCCCACGGCTATCTGGAGTCGATGAGCGCGATGGCCGAGGAGACGCTCGCCCTCGCGCTCGCCGGTCTCCGCCAGGACTATCCCGACCTTCGGATCGACGCCAGGACGCAGCGCGGATATCCGTCGGAGGTGATCAACGGCATCGCGGCGACGTCCCGACTGGCCGTTATCGGTTCGCACGGCCGGGGGCCGATCGCGAGGTTCCTGCTCGGCTCGATCAGCCATGAGGTGCTCGCGAGGCTCGCGACCGCGACCGCGATCGTCCGGTGACCGGGCTCTCCGCCGAAGCCGGACGTTCATCGGCGGTTCATCCGGACCCGTGATCGGTAGACGCCGGAGTCTCCTAGCGTGGCGGTACGCAAACCACCACAGGGAGTGATCATGGGACTGTTCAACCGCAAGTCGCCGCAGGACCGCCAGGAGGAGGCCATGCAGATGGCCGACGACATCGCGGCCGGGCGGGGGTTCATGGGCAAGATGACGAAGGCCTTCATGGGCAGCGAGTTCACCGACGCGATGAAGCAGGCGACGTCGTCGATCCATCAGGCGGAGCACGTGGCGGCCCTGCGGGCGGCCGGCGTGCCGACGCAGGAGGCGACCGTGCTCGGGATGCAGGACACCGGGCAGACGATCAACGACAATCCGAGCATCGTGCTGACACTCCAGGTGGGGGCGCAGGCCGTGGCGATCCAGGCGCTGGTGTCGCGTCTGGAGATCCCGCGGGTGGGGGAGCAGGTGCTGGTGCTCGCGGACCCGCAGTCCGGGGGGCTGCTGTACGCGGGGCTCGCTCCCCGCGGCTGAGGGGGGCGCATGTCGCGCCCTCTCGGGTTTCGGGTCCCCGGGAGGGCGCGAGCCTCCTCGCGGAGTGCGTCAGTCACGCTGCGTCCCCAGAACCCAGCAGACAGCCCCAGCTGCTCTTCGAGACTAACCCGATATTCCGATGTCCCCCAAATGGGGGACACGCTTTCGACCTGGGAGATCGCTGGGAGAAGTATCGAGCTATCGCTGGGCGCCCGCACTCGCGTCGGCGGCGAGCAGCCGCAGCTGCACCATCGCGGAGAACCGCGCATCGGGGTCGGAGAGATCGAGACCGCTGATCTCCGACAGTCGACGAAGCCGGTAGCGGAAGGTGTTCGGGTGCGTGTAGACGCGCGCGGCGGCTACGCTCACATCGCCGAAGGCGTCGAGCCAGGCCCGAAGCGTCTCGACAAGACGGGTGCCACGCTCCCTGTCCTGCTCGATCAGGAGAGCGACGGGACCGGTCGGGCGCTCCCCTCGTGCGCGCACGAGGTCGCCGAGCTCGACGAGCAGGGCCTCCATCTGCACCGCCGAGAAGAGCGCGACCGGCTCGCGCTGTGGTGACTGCCGCAGCACCCGCAGTGCGCGGTCGGCGTTCGCCCGCGATGAGGGGATGCCGGTGCTGTCGTCTGCGACGGTTCCGACGCCGACCCGGATCTCGCTGGTGGCCCCCAGGCGCCCGAGGAAGTCGGCGGCGACCCTGGCGGCCCGGATGTCGGCGTCGCTGTGTCCAGGGCGTATGCCGACGACGGCATAGACGACGTTGCCGATCAGGGCGACCGCGGACCGGAGGTAGACCGCGCCCAGGTGCACCGCGAACGCGTCGGCGATGCGGTGGCGCTCGGCGATGCTGCGGGCGTCCGCCGAGGCATCCGCGCCGAGCTGATCCGATGCCGACAGGGCCAGCACGACGCAGCTGTGGTCGTTCAACCGCAGCCGGGCCGTCGCGTCCGAGGCGCCGGGACCGCCCTCCAGGATGGTCGCGAGCAGGTCCGCCCGCAGGCGGCGCTCGACATCGGCGCCGGCCCGCAGACGCAGCATGTGCAGGGCGACGAGACCGGCGGAGTCCTTCAGCGCCTGCACGCGATCGAACGACAGCGGCTCCTGCACGGCGGCCCAGATCGATCCGAGGATCTCGTCGCCCGCGCGCACCGCGAGGGCGACCCGCGGGTACGAGGGGAGTCCCTCGGTGTTCTCGACCGGGCCGACGTCGATGGGGTCCTCGCTGCGGTAGAGCTCCTGGAAGACGCCGCGCTCCTCGAGCTGGCGCGCGAACCGCTCCGGCACCTGCCGCCCGAGCACGGTCTCGATGCGGGCCGGGTCCGCCTCGTCCTGTCGCCCGGAGAACGCGACGACGCGGGAGTTGCGGTCTTCGATCGTGACGGGGGCGTTCAGCAGCGTCGCGATCGCGTTGGCGAGCGCGAAGAGGTCGCCCGACGGCATCCCTCCGAGCGTCTGGGCCCCCTGGTCTCCGACGTCGCCCTCCGCGATGAGGGAGCGCAGCATGGCGGTCAGCTGCGCCCACGACGCGCCTCGCGTGAGCGCCAGCACGGGGATGCCGGTCTCCTCCGACGCGGCGGTGACCGACGGCTCGGCCCTGACCGGCGCGCGGAGCACGAGCGCAGAAGCCTGCTGGGAGCCCAGGGCCCTGAGCAGCTCGGCGATCTCCTCCGGATCGCTCAGCCCGACGCCGAGGACGAGGGCGCCGCGCATCGGCATCGCGTCGTCGAGCACGTCGTGGATGATGACCGTCTCGATCTCGACGTCGCGGTCGGCCGCGCCGCTCACCACCTCGAGCAGGGTGTTGCCGAGATCTTCGATCACACGGCCGAGGCTGGCGCGGGGTCGTGTCGTCACTGACATGAGCACGGACCCCACAGTAGGCGGCGTGCGGGGAGGGGGGACCTGTGGGGCACGACGAAAGAATACCGATGTTTCGTCGTGCCCCACAGGTCCGGGTGGGATCAGCGCATCAGAACGTGATCCACTCCGTCCGGGTGGTCACGGCGTCCAGAGCGTCCGCGTGCGGCGTCACGCCGATGCCGGCGCCGGTCGGCACGCGGAGCGCGCCGTTCTCGACGACGAACGGATCGGTGATGTCACTCGAGTAGTAGCGGCCGGACCCCGACGTGTCTCCGGGGAGGGTGAAGCCGGGGAGGGCGGCGAGGGCGACGTTGGCGGCGCGGCCGATGCCCGTCTCCAGCATCCCTCCGCACCACACGGGGATGTCGTTCGCCACGCAGACGTCGTGGATGCGGCGGGCCTCCAGGTAGCCGCCGACCCGGCCCGGCTTGATGTTCACGATCGAGCAGGCGCCGAGGGCGATCGCGTCCGCAGCGGCCCTGGCCGACACGATCGACTCGTCCAGGCAGATCGGGGTCGTCATGGCCTCGGCGAGCTGGGCGTGACCGATCAGGTCCTCCTCGTCGAGGGGCTGCTCGATCAGGAGGAGATCGAACGGGTCCAGTCGGGCGAGGTGCCGCGCATCCCCACGGTGGTACGCGGTGTTCGCGTCGACCTGCAGCAGCACGTCGTCGCCGAAGCGCTCCCGCACGGCGCGCACCGGCTCGATGTCCCAGCCGGGCTCGATCTTCAGCTTGATGCGGACGTAGCCCTCGTCGATGTACCCGCCCACGGCATCCAGCAGCTCGGGGATCGAATCCATGATGCCGACCGAGACGCCGCAGTCGACGGCGTCTCGCACCGCGCCCAGCTCCCGCGACAGCGGAACGCCCTTCGCCCGCAGCTCGGCGTCGAGGATCGCCAGCTCGACGGCCGCCTTGGACATCCGGTGGCCCTTGAACTTCGCCAGCGTCGGCGCCACGGCGTTCGCGTCGAGGTCCTTCACCTGAGCCAGCGCGGGCAGGAGGAAGCGCGTGATCACGTCGACGCTCGCCCCGACGTACTCCGAGGAGTAGAGCGGGTTGTTCATCGCCACGCCCTCGCCCCAGCCCTCGGCCTCGTCGGTGACGGCGCGCACGATCAGCGCCTCGCGCACCGTCTGCACGCCGAACGAGGTGCGGAAGGGCGACACCAGCGGCATCTCGATGACGCGGAGCTCGAATCCGGTGAGCTTCATTGCAGTTCTCCTCTGTCGATGGTGTAGGTGCCTGTGCGATCGAAGGAGAGCACGCGCGCTCCGTCGTCGAGCAGATCTCCGAGGGTGTCGCGCAGCGCGAGACGCCAGTGCGTCGCGTGCTCGGGAGCGGTCACCCGCAGCGCCTCGATGTCGCGGGGGAGCGAGACCCGCACGAAGCGCGCCCCGGTCGGATGCCGCACGGGGTCCTGGTCGTCGCCGACGGTGAGCAGGGGCTCGCCCTCCGGGGCGGAGGCGGAGTCCCGCGAGGATTCGCCCCGGCAGGCCGCGGCGACCCGCGGATCGTGCACGTACCAGGTGACGAGCATCCGGTCGGTGTCGTCGTCGCCGTTGAGGGCGTCGCTCATGTGGCCGTAGAAGTTGCGGTGGTACGCGGTCGGCGTCGCGGCGAGCTTGACGAGGTTGAAGTACGCGTTCCTGCTGATCAGCGGGTCGAAGGTCCAGGAGATCTCGTCGAGATGCTCGTCGATCGCCCAGGAGCGCTGGTGGACCTTGAGGGCGAAGCCGACGCTGCGGCCGCGCATGCGCTGCGAGACGCCCGCGATGTGACTGTGCAGCGCACGCCGCTCCGGGGCGGCGAAGAAGCCGAAGCACGCGCCGACGAGCTCGTCGCCGTCGAATGCCCCTCCGACGTAGCTGCCCGACTTCGACAGCGCGCGCAGGGTCTCCACGTTCACCGGCATCCGATCACCGCCTGCGCTCCAGATGCTCTGGAAGAGCGCGGCGACCTGCGCGAACTCGGTCACCGTCGAGAGGAGGCGGATCTCGACGCCCGCGGCGTCGGCCGCGGCCCTCGCGAGGTCGGCGGCCTCGTCGCGCGCGGACCTCTGTGCGACGTCGTCCGTCATGGTCATGCCCCTTCTCCAGCCAGGACCTCGACGACGAGCGTCTCGAGGAGGGCGAGCCGCTGGGCGATCATGTCGACCTCGACGTGCTCGTCGTCGGCATGGGCGCCTCCGCCGACGGCGCCGAGACCGTCCAGGGTGGGCACGCCCAGCCCCGCCGTGAAGTTCCCGTCTGACGCGCCGCCCACGGCGACTCCGTCGAACGGGGTCAGGTCCAGGCGCTCCGCGATGTCGCGGGCGCGGGCGAAGAGCGCGGCCGAGGAGGAGGTCTCCATCGGAGGCCGGTTCGGCCCGCCGTCGATGCGGACGAGCGCGCCGGGAGTGCGTGGAACGAGGGCGCGCATCGCGGCCTCGACCCTGTCCTGCTCCGCGACGGTCCGCACGCGCACGTCGACCGCGAACTCCGCATCGGCCGGCACCGTGTTGGTCGTGCTCCCCGAGCGCAGGAGCGTGGGGGTCACCGTCGTGCCGGCATCCGCGTCGCCCAGCGCCGCGACGGCGAGGACGAGATGCGCGGCCTCGATCGAGGCGTTCACGCCGCGCTCCGGTTCGAGACCCGCATGGGCCGCGCGACCGGTGACGACGACGCGGTACAGCGACACCCCCTTGCGGGCGATCTTGAGATGACCGCCCTCGGCGGCGGCTTCGAGCACGAGCACGGCGGAGCACCCGTCGGCCTCGGTCGTGATGAGGTCCTTCGACGTCGGCGAGCCGAGCTCCTCGTCACCCGTGATGAGGATGCTCACCCCGTCGCGGTCGGGCAGCGCGGCCACCGCGTGCAGGGCCATCGCCACACCCGTCTTCATGTCGAAGCAGCCGGGGCCGCGCAGGACGCCGTCGCGCACCGCGAACGGGTGCGTCTCCAGCGAGCCCACCGGCCAGACCGTGTCGTGGTGTCCGAGCAGGAGAACCCGCGGCTCGCCGAAGCGCCAGCGCAGATGCGTCCTGCCGTCGATCACGATGCGCTCGGGGCCGACGCCCAGCACTCGTTCTCCGAGGGCGGCGACGACCTCGGCGCTGCGGGCCACGGCATCCAGGTCTCCCGAGGGCGACTCGCACCGGATCAGCTCCTCGACGTCGGCGATCAGCCGGTCGATGCCGACGACCTCTCCGACGCTCATCACGAGACCTTCGGCGCCGCGCGGACACCGTAGTGCATGTACTGCTCACCCGTGGCGAGGCGGTAGAAGACGACGGAGTTCCACGCCTGCATCCCCTCGGGGCGGAGCACGAACTCGTTCTCCCTGACCGGCACGAGCGGGTGCTCCTGCACGGGGTCGGGGAGGAGCGCGGCGAGGGGCCCGGTGATCGTGGTGCGCAGCCGCACGCCGTCCTCGGATGCGAAGACCTCGGAACGGACCCCCTCGCGATCGTAGGTGCCGAGCAGCTCGGAGACATCGGCGTCATAGGGCTCCTGCGGCGGAGCCTGCTCCGCGGGCAGATGCACGTCGGCGACCTCCGAGAAGATCTCCTCGTAGAGCTCGAGGTAGAGGTCGTGCGCGTTGCCGCCGTTCGTCAGCAGCGTGACGGCGACCCCCTCGTCGGGCAGGACACGCAGGAACGCGGACTGTCCGATCGTGTTGCCGTCGTGACCGTAGAGCCTGCGGCCGCTCCAGTCGAAGAGGATCCAGCCGACGCCCCACGCATCGCCCAGCGTGTAGGGGTTCGGCACGTCGACCTCGCGCTGCTGCATGCGCTCCACGCTCGCGGCGGAGAGCACACGGGTGCCGTCGGCGGCGAGCCCGCCGGTGAGGTGCAGTCGCGCGAACGCGAGCACGTCGGCCGTCGTGGAGCAGACGAGACCCGCGGGGCCCATCGCCCGCGGCAGCATCCACGCGGGGGCGACCTGCGGGCCGTCCTCGCCGATCTCGGTGTGCCCGACGGCCGCGCTGTGCAGCAGCACATCCTCGGGGAGGGTCGCCGAGTGGGTGAGCCCGAGCGGGGTGATCACCAGATCCTTCAGCGCCTGGTCCCACGTCGTGCCGGTGATCTTCTCGATCACACGGCCGGCGAGCACGAAGCCCGAGTTGCAGTACGACATCGTCGCGCCGATCGGGTGGTTCTGCGCGACCCCGTCGAGCAGCGCGACGTACTTCTCGAGCGTGTCGTCGCCTCGTCCGGTGTCGGTGAACACGTCTCCGTCGATGCCGCTGGTGTGGTTCAGCAGGTGCCGCATGGTGACCGTGCGGGTGATGTCGTCGTCGGACGAGCGGAACTCGGGGACGTACTCCACGACCGGACGGTCGAGGTCGAGGCGTCCCTCGTCGACGAGCTTCATGGCCGCCGTCGCCGTCCACACCTTGGTCATCGAGCCGATCTGGAACAGCGAGTCGTCGGTGACGGCGACCCCCGTGCGGGCGTTCAGGATGCCGTGATGCGCGTAGACCGGATCCTCGCCGAGGCGGAGGATGCCGAGGGTCGCTCCGGGGACCTTGTGCGCGGCGGCGAGGACGCTGAGCCGCTGCTGCCAGTGCCGGGCGTCGAGCCGAGCGCGGCCGCGGACTCCGGCGGCGGGGGCGTACTGCTCGACCCAGTCGATGAGCCGCTGCGAGAAGTCGGCGCGGTGGGATGGCGGGCCCGACAGCGGGAACAGGTGAGCACCGCCGGGGTAGAGCACCAGGCGCGTGGGGACGTCTCGTTCGCGCAGGGCGGCGAACCACTGCTCGGCCTGTCCGACGGGGCAGCGCTCGTCGGCTGCACCGTGCAGGATCAGGGTCGGGGTGACGACCCTGTCGACGTGCGCGTACGGGGACTGCGCCGAGATGCGCTCCTCGTCGCGCCAGGGGAGTCCGCCGTTCTCCTTCGCGGAGAGGTAGTGGCCGACGTCGGAGGTGCCGCCCATCGAGAAGAGGTCGGTGACGACGCCGCCGGCGACGGCAGCCGCGAAGCGATCGTCGCGGGAGGTGAGGTAGCAGGTCATGAAGCCGCCGTAGCTGTAGCCGGTGACGGCGAGGCGGGCGGGGTCGGCCACACCCTCGGCGACCAGCTGGTCGATCGGCTCCAGGAAGTCGTTCGCGTCGCGCACGCCCCACCCTCCGGACACGGCGGAGAAGAACGCATCGCCGTAGCCGTCGCTGCCGCGCGGGTTGATCGTGAGGATCGCCCAGCCGCGCTGCGCGAGCACCAGGTGGTACGGGTGGGTCAGATCCGCGGCGCCGTTCCAGGCGTTGTGGGGGCCGCCGTGCACATCCAGCAGCAGCGGCACCGGGCCCTCGGCATCCGGGTCCCGTCGCAGCCAGCCGGTGACCACGGTGCCGTCGGAGATGGTGAACCGGCGCTCCTCGGCGGGGAGCACGGGCAGGTCGGTCGTGCCGTAGGACGTGAGGGTGCGGATCCCCCCGTCGGCGATGTCGACGACGGCCACGTCGCCGAAGGAGTCCGGCGTCGCAAGCACGATCGCCGCGGTCGGACCCGCCACCGAGAGCCCGGAGACGTTCGCGGTGCCGCCCACGAGGGGACGGATGCCGGAGCCGTCGACGGCGACCCGGTACAGGTGGGTGTACCCGTTGTCGCGCAGGCAGAACACGAGCGTCTCGTCGTCGGAGAACCGGGGCATGCCGCCCGGGTAGCCCGGCCCGCCGGGCATCACGTTGCGGTCGACCGACGAGGTCAGGTCGACCGCTGACCCGCCGCCGACGGGGAACAGGAGGAGACCGGCGTTGCCGACCGCGGTGTTCGTGCGTCCGACGGCGACGATGTGGAGCCCGTCGGGCGTCCAGCCGACCGCGCTCGCCTGGACGTCGTCGGCGCTGACCCGCACCGGGGCGCTGTTGGGGTCGGTCGAGGACGTGACGTGCACCTGGATCCGCATCGTCAGGTCGGCGTCGTCGTCGGGGGACGATGAGAAGGCGAGCCGGCCGCCGTCCGGCGACCAGAACGGGTCGGAGGCGTGAGCGTGACCGCGGGTGAGCGCGGTGACGGCGCCGGACTCCGCATCGACGACGTGCAGCTGCTGCACGAGCGTGCCCAGGTTCCCCGCGCCGTCCGCCTTGTAGCCGAGACGATCCGCGGCGCTCGGCGCCGAGCGCCTGGCGAGGATCGTCGCGGCGTCGTCACCGGGGAGCGCGGCGCTGTCGACCGGCGCGGCGAAGGCGAGCCTGGTGCCGTCGGGGCTCCACACCGGGGTTCCGGCGCCGAGCGGCAGGGTCGTCAGGCCACGAGCCTCCCCACCGTCTGCGGGCAGGATCCAGAGCTGGGCCGGACCGTCCTGCGCACGCAGGAACGCGAGCTTCGATCCGTCGGGGCTCCACACGGGCGACGTGTCCGCGGTGCCGCGGGTCAGCCGGACGGGATCGCCTCCCGAGGCCGGCACCTGCCAGAGCGAGCGGGTGTAGCCGTCGGCTTCCCTGTCCGCGGTGCGCAGCACGTAGACGACGCGCGACCCGTCGGGGGAGAGGGCGGGCTGCTCCGGCGAGCTGATGGACAGGAGGTCGTCGACGGTGACGCGGGTCATGAGGGCTCCAATCGGAAGGTCAGTCCACTGTGTCCGCTGCGAGGGCGTGGCGTGTTGTGCCCGCGTCCGAAACAGCGGAGGTGCTTTGGGGTTCGGGCACAGTTCCGATCGGGAGGGTCGAATCCGTGCCGGCGAAGTGGCAGGCCGCGCCGTGCAGACCGTGGGGGCGCACGGGGGCCGACGTCAGACAGAGCTGACGGTCGGGGCGAGCGGCGGGCCCGATCGGGCAGCGCGGGTGGTACCGGCATCCGCTCGGCGGCGCATGCGGATCGGCGGGCTCGACGCCGATCGGGGCGAGGGGGTCGATCGCGAGCAGATCGCCTGTCCTGGTCGGCGCGGCCTGCAGCAGGTCCTTCGTGTACGGATGCTGCGGATCGGCGAGCACCTGCTCGGTGGGTCCGGTCTCGACGATCTGCCCGAGGTACATCACGGCGATGCGATCGCACAGGTAGCGCACCACGGCGAGGTTGTGGGAGATGAAGAGCATCGTGAGGTCGAGCTCGCCCCGCAGCTCCCGCACGAGGTTGAGCACGGAGCCCTGCACCGACACGTCCAGAGCAGAGGTGATCTCGTCGGCGATGATCACCTCGGGGCGGGCCGCGAGAGCTCGGGCGAGGGCGATGCGCTGACGCTGCCCTCCGGACAGTGCAGCGGGCAGCGAGGAGGCGCGCTCCGGGTCGAGGCTCACCAGCTCGAGCAGCCGCGCGACCTCGGCGCGGCGCGCGGCGGGTCGACGAAGCTCGCGGGGGAGGGCCTCGGAGATCGACTCGCCGATCGTCATCCTCGGATCGAGAGAGGAGAAGGGATCCTGGAACACCATCTGGATCGGCCGGCGCCGACGGAACCCGCGGACGTCGGCGCCGTCGAGGGTGATCGCGCCCTCGCTGATCGGGGCCAGTCCGATCGCCGCCCTGGCGAGGGTCGACTTGCCCGAACCGGACTCGCCGACCAGGCCGACGACCGATCCGGTCGGAACGACGAGGCTCACGTCGTCGACGGCCGTGAGACCCGACCGGTGCGAGCCGAAGCGCACGCTGACGTGGTCGAAGCGCAGTTCGCTCATCGGGTCGCCGCCTCTCGTTCGAGCCGCGGAGTCGCGGGGTCCTTCATGACCGGATGCCAGCACGCGACCCGGTGGCCGTCGGAGGCGACCGCCAGCTCCGGGTCGCTCTCGCGGCAGAGCGCGGATGCCATCGGGCAGCGATCCGCGAACGCGCACCCGGCGGGGAAGGCGCCGGGTGCGGGCGGTCGCCCTGGGATGGTCCGGAGGGGGATGTCGCGGTCGGTGTCGAGCTCCGGGATCACATCCAGGAGGGCACGGGTGTACGGATGCTGCGCATCGGAGTGCAGGACGCCGGCGGGGAGATCCTCCACGATGCGTCCGGCGTACATGACCAGCACGCGGTCGCACGTCTGCGCGACGACGGCGATGTCGTGGCTGATGAGCAGGATCGCGGCATCCGTGTCGCGCCGCACCGTGGCGAGCAGCTGCAGCACCTGGCGCTGGACGGTGACGTCGAGGGCCGTGGTCGGCTCGTCGGCGATGATGAGACGAGGGTGGTTCATCAGACCCATCGCGATCATCGCGCGCTGGCGCATGCCACCGGAGAACTCGTGCGGGAACTGGCGCACCCGCCGCTCGGCCGCGGGCACGCGCACGGCCTGCAGCCGCTCCACCGCCCTGGCCATCGCCGCACGTCTGCTGAGGCCTTGATGCTCCGATGCGGCCTCCGCGAGCTGCGATCCGATCCGCCGCGTCGGGTTGAACGAGGTCATCGGGTCCTGGAACACCATGGCCAGCGACGTGCCGAGGAGTCCGCGGAGTGCGCGGTCGGGTGTCGTGAGCAGCGAGGTGCCGCAGAAGTCGAGGGCTGCCGCCGACACATGTCCCGGGGTCTCGATCAGCTTCGCGGCCGCGAGCGCCGTGAGGCTCTTGCCGGAGCCGGACTCGCCGACGACGCCGATCGCCTCGCCGCGGCGGATGTCGAAGGTCACGCCGCGCACCGGCGTGAGCCATCCGGCCGGGGAGGGGAAGGAGACGCGCAGGTCGTCGACGCGGAGCACCACTTCTTCGCCGTCGACCTGCGCGGGCACGGGGGCGCCGCTGCGGGCGACGAGGGGCAGTCGCGCACGGCGCCGGGCGGAGCGTCCGCCGAGCGCGGCGGCGGCGGTCTCGCCGAGGAGGTTGAAGGCGAGTCCGGCGATCACGACCGCGACCGCGGGGCCGAGTGCCGCGGCCGGGTTGAGGTAGATGCGGTTGAGGCCCTCTCCGAGCAGTCGGCCCCAGTCGTAGGCGGGGACCTGCACGCCGAGTCCGAGGAACGACAGCCCGGCGAAGGCGAGCAGGGCAGAGCCGGCGGCGACCGTGGCGTTCACGATGAGCGGCTCTCCGATGTTGGGGAGGATGTGCCTGATCAGGATCCGGAATCGGGAGACCCCCGCGACCTGCGCCGCGGAGATGAAGTCGCGCCCGGCGATCGCCGAGGACAGCGTCTGGGTGAGGCGGGCGAAGCCCGGGGCCATCGCGAAGCCGATCGCGAGCACGGAGCCGGTCGTCCCGACGCCGAAGATCACGGCGAAGAACAGAGCGAGGAGGAGCCCGGGGAAGGCGACGGCGATGTTCACGAACCCGGCGATCGGGCGTCCTGCCCATCGGGGGAGCACGGACGGGGCCGTCCCCAGGATCGCGCCGATGGTCACGCCGATGACGACGGCGATGACGGCCAGGAGCACGGACAGCCGCGTGGCGACCATGACCCTGGCGAGCACGTCGCGGCCCAGGGCGTCTGTGCCGAGGAGATGGGCGGCGCTGGGGCCCTGCGTGATGGCGGTGGGGTCGACCTGCTCCGCCTGCGCGCCCCAGAGGATCGGGGCGAGGATCGCGGTCAGTGCGACGAGGGTCACGAGGGCGAGGGAGGTGATCCCCAGGGGCGAGCGGACGATGCCCGCCCAGACGGTGCGCGCGGACATCAGGCCTCCCGGATGGTGGAGCGAGGATCGAGGATCGCGAGGATGACGTCGATCACGAGGTTCACGAGCAGCACGCCGATGCCGTAGACGAGCACGATGCCCTGGACGACCGAGTAGTCCTTCGACAGGATCGACTGCACGATCATGGTGCCCAGTCCCGGCCACGCGAACACGTTCTCCACGAGCACGGTGCCGGCGACCATCCCCGTCAGCAGGAGACCGGTGAGCGTGAGCGTCGCGGTCATCGCGTTGGGGAGGGCGTGGCGGGAGTAGATGCGATGAGGGGCCAGCCGCTTGGCCCTCGCGGTGCGGATGAAGTCCTGACCGAGCACGGAGAGCACCTCCACGCGGATGATCCGCGAGAACACGGCGATCGGTCCGAGCGCGAGCGCCACGATCGGGAGCACGAGAGCGAACGGCGCCGTGTTGCCCGCGACCGGGAACCAGCCGAGGGAGACGGCGAAGATGTAGACGAGCCCGACCGCGAGCAGGAACTCCGGGATGGCCGCGAGCACGACGCTGCCGGTCGCGAAGCCCAGCTCGAGGCCGCGTCGTCGGCCGCCGCGCGTGGCGACGGCCATCGTCACGCCGAGCGGGACCGAGACGAGCAGGACGAGAAGGACGGCGAGGATCGCCAGCTGGAGGGTCGCGGGCAGACGGGTGGAGATGATCTCGGAGACCGGCTGGCTCGTGAGCATCGACGAGCCCATGTCTCCCGTGAACAGTCCGCCGATGTAGCGGACGTACTGCACGGCGAGGGGCTGGTCGAGGCCGAGCGCCGCGCGGCGCGCCTCGACCAGCTCGACGGGGGCGTTCATCCCCAGCGCCGCGCGCACCGGGTCGCCCGGGACCAGGTGGATCATGAGGAAGGCAGCCGTGACCAGCACCCACACCGAGAGGATGAACTGTCCTCCGCGACGGACCAGGAAGGACACCCACGGGTTGTCCGACCGTGCGGATCTGATCAGGATCGCCTGAGTGGTGGTGGTGCTGGCCATCGGCTGCTTCCGGTCCTTACTCGTACATGCGGATCGACGTGGGGTCGATGCCGTCGCCCTCGGTGAACGTCGCCTTGTTCGCGAAGGTCGAGCGCACGATGTTCGCGTAGGGGACGACGCTCGTCGTGGAGAACAGCGCCTGCTCGGCCGCGCCCCAGTCGTCGCATCCGTCTGCGCCGGCCTTCTGCGCCGCGGCGGTGACCGCTGCCGTGTACTCGGAGTTGTCGACGCCGGCGAAGTTCGTGCCGTTCGGCGGCGTGGGGCCCGAGTAGAAGGGAACGAGCATGCTCGGCAGTGCCACGGTGAGGGGTGCGGCCGAGACGTCCCAGTCGCCGGTGGAGAACAGGGTCTCGCTGAGCTTCGGGGAGTCGACCGCGGTGACGGTGAGCGAGACGCCCAGCTCCTTCCAGGTCGACTGGATGAGCTCGGCGGCGGCGTTGCCGGCGTCGCCGAACAGCGAGGGGTAGATCATCCGCAGCTCCAGCGGGGCGCCGTCCTTGCTGCGGATGCCGTCGGCGCCGAGCGTCCAGCCCGCGTCGTCGAGGGCTGCGGCAGCCGCCTTCGCGTCGAACTTCGGCAGGAAGCCGCTCACCACATCGGCGCGGCAGGGGTTCGGCGAGACCGTGACGAGGCCGGTGGGCACCGTGCCCTCGCCGCCGGTGAGCACCTTGCGGAGCTGGTCGAGGTCGAGCGACTCGACCAGTGCCTCGCGCACGGCCTGGTCGGCGGTGGGGCGGCCCTCGTTCTGGTTGAAGACGAGTTGTCCGCCAGGCGTCGGGATCTCGGTGTGGAACAGGCCCGCATCCTGCAGTCTCTTCTTGTCAGGGCCGAGCACGAGCGCCGCGTTCACCTCGCCGGAGAGCACGAGGTTCACCGATGTCGTCTCGTTCGGCACGACGCGGAACACGACCTCGTCGGGGAGCCCCTTCTGGTCGGGGTCCCAGTCGCCGGGGCCCCAGGTGAAGTCCTTGCGCCGGGTGAGGGTGTACTGGCTGTTCGGGACGATCTCGCCCATCGTGAACATCCCGGTCGACCCCTCGCCGGCGGCGAGAGCCTTCGGGTCGTCGATCACGGAGCCGCAGACGATGGAGATGCTGCCGATGTTCTCCACGAGGAACGCATCGGGGCGCCCGCTGGTGACGGTCACGGTGCGCGCGTCGTCGTCGCCCGTCGCGGTCGTGCCCGGCTGCACCTGAAGGCCGATCAGCGGTGAGCCGTTGGCCGGGTCGGTGATGTGCGTGATGTTCGCCGCGACGTCGGATGCCGTGAGCGGGGTGCCGTCCTCACAGGTGAGACCCTCGCGGAGGGTGAAGACGGCCTGGGTGGTGTCCGACTCCCACTTCTCGGCGAGGCCGGAGACGACGCTGCCGTCTTCGAGCACCTCGACGAGCCGCCCGTAGAGGAACCGGTCGATGGAGCGGGCGACCGACATCACCGTGACGAACGGATCGAGACTGCCGGGGTCGGTCGAGATGACCGAGGTGAACGTCTTGCCGTCGACGAGGGTGCCGGAGCTCCCTCCGCCGCCGGTGTTCGCGCCGGCGGCGCACGAGGTGAGGGCGAGCGCCGTCACGCTCAGCAGCGCGACCAGCGGGGTACGAGAACGCATCAGAAGCCTCCAGCAGTGAGTCGGGTGAGGTGTGGGGGAGAGAGGTGACGACGGTCAGTCCGCGAGTCCGCGCAGGTGCTCGACCGCGGCCAGCGCCGCACGGCCGATCGACGCGTCGACGAGTGGCTGACGGTCGGCGAGGGTGTCGGCGAGTGTGAACACGGCGACGGCGAACTGCCGTCCGTCGGGGTAGGTCACGACGCCGGCCTCGTTGCGCCAGCGGGGCAGAGTGCCCGTCTTGGCCGCGATCTGCACGCCGTTCGGGAAACCGGACGAGAGCCGGTGCGGCCAGATCTGCTGCGCCATGATCGTGCGCGCCTGCTCGCACGCGGATGCCGGAGCCGCCGCATCCGTCCAGAGCGCGGTGAGAAGCCTGGTCACGTCCCGCGGCGTCGAGTGGGATGTGCGAGGGGGATCGAGGGCGCGCAGTGCGAGCAGGTCCTCCGCGGAGGCCGAGAGGAGGAGCTCGTCGAGGTCGTCGTCGGGCGAGCCGCCCAGATCCTCCACCACCGAGGCGAACAGGTCTTCGCAGCATCCGATGAGGGCCGTGCGATCGAGACCGAGGTCGGAGATCACGCGGTCGACGGCGTCGCCGCCGAGGCGATGGTAGATGACGTCGGTGGCGGCGTTGTCGCTCATCGTCATCATCAGGAGGGCGAGGTCGCGCCAGCTGGCCTCCACATCGTCGGCGAACCCTGCGGTCCCGACACCGCCGATGCGGTACCGCGCCGTCACGGTGGTGCGCGCGGTCTGATCGAGCGCGCCCGCGGCGACGTCACGGACGAAGGCCGTGAGCACGAGGATCTTGAACACGGAGGCGAGCGCGACGGGGTCGTCCGATCCCACGCCGACCTCCGGACCGCCCTCGACGCCGATCTCGCGGGCGTGCAGGAAGCCTCGGGCTCCGGCATCCGCGAAGATCCGGGCGATATCGGCCTCCACCGCGGTGGAGGCTGTCGCCGCGGGCGCGGCGCTCACGCGTCGATCCGACGGTCGGCGCGGCCGGTGTGCAGGTAGAGAGCGCGACCCTCTCCGTCGTCTCCGACGAAGGCGTGGGGCATGTGCATGCCGTGCTGCGGTTCGCGCGGGAGCAGGCTGTCGCCGCTCCACCCGACGAGCTCGACGGGCTCGGGTGCGGGGCCGAGCTCGGCGAAGATGCCCTTCATCGTGCGCTCGAGCCAGATCCGTCCGTCGTCGTCGACGCTCACGACCGAATCCGAGACCGACGACGAGTACGTGCCGAGGATGCGATCGAGGTCCACCTCGACGGGGGAGGCGGGGACCTCGGGGAGGGCGGGCATCGTGACCCCGGCGAGGGCGCTGAGCACCTTCGCGGTGATGGTCTGGTACGCCTCGACCGCGCGTCCTCCGTTGGTGAGGATCGCCACGGCCACTCCGGCCGACGGGACGATGCGCAGGAAGGCGCTCTGTCCGATCGTGCCGCCGTCGTGTCCGATGACCGGTGCACCGTCCCAGTCGAAGAGCTCCCAGCCCAGGCCCCATGCGTCGCCGAGGACGCCGAGGTCGGGCAGCTCGACCTGCTGCTCCTGCATGGCGCGCGTGCTCTGCTCGGAGAGCACGCGGGTGCCGTCGGCGGCGACCCCTCCCTCGATGTGCATGCGGGCGTAGCCGAGCAGGTCGCGCGGCGTCATGGCGAGCATGGAGCCCGCCGGTGCGTTCGAGCGGACCAGGCTCCAGACCGGGGCGGGGACGGGCTCGTCGCCGTCGCCGGAGGGGACGTGGCCGAGTGCGGCGCGGAACATGATCGCCTCCGGCGCCGAGGTGGCGACGTGCGTGAGCCCGAGCGGGGCGATCAGGTGGGTGCGGAGGGCCTGGTCGAAGGGCATGCCGCGCAGCACCTCGATGATGCGGCCGAGCACGACGAATCCGGCGTTGTTGTACGAGAAGCGCTCACCGGGTGCGAACAGCTGCGGCGCATCGGCGATGGTCGCCAGGTACTTCTCGACGGCGTCGTCGCCGACCCCGGTGTCGTTGAACAGGTCGCCCTCGAAGCCGCTCACGTGGCTGAGCAGCTGCCGGGCGGTGATCGCCGAGGCGGCGGCGGCGTCGGCGATGGCGAACTCCGGCACGACGTCGCGCACGGGGGCGTCGAGGTCGAGCAGGCCGTCGTCGACCAGCTGCATGATGAGCGTCGCCGTCCAGGTCTTCGTGATCGAGCCGATCTGGAAGACCGAGTCGTCATCGGCTTCGACTCCGGTGTTCCGGTTCAGGATGCCGGCCGACGTCGTGAAGATCTCGCCTCCGGCGAGGACTCCCACGGATGCGGCGGGGATGTGCGCGTCGGCGATCAGGGCGGGAAGGTTGTCCCGCAGCCAGACGCCGATCTCGTTCAGGTCGGACATGTGCGCTCCTCTTCATCGAGTGCGCCGTCGATAGGGGTGCGACGGCGATGGGCCGAGACTATTCGCGTGTGCGGAGACGCCGTTGGTCGGCGGCGACGAGACTTGCCGGGAGCTTGGTGCTCGCGGACGAAGCCCCGCGGATCACCGTCGTCGCACGGCGCGGAGTCCGATGTGCAGCAGGTCGGGGCCGCCCTCCGCGGCGTCGAGCAGCCGACCGACGGCGACGCCCTCGTCGGTCACGAGCGCCCGGTCCTCGCGGACGCCCAGTCGCAGCGGCGGACGCGGCGGGATGCCGAGGGCGGCGATGTCCTCGCGCAGCACCATCGTGAACTCCAGCGCGTCTCCCACCCGCGTGACGTCGTAGTGCCACTGGCCGGCGTCGTACCGCCCGACCGTCTCGTCGAGCGCATCGATGGTGCGCTGGTCGAGCGGCGTCTTCTCCGGAGCGATCCCGCGGAGGTGCTCGAAGCACCAGTCGATGACCCTGGTCCCGAGGGCCTTGCCCGCGCCGCTGTTGGTGAGCACGGTGATCGCGAGATCCTGGTCCGGGGCCATCACGAACTCGCTGAGCTGGGTGTCGGCGATGTTGCCGCCGTGCATCACGAGCCGGGCGGAGCCGTGGTGTGAGAGGAGCCAGGGGAAGCCGATCGCGTCGACCGGCGGACCGGCGCTGAGCTGCGGCTGCTGCATCCGGAGCCTGGTCGCCTCGCTCACGGGCGGAGTGCCCTCGCTCTCCCCGCGCATCTGGAACCGCGCATAGCGCAGCTGATCGCCCACGGAGGAGACGAGCCCGCCCTCGGGGTCGATGTCGCGGGTGATCGGCCACTGGCCGAGGGGGGAGACGGTGCCGTCCTCCGCCGTGACGTGGCCGAGCGCGTGGGGGCGGGCGATCACCTCCCACGGGAAGAAGAAGGTGTCGGCCATCCCGAGGGGATCGAGGACGACGCGTCGTACGGCCTGCTCGAACGGTTCGCCCGCGACGACCTCGACGATGCGCCCCAGAAGGCGGATCCCGGCGTTGCTGTACGACGCGATCGTGCCGGGGGCGAAGAACTGGGGGAGCTCGGCGAAGCTCGCGACGTTGCGGGCGAGGGAGTCGGCATCCCAACCAGGCTGCTCGTCGGCATCGCCGAGGAATCCGCCGGAGTGGGTGAGGAGGTGTCGGACGCGCAGGGCGTCGAGGGCCGCGGCATCGCCGAGGCGGAAGTCGGGGAGGATGTCGATCACACGGGCGTCCAGGTCGAGAAGCCCGTCGTCGACGAGGCGCATCGCCGCCGTGCCGGTGAACGTCTTCGACGTCGAGCCGATCTGGAACAGGGTGCGCGCGGTCACCGGCGCACCCGTCTCGGTGGAGGCGACGCCCGTGACGGCGATGAGCTCGTCGTCGCCGTCGAGCACGCCGACGACGGCCCCCGGCACGCCGAGTTCGGCGGCGGTGGCGTCCAGGAAGGACTGCAGGTCTTCGGTCATCATGCGTCTCCTCGTATCGCGCGACCGGGGAAGGCATCGGTCACGATCTCTCCGGCGTGCACGACGGGGATGCCGTGCACGTACAGCTGCCGCACGCCCTGGGAGGGCCGCGTGGGATCGGCGTAGGTGGCGCGATCGGTGATCGTCACGGGGTCGATCACGACGACGTCGGCGTCGGCGCCGACGGCGAGATGTCCCTTGCCGCGCATGGCGGACGAGACCTCGTCGAGGACCCGCGCCGGAAGGTAGGAGCAGCGTCGGAAGGCCTCGACCCAGGTCCAGGTCTCGGATTCCCTGACCATGAGGCGCAGCGACTTCGTGAAGGTGCCCGCCGTGCGCGGGTGCGTGTGACCGCCGGGAGGCAGCGGCCACTCCCGCTGCTCGTATGCGGTCGGGGCGCCGGCGGTGCTGGTCCAGGACACGGGCATGGCGTCGCTCGCGACGATCGAGTCGGGGTAGGCGAGGGCCCGGTGCAGATGCGCGCGGTCGAGCGGATCTGCCTCGTCGAGGAAGGTGACGATGCACGTGGCGCCGGGGTCGGCGGCGCGCACCTCGCGGAGGCGCGCCTCGTCGGCGATGCGCTCTCCGGTGTCGACCAGCACGAGCGAGCTCGGCGTGATGCCGAGTCCCCGCAGCTTCTCGGGGGCGAGGAAGAACGCGCCGATCGCGGTACTCCCCGCGCCGTACGGATATGCCTCGACGGTCACGCGCGACCCGGCCGCACGGCTGCGATCGAGGAGCGTGAGCACGCGGTCGATATGCCGCAGGGACGTGCTGTTCACGTGGCAGTGGTGCATGGCCGCACCGGTCTCGGCGGCGGCGCGCACGAGCTCCTCCGACCCGTCGATCGGTGTCGCCGGATCGGCCTCGATGAGCTCGCGGACGTGTGTGAAGGTGGGGGCGTGCGCCGCCGCGGCCAGGCGGGAGAGCGCGAGGTACTCGTCCGGATCGGAGCGGGGCGCGTAGCCCATGAGGACTCCGATGCCGAGGGCCCCGGCGGCCAGCTCGCCCTCCAGCAGGCCGAGCCAACGCGTGCGCTCGGGGGCGCTCGACGATCGCTGCCACTCGCCGTTGCCGAGCAGGTCCATCGACGCGGTGAAGTCGGCGACCGGGACGCGGTCGAGGTGCGCGAACGCTCTCGCCTGCGCCCAGGATGCCGAGAAGCCGTAGTTCAGCGGGCGACCGTCCGCCGCGGCCCTGGCCATCGCCTCGGCCACCGGCATGAGGCCGGCCTCGAGGTCGAGCGCGGTGGTCACGCCGTCCATCGCCTGCAGCCGCTGTCCGGCGATGGAGTGGACGTGGCTGTGCAGGTCGACGAAGCCGGGGCCGACGATCAGCCCGCGGACGTCGACGACCGCGGTGCCGGGGGGAGCGATCAGATCGACGCCAACGGCGGCGATGCGTCCGTCGGACATGAGGAGGTCGGCGGTCCGGTCGGCGCCGGTCTTCGGGTCGATGACCCGGCCGCCGCGCAGCAGTGTGTTCACGCGCCCAGCGTGGCATCACGGGTGCGGAGGAGTCCGGTGCGGGGGTACGAAATCAGACGGGTCATCCGGTACCGGAGCACAAGCCGCGCACCCGCCGCGCAGCTCGGAGGTGCGCCGGAGGGCGGGGAGAGACATAATGGGGACGATAGATGTGACCGTGCACATGCGAGGAGGCTGTGATGTCGACGGCCTCAGAGCGCGCACGGATGCCCAGCATCCGCGACGTCGCCCGGTTGGCAGGGGTCTCGCACCAGACCGTCTCCCGGGTTCTCAACGATCATCCGAGCATCCGTCCGGAGACCAAGGCCAAGGTCCTCGACGCGATCTCCGTGCTCGACTACCGGCCCAATCTCGCGGCCAGGGCGCTCGTGACGAGCAAGTCCAACATGCTCGGCATCCTGTCGGCGACGGTGGGGGAGTTCGGTCCCACCTCGTCGATCGTGGGGATCGAGGATGCCGCGCGCGAGGAGGGGTACTCGGTCTCGACGCTGAACCTCTCGGCCACCACGCCGGAGGCGATCGGCAATGCGCTGCGACAGCTGTCGCGGGAGCAGGTCGACGGCATCGTGGTGCTCGCCCCGCAGGTGCGGGTGTTCCATGTCCTGCGCGGCATGACCGTCGACATGCCCTTCGTGACGCTGCAGACGGCGTCCGGATCCGACGGCGTCAGCCACTCCGCAGACCAGGTCGCCGGAGCCAGGGCGGCCACGGAGCACCTCATATCCCTCGGGCACACCGACATCCTCCATCTGGCCGGGCCGCAGGACTGGATCGAGGCGGAGTCGCGCATGAGGGGCTACCTCGATGCGCTGAGGGAGGCCGATCTGCCCACGTTCCCGCCGATCCGCGGCGACTGGACGGCGGACTTCGGCTTCTTCGCAGGTCAGGAGCTGTCGCGGCGCCGGGACTTCACCGGGATCTTCGCGGCCAACGACCAGATGGCGATCGGCCTCATGCACGGCTTCCGGGTCGCGGGTGTGCGGGTGCCGGAGGACGTGAGCGTCGTCGGCTTCGATGACATTCCGGTCGCGGCACATGTCGCCCCGTCGCTGACGACGGTGCATCAGGACTTCCCCGAGCTGGGCAGGAGAGCCGTGCGGATCCTGCTCGCTCAGATCCGCGGTGAGGCGGTGCCGGAGTTCGGCGCGCTGCAGACGATGCTGCGTCCGCGGGAGTCCTCCGCGCCGCGATAAGGGCACGATTCGATCACGGGCTTGACACTGCCCCGTGGAGAGTGGACCATATAAACCAATGTGAACGGTCACATGGAAGATGACCGCAAAGGCGCGAGGAAGATCCGTGAGCACCACAGCAACGTTGCCGGTCGTGTCAGGCCCGATCCTGGAGATGCGAGACATCACCAAGGAGTTCCCGGGCGTCAAGGCACTGTCCGACGTGTCGATCACCGTCCGCGCGGGAGAGATCCACGCGATCTGCGGTGAGAACGGCGCGGGAAAGTCCACCCTCATGAAGGTCCTCTCGGGTGTGTACCCGTACGGCACCTACGACGGCGACATCCTGCTCTACGGGCAGGAGCAGCGCTTCAAGGACATCGCCGCGAGCGAGCAGGCCGGCATCGTGATCATCCACCAGGAGCTCGCGCTGATCCCCGAGCTGTCCGTCACCGAGAACATCTTCCTCGGCAATGAGATCCGCAGCTTCGGGCGCATCGACTGGCAGGCGCAGAAGCAGCGTGCGATCGAGCTGCTCGCCAGGGTCGGCCTCGACGAAGACCCCGACGCGCCGATCAAGACCCTCGGCGTCGGCAAGCAGCAGCTCATCGAGATCGCGAAGGCGCTCAACAAGGACGTCAAGCTGCTCATCCTCGACGAGCCCACCGCCGCACTCAACGAGAACGACTCGCAGCACCTGCTCGACCTGATCCTCGGCCTCAAGGCCAAGGGGATCGCGTCGATCATGATCAGCCACAAGCTCAACGAGATCGAGCAGATCGCCGACGAGATCACGATCATCCGCGACGGACGCACGGTCGAGACCCTCGACATCTCCCGCGGGGAGATCAACGAGGACCGCATCATCCGCGGCATGGTGGGCCGCTCGCTGGAGAGCCGCTACCCCGACCGCGAGCCCGAGATCGGCGAGGTGTTCTTCGAGGTCAAGGACTGGTGGGTGCAGCATCCGACGGTCTCCGAGCGCATGGTCGTGAAGGGCTCGAGCCTCAACGTCCGCCGCGGCGAGGTCGTCGGCATCGCCGGCCTCATGGGTGCAGGACGCACCGAGCTCGCGATGAGCATCTTCGGACGCTCGTACGGCACGTTCCTCTCCGGCACGATCGTGAAGGACGGCAAGGAGATCGAGCTGCCCGACGTGGCGTCGGCCATCAAGCACGGTCTCGCATACGTGAGCGAGGACCGCAAGGTGCTCGGGCTCAACCTGCTCGACACGATCAAGCGCTCGGTCGTCGCCGCGAAGCTCTCGAAGATCGCGAAGCGCGGGGTCGTCGACTCGCGGGCCGAGTTCGCGATCGCCGAGGACTACCGCAAGGCGCTGCGCATCAAGACCCCGTCGGTCGAGGAGGGCGTCGGCAAGCTGTCCGGCGGCAACCAGCAGAAGGTCGTGCTGGCGAAGTGGATGTTCACCGACCCCGACCTGCTGATCCTCGACGAGCCGACGCGAGGCATCGACGTCGGCGCGAAGTACGAGATCTACGCGATCATCAACCAGCTCGCCGCGCAGGGCAAGGGCGTCATCGTCATCTCCAGCGAGCTCCCCGAGCTGCTCGGCATCTCCGACCGCATCTACACCGTTTTCGAAGGTCGGGTCACCGACTGCATCCCGGCCGACCAGGCGACACCCGAGGCTCTCATGCGCAGCATGACCTCCACGAACCAGAAGGCATCCGCATGAGTACCGATCTCACTCCTACGAAGCGCCCGTTCCACTTCGGCGACATCACGAAGATGTTCGGCGGCGGACAGTCCACCCTCCGCCAGTTCGGCATCCTCGGCAGCCTGATCGTGATCCTGGTGTTCTTCCAGATCCTGACCTGGCTCGCGAAGGGGACGGGGCTCACCCTGTCGCCCGAGAACCTGATCAACGTCGTCAACCAGTACTCCTACATCCTGATCCTCGCGATCGGCATGGTGATGGTCATCATCATGGGGCACATCGATCTGTCCGTCGGCTCGGTCGCGGCCTTCACCGGCATCATCGTCGCGAAGGCGATGACCGAGTGGAGCCTGCCGTGGCCGCTCGCGATCGTGCTCGGCATCGGGGTCGGCGTGGTCGTCGGCGCCTGGCAGGGCTTCTGGGTCGCGTACGTCGGGGTGCCGGCGTTCATCGTGACGCTGGCCGGCATGCTGCTCTTCCGCGGCGCGAACCAGTTCATCGGCCAGTCCACGACGATCCCCGTGCCTCCGGAGTTCCGTGTGATCGGCGCCGGCTACCTGCCCGAGGTCGCTCTGCCCGTCCCGTTCAACGTGCCGACCATGATCCTCGCGATCCTCGGCGCCGGATGGATCGTGTTCTGGGAGATCCGCACCCGCCGCGTGCAGAAGAAGATGGGCTCTGACTCCGCGCCCCTGTGGGTGAGCGTCGTCAAGGTCGTCGTGCTCTCCGCCGTCATCCTCGTCGCAGGCTGGCTGTTCGCCACCGGGCGCCCCGGCACGAGCTTCCCGGTGTCGGGTGTCATCCTGCTCGTGCTGGTCATCCTGTACTCGTTCGTCACGAACAGCACGGTGTTCGGCCGTCACATCTACGCCGTCGGCGGCAACCGGCAGGCGGCCCGCCTGTCGGGTGTCAAGGACCGCTGGGTCGACTTCTTCGTGATGATGAACATGTCCGTGCTCGCCTCGCTCGCCGGAATGATCTACGTCGCCCGCGCTGCGGCATCCGGACCTCAGGACGGCAACGGCTGGGAGCTCGACGCGATCGCCTCGGTGTTCATCGGTGGCGCCGCGGTGTCGGGAGGCATCGGCACGGTGATCGGATCGATCATCGGTGGTCTGGTCATGGCGTTCCTGAACAACGGACTCGCCCTCATGGGCGCCGGCGCCGACCTCGTGTCGATGATCAAAGGCCTCGTGCTGCTGTTCGCCGTCGGTGTCGACGTGTGGAACAAGCGGCAGGGACGCCCCTCCGTGACGGGGTTCATCATGCGCAACATCGGTCGCAAGAACGATCCGGGCAGCGCGACCTTCGACCCCACTCAGACCTATCAGGCCCCCGCCGTCGAGAAGACGAGCGGAAAGTAGGCGGATGCTGCACGCGCCGCCCGCGTGCATCATCTGTCCCTCACCACAGAAAGAGATCACATGAAGAAGATCATCGTCACCGCGACAGCGCTTGTCGCAGCGGCAGCCTTCACTCTCACCGGGTGCTCCTCGGAGCGCGGGGGAGACACCGGCGGGGGCACCTCGACGGAGGCCAGCAAGGGCTTCGCCGCGGACGCCACGATCGGCGTCGCCCTTCCCGACAAGACCAGTGAGAACTGGGTGCTCGCCGGCCAGCTGTTCACCGACGGTCTCGAGAAGGCCGGTTTCAAGGCCGACGTGCAGTACGCGCCCGCCAGCAACACGGTCGCCGAGCAGCAGAACCAGATCCAGGCGATGGTGACCGGCGGTGCCAAGGTCATCATCATCGGCGCCAAGGACGGCAAGCAGCTCGCGACGCAGGTCGAGGATGCCCAGTCCAAGGGCGTCACGGTCATCGCCTACGACCGTCTGATCGAGAACACCAAGGCCGTCGACTACTACGTCGCGTTCGACAACTTCAAGGTCGGCGAGCTGCAGGGCCAGGCTCTGCTCGACGGTCTGAAGGAGCGTTCGGGTCACGACGCGCCGTGGAACATCGAGCTGTTCTCGGGTTCGCCTGACGACGCCAACTCGAAGGTGTTCTTCGACGGCGCGATGAGCGTGCTGAAGCCGGAGATCGAGAAGGGCGACCTGAAGGTCGTCTCGGGTCAGACCGAGATCGCGCAGACGGCGACCGACGGCTGGAAGGCTGAGAACGCCCAGCGCCGCATGGACTCGCTGCTGACCTCGTCGTACGGCACCGAGACGCTCGACGGCGTCCTGTCGCCGAACGACACCCTGGCTCGCGCCATCATCACGTCCGTCCAGGGCGCGGGCAAGCCGGTTCCGGTCGTCACGGGTCAGGACTCCGAGGTCGAGTCGGTCAAGTCGATCATGGAGGGCATCCAGTACTCCACGATCAACAAGGACACCACGCTGCTCGTCGAGCAGTCCATCAAGATGGTCCAGCAGCTGCAGAAGGGCGAGAAGGTCGACGTCAACGACACCGAGTCGTACGACAACGGCGTGAAGGTCGTCCCGGCGTTCCTGCTGAAGCCGATCATCGTCACCAAGGCCAACGCCGCTGAGGCGTACGCGAACGTCCCGAGCCTGCTCGAGATCGTGAAGTCGTACCAGTAAGCAGCAGCGCTCCGATTCCTGGGGACGCGCGAGCCGTCCGGACCTTCTGGTCCGGACGGCTCGTCTTCTTGTATGAGGCGATGGTCGGGTCAGCAGCCGACCGCGGCGGGGTTCTCGAGGCAGGTGCGTGCGACGAGGGCCGTGTGGGCCTCGAAGATGCGGATCTGCTGGCTGGGGCTGTCGATCGTGAGTTCGCCGATCACGGGGAACCAGCCGCCGCCGAGGTCGACCTGGGCGGAGTAGCGGATGCTGAGGGCGGCCGTGTAGGTGCCGCGTGCGGAGTAGACGTGGCTGGTCGGCGTCGGGGTGAACGGCGCCTGGCCGAGCTCTTCCCAGGTGCGGCCAGGGACCGTGACCGTGGCGGTGGAGCCGTCGCCGTAGGAGTAGTCGTACGCGATGGGCGTGAAGCGAACGCTGATCGGGTTGCCGAACAGCGTCCCGGTCTGCGTGCGGACGGACGCGGCGCCGAGGAGGTTCGTCGGCATGCCCGCGATTCCGGCGTTGCCGGGCTCGACGGCGAAGTCCGCAGCCGGAGGGGCGAACTGCGCGAGGTCGGTCATCGTGACCGAGGGTGCGGGGGTCCCGTCAGGGTTGGCCCGTATCCGTGCGCGGATGCAGCGGCCATCCTCGTCCGTCGTGATGAGACACCCGTCGGCGTCGTAGGACGACGAGGGCGACGAAGGGGAGTCGGAATCGTCAGAGCTGACATCCCTCTGGCCCGTGGATGGAGTCGTGCCCATTTGGGTCGCTGAGCTGCTGACTGTGAGCGATGATCGCCCCGTTGCAATGGCTGCGCTCCCCAAGGGGTTTTCGGGATCAGTTGTCGAGTCTTGGGACGGATGCTGGGTCATGAGCAGGACACCTCCGATCGCGAAAATCGCTGCTACTCCACTACGCATGCGACATCCTCTCGTTCCGCTGCGGAGTCGATTGAGAGGCTGTGGTTCTTCTCGGACACGAAGGTGATCTCAAGTGCGTAAGTAGAAGGACGGTCGGAGCTCACTTGGGACACCCCGGACGAGTCGACGATGGAAACTGATGACACATCGAGGCAGACGTTCGCAACGACGGTGGTAAAGGGTGGTTTGGACCTCACTCCGTCGAAGGAGAGAACCCTTGTTTCTCCGCTCATGATGAAACCATCGGCATGCATCGTGGAGTAGGCCTCGCGATCTGCAGCCTCGAATGAACCGCTGGAGAGCTCGAACAATGGTTCAAAGGTCCTCGTATCGCTGAGATCGACTTCATTCAATCGAGCATTGAACGCCCGGTACACCTCCTCGGCTTTCGCAAACGCCTCCTCCTCGCTCGCGAAGGCCGCGGTGGGCGTCGGCGTCGGGGCCGGAGTGGGTGCGCATCCGGCGACTGCTCCCGCGATGAGTGCGAGGGCGCCGAGTCCGCTGAGGGAGTGGGTGGCTGTTCTCTGGAGAATCACTCGCACACGGTAACCGGATTCGCGAATGCGTCGCCGGAGTTATCCACAGGCCATGATCGTGCGGGAATGCGCGCGCGTGAGCTCAGGAGACCAGAAGACCGGAAGCTCAGAAGACCGGAACCTCAGAAGACCGGAACCTCAGAAGGGCGCCCGGGCGCGTGCGAGCAGTGCCGTCCCCGTCGGGGGCGCACCGTCGGCCTCGGCGACGAACACCACCGTGTGCGGTACCGGGGGAGTGTCGGTGTAGGTGCGGCCGGCGGGACTCGTCCATTCGAGCACTCCGCCGGGGTGATGTTCGACATGCCACGGCGAGGCGTGTTTGAGCGTGTGGTGCCTGCGGCAGAAGCAGCAGAGGTTGCACTCGGCGGTCGCGCCACCCGTGGACGCCGGATCGTTGTGGTCGATGTCGCACTTCCTGGCGATGATCCCGCAGGTCGGGAACCGGCACCGCTGATCGCGTGCCCTCAGATGCCGTCTGAGCTGCTCCGACGGGCGATACCGGTCGACCGCGAGCATCGCCCCCGTGATCGGGTGGGTGAGCACTCGGTCCCACCCTGTCGCAGAGCCTGCGAGCGCACGAGCGGTGTCGGCGTCGATCGGCACGACACCGTCGAGCATCGCAGGCGGCGGCGTGGTCGAGGACGCGTCGCCGTCGGCGGAGGCCGCCTCCGCGGCATCCTCCGCCATCAGGGTGATCACGGGCACGGTGATCTCCACGCGCCCGCGGATCTCGCCGAGCGTGCCGTCTGCGCTGTCGTGGGCGACCGGGGTACCGGTGAGTACGAGGTCGGCGAACAGATCGGCGCGGATCTCGTCGACGGACCGGGTGTCGGGGTCGAAGGGGATGCCGTCGGCTGCGGCTTCGCGCGCCTCGCGGATGTTCTCGGTACGGATCCGGTGGGCCATCTCGGACACGCGATCCTTCATCGCGTGCACCAGCACGGCCGGGGCGTGCACGTGGAGATCGGCCATGCCGTCTTCGCCATCCGTCGCCCAGACGCGCCTCCGTTCGCGGGCGGCCCGATGCCGCTCGTCTATCGTCTGCCCCTGAAACCTCTCGGCGATGCGCTTCGCGACCGCCCGCAGCCGATTCGGAGACTCGACCTCGGCGACGGCGAGCACCGCCTCGGCGTACTCCGCCCGCTGGTCGTCGTCGGTCAGCTGTGCGCCGGCGTCGATGATGACGTGCGCGTGCGCTGCCGTGATGCGCCCCGCGCCCTGTGCCTGCCACACGGCGGGGAAGCCGTCGACCAGCCACGACGCCTCGCCGATCTTCCGCTCGACCGTGCGGTCGCTGACCCGGAGCCGCTGCCCGATCTCGGCCGCCACCGCGCGGATCGTCATGTCACCCCGATCGGGGTGATCGCCCTGCTTCGCGATGTCGACGGCCATCCGACCCGCCAGCGCGAACAGCCCGTCGCGGGCCGCCATCATCGCGTTCACCGTCGCATCGGCGATCTCCAGCGACTCGACCAGATCGGCGAGCATCGCCATCTGGGAGTCGGTCGCGTCGATCAGTGCGGTCATGAGTCCAGTACACCAGGGGCCACCGACATTCGAACAAAGATTCCACAGCTCGCAGACTCGAAATGTCACAGAAGAATAACGACCGTGATTGACTGACCGGATGCTCCTCCACGCCCTCGACACGGCCGACTCCGCCGACTCGGACAGCGCGGCGACGCCCCCGCTCCGCACCGCCCTGCTCCTGCACGGAGCGATGGGATCAGCCGAGAGCTGGTGGCGCGTCATCCCGCTCCTCGTCGACCGCGGATACCGTGTGCTCGCCCTCGATCTCCCCGGCCACGGACGCTCTCCCCGTGACGCGCAGCTCACCGTCGACGCGGCCGCAGCCGCCGTCGTCGAGACGATCAGGCGGCTCGCGCCCGAGGGGCCGCTCCACGCCCTCGGACACTCCTACGGGGCCACCGTGCTGGCAGCGGCCGCCGCGGCTCTCGACCCGAGCCTCACCGTCTACGTCGATGCCGCGCTGTCGATCGAGGGCGGTCATGACCGCGCTGAGCTCGTCGCCCGGTACGAGCGCGACCGCCTCGCACGCATGGATGCCGATGCCCTGCGCCGGAGCCGCCCCTTCTACTCCGAGAGGGATGCCGAGGTCGAGGCTCGTGCCGCCGAGCGGTTCGACCCGGAGACCTTGGCATCCGTCTCCTGCGGAGCCGACGGCGAGTGGCCGCCGGCTCCGGGGTCGGTCGTCGTCAGGGCCGAGCCGAGCTCGTGGGTGAGCGACGCCGACGTGCGGAGGCTCACGGAGCACGGGGTCGGCATCCGCAGCATCCCCGGCGCCGCGCACACCGTCTGGTACAGCCACTTCGAGGAGTTCACTGCGTCCCTCCCCGAGCTGTTCGGAGGCCCGGCCGTCGGGTGAGGCGAGCGCGACTACCCTTGAAGTGACATGGCACATCTTCTCGGGGCAGAAGCCCTCCAGCTCGAATACCCGACCAGGGTCGTCTTCGACTCCGTGACCCTCGGAATCGAGGAGGGCGACCGCATCGGCATCGTCGGCCGCAACGGCGACGGCAAGTCCAGCCTCCTCGGGATGCTGGCAGGCATCAAGGAACCCAACTCCGGCCGCGTGACGGTCCGCGGCGGCACCACGATCGGCGTGCTCGACCAGGCCGACACCCTCGGCGACGGTCTCACGATCAGCCAGGCCGTCGTCGGCGACACCCCCGAGCACGAATGGGCCGGCGACGCGAAGGTCCGTGACGTCATCGACGGGCTGCTGCGGGATCTGCCGTGGGATGCCGAGATCGGCTCACTCTCGGGCGGCCAGCGCCGACGGGTCTCGCTCGCGAAGCTGCTCACCGGCGACTGGGACGTCATCGCGCTCGACGAACCCACCAACCACCTCGACGTCGAGGCGATCACCTGGCTCGCCGGGCACCTGAAGAAGCGGTGGAGCCCGAACTCCGGGGCCCTCATGGTCGTCACCCACGATCGCTGGTTCCTCGACGAGGTCTGCACCGAGACCTGGGAGGTGCACGACCGGATCGTCGAGCCCTTCGAGGGCGGCTACGCGGCGTACATCCTGCAGCGCGTCGAGCGCGACCGGATGGCCGCAGCCACCGAGGCGAAGCGGCAGAACCTCGCGCGCAAGGAGCTCGCCTGGCTGCGCCGCGGCGCCCCGGCACGCACGGCCAAGCCGAAGTTCCGCATCGACGCCGCCAACGAACTCATCGCCGACGTCCCCGAGATCCGCGACAAGATCTCCCTGCAGTCGCTCGCCGTCTCCCGCCTCGGCAAAGACGTCGTCGACCTTCTCGACGTGGGGGTGTCCTACGGCGACAAGGAGGTGCTGCGCGATGTGGAGTGGCGCATCGCGCCGGGGGAGCGCACCGGCATCCTCGGGGTCAACGGCGCGGGCAAGTCGACGCTGCTCGGCCTGATCTCCGGCACCGTCGAACCCACGGTCGGGCGTGTCAAGCGCGGCACGACCGTCAAGGTGCAGACGCTGACCCAGCGCCTCGACGAGCTCGACCAGCACTGGAACGACCCGGTGCGCGTGGTCATCTCGGGTCTGCGCACCTCGTACACGATGGGCAACGGCTCGAAGGCGCAGGACCTCACTCCCGGGCAGCTGCTGGAGCGCCTCGGATTCTCGTCCGCCCAGCTCTCGACCCCGGTGAAGGACCTCTCCGGAGGTCAGCAGCGCCGTCTGCAGCTGCTGCTCGTGCTGCTCGACCAGCCCAACGTGCTGATCCTCGACGAGCCCACGAACGACCTCGACACCGACATGCTCGCCGCGATCGAGGACCTCCTCGACTCGTGGTCGGGCACGCTGCTCGTCGTCAGCCACGACCGGTACTTCCTCGAGCGCGTGACCGACCAGCAGTTCGCGATCCTCGGCGGCAGACTCCGACACCTCCCCGGCGGAGTCGACGAGTACCTGCGCCTGCGTCAGCTGCAGGACGCCGAGCCCTCCAAGGCGTCCGCCGGAGCTGCGAAGGCGGCTCCGAAGGGGCTGGACGGAGCGGCGCTGCGCACCGCGCAGAAGGAGGTCTCCGCCCTGGAGCGGCGCATCCAGAAGCTCACGGAGCAGGTGGATGCCGCCAAGCACTCGCTCGCCGACCACGACCAGTCCGACTACGCCGGACTCGGCGAGAAGATGAAGGCGATCGGGGATCGGGAGGCGGAGATCGAGGAGCTCGAGCTGCGCTGGTTCGAGCTCACGGAGGAGATCGGCTGACCTGAACCCCCGAACGGGGAATATCCTTCTCTCACCGCTGTTGGGAGGTAGAGATGGAAGGTCTAGAAGTCACCGTCCTGCTCGGACTCACGATCCTCGCAGGAACCCTGCTCGCTCCGCGTATCCGCGTCGCACTCCCCCTCGTCCTCGTCGTCTTCGGGCTGCTGCTCGGCTTCGTGCCGCAGCTGCGCGAGGTGCAGCTGCCGCCGGAGACGGTGCTGCTGCTGTTCCTGCCCGTGATGCTGTTCTGGGAGAGCCTGACGACGTCGCTCCGGTCGATCCGGCGCGACTTCCGCTACATCCTGCCGATGAGCACGCTGCTCGTGGTGGCCTCGGCCTTCGCCGTCGCCGGAGTGGGCGTGCTGTTCGGGATGCCGTGGGAGATCGCGCTCATCCTCGGCGCCGCCGTCGCCCCTCCTGACGCCACGGCCGTCGCGGCTCTCGGGCGACTGCTGCCGCGACGCATGTTCATGAAGCTGAAGGCGGAGAGCCTGACGAACGACGGCACGGCCCTCGTGCTGTACGCCATCGCGATCTCGCTGGCGGTCGGCGGCGACGTCACGCCGCTGAGCATCACCTGGACCGTCCTGGTCTCGTACGTCGGCGGCGTGCTCGCCGGCGCGGTGATCGCTGCCCTCGCGTACCTGCTGCTGCGCCGGTCGACGAGCACGGCGGTCATCAACGTGACCCTGCTGCTCGTGCCGTTCACGGCGTTCCTGCTGGCGGAGATCATGCACGCCTCGGGTGTGCTCGCGGTCGTCGTGGCTGGGCTCGTCATCGCGTACGTGTCTCCGCGCATCACCACGGCATCCTCCCGCCGCCAGTCCGAGGCCGCCTTCCCGTTCGGCGTCTACCTGCTCAACGGCGCGCTCTTCGTGCTGATCGGGCTCGAGGTGCAGTACGTCGTGCACGAGATCTCCGCCGCAGCCGTGGGCCGCCTCGTGCTCATCACGCTCGGAGTGTGGGTCGCGCTGCTGGCGGTGCGCTATCTGTTCCAGCTGCTGAGCGCCGTGGTGCGCCGCCCGACCGACGCGCGACCACCACGCAGTCTCGCCGCACGCGTCCGCCTCCTCTCCACGTTCGCCGGCATGCGCGGAGCGGTGTCCCTCGCGATCGCGCTCTCCATCCCCGTCGAGATCGGCGGCGAAGGACGCGACGAGGTCGTGGTCGTCACGGCCGGCGTCATCCTGCTCAGCCTGCTCGTGCAGGGTCCGCTCCTGCCGGCCGTCGTGCGCTGGGCCAAGCTCCCCGTCGACACGGCGGAGGTCGAGGAGTACGAGCTCGCAGAGCGCACCATCTCGGGTGCGGCGCTCGCGGCGCTCGACGACCTCGCGGCCGAGCACGGCGTCGGCCAGGAGATCCTCGACCGCGTGCGCAGCGAAGGCTACCTGATGCTCGAGTACGCGAACGCGCGCGCTCTCGCCAGGGAGCAGGCGGCGGTGGATGCTGAGGCCAGCGCCCTCGACGCCATGCTCGACGAGCCGGACCCCTACGGCGGCGGCAGCGCGGGCCTGGAGCTCGTGGAGCAGCGGGAGGATGCCGTCGACGGCTCGAGTCTGCAGATCATCGCGACCTCGACCGCGGTCGACGTCGCGCAGCGGTCCCCGCTCATCCGCCACGAGGAGCACACGCGCCTCAAGCTCGCGCTGCTCGACCGCAAGCGCGAGGTGCTGCTGGGGCTTCGCCGTTCGGGCACGGTCGACGACGTGGTGGTGCGCCGCATCTCCGCGCGTCTCGACCTCGAGCAGGTGCGCCTGCAGGGGATCGAGGAGTTCGACTGATCCGGCTGTGACGCCGTGTGACACCCGATTCCTCGGGGTGGGGAGGCCCTGCCTACCGTTGAAGAGTCCCCCAAGAGAGGAACTCTTCACATGACTCGTCGCACAACGTCCATCCTCGCCGCGCTGGCCGCGGTCCCGCTCTTCGTCGCCCTCGCGGGCTGCGCCACGGCATCCAGCGACGCCGGCGCCGGCAGCGGCGACTCCGCCAAGGACGAGACCGTCAAGATCGGCGTCGTCGGCAAGGGCGACGCGCAGTGGGCGCCCTTCGTCGAGGCTGCGGCCGACGAGGGGATCACGGTCGAGCTCGTCGACTTCGGTTCGTACGAGCAGCCGAACCCGGCGCTCGCCGAGGGCGAGATCGACCTCAACCAGTTCCAGCACATCGTGTACCTCGCGGACTACAACGTGAACTCCGGCAAGGACCTGGTGCCGGTCGGCTCCACCGCGATCTACCCGCTCGGCCTGTACTCCAAGAAGTACGACGACGTGAAGGACATCCCGAAGGGCGAGACCGTCGCCGTTCCGGATGACGCGTCCAACCAGGCTCGTGCGCTTCTCGTGCTGCAGTCGGCGGGCCTCATCGAGCTGAAGAGCGGCGGGTCGATCTTCTCCGACATCGCCGACGTCGACACGGAGAAGTCCAAGGTCCAGGTGAAGGCGCTGGAGGCGGCCCTGATCCCGACCTCGCTGCCCGACGTCGCCGCGGCGATCATCAACAACGACTTCGTCAAGGACGCCGGTCTGACATTCACCGACGCGATCGCACAGGACGACCCGGAAGACCCGAACGCGCTGCCGTACGTGAACATCTTCGCGGCTCGCGCCGAGGACGCCGACAACGCGACCTACAAGAAGCTCGTCGAGATCTTCCAGACGAACAAGGACGTCCAGGCCGGACTCCAGGAGTCGTCGGGGAACACGGCGGTGCCGCTGCAGACCCCCGTCGCCGACCTCCTCTCCTCGTTGAAGAAGGTCGAGAAGGACACGAAGGCTCAGAAGTAATCAGCGACTGAGAGAATCGGGTGGCGCTCAGCGCCACCCGATTCTTCGTCGCCACGCACCACACCGGAGCAGCACATGCCGATCGTCACCCTCACGAACGTCTCCAAGGCGTACCCCTCGCGGTCCGCCGGGGCGGGCGACGTCGTCGCCGTCGACGACGTGACCCTCTCGATCGAGAAGGGCGACGTCTTCGGCATCATCGGCTACTCCGGGGCGGGCAAGTCCACTCTGGTCCGACTCATCAATGCCCTCGAACCCGCGACCGGCGGCACGATCACCGTGGACGGCGTCGACATCACGGCGCTCGGTGAGCGGGAGCTGCGCAAGATCCGCGGCGGCATCGGGATGATCTTCCAGCAGTTCAACCTCTTCGCCGCGAAGACCGTCAGGGCCAACATCGCCTACCCGCTCAAGCTCGCCGGCTGGTCGAAGGACGACATCGACGCGCGTGTGACGGAGCTGCTCAGCTTCGTCGGTCTCGCCGACAAGGCGAAGGCGTTCCCCGAGCAGCTCTCCGGCGGGCAGAAGCAGCGCGTGGGCATCGCCCGCGCCCTCGCCACCGGCCCCGCGATCCTGCTGGCCGACGAGGCCACCAGCGCCCTCGATCCGCAGACCACCCACGAGGTGCTCGAACTCCTCTCCAGGGTCAATCGGGAGCAGGGCGTCACGATCGTCGTGATCACGCACGAGATGGATGTCATCCAGACCATCGCGACCAAGGTCGCCGTCATGGAGAACGGCCGTGTCATCGAGCAGGGAGACGTGTTCGACGTGTTCTCCTCGCCTCAGAACCCGGCATCCCAGCGCTTCGTCGGCACGGTGGTCAAGGGCATCCCCTCGCCCTCAGAGCTGGCGGTGCTGCGGGAGCGGCACCGGGGTCGCATCGTGACCTTCTCGTTCCGCGACGGCGACTCCTCCCAGGCGCAGGTGTTCCTCGATCTCGCCGGCGCCGGTCTCGATTTCGAGCTGATCTTCGGCGGCATCAACGACATCCGCGGACGCGCCTTCGGGCATCTCACACTCGCGATCCGCGGCGACGGCGCCGCGATCGACCGGGCGCTCGCCGAGATCGGCACGCGCGTCGACGTCACCGAGATCGCCGGAGAGGAGGTCCGCTGATGGAACGTCTGATGGAACTGTGGCCGGAGTTCTGGAAGTCCGCGCTCGAGACGCTGTACATGACCTCCGTGGCGCTCGTGATCTCCGGGATCCTCGGTCTCCTGATCGGCGTGATCCTCTACGTCACGCGCCCTGGCGGTCTCGTCGAGAACCGCGTCGTCTCGTTCCTCATCAACCTCGTCGTGAACTTCTTCCGCCCGATCCCGTTCGTGATCTTCATGGCGGTCGCGCAGCCCCTCGCACGCGTCGTGGTCGGGGTGGGCATCGGCACCACCGCCGGCGCCTTCATCATCGGCCTCGCGGCCTCCTTCGCCATCGGGCGCATCGTCGAGCAGCATCTCGTGTCGGTCTCGCCCGGCGTGATCGAGGCGGCGAGGTCGATGGGCGCAGGCCCCCTGCGCATCCTGTTCACCGTGGCGATCCCCGAGTCGCTCGGGCCGCTGATCCTCGGGTACACGTTCATCGTCGTGGCGCTGATCGACATGACCGCGATGGCAGGTCTGATCGGCGGCGGCGGCCTCGGCGCGTTCGCCCAGATCTACGGCTTCCGGCAGTTCGAGCCGGTCGTGATGTGGGCCGCGATCATCCTCATCGTCGTGTTCGTGCACCTCGTGCAGGTGCTCGGCACCCGTCTGGCGCGCAAGGTCATGCGGCGCTAGGGGCCTCCTTCAGAGCGAGACCGGTCGCGAATTCGCGCTCGGCGCCGCTCAGCGGATCGACGAAGCGCAACTCCCGCGCCAGCAGCTGGAGGGGGGCCTCGAAGTCGTCGGGCTTCTCCGGCCGCAGCACGGGATAGAACCCGTCGTTGAGGATGCCGAGACCGAGGGCGGCGAGATGCACGCGCAGCTCGTGCATCTTGCCGCTGTGCGGGCGCAGCAGCGTGTGCACGACGCGCTCATCGGCGGCGATCAGCTCGATCAGGGTCTCCGCGTTCGGCTCGCGCTCGGCATCCACCCGCACGCGCACCTCGCCGCGGTGCTTCACGATGTGGTTGCGGTAGACCAGGGGGAGCATCGCGGCATCCCAGTCCGCCGGTCGCGCCGACACCGCTTCGTACACCTTCTGCACCTGACGGTTCTCGAACAGCAGCTGGTACGCGCCCCGCGTCTCGGGGCGTGCCGAGAACATCAGCAGACCCGCGGTGGCGCGGTCGAGGCGGTGGATGGGGGTGAGCTCCGGGATGCCGAGGAGGTTCCGCAGGCGGACCAGCGCCGAGTTCTGCAGGAACCTGCCTCCGGGTGTCGTCGGCAGGAAGTGCGGCTTGTCGACGACGACGAGGTCGCGATCCTGATGCAGCAGGACGATCTCGAAGGGGATGTCCTTCTCGGGCGGCGGGTCGCGGTAGTACCAGACGAACTCCTCGGCGCCGAGCGGGGTGTCCCTGGCCAGTGCGCTGCCGTCGCGGGCGACGATCTCACCGCGGTCGAAGCGCACCAGCAGCCGCTCCGGATCCATGTGGAAGAACCGTTCGACCATGTAGGCGGAGATCGTCGGCCAGGCGCCGCTCATCGGCACGTGCAGACGGGTCGCGCCGACGCCGTCGCGCATGGGGAGGGGGGAGGGCATGCCCATTCGGTCAAGCCTACGCGGCCTGCGTGAACCGGGAGCGGTACTGCTGCGGGGCCAGTCCGATCCGGTCGCGGAAGTGCTTGCGCAGCGCCGCCCCGGTGGCGAAGCCCGAACGCGCGGCCACGTCGTCGACGAGGAGGTCGGTCGTCTCCAGCAGCTCGCGGGCGCGGTCGACTCTGGCGTCGGCGAACCAGTCGCCCACCGTCCGCCCCGTCTCGGCGCGGAAACGGCGGGTCAGAGTGCGCACGCTCATCCCGAAGCGATCGGCGACGTCCGTGAGCGACAGCGGCTCGTCGATGCGGGAGATCAGCCAGGTCTGGATGTCGCTCGCCGAGCCGACCGTCGGGGAGGACGCCACCGCCGGCCTGGCGACGAACTGCCGCTGACCGCCGCCGCGGTGCGGTGCCGCGAGCGTGACCTGGGAGACCGTCGCCGCGACCGCCGCGCCGAAGTCGTTCGCGATCAGATGCATGGTGGCGTCGACCGCGGCCGACGCCCCGGCGGCGGTCAGCACACGACCGGTGTCGACGAAGAGCTCGTCCTCGCGCATGCGCACCAGCGGGAAGCGCCGAACGAACTCGTCCGACGAGCACCAGTGGGTGGTCGCCTCCTTGCCGTCGAGGAGTCCGGATGCCGCGACCGTGAACGCGCCGGTGCAGTAGCTGACGATCCGCCGGTCGCCGAACTCGGCCAGTCCGATCGGGTCGTCGGAGGTCTCTGCGGCGCTCCACGGGGGCACGATGATCGTGTCCGCGGTGTCGAGCGCGCGCCGGTCGGAGGCCGGGGTCACCGTGAAGTCGGCGTTCGTGGGCACGGGGAGTCCGTCGAGGGTGCAGGTGGTGACGGAGTACAGCGGCTCGCCGTCACGGTGGGCGGCGCGGAAGAAGCGGGCGGGGATCCCCAGCTCGTACGGGAAGACTCCGGGGAGGGCGACGACGACGATGCGGTGCATGGCTATATCGTGACACATATTGACCATCCGGCCACTGTCGGGGCGATGATCGACAGGCCAGGCTGGGTGGAGCGGTCGGATCGGCCGCATGAGAGAAAGGCAGACCAGTGCGTTCAGCGAAGTACTCGGGTGCAGGGGCGGCGGCTGAGGTCGTCTCCGTCATCGACACCGAGATCCCGTCTCCCGGCCCCGGAGAAGTGCTCGTCAGGGTCGGCGCCGCCGGCCTCAACCCCGTCGACGTGAAGATCCGCGCCGCCGCCGTCGACTTCGGGCCCATCATCTACACCGACCTCCCGGGGTGGGACGTCGCGGGGGTGGTCTCGGACGTCGGGCCCGGCGTCGACGAGTGGGCGGAGGGCGACCGGGTGTTCGCGCTCGCCGCGTTCCCCGCCGCCGCGCACACCCTCGCCGAGTACGCCGTCGTCGCCGCAGGGGATCTCGCCGCGTCGCCGAGCACATGGAGCACCGCGCAGGCCGGGGCTGCCCCGCTCGCCGCCCTGACCGCATGGCAGGCGCTCGAGACCGCGGGCGTCCGTTCGGGGCAGCGGGTGCTCGTGCTCGGCGGCGCGGGCGGCGTCGGCCATCTGGCCATCCAGCTCGCCGCCGCGAGGGGCGCGGAGGTGGTCGCCACCGCGAGCCCCGCCAAGCACGAGCTGCTGCGCTCGTGGGGCGCGAGCGAGACCGTCGACTACCGCGACGAGGCCGCACTCGCGGCGATCGCTCCGGTGGATGCCGTGATCATCACGGTCGACGACACCCTGCCTCCGCGCGGGGCGGTCGCGGCCGGGACCTCCGTCGTCACGATCACCGGGCTGACAGACGAGCGCAGGGCCGAGCTCGCGTCGTGGGGCGCCGGACCGGTCGAGCGGATCCTCGTCTCCGCGAACGGCGGGCAGCTCGCGGAGATCGCCGCTCTCGCCGAGTCCGAGGCGGTGACCGTGCACCTCGACTCCGAGTTCGGCCTCGACGAGCTCGCCGCCGCGCAGGAGCGCGTCGAGTCCGGCCGTGTCACCGGCAAGGTGGTCGTGGTCGTCGATCCCCGCGTGTGAGCCGTGCGCCGGGGCGCGTCAGCGCGCCCCGGCGGCGAGCCAGTCGTCGAACGTGGTCGGCGCGATCCGGGCGTCCTCGCCGGGGAGCAGCACCTCGCCGGCGAACTCGATCCCCAGTGCGGCGCCGCGCCAGGATGCGCGCAGCGCCAGGGTGCTTCCCCTCGCGGCGAGGGTGCGACGCGCCATGTCCACCGCATCCTCCGTTCGTGGGCCCGCGAGGTCGAACGACCCCTGGAGCGGTGCCGAGATCGCGGCGGCGACGAGGGTCGAGGCGACGTCGGCGGGGGCGATCGGCTGCAGCAGCAGCGGTGGGACGACGCCCTCGCCGTCGATGACCGACCACTCGGCGATCATCGCGGGGAAGTCGTGGAACTGGGTCGCCCTCACGATCGTGAAGGGCACGGCACCCGCCGCCACCTCGCGCTCCTGGGCGCGCTTGCCGAAGTAGTGAGCGTTGCCTCGGACCGCGTCGAGTGCGGCGATCGAGAGCGCCACGTGGTGCCCGACTCCGGCGGACCGCTCCGCCTCGAGGAGGACGCGCGAGATCGTCGTGAACGTGGCCTCCGCCTCGGCCGCGTCCGCGACCGGGGGATTCGTGGCGTCGATCACCGCGTCGACGCCCTCGAGGCGTGCGGCGAGCCCGTCCCCGCTGCGCAGGTCGACGCCTTCTCCGCGGGTCAGCGACACCGCGTCGTGTCCCTCCCTCTCGAGCTCGGCGACCACCAGTCGTCCGATCCGTCCCGTTCCGCCTGCCACTGCGATGCGCATGTCCGCTCCTTAATCATGGATATTGCATGTCCACAATATGGGTGTCGCGTAGGATGGGCAAGTGAAGCTTCCCGAGACGTCGGAATGGGTGCTGCACACCGCCACGGTGATCGCACAGCTCCCGCCGGGCTCGACCGTGTCCGCGGCGCAGCTGTCCGAGCACTTCGGCGTCGCCGGTCCGTACCTCTCCAAGCAGCTCGCCAAGCTCGTGCGCGCAGGGATCCTCACCGGGAGCACGGGGCCGCGCGGCGGCTTCCGGCTGGCGCGGGAGCCGGAGCGCATCAGCATCCTCGACCTCGTCATCGCGGTCGACGGCGCGGCGGACCCCTACGTGTGCCGAGAGCTGCGTCAGCAGGGGCGCGGCGCCGCCCGCCCGGAGGACTGCCGGAACCCCTGTGCGCTGGCTGCCGCCATGCGTGCGGCGCACGAGGCCTGGCGGGCGTCGCTGGCGAACGTGACCCTCGCCGGGATCGTCGACGGACTGCCCGCGTCGGTCATCGAGAAGAACCGCCGGCTCCTCGGCTGACGGCTCTCAGGCGTCGAAGCTCAGGCTGAGCTTGCGGAGCAGCCCCGCCAGACGATCGCGGTCGCCGCGGGACAGACCCTGCAGCAGGTCGGCCTCCACATCGACGAGACGGGTGATCGCGGCATCCACCCTGATCCGCCCGTCGTCGGTCAGGATCACCAGCACGCTGCGGCCGTCGCCGGGGTCGGCCTCCCTGCGCACGAAGCGGCGTCCGACGAGCCGGTCGATGCGGTTCGTCATGGTGCCGCTCGACACCAGCGTCTGCTGGAGCAGCTGTTTGGGGGAGAGCTGGAACGGCGCCCCCGCCCGGCGGAGGGCAGACAGCACGTCCCACTCCCACGGCTCCAGATCGCTGCGCCGGAACACGTCGCGGCGGGCGCGGTCGAGCAGCCGGGTCAGCCGGTCCATGCGGGAGAGGACCTCGAGGGGGGAGAAGTCGAGGTCGGGGCGCTGGGTGTTCCACGCTCCGACGATCCGGTCGACCTCATCCGCCTCGCTCATCCGTCCATTATCGCCGTACGCACAGGGGTGAGCATGGCAGACTTGACGGGCGGCGCCCACTCGGATGCCGCGGTCCGCCGTGGTGTAATGGCAGCACGACAGCCTTTGGAGCTGTGAGGTCTAGGTTCGAGTCCTGGCGGCGGAGCATGACTGGGAACAATCTCGCCATCATCATCCTCGCCGCAGGCCAGGGCACGCGCATGAAGTCGCGCCTGCCGAAGGTGCTGCACCCGATCGGCGGGCGTCCGCTGGTGGGGCACGTGCTCACCACCGCCGCACGGCTGAGCGCCGACCACATCGAGGTCGTCGTGCGCCACGAGCGCGACCAGGTGGTCGCGGCGCTCTCCGCCGACTACCCCGACGCGATCTTCGTCGACCAGGATGACGTGCCGGGCACCGGCCGCGCCGTGCAGGTCGCGGTCGACGCCCTCCCGGCCGACTTCGACGGCGACGTCCTCGTGCTCTCCGGCGACTGCCCGCTCGCCGATGCCGACACCCTCGCCTCCTTCCTCGACGAGCACCGCGCGGCGGGCGCCCCGGCGACGCTGATGACCGCCGTCGTCGACGACCCGACGGGCTACGGGCGCGTCATCCGCGACGCCGACGGCGGCGTGGACCGCGTCGTCGAGCAGAAGGATGCCAGCGCCGACGAGGCCGCCGTCCGCGAGATCAACGCCGGCATGTACGTCTTCCGGGCGGAGACGCTGCGCCGCTACCTCCCCGAGATCGGGGTGGACAACGCCCAGGGCGAGATGTACCTCACCGACGTGCCCGGGCTGCTCCGCCGCGACGGCGACCGGGTCGCGGCATCCGTCGTCTCCGACGTCACCGTGACCTTCGGGGTCAACGATCGCGCGCAGCTCGCCCTGGTGGGTCGGCTCCTCAACGAGCGCATCGTGCGCCGCTGGCAGCTGGAGGGCGTCACGATCATCGATCCGGCGACGACGTGGATCGACGACGACGCGACCCTCGCACCCGATGTGACGATCCTCCCGCACACGCAGATCCTGCGGGCGACCGCCATCTCCGCCGGTGCGGTGATCGGCCCCGACACGACTCTCGTCGACTGCGAGGTGGGGGAGGACGCGATCGTCCGCCGCACCGACGCCACCCTCGCCGTGATCGGCGCGGAGGCCACGGTCGGCCCCTTCTCCTTCCTCCGCCCAGGCACCGTCCTCGGCGCCAAGGGCAAGATCGGCGCCTACGTCGAGACCAAGAACGCCGAGATCGGCGAGGGCAGCAAGGTCCCGCACCTCTCGTACGTCGGCGACGCCACGATCGGGCGGGGCGTCAACCTCGGCGCGAGCACCATCACCGCCAACTACGACGACGTCAACAAGCACCGCACCATCGTCGAGGACGAGGTGCACACCGGGTCGCACACGACCCTCGTCGCGCCCGTTAGGCTGGGGGCAGGCGCCAAGACGGGCGCCGGCGCCGTCGTCCGCAAGGACGTCCCCGCCGGATCGCTCGCCATGAGCGTCGCGCCTCAGCGCAACATCGAGGGCTGGGTCGAGAAGAACAGGGCAGGCACGGACGCTGCGGATGCCGCAGCCCGGGCCCGAGTGGCGGAGTAGGGACCAATGGCGCGCAAGAAGAAGACGGTCGAACTGGACCGCGACAACGATGTGGCCCCCGGTCTCGTCGCCAAGACGAAGAAGCGGCTGGTCATCGCCGGCGGACGCTCCCACCCCGAGCTGACAGCGGCCGTCGCCGCTGATCTCGGCACGGAGATCGCTCCCGTCGAGCACCGCACGTTCGCGTCGGGTGAGATCTACGCGCGCTTCGAGGTCTCGATCCGCGGCTGCGACCTCTTCCTCGTGCAGACGTTCGGCGAGCCGGTCAACGAGTGGCTCATGGAGACGCTCATCATGATCGACGCGGCCAAGCGCGCGTCCGCCAAGCGCATCACCGTCGTCGCCCCGTACTACCCCTACTCGCGTCAGGACAAGAAGGGCCGCGGTCGTGAGCCGATCAGCGCCCGTCTCGTCGCCGACCTGCTCAAGACGGCCGGCGCCGACCGCGTCATGAGCGTCGACCTGCACGCCGCGCAGATCCAGGGCTTCTTCGACGGCCCCGTCGACCATCTCTTCGCGAAGCCGGTGCTGCTGGACTACTTCCAGCGCACGCTGTCGAAGGAGGACCGTGAGATCCTCACGGTCGTCTCGCCCGACATGGGCCGCGTCCGCGTGGCCGACACCTGGTCGGACAGCCTCGGCGCTCCTCTCGCGATCATCCACAAGCGTCGCGACCCGAAGGTGGCCAACCAGGTCTCCGTGCACGAGATCGTCGGCACCGTCGAGGGGCGCACCTGCCTCCTGGTCGACGACATGATCGACACCGGCGGCACGATCGTGAAGGCGGCGCAGGCGCTCAAGGCCAACGGCGCGCACCGCGTCATCGTGGCCGCGACCCACGCGATCTTCAGCGACCCGGCATCCGAGCGTCTGCAGGACTCGTCGATCGACGAGGTCGTCATCACCGACACGATCCCGCTCACCGAGTCGCGTCGCTGGGACAAGCTGACGATCCTCCCGATCGCCCCGCTGCTCGCTCGCGCCATCCACGAGGTCTTCGAGGACGGCTCCGTGACGAGCATGTTCGGCGGAGACGCGTAGCAGAGGCACAGCGGCCGCATAGGACGAATGCATACGGTCGAATGCATCGACAGATCGTCGACCAGCACACAGCCGGGAGGACCATCATGATCCGCACGACCGTACCGACCTCCGTCCGCAAGGGCTCCGCTCTCGTCGGCGTCGCAGGACTCCTCGTCCTGGCCGGCTGCTCCGGTGCTGCAGACGCAGACAACACCGCGACCACCGGCGGAGACACCGGTTCCGGCGCCTCCTCGGCGCCGAGCGACAGCAGCTCGACGACCTACAAGGACGGCACCTACACGGCCGACGGCTCCTACCAGACCCCCGAGACCGTCGAGAAGATCTCGGTGTCGCTCACCATCGCCGACGGCGTCGTGACGGAGGTCGAGGTCACGGGCGACCCGCAGGCGCGCGAGACCGAAGAGTACCAGGGCAAGTTCATCGGCGGCATCGCGGACGAGGCGGTCGGCGTCCCGCTCTCCGAGCTGAAGGTCAGCCGCGTCGCGGGCTCCTCGCTCACCAGCGGCGGCTTCAACCAGGCGGTCGAGTCGATCAAGGAGCAGGCGGCCTCCTAGGCGCCTGACGGGGCGATGACGATCTGGCGTTTCGACGCGATCGGCACCCGCTGGGAGATCGAGGGAGAGCTCTCGTCCGACGATCGCGCGGCGGTCGCGGCGGAGATCGAGCGGTTCGATCGGGAGTGGTCCCGCTTCCGGTCCGACTCCGACGTCACGCGGCTGGCCGCGCACGGAGGACGCCTGATGTCTCCCGACGCGGGGCCGATGCTGAGTCTCTACCGCGAGCTCTCCACGGCGACCGCGGGGGCCGTCGACCCGCTGGTCGGCGCCGGTCTCGAGGCCCTCGGCTACGACGCGGCGTACTCGCTGCGCGCCGGAGAGCCCGTCGCCGCTCCGTCGGACTGGACGTCTCTCGTCTCGTGGAGCGACCGGGATGCCGAGGTCTCGGCTCCCGCGCTCCTCGACGTCGGCGCGCTCGGCAAAGGACGGCTCGTCGACCTCGTGTTCGCTCTCCTGGCCCACGTGCCGGGAGGCCTCGTGGTCGACGCGGCGGGAGACCTCAGGGTGCGGGGGAGTGCGGTGCGCATCGGCCTCGAGCATCCGTTCGACCCCACGAAGGCCGTCGGCATCGTCTCCCTGCAGGATGCGGCGCTCTGCGCGTCCGCGATCAACCGCCGGGCCTGGGGCGACGGACTCCACCACGTCCTCGACGCGCGCACCGGCGTTCCGGTGCAGACCTGGGCGGCGACCTGGGCGATCGGCGCGGATGCGATGAGAGCGGATGCCGTCGCCACCGCGCTCTTCTTCGACGGCGGCCCCGAGCTCGCCGACGACTGGGGCGTCGAGTGGGTGCGGATGACGACCGACGGACGCATCGAGCGTTCGGCGGACTGCAGGGCCGAGCTGTTCGTCGCCCGCCCCTGACCCGGAGAAGTAGGGAAGAGTAGAAGCCGTGATCACCGCTTTCACCACTGTCAGGCAGCGAGTCCTCGCGATCCTCGGGGCACTGTCGATGTACCGGCTCGTGCTGTTCTCGCTGCTCGCGCTGGCCGCACTCGCCGAGGTGCTCTCCTTCTTCGGGCTCGTCTCGCCGACGCCGCTCGCGCTGGTGGTCTCCTTCGCCGTGCTGGCGGTCGTGATCTCGGCCGTGGATGCCGCCGCGCAGCGAGTGCTGCGGCTGCCGTGGCGCATCGAGTCGTCTCTGGTCACGGCGCTCATCCTGCTGTTCGTGCTGCAGCCGGGCGCCGATCTCCCCTCTCTCGGCGGACTGGCTCTGGCCGGGGCGCTCGCCAGCATCTCGAAGTACGTGATCGCCTGGCGCGGCCGTCACATCCTCAACCCGGCGGCGTTCGGCGCCGCGGTGGTCACGATCACCGGTCTCGGGACCTTCTCGTCGTGGTGGGTCGGCACGCCGGCGCTGTTCGTCCCCGTCGCGCTCCTCGGACTGATCGTGCTCTGGCGCACCGAGAAGGTGCGGATCGTGCTGGTCTTCCTCCTCGTCGCGATCGTCGTCGCGCTGCTGCGGCAGTACGTCCAGCTGTCGCAGGGAGGGCTTCCCTTCGACCTCGCGACGGCGCTGTCGTTCGCGCTGATGCAGTCGCCCTACCTGTTCCTCGGCGCGTTCATGCTCTCCGAGCCGCTGACCCTGCCGCCGCGGCGGTGGCAGCAGTTCTCCGTGGCCGCGCTCGTCGGCGTCCTCGCGGGCTGGCCGATCCTGATCGGCGGGATCACCCTTGGTCAGGAGCGGGCGCTGCTGATCGGAAACCTGCTCGCCTTCGCGTTCGCCGTGCGCGGCTCGGTGCGGCTCACCCTCGAGAAGCGGGAGTTCATCACCCCGACCGTGCAGGAGCTGACGTTCCGCACCAGGAGCAGGCTGAGGTTCCTCCCGGGGCAGTACCTCGAGCTGGACGTGCCGCACCGCCGTGCCGACGCTCGCGGAACGAGGCGCGAGTTCAGCATCGTGTCGGCCCCGGGCGATCTGCCGACGCTGCGCATCGCCTACAAGGACGGCGACCAGAAGCATCCGTCCAGCTACAAGCGCGCGCTGGCGGCCGCTCAGCCCGGTGCGACTCTCGCGGTCACCGGCACCTGGGGCGACTTCCTGCTGCCGCGCTCGCAGGCGCCGGTGCTCATGGTGGCGGCCGGCATCGGCGTGACGCCGTTCGTCTCCCAGCTGCGCCAGCTGCAGCTGGCGGGGGAGATCCGAGACGTCGTGCTGGTCTACGTGGCGTCGGAGCCCGCCGAGCTGGCGTTCCGCGACGAGCTGGCCGCCACGGGCGCCCGGGTCGTCGTGTTCACGCGCGAGGAGCCGGCCGATCTCCCCGCGCACTGGACCTGGGCGCGGGGCGTGCGCCTCGACGCCGCGGAGCTCGACCGGTACGTTCCCGACATCGCGGCGCGGCACGCCTTCATCTCCGGCCCTCCGCGGCTGATCGCCGACCTCGCTCCGGCCCTGCAGAAGGCGCACAGCCTCACGACCGACGCGTTCGCCGGGTACTGAGCGTCACGAGGACGCGACGTCCGCACCGGCTCAGGCACCGACGACCGGCTCGATCGGGAGGCGGACGCTGAACGTCGTGCTCCCCGGAACGCTCTCGACCGTGATGTGCCCGTGGTGCCCCTCGACGATCGCCTTGACGATCGCGAGCCCGAGGCCGGTGCCTCCGGTCTGCCTGGCGCGCGAGCTGTCCCCGCGGGCGAACCGCGCGAACAGCTCGTCGCGGACGGCCGGGTCGATGCCGGGGCCGTCGTCGTGCACGCGCAGCACCGCCTCCTCGCCCTCACGGCTGACGCTGAGTGTGATCTCGGTGCCGGCGGGAGTGTGGGTTCGCGCGTTGGCGAGGAGATTCGTGACCACCTGGTGCATGCGGCCGGCATCCCCGACGATCACGACGGGCTCGTCGGGGACCTCGATGTTCCAGCGGTGATCGGGTGCGGTGGGGCGCGCATCCGACACGCCCTCCAGTCCCAGCTGCGTGAGGTCGACCGTGCCGTAGACGAGCTCCCTGCCCTCGTCGAGGCGAGCGAGGAGCAGCAGATCTTCGACGAGGCGCGTCATCCGCAGCGACTGCGCCTGGATGCGTTCGAGAGACGTGGTCGTGCTCTCGATCACCGCCGGGCCCTCCTGCTGGCCGAGCGCGCGCAGGGAGAGCTCAGAGTACCCGCGGATCGACGCCAGGGGAGTGCGCAGCTCGTGGCTCGCGTCGGCGACGAAGCGCCGCATCCGCTCCTCGTTCTTCTGGCGCGCGGCCAGGGAGGTGTTGACGTGGTCGAGCAGCTTGTTCAGGGAGGCGCCGACCAGCCCGGTCTCGGTGCGGGGGTCGGCCTCGGACGCGGGTATGCGCTCGGTGATGTCGACCTCGCCGCGGTCGAGCGGCTGGTTCGCGACGCGGGTCGCGGTCGCGGCCATCGCCCGGAGCGGGCGCAGGCTCAGGCGGATGGTGATGGCCGTGGTGAGCGCGAGCAGGATCAGCCCGCCCAGCGTCGCGAGCACGATCACCGTGAACAGGGTGGCCATCTGGTTCTGGATGCCGGTGCGGGGAAGACCCGCGACGACGACGGAGTGGGAGACGGGTGATGTGGCCACGACGACGCGGTAGGAGCCGAGGCTCTCGATCGTCACGGTCGCGGTGCGACCGCCGTTCAGCGCATCGTTGATCTGCACCAGCTGCGCCTTGGTCAGGCTGCGGGCGCCCCCGGTGAGCTCGTTGTTCTGGCTGCTCAGCACGATGCCGCCCGTGCCCGCCTGGCTCGAGACGGCGAACAGCGACCCGTTCTCCACGGGCATCCCCGAGAGTGCCTGCTCGGTGGTGGCGAAGCTCCCGGGGAGCTGATCGATGCGTCCGACGACCTCGCTCGCGGTGGTGAACAGCTTCTGATCGAGCTGATCCTCCAGCGTCCGCCCCAGGATGGCGCTGGTGATGACCGCGACGATCACGAGGATGAGCGACACGAACCCGATCACGGCGGACATCAGCCGCGTCTGCAGGCTCATCGGGCGCCGCGGCATCCTCGTGATGCTCACTGAGGGGCCTTGATCATGTAGCCGACGCCGCGCACCGTGTGCAGCAGCGGCGTGCGGCCCGCATCGATCTTCTTGCGCAGGTAGGAGATGTACAGCTCGACGACGGAGGACTTGCCGCCGAAGTCGTAGCTCCAGACGCGGTCGAGGATCTGCGCCTTCGACAGGACGCGGCGCTCGTTGCGCATGAGGTAGCGCAGCAGCTCGAACTCCGTCGCGGTGAGCTCGATCTCGGTGCCGTCGCGGACCACCTCGTGGCTGTCCTCGTTGAGCGTCAGGTCGGCGACGCGCAGGATCGACTGCCCGTCGTCGGCCGTGGCGTGACCCGTGCGCCGGATGATCGCGCGGAGGCGGGCGATGACCTCCTCCAGACTGAACGGCTTGGTGACGTAGTCGTCGCCGCCGGCGGTGAGTCCGGCGACGCGATCGCCGACGGCATCCTTCGCGGTCAGGAAGAGCACGGGGACGAGGCTCCCCGACTCGCGCAGCCGCCGCAGCACCGACATGCCGTCGAGGTCGGGCATCATGATGTCGAGCACGAGCGCATCGGGCTCGAACTCGCGTGCGACCTGCAGCGCTTCGAGACCGGAGGACGCGGTGCGCACCTCCCAGCCCTCCATGCGGAGCGCCATCGCGAGCAGGTCGGTCAGCATCTGCTCGTCGTCGACGGCGAGGATGCGCAGGGGGGAGCCGTCGGGGCGGCGCAGATCGGGATGCACAGTGCTCATGCACCCATTCTGCGGAATCTCCTATGTGATTTCTATGGAGAGCGCTATGTGTTGTCTGGGAGCTCCGGCGCGAGGCGATCCGCCGGGAGCGCGAGGAAGTCGATGCCCTGCTGGAGGGCGAGGCGATCGGCCGCGGCGCCGAGGGGGCCGTCCAGGTGTCCGTTCGCCCTCACGCCGAGGCGTGAGGGCGCCGGGATCGCGTGATGCACGGCGAACTGCCCGCGCGGATCCACGGCCGGATCGAGCACCGCGGCGATCGTGAGGGTGGGGATGCGCAGCCGCCGTGCGGCGATGGCCGCATCGAAGTAGTCGATGACGGGCCGGTGCTCCGGATGCTCGTGCAGCAGCCGGCGGACGGCCTCTCCGCTGCCCGTGCACCGCCGGGTGAGGCGGATCGCGTGATGACCGAAGCTCGGGACGTCGAGGACAGCGCGGCGGAACCGCGGATCCCAGGGGAGGGCCATCGCACCGATGCCGCCGCCGAAGCTGCTGCCGCTGAAGTCGAGGGCGGGCGCGGCGGACGGCGCGATGTCGAGCAGGATCGTCGCGGCGCGCCAGATGTCGGCGGCGGCGAAGCGGTGCGAGTACGTGTCGCGGTGCGCGATCCCGGCGATCACGTGCTCATCGGGGACGGCGGGGAAGCGGCTGGGCGTGCCGGGGTGCGTGCCGGGGGCGCACGGGAAGATCGCGGCGGTATCCGACGGGACGCGGTCGGGATCCGGGGCGGTGCGGCCCCCGTAGCCGTGACCGACGACGAGACCACGGCGGATCGCCGAGGGGTCGAGGGGCAGCATCAGGTAGGCCGCTGCGGATTCGCCCGCGGACGAGGCGAACGTCAGCGCCGAGACGCGATGCGTGTCGGTCGGGGCGAGCTCGTGCGTCGTCGCCCACTCCACGGGGCCGACGCCGAACTCCTCGTGGGTCGCCGTCCAGAACTCGTCGAAGTCGTCCGGTTCGATCGGCGGAGCCGGCGGCAGGAGCAGAGCGCTCAGCGCGTACTCCGTCAGCTCTTCCGGCGTGTCCTGGGGCACCTGGTGGGTCCTCTCGGGGGTGAGGGCGATCGACGGCGCCATCGTATCGGCGCGGGGGCATCCGTTGACATTGTCGCATACAGATTGCATCATGTGCATCATGGATTCAATTTCGAACACGGGGGCCGGCGACGACGCCACGCTCTGGAGTCGTCGGGCGGTTCTGCGGATGCTGGTGATCGCCGGGGTGCTGCCTCCGGTCCTCGGGGGCAGCCCCTCATCGGCCTCGGCGTCGATGATGGGCGTCGGAGCCACGGTCACCGGAACCGGCGGGGCCTTTCCCGACGCGCTGCGCCGGCTGACGAAGCCCAACCTGGCACTGACGCAGGTCGCACAGCTCGTGGGGCAGAACCACCGGATGACGTTCCACCACGCCACATGGGACGGCGGGGAGACGATCGTCCGCGACCTCGAGGTCAAGCGGAACGGCGCCTGGCTGCCCATCACCGATCAGGCGCACCGCTTCGACGAGCAGTGGGTCGTGCTGACGGGCACCCTGCCGTCCGGCAGTGCTCCAGAGCTCTACGGACCGCTGGCGACGAGCTGGCTGGGCTTCACGTCGTATCAGGTGCTCGGACCACAGGCGATCGAGCTCCGCACGAGCACGGACGACGTCGACCTGGTCGTGCGCTGGCGGCTCGAAGGTGACAACCCGGAGGCGCACTACGTGCTGACGGCGAAGACGGCGGGCGACTACATCGTCGGGTACCAGAGCCAGGACACGAGGTCGCTGGACGACGTCGACGAAGTGCTCTGCGGCTCGTACCAGCACGCGCTCTCCGTCCTCGACGGCTCGGCGCCCCTCGGCGCATGGGAGCTCTTCGCGCCGATGGCGCTGACCCAGTACGAGGTCGGCGGGGTCGCGGTCACCTCGGGGCTGTACCTCCCCGCGGAGGTCGCCGAGTTCGTGCACGAGCGTCAGCTCATGTCGGATCGCCAGCCCTACGGCATGAGCCTGCGCAACGACAGCCTCGACGTCGTGCCGAGCATGTACTCCCCGCAACCGGGGCTGCGCACCGCGATGACGGTCGGACAGCAGCGCGGGTTCGCCTTCGGCATCGCCGCCCGCGCCGACACCCTGTACGGCACCTACACCCGGCTGTGCCGCGACGAGTACGGGCTCACCGCGTACCGGCGGAACGTCTACGACCGCTCCCTGACCGACGCCGTGCACTCGATGACCGAGCTCATCGCCATCGAGCCGAACGGCGACGACTCGACCGACTACATCCCGTCGTTCTCGGGCTGGTGGAGCCGGGCCAAGGGATTCGTCGACGTCGAGAACGAGGATGCCGTCCGCACCGCCGCGAGCGGCGTCGTGCTGGCGGCGCACTACCTCACGGGCACGGCGGACAGCACCCTGTACGAGCGGCGAGCGCGACCGCTCATCGAGTACCAGCTCTCCCGCAAGGGCATCGGGCACTCGCCGGTCATCGGCAGCCCCGTGTACAACGACACGACGCAGTACCGGCTGGGCAAGATCGCCACGGATGCCGTGAACCTCGCGTCCCTCTATCAGCTCACGCACGGGCGCAACGCGTCGATCCAGCGCCTCGCCGTGCAGGCCACGAAGGCCGGCGTCGTCGGGCAGAGCAGGGCGCCCTTCTCGAACGCCCTGGCCACGTACCGGATCACCGGAGACCCCGCGTACCTCGCGGAGGCGAGCCTGATCGGCAAGAGGTACACGCGCGAGCAGATCCTCACCCCGTACCGCAGCAACGGCCAGCCGCCCGGCGGATTCGCCTACAGCTTCTCGAAGTACTGGGTCGACCTGCTTGAGCTGTTCGAGGTCACCGGCGACACGGAGTTCCTCGACGGCGCGTACCGCGAAGCCCAGCGGTTCATCACGCAGACGGCCGTGCGTCCGGTCCCCGATCAGAACGTCACCGTCCCCGACGGCCACGTGATCACTCAGCAGTACGACTGGGAGACGCGCAGCTCGCTCCCGAGCTATCCGACGACGAGCGTCGCGACCGAGACCGTTCCCGCGTGGTACGTCTCGCCGTCAGGACTCACGTTCGAGGCCCTGTCGTCGTTCAAGCTGGGCGTCAGCTCGCTGACCGATCCGGGAGGCGGCTACGTCTTCAACCCGTGCTGGGCCGGGGCGCTGCTCCGGCTCGCGCACCACACCGGCGACGATCTGCTCGCCGATGTGGCGCACAACATGGTGATCGGACGCTTCACGACCTACCCCGGCTACTACGGACGTCAGTTCCAGGTCGCCCACATGAAGCCCGACTTCGCCACGAGCGGGCCCGTCGGGATCACCGGGTACTACTTCCATCACGCCCCCGCACAGCTGGGGCTCGCGATGGACTACCTCATCAGCGAGAGCTTCTACCGCAGCTCGGGCAGCATCGACTTCCCGCATGTGTTCGAGGCTGACTTCGCGTACTTCAAGTTCTTCGCGTACGGTCACGCCCCCGGCACGTTCTTCGGCGAGACCGGAGTCTGGCCGTACCTCCCCGCGGGTCTCATCTCGCTCGACAACCCCCTGGTCAACTGGATCGGCGGCGTCGGCAACGACGCGCTCTACCTCAGCCTCACCAACTCCGCCGCCGGTGCGCAGCAGGTCGTGGTCGACCTGTCCAGCGACCTCACCGGAATCCCTCGCGGCTCCGCACCCGTGGTCGAACTGGTCGCGGCGGACGGCAGTCGCTCGTCCGTCTCGGGGCACAACGGCAGGGTCACGGTCACGGTCCCGGGGCACGGCCTGCTCGCACTCGTCGTGCGCGATGTGACCGTCGAGCGCCCCGCGCTGCCCTCCGACGACATCGTCGACCACGGATCCGACAGCTTCAGCGAGGTCGATTCCGATCCGTCGGGGGAGTACGGGCTCGTCCGCGGGCTGCTGCTGGTCAGGCCGGGCGGGGAGGGGTACGACGCCTACGTCCAGATCGACACCGAGCAGGCGGCCACGCTGAGCTATCGCATCGGCTCGCAGCCCGTGCAGCAGGCGCCGGCCAAGGGCTACCCCTACGAATGGACGATCGGGGTCGACGACCCGACCAAGAGCATCAGCTACACGGTCACGGCGGGTGGGGTCACCACGTCGGAGGTCACGCTGCGGCTGCCCTCGCGCATCAGCGGCGCGCACTCCGGCGTCGCGGGAGACGTCGTCGCCCAGGCCACGGGGACGGCGGGGGATCGCGTGCCGCTGACGATCGAGGTGCGCAACGCCACGAACGCGGCGATCAGCGGGTCGGTCACCGCGACCCTCCCGACCGGGTGGCAGCTCGAGGGCCCCGTGCCGGCGGTGTCCGTCCCGGCGCACGGCACCGCCCGCGTGGAGGCGGCGGCGGTCATCGCGGCGGCTGCCCCGCTCGGGGAGGTGCAGATCGCGGCATCCCTGTCGGTGCCCGGAGGGGCGCCGATCGTTCTGCGTCCGGCTCCCATCGAGGTGATCGACAGGCGCCGCCTCGTGTCGCTGACCTCGGACAAGGAGATCGTGAGCGGTCCCGGCGCTGTCGCCACCCTGACCGCGCTCGTCATCAACACGGGCGTCACCCCGCTGCAGGCGACGCTGTCGCTGTACGGAACCACGGCGTGGAGCATCGCCCAGCGGGATGCCGTCGTGACGGTGCCGCCGCGGTCCGACCTCACGCACTCGTGGACGGTCACGGCGGGACCGACCGTCGCGCCCGGATCGACGATCAGGTTCGAGGCGCGGCTGGATCAGACGCTGCGGCGAGGGGTGCTCGTGCGGGTCGCCGACGAGGGCGTGATCGCCCACACGCAGTCCCCGTGGCCCGGGTATCTCGAGGCGGGGCGGTGGTACCCGAGCGGGCTCTCCGGGTGGAACGGCACGCGCACCCGCTACAGCGACGCCGACTCGGTGGGCAGCACGGTCACCTGGAACGCGAATCTGCCGCAGGCGGGGCTCTACCGGGTGTCGGTCTGGTACCCGACGAACCCCACGACCACGACGTCCGCGGCCTACATCGTCCAGCACGAGTCTGGCAGCACGGAGGTGATCGTGGACCAGACCGTTGGCGCCGCGGCCTGGCGCTCTCTCGGGACGTTCCGCTACGGCGCAGGCGCGGTCGGCGTCGTGAAGCTGGAGGTGCGCAACACGAGCATCCACCGCGTGAGCGCGGCGCAGTTCGTCCGGATCGGCGACTGACGACGAGAAGGGGGGTGCGCCGGGAGAGATCCCGGCGCACCCCCTTCTCGTGTGCGTGGTCGGCTGCGCTCAGCTGCGCACGTACCCGCGGACCACGTCCTCGTCGACCTCGACGCCGAGGCCGGGGCCGGTGGGGACGAGGAAGCCGCCGTCGGGCTGCACCTCCAGCGGAGTGGTGAGGATGCGGTTCGCCACCGGAAGCGTGAACGGCTGGTACTCGAACGCGAGCAGGGAGGCGGAGCTCGCCGCGACGTGCACGCCCGCGGCCATCGCGATGCCGAAGGCGGCCGAGTGGTGAGGGGCGACCTGGGCGTGGAACGCGTCGGCCACGGCGGCGATCGCGAGACCCTCGGTGATGCCCGTGCGTCCGATGTCGGGCTGCGTGAGCCCGACCGCCCGGCGGCTGAGCCAGTCGGCGAACTCGAAGCGGCTGCGCATCGCCTCGCCCACGGCGATGGGGGTGGCGAGGCTCGCCGCGAGGTCGCGGTGCCCCTCGACGTCCTCCGGAGCCAGCGGCGCCTCGAAGAACCAGGCCCTGCGGTCGTCGAGCTCGCGGCCGAGCGCCTTCGCCTCTCCGAGGCGGTACGTCCAGTGGGCGTCGAGCGCGAGATCGAGGTCAGGGTGCACCGCCTTGATCGCGTCGAAGGTCGCGAGGTCGGTGCGGATGTCGGTGCCGAGGTGCAGCTTGATCCGGCGCACGCCGGCCTCGACGAGCGCGGCGGCCTTGTCGGCGCGCTCCACGTCGTCGTCGCCGCGGATGCCGGAGACATAGGCGGGCAGGACCTCGGCGAAGCGTCCGCCGGCGAGTTCGGACACGGAGAGTCCGGTCGCGCGCCCCCAGAGGTCCCACAGGGCGATGTCGACCGCCGCCATCGCATCGGCCTGATGACCGGTGAGGTGGCCGCGCTCGCGCATCGACTCCGTCATGCGGTGCCAGAGGGTCCGCACCGAACGGGGGTCCTCCCCAATGATGAGCGGCGTGAGCAGACGATCCACGATCGCCGCGGCGACCTCGGGGGCGACGGGGGCGAGCGCCTCTCCCCAGCCGACCAGGCCGTCGTCGGTCTCGATCTTCACCATCAGGGTCTCGTAGCCGGGGGAGTACAGGCTCCGCCACGGCGGTCGGATGACGTAGCCGCGATGCGCCACGCCCGTGTCGCCCGCGTAGGAGTCGTCGGCTTCCTCCCTCGACAGGAAGAGCGGGAAGGTCTGCACGCGCGCGATTTTCACAGGGGTCTCCGAAGACAGTCGTGAGGGAAGAGGCCGATGGCGGGTGCCTCGGCGAGGGATTCGAGCGTCGCGGTCGATGCCGCGCCGCGGGTCAGAGCGCGGCGAACGCCGACGCGGAGCGGGAGGGGCTGTAGCCCAGGGCCACGGAGATCTCGTCGGCCGCCTCGATCAGCTGCAGCGCGAGCTCCTGATGGGGTGCGTGCAGATCCAGCACCGAGAGCGGTCCGCTCGCGGAGAGCGCGGCGACGACCTCTCCCGCCCTGTTGCGGATCGGCGCCGCGATGCAGGCGCGGCCGAAGGCGAGCTCCTCGATCTCCGTCGCGTACCCGCGGCTGCGGGTCTCGTCGAGGGCTGTCTGCATGGCGTCGCGGTCGACGATCGTGTGGGGGGTGAAGCGCTGCGGGGACTGCTGGAAGTACTCGTCGACCGCGGCCGACGGCATCCCGGCCAGCAGAGCCTTGCCGAGGCCCGTGGCGTGCAGCGGGCCGGTGCGGCCGGCCATCGCGAACGACTTCGGTGCGAGCGCGCCCTCGAAGTTGCAGAGGTAGGTGAAGGTGAAGCCGCTGAGCTCGGCGACGTTCACGCCGATCTCGATGCGGCGGGCGAGGTTCTGCGCGATCTGCCGGGAGGCGCGGTGGATCGGGGAGCCGTTGAGGGCGATCGTGCCGAGCGCGACCGCGGCGGGGCCGAGGCGGTAGAGGCCGGTGCGTGCGTCCTGCACCACGAACTTCATGCGGTCGAGTGCCGACATCATGCGCGAGACCGTGGACTGGCCGAGGCCCGTCAGCGTGCAGAGCTCGGAGACGCGCAGCTCTCCCGACTCCTCGGTGAAGCATGCGAGCAGCGACATCGCCCGTTCGACGGTCTGGGTGCCTCCCACCGATTCCGATGCCATGTCGACTCCTCCTCCTTGCTGGCGCCGCATCAGCGGCGTCGCGACTCCACGCCGCTGCCAGTCATCCTAATGAGAGAAGTGGCATCGAGCAAGGCAAATGTGGGTGTCTTATGCATTTTGTGGATTTCGCATCCGCATTGTGGTTGACTAGCCGCACGTCAACGTCGACGACTGTGACGACGACGCGCACGATCCCGTACGGGATCTTCCCTACTCGAAAGTGAAAGCAATGCCACAAGCCACCCTCGAGCGGCCCGAGACACGCGAACGGGTCGAACCGCGTTCCGGTCGACGCTCGACGCTGGGCGCGAAGGATCGCACCTTCGGATTCATGATCGCACTTCCCGCGGTCCTGCTGTTCCTCGTGATCGCGATCTTCCCGCTCGTGTCGAGCATCGGCACGAGCCTGTACGATCAGTCGCTCCTCCGCCCGGAGCGGACCTTCGTCGGGTTCGACAACTACGTCGCGGTGTGGGACGAGTTCGTCGCCCGGCTGGGCACCACCCTCGTCTTCTCGTCGCTCTCCACGATCTTCCCCCTCGTGCTGGGCGTCGCGCTCGCGATCCTGCTCAACTCCCGCCTCCGCGGACGCAACATCCTCCGCGGCGCGCTCATGCTCCCGTGGCTGCTGCCCGGCGTCGTGGTGTCCTTCCTCTGGGCCTGGATCTTCAACGACAGCTACGGCGTGGTCAACCACGTGCTCGCCGTCTTCGGCCTTCCCGAGATCAGCATGCTCGGCAACCCCGTCGGCGCCATGGCCGCGGTCATCATCGCGAAGACCTGGCACTCGTTCCCCTGGATCATGGTCGTCGCCCTCGCCGTGCTCCAGACGCTCCCCAGCGAGCAGATCGAGGCGGCCACGATCGACGGCGCCACGCGGTCGCAGCGATTCCGCTACATCTCGCTCCCGCACATCGCCGGTCCCGTCGCCCTCGTCGCGGTGCTGGAGTTCATCTACAACTTCGGCAACTTCGACACGATCTTCGTGATGACCGGCGGTGGCCCCGGCGACTCGACGACCACCCTGGCGCTCAGCCTCTATCAGCTCGCGTTCGGCAGCTACGAACTCGGCAAGGCCTCCGCGATGGGCGCCCTCTGGCTCGTCCTCCTCGCGATCATCTCGAGCGGGTACCTGCTCCTCAACCGACGACTGGAGAAGTGATGAGCCGCAGCCGCGACATCGGAGAGTCGATCATCCGCCCCCGCCTCTCGCTCCCCGGACGCATCGGCCTCGTGCTGCTCGCGCTGTTCGGACTGCTGCCGATCTACTGGCTCACCGCCACGGCGTTCACGAAGAAGGAGGACGTCTTCGCGCAGGATCGTCCGTTCTTCCCGGTCGATCCGACGTTCGAGAACTTCATCGGCTTCTTCCAGAACGATGCGCTGATCAAGAACCTCGGCAACAGCGTCGTGGTCTCGACCGGCACCGCGGTGCTGGCCGTCCTGGTCGGCGGGCTCATGGCCTACTCGCTCTCCAAGTTCCGCTACCGCGGGCGCAACGCGATCATGTTCATGTTCCTCATCGGGCAGCTCATCCCCGGAGCGCTGCTGCTGATCTCCCTCTACCTGATGCTCAGCTCCGCCGGCCTGCTCTACACCTACACCGGTCTGATCATCTCGTTCACGACGTTCACGCTCCCGCTCACGGTGTTCCTGCTCAAGGGCATCATCGACGGGCTGCCGGACGACATCCTCGAGGCCGCGAAGGTCGACGGACTCTCGCGCACGGGGACCATGTTCCGGATCGTGTTCCCCCTCGTCGTGCCGGGGCTCATCACCGCCGCGATGTTCGCCTTCATGCGGGGCTGGAGCGATCTGCTCTTCGCACTCACCCTCGCCGGACCGGACAAGCAGACCCTGCCCGCGGGGCTCACGCAGGCGTTCATCCGCGAGGGGACGGCCGACTGGCCGGCGCTGATGGCGGCATCGCTCATCACGTCCCTTCCCCTCGTGATCATCTTCGTCCTCCTCCAGCGCTACTTCGTCTCCGGCCTCGCCGCCGGAGCGGTGAAGGGATAGCGCCGCCATGACCATCTCGACCCGAACAACTCGATGAAGGAGCAGTCTCCATGACCATCACGAACACGCAGCTGAGCCGCCGTGCCTTCCTCGGCGGAAGCACAGCCCTGGTCGCCCTCGGCGCCCTCACCCTCGCGGGCTGCGCCACCCCCGCCGGTCCCGGCTCCGTCACCGCGACGAACGCGGCGACGAAGGCGAAGACCATCAACTTCTACGGCAACTCCCTCGGCGAGGAGGCGCTCAAGCCCGCGTGGCAGGGCATCCTCGACGGGTTCTCGTCGAAGGCCGGCGTGAAGGTGGCCCCGGTCATCTACCCGTACGACCAGGCCGCGACGCAGCTCGCCCTCACCGGACGCTCCGGCAAGCTCCTCGGCGTCGGGCAGTCGGGCGGGTGGCAGGTGCTCACCCCGATGAACGTGCTCGCCGACCTCACCGACCTCGCCAAGGGCCTCGGCATCCCGCAGGGCGTGCTGGACTCGTACACGATGGACGGCAAGCTGCTCGTCCTGCCGCTGACGGCGGCCGGCATCGGCCTCATCACCAACGGCGAGATCGCGAAGAGCGTCGGGATCACCTCCGGCATGTCCGTCGAGAAGTTCGCGACGGCGCTCGAGAAGATCAAGTCCCAGGACTCGTCCCTCATCCCGTACGCCGCGGTGACCAAGGCCTCGGAGCTGAAGGATGCCGTGCACTGGATGTGGGGTTTCGGCAGCGATGTCGTGACCGACGACCTCGTCTGCACGCTCGGCGACGCGGAGAGCGTCAAGGCGATCACCTGGTACAAGTCCCTGCAGGACGACGGCCTCACGCAGACCAACGTCGCACGCAGCGATGCTCGCATCCTGTTCGCCAGCGGCAGGACGGCCCTGTACGACGACGCGCCCCTCGCGTCGACCTTCGTGAAGACCAACGGCGGGGCGCAGAACATCGTCGACAACATCGGCGCGATCTCCCGTCCGACCGTCGGCAGCAAGAAGTCGTACAACCGGGCATGGGGCAGCGGCCTCTTCGCGAGCGCGGGGGAGGGCGAGCTCACGAGCCGCGAGTTCATCACCTACGCCGCGACCAACGTGAAGGCGGCGACGGCGCTGTACGAGCGGTCGGCGGTGGCGCCGGCGGCGAAGACGGTCGCCGACCAGATCCCCGCTCTCGCCGCCGACAAGTTCCAGGCGGCGTTCCGGACCGAGGTCTCCGAGCACGCGCGAGGCGCTGCGTGGGACCGCGTGGCCGTGACCGCGCAGATCGACGCGGCCATCGGCGGCGGCATCGCCACGATCCTCGCCGGCCAGGTCGACGTGCAGGCCGGCCTCAACGCTCTGAAGAAGGAGGTGCAGGGGCTGCTCGACTCCAACAAGTAGCAGCCACCGCACACGAATGCCCCGCCGGATTCTCCGGCGGGGCATTCGTCGTCTCGATGCGAGGCGTGAGGTCTCAGAGCCAGCGCTCGCGCAGCACGGGCTTGAGCCACGCGGCGGGGGAGGAGATGGAGAGACCGCCGTCGACGGCGATCGACGCTCCGGTCACGAACGACGCGGCGTCGGACGCGAGGAACGCGACGACGGAGGCGACCTCGTCCGGTCGGCCGATCCGTCCGAGCGGGTAGCCCTCGCTCTCTCCGGTGTCGATCGCGGAGATGCTGCCGGGCTCGACCGCGTTGACGCGGATGCCCTGGGGACCGTACTCGAGCGCCAGCTGACGCACGAGCCCGGCCACGCCGGCCTTGGCCGCCGCGTACGCGGGCAGGCCCGGCGCGGCGAGGGAGGCGTTCACGGACGTCACGGCGACGATCGCCGCGCCGCGAGCGAGATGCGGGAGCGCCGCGCGAGCGACGAAGAACGCGGAGTCGAGGGTCGCGCCCAGCGCTCCGCGCCAGTCGTCGTCGCTCGTCGAATGCGCGGGGCTGACCGGCATCCGTCCTGCGGCGAGCACGACCACGTCGAGGCCGTTCAGTGCCTGTACGGCGTCTGCGACCGCGGTGTCCGCGGCCTCGGGCTGACTGCAGTCGGCGACGAGGTAGCGGGCGAAGACCGGATCGTCGGAGGGCTCGAGGCCGACGCCGACGACGGCGTCGCCGTCGGACGCGAACGCGCGCGCGATCGCGAGGCCGATGTCGGAGCTGGCGCCGATGAGCAGGACGCCGCGGCCGCTCACACGCGCACCGCTGACGGGACGGCGGGGAGAGCGAGCTCCTCGATCACGAGGTCGACCGCGGCGCGGCTGCCCTCGTCGAGTCGCGATGCCGGATACCGCACGGTCGCGTGCTCGATGATGCCGCGCGCGACGAGGATCTCCTTGTGCACCGCCCACGCGATGCCGCCCTGCAGTCCGATGAGCACGAGAGGGAGCATACGACGGAAGCCGGCGCGCGCCTCGTCGACGCGCCCCGCGACGAAGTCGGCGAGTACAGGGCCGAGCAGATCGGGGAACTCGCACGCCGGCATGGTGCCGACGGCGCCGCGGGCGTACTCCTCCAGGCAGAACTGGGCGTTCTGCCCGCCGAGCACGGCGAAGTCGGCGTCGCCGATCGCCTCGACGACGGCGCCCACCTTGGGGGCCGTGGGCGGGGCCTCGACCTTGACCGAGTCGACGTTGTCGAGGCGGGCGAGCTGCGCGATGAGGGCGGGCGGCATGACGACGCCGGTGACGCCGGGGGCGTCCTGCACCATGACCGACAGCGATGTCGCCGCGGCGACATCGCCGTAGAAGTCGACGAGGGTCGCTGCGGGGGGCTTGACCATGAACGGCGGGAGGACCATGAGGGCGTGAGCGCCCCCCTCCTCGGCCAGGAGCGCCTGCTCGATCGAGGTGGCCGTCGAGGTGCCGTTCACGCCGGCGATGACGGGGACGTGCCCGTCGACGACCTCGACGACGTCGGCGAGGATGGTGCGCCGCTCGTCGGTCGTGAGGGCGAACCCCTCGCTGGCCATTCCGAAGACGGCGACGCCGTCGACCTCGGAGGCGAGCTGGAACTCGACCAGGCGTCGGAGGCCCGGCCGGTCGAGCGCGCCCGATTCGTCGAACGGGGTCGCCAGGATCGGCATCAAGCCGTGGAGTGTCGGAGGCATTGGCCAGTTCCCTGCTTTCGCAATCGGAGTCTCGCATTCACGCAAGCGTTATGCACATTGTGAGATAGTCTGCCATATAACGGTTATGGACTACCACTGAAAGCTGGCCCCGATGTCGCGTTCCCCCCGCTCACGCCGTGTCGAGATCCTCTCCGAGGAACGCTACGTACAGGCGGAGTCCCCGCGCTGGGACGCGCGCGACGGGACCCTGGCCTGGATCGACATGTCGACCGGCAGGTTCCATCGCGGCAGCATTGCCGACGGCAGGGTCGTGGCCGGTTCCTCCGTCGTCGTCGGCGCCCAGATCGGCGCTCCCGCTCCGCTCGCCGATGCGGGAGCGGGGTGGGCGGTCGCCGTCGACCGCGGACTCGTCCACGTCGGGGACGACGGGGCGGTGGTCCCGCTGATCGCCGACCTCGCCGCACCCGGCGACTACATGAACGACGGAGGCTGCGACCCCGCCGGACGCTTCTGGGTGGGTAGTCAGTCGATGCCCCGCGACCCGCACTGCGCACTGTGGAGCATCGACGCCGACGGGGTCGCCACCGAGAGGCTCGGCGGGGTCACCGTGTCCAACGGGCTCGTCTTCGACGAGTCCGGTTCGACGCTCTACTACATCGACACGCTGCCCCATCGCAGCATCGAGGCCTTCGACGTCGCCCCGGACGGGTGCCTCTCCGGACGGCGCACCGTGTGCCGCGTCGACGGCGGCAACCCCGACGGCATGACCATCGACGAGGAGGGCATGCTCTGGGTCGCGGTCTGGGATGCCGCAGAAGTGCGTCGTTACTCTCCCGCGGGTCGGCTCGTGGAGACGATCGAGCTCCCCGCGAAGCGACCGACCGCCGTCGCCCTCGTCGACCGACTCCTCGTGATCACGACGGCGAGCGTGGGGCTGGAGCACCCGTCGACCGCGGACGGCGCCCTGCTGGGCGTCGAGGTCGATGCTCCCGGCGCGCCCGCGCTGCCGTGGCGCGGGCGGCATCCGCGTCCATAGGCTTCCCATCGGGCGTCCCTCAGGTCCCCATAGCGGTGGTGCATACCGTCATCCTCACCCGCGAAATCGCGCGGAGGAAGGAGACACATGTACGGGACATATCTGCGGCGCGAACTGGCGGGCCGCAAGAGACAGACGCTGATCGTCGCCATCGGCCTGGCGATCGCCATCGGCCTGGTGATCGTCGTCAACGCGCTCACCACGGGAGTCCGCGATGCGCAGGCCCAGGCGCTGGAGTCGGTGTACGGGGTCGGCACCGACCTCACCGTGACCGGCGCCGCAGCAGAGCCGGGGGAGGGCGGACCCCAGCGCTTCGACTTCGGCGCTGACGACGGCAGCACAGACGGAGAGACGACGACCCTCAGTCGCTCGACGCTGCGGACCGACCTCATGCGCGGCACCCTGGAGAGCTCGGTGCTCGACACGGTGTCCTCGACGAAGGGCGTGGCCGCGGCATCCGCGGCGCTCAGCCTGACCGACTCCACGTTCACGGGCGAGATGCCGAGCGGAGGATTCTCTCCGCAGGGCGGCCAGAGTGCCCCCCAGGAGGGCGAGACCGCCCCGCAGGGCGGCGCAGACGGAGCGGGCGGCGGCTCGTTCGGAATCGACTCGTTCTCCGTGCTGGGGATCGACCCGGGGACGGCATCCGTCGGACCGCTCGCCTCGGTCGAGGTCAGCGACGGCCGCTCCTTCACCAGCGGCGATGCGGGGGCGCTCGTCGCGCTCGTCGATGCGACCTATGCGGCGACGAACGAGATCGCCGTCGGCGGCACGATCGACGTCGCCGGCTCGACCGTGCAGGTCGTCGGCATAGTCGCCTCGACCTCCGACACCGCAGACACCGCGGCGAACGTCTATCTGCCGCTCGACACCGCGCAGGAGCTCTCCGGCGCGGGCGACGTCGTCTCGACGATCTACGTGCAGGCCGACTCCGCATCGGGGATCGATGCGGTGCAGACGGCGCTGACGAAGGAGCTGCCCGATGCGACGGTCACCTCGCAGTCCGAGCTCGCCTCCACCGTGTCCGCGTCGCTCTCGAGCGCGACCTCGCTGATCACGAACCTCGGCACGTGGCTGTCGATCATCGTGCTCGCCGTGGCTGTGCTCATCTCGGTGCTGCTCACGCTCTCCGGTGTCTCGCGGCGCACACGGGAGTTCGGCACGCTCAAGGCGATCGGCTGGTCCAATGGCAGGGTCGTCCGTCAGGTCGCCGGGGAGTCGATGCTCCAGGGGCTGATCGGCGGCGCGGCGGGCCTCGTCCTCGGAATCGCGGGGATCGTGCTCATCAACGTGCTGAAGCCGACGGTCGCCGCCTCGAGCGGCGGTGCACAGGGCGGTCCCGGGGGTCAGGGCGGCCCCACGGGAGGCGGCATGTTCCAGGTGCAGCAGGCGGCGGACATCGTGCTCCACGCGCCGTTCACCCCCTGGGTGCTCGCCGCCGCGGTGGGCCTCGCCGTCCTCGGTGGACTGGTCGCCGGCGCCTTCGGAGGATGGCGGGCCGCACGGCTCAGCCCGGCCGAGGCACTGCGCTCGGTCGCATGACGGACTCGTACGGACAAGGAGAATCAGACATGAGCATCGCAGAAGCAGTGCACTCGGCGGAGGGTACGGAACCAGGGGTTCCGCTCTATCAGGCGGAGGGTCTCACCCGCACCTACGCGCAGAAGGGGCGCACGGTCACCGCGGTGACCGGCGTCGACCTCGCCATCATGCCGGGCGAGTTCGTCACGATCCAGGGGCCGACGGGCGGAGGGAAGTCGACGCTTCTGCAGCTCCTCGGCGCTCTCGACCGGCCGTCATCCGGATCGCTCCGATTCGGCGGAGCGGAGCTCGCCCGGGCGTCCGCCCGCGAGCTCAATCGGATTCGCGCCGAGGAGATCGGGTTCGTGTTCCAGGGTTTCAACCTGATCCCGACGCTCACCGCGTCGGAGAACGTGAACATGGCGCTGGAGCCGTTGTCCCTCGGTCGAGCGGAGCGGGAGTCGCGGGTCGCCGCCGCGCTCGCCCACGTCGGCCTCGACGACAGGGGAAGCCACCTGCCGACCGAGCTCTCCGGAGGACAGCAGCAGCGGGTCGCGATCGCCAGGGCCATCGTCAAGCGCCCACGGGTGCTGCTGGCCGACGAGCCGACGGGCAATCTGGACGAGAGCATGAGGGACGAGATCCTCACGCTGCTGGAGAACCTGTGCGCCGAGGGCATCACGATGATCGTGGTCACACACGATTCGGCCGTGGCCCGTCGGGCGACGCGGCGGCTGCGTCTGGCGAACGGACGAGTGCAGGACATCACGCGCTGAGCAGATGACGAAGGCCCCGGCGGTGAGCCGGGGCCTTCGTCATGGTGTCGGACGCGCTCAGTGCGTGTCTTCCGCCTCGATCTCGGTGCGGTCGCCCGACCACAGCGTGTGGAAGGTGCCGGGCTTGTCGATGCGCTTGTAGGTGTGCGCGCCGAAGAAGTCGCGCTGGCCCTGCACGAGGGCGGCCGGCAGGCGGTCGGCCCGGATGCCGTCGTAGTACGACAGCGACGAGGAGAACGCGGGAGCGGGGATGCCGGCCTCGGCAGCGGCGACGACCACGCGGCGCCACGCCGCCTGGGCGCGACCGAAGACCTCGGCGAAGTACGGCGCCGTCATCAGCACGGGCAGCCCGGGCTCGGCGTCGTAGGCGTCGGCGATGCGGTTGAGGAACTGCGCGCGGATGATGCAGCCGCCGCGCCAGATCTTGGAGATGGCGCCGAGGTCGATCTTCCAGTCGTACTCCGCTGCACCGGCGCGGATCTCGTCGAAGCCCTGCGAGTACGCGACGATCTTCGACGCGTACAGCGCGAGGCGCACGTCCTCGATGAACGCCTCCTGGTCGGCGACGGCGAACTCCTCGTCGGGGCCGGGGAGGGCGGATGCCACGGCGCGCTGCTCGGGGTGCGAGGACAGCGAGCGGGCGAAGGTGGCCTCGGCGATGCCAGAGACCGGGACGCCGAGCGAGAGGGCCGTCTGCACGGTCCATGCGCCGGTGCCCTTCGCGCCCGCCTGGTCGACGATGACGTCGACCAGCGGCTCGCCGGTGGCGGCGTCGATCTGGCGCAGCACCTCGGCGGTGATCTCGATCAGGTAGCTCTCCAGCTCGCCCTTGTTCCACTCGGCGAAGATCTCGGCGATCTCGGCCGGCGACTTGCCCGTGCCGCGGCGGATGAGGTCGTACGCCTCGGCGATGAGCTGCATGTCGGCGTACTCGATGCCGTTGTGCACCATCTTGACGAAGTGGCCGGCGCCGTCGTGGCCGACGTGCGTGACGCACGGCTCGCCCTCGGCGACGGCGGCGATCGACTTCAGGATCGGGCCGAGGGTCACCCACGACTCGTCGGAACCGCCGGGCATGATCGACGGGCCCAGGAGTGCGCCCTCCTCACCGCCGGAGATGCCGGCGCCGACGAAGTTGATGCCGGTCTCGCGGACGGCCTTCTCGCGGCGGATCGTGTCGGGGAAGAAGGCGTTGCCGCCGTCGACGATGATGTCGCCGGGCTCGAAGACCGAGACCAGGGAGTCGATTACGGCATCCGTCGGGCCGCCGGCCTTGACCATGATGATCGCGGTGCGCGGCTTCTGCAGAGAGTCCGCGAACTCCTGGTAGGTGGAGGCCGGGATGAAGCCCGCCTCCGGGTGCGCGTCGAGCACGGACTGCGTCTTCTCGTAGCTGCGGTTGAAGATCGCCACGGTGTTGCCCTCGCGGCTCGCGAGGTTGCGGGCGAGGTTCGAACCCATGACGGCGAGTCCGACGACTCCGATGTTCGCTGATGCTTCGGGCACAGAGGGCTCCTCGATCGTGAAGTAGGGGATGAACCCAGATTATCGCGACGTGGAGAGCGGGAGCGCGCGTGTGTCGTGGATGCGCGGAGCATCCGACGAACGAGGAGGCGCGGGGGAGTCAGTCCTTGCGGTAGCCCGAGCGGCCGAGGGAGAACAGCGCGCCGAAGGTGAATACCGCCGCGCAGACCGTCATCGCGCCGATCAGCCATGCGAGTGCGTGTGAGAGGAAGGCGCCGTCGAGCATGGGATTCTCCGTGATCTGGGTGGGATGATCGGTGGCTACAGCCTATCGGGTGATCGGGTACCATTGAGGATGTACCTCGGCGAGGGACGCTTCTGCGCGTGCGCAGGCGTCCGTTATCGACGCGGCGGAGCAGGCCCGGTGGCTTTCTCGCGCGTCTGCGTTCGAGATCATGACGAATAGACCACCGCGTGGCGCACCGCTGCGTGTCCCGAAGGAGAACCACATGTCTGAAGACACCAAGGTCCAGGCCGAGCTGCGCAGCAACTTCGGCAAGGGCTTCGCCCGCCGCCTCCGCGCCGCAGGCAAGATCCCCGCCGTCATCTACGGCCACGGCACCGAGCCGGTGCACGTCGCACTGCCCGGCCACCAGGTCTCGCTCATCATCCGTCGCGCGAACGCCGTTCTCGAGCTCCAGATCGAGGGCAAGGGCGACCAGCTCACCCTGGTCAAGGACGTGCAGAAGGACCCGGTGCACCAGATCATCGAGCACATCGACCTGCTCGTGGTGAAGAAGGGCGAGAAGGTCACGATCGACATCCCCGTCGTTCTCGTGGGCGAGTCCGCTTCCGGAACCATCGCGAACCTCGACGCGACCACCCTGTCCATCGAGGCCGAGGCCACGCACATCCCGGAGAACCTCGAGGTCTCGATCGAGGGTCTCGAGGACGGCGCGCACATCACCGCCGCCGATGTCGTCCTGCCCAAGGGCTCGACGCTGCTCTCCGACCCCGAGGTGCTCGTCGTCGCGATCTCCGTCCCGTCCTCCGGCACCGCCGCGGACGACGAGGCGGACGCCGCCGCCGAGGCCGAGGCCGCCGCGGAGTAATCTCCGACCGATTCACCGCAGAGGGGGCGCGAGCAGATCGCGCCCCCTCTGTCGTATCCTGACCGAGTCCTGCGGACGCGCGGGCGAAAGGACGATGAGATGGCATCCACCTGGCTGGTGGTCGGACTCGGCAACCCGGGACCCCGGTACGAGACGACGAGGCACAACATCGGGCAGATGGTCGTCGATGAGCTCGCCTCCCGTCGGAACGAGAGTTTCCGCGAGCACAAGGGCGGGGCGCGGGTCGTGGAGACCTGGCTGCGGCCCGGCGGCGACAAGCTCGTGCTCGCGAAGCCGAACACCTTCATGAACGTGTCGGGCACGCCGGTCGCGGCCCTCGCGCGCTTCTACTCGGTGCCGCCGGAGCAGATCATCGTCGTGCACGACGAGCTGGACATCCCGTTCGACACCGTGAAGCTGAAGACCGGTGGAGGCCACGGAGGGCACAACGGCGTCCGCGACATCGCGCGCGCCATCACCACCCCCGACTTCCCGCGCGTGCGCGTGGGCATCGGACGGCCGGTCGGGCGACAGGATCCCGCGGACTGGGTGCTGTCTCCGTTCGGCAAGGACGAGCGTGCGAACCTGCCCATCCTCGTCTCAGACGCGGCGGATGCCGTCGAGCTCCTCGTCGCAGAAGGACTGCTCGCGGCGCAGCAGAAGCACCACGCGCCGCGCTGATCCCGTCGGGGCTCAGGAGCCGCCGAGGCCCGTCGCGGTGCCGATCGAGACCGAGAACAGCAGGATCACCCAGAAGGCTCCGGCGCCGATCACGGCGAGGATCAGGCCGGCGATGCCGAGGCCACGCCGCTGCTTCTTGGCGATCGCGATGATGCCGACGACGATCGCCGCGATGCCGAGCACCGTGCCGACCCAGAACGAGATCTCCGTCCAGAGCACCTGATCCCGCGCGGGGGAGAGCAGCGAGAGGAACTCGGGATCGCTCGTGTTGATCCCCGACGAGGGGAGGCGGCGGCCGATCTCGAAGCCGGAGACTCCGGCGATGATCGGGATCACGATCGCGGCCACCACGGCGAGGATGAGCGAGAGGGTGCCGAGCAGGCCCTTGGGCTTCACGGATGCCGCTTCGGGTGCGGCGTAGGCTCCTGCGGGGGCCGCATAGCCGCCCACCGGGACCTGATACGCACCGGGAGGCGCCTGGTACGAGGGGCCGGGAGCGGGAGCGGGAGCGGGAGCGGGAGCGGGAGCGGGAATGCTGGCCGCCGCCGGGTATGTCGGGGGCTGCGTCGGGAAAGCCGGGGGCTGCGCCGTGAAAGCCGGCGGCTGCGCCGGATATGCCGGAGGCTGCGCCGGGTACGCGGTCGGCTCCGCGGGGAAGGCGGGCGGCTCTGCCGGGAAGGCGGGCGACGGCTGCGCGACAGGGGGAGCGACCGGAGGAACCGGCGGCATCTGCGGTGACGTCGTATCCGCACCCTGCGGGGCAGGGGGCAC